>NZ_CP044230.1:1478920-2133380 GCF_008727815.1 Streptococcus sp. LPB0220 | reverse complement strand
TATCAGACTTCCCTCCTTTTCTTGAATTGTATCAAATCATACGTACTCCTATTCTACCACAAACAAAAATAGTTTTCCACAGGCTAAATTTCATGAAATTAAATTATAGTTTTAAACTTTTCCACAAGTTGTGGATTTAAATTCACATTGTTTTTAAAAGTTATCCACAAAGTGGGGATAACTAGAGAATATCCTTATTTTTCTGCTACTTACAAAAGATTTTTATAGTGGAAAAGCTTGTCAATACAAAAAATAAAAATAACAGCCTTATTTGAGGCTGTTGATAATTCGTTGGTATTCATCAAGACTGGAAAAAGAAATTTGGATAGTTCCTTTATTTTGAGAAGAGGAGTGTATCGTCACATCTGTTCCTAATATTTTTTTCAATCGTTGTTCCTCTTCTAGTAGGAAGCTCTCTTTTGCTTTTTTATTTTTCTGTTTTCTTCTTGAACTGATCTTGTTTTCTAATGTTCGAACATTTAAATGATCCTGTTTGATTCGCTCCAACCAAAAGCGCTGCTCTTCTTCATCAAGAGGAACAAGAACACGCGCGTGAGCCGAAGAAATATCATTTTGAATGACTGCTTCTTGAACAGAAGGAGCTAGATGTAACAAGCGAAGCATATTGCTGATATAGGGTCTAGATTTCCCCATAAATTGAGCGATTTGGTCGTGCTTATAGCCATGATCAACGAGCTTCTGGTAGGAGATAGCTTCTTCAATTGGATTGAGATCTTCTCGTTGAAGATTTTCAATAATGGCTTGTCGCATCATTTCTTGATCTGTTAACTCTTTAATAATCGCAGGAACAAGCTCTAATCCAGCAATTTTTGAAGCTCTAAAACGTCTTTCACCTGCAAGCAATTCAAAACCAATTATTGGAGATTTTCTGACAATAATTGGTTGAATTAAGCCATTTTCTTTGATTGACTGAGCCAGTTCTTCTAATTTTTCTTGATCAAATACTTTTCTTGGTTGGAAAGGATTGGTTCGAATGTCCTTTACCGCTATTTTTTCTAATTTTTCCATCTTATGAATAGAATAACACACCTTTACAAATTCGTAAAGGTGTGTTTACAAGTATGTCAAGAAAGTGAAAGTTAATCGCTCAGATCCTCAGTTGATTTTGTCAACTTGATAGAAGTTGTTTGTTGTTTTCCATCACGATAGAATGTGACCTTGATCGTATCATTGATTTGGTGAGAATAGAGGGCTGATTGTAAATCTGCAGTTGACTCGATATCTGTATCATCGATCTTTGTGATGACATCATAACGTTGCAATTTATCTGAAGCAGGCATATTTTCAAGTGTTGAACGAACCAGTACTCCTCCAGAGATTTTTTCAGGAAGTTTTAATTGGCTTAAATCAGAAGTTGAAAGGTTGGATAAATCCATCATTTGGATTCCAAGAGCTGGTCGAACTACTTTTCCTTTTTCTTCTAGCTGTTTGATAATATTGACAACATCATTTGCAGGAATAGCAAATCCCATTCCTTCTACTGAAGTTTGTCCATTATTTGAAATTTTACTTGAGGTAATCCCAATGACTTGTCCTTGAATATTGATTAATGGCCCTCCAGAGTTCCCTGGGTTGATGGCTGCGTCTGTTTGTAAGGCGCGTGTAGAGATATTTTGTCCATTATCAGCTTTCAAATTCACATTGCGACCTTGGCTAGAAATGATCCCTTGAGTAACAGAATTCGCATAATCAGTTCCAAGAGGGCTACCAATTGCAATTGCAGTCTCACCGACTGTTAATTGGTTTGAATCTCCGAATTCAGCTACTGCCTTTGCTTTATCCGCACTAATGCGAACGACTGCAATATCAGAATAGACATCTGACCCAACTACTTCTCCGGGGACTTTATTGCCATCTGCTAAAAGAATATCTACTTTTTTAGCACCATTGATTACATGGGTGTTGGTAACAAGGTAGGCATATTTTCCTTCTTTTTTATAAATGACCCCAGAACCTTCACTAGAAATTTGTGAGTCAGAGTTTTCTTCTTTTTCAAATAACCCTTGATTCGAAGAATCAGAATAAGTAATCACAGAAACTACAGCATTTTTCACCTTATCTACGGCCTCACTAGTTGAGGTTGTATTTTTATAAGCTGTTTTAACAGTGGTTGAGTGGACTTGCTTACTTTCAGTATTTGAAGTAGAAGAATGAGAGGTTTGTAAGGTTAAAAAGGTTCCAAGAATCCCACCTAGAAAACCTACAACGAAAATGAGGGTTATGTTTCCAAGTTTTTTTAGTAAATTAGATGAAGATTTCATATTTTCCTCCTAAGGATATCAAATTGTCTAAAGTATAGAAAAACTTTCTTAATTATATCTTAAATAACTAAAGTTATCCACAAATTGTGGATAAGTTGTAGAATTTAGTTGAGAAATGGCTTTAAAAAGGACTTTATAGAATAGATTTCCTTTCTATAGCTGTGGATTATTTGTGGAATTGAAGAATTATGCTACAATAAGGGAATGAAAATTAAATTGATAACCGTTGGAAAATTAAAAGAAAAATACTTAAAAGATGGGATCGCGGAGTATATTAAAAGGCTTGGTCGATTTGCAAAAGTAGAACAGGTTGAGTTAGTTGATGAAAAAACTCCAGATCGTGCCAGTCAACTCGAAAATCAACAAATCCTTGAAAAAGAGGGGGAACGAATTCTCTCTAAGATTTCAGATAAGGAATATGTGATTGTATTAGCCATCGAAGGAAAACAATTTCCTTCAGAGAAATTTAGTCAAACGATTGACCAGATTATGACATCTGGTTATTCAAACCTTACTTTTGTTATTGGAGGCAGTCTTGGTCTGTCTCCTGAAGTGAAAAAAAGAGGAAATCTATTAATGAGCTTTGGTCAATTAACTCTTCCTCATCAGTTGATGAAATTAGTGTTGGTGGAACAAATCTATCGTGCTTTCATGATTCAACAGGGGAGTCCTTACCATAAATAACCTTGACGCTCCTTCCTTTTTCTGCTAAAATGAAGTAAGTTCGGTCTCATAGCTCAGCTGGATAGAGCATTCGCCTTCTAAGCGAACGGTCGCAGGTTCGAATCCTGCTGGGATCAAATGAGAGATGCAGCTTTTGCTGCATCTTTTCTTTTATATAAAAATGTATAAATTTTCATTATCTATTAATTTTTGTATACTTCACTATAGACAAATAGTAATGAAATGATTTATTAGGAATATTTAAAAAAAGAACTAACAATCCCTATATAGTGCAAAGTGTAGATTATATAAATTGTGTAAAATAGTTTTCATTCATGTAACAAAAACATTACAATTTTACCTATTCCCTTTAATTTTAGGCTATTTTATATTATAATTTTTTGTATATAAAATTTTATTTTTTTATAATAATACTAGAGTATAATAAAATAGAAAAAACAAAGTGGGAGAGTTTGTGTGATTCAGTCATTAATCTTGTCTTTTCTCTTGGGAGGGATCATTGTTCTGACGTTTGCATTAGTGGACGAAAAAATCTATCAGGAACATCAATTTGCATTTATCTTTCTGCTGAGCACCTTTGTTCTTCTTTTTGAAAGTCTCTTAGTATTTTTAGATGTGACTTTATTTTCAAATATTCGACTCTCTGATTTAAATATGCTCTTATGGCCGATTTATTTATATCCTTATTATCATTATGCCAATCGGACGAATCGCTTGTGCGCCATTTTTTATTCTTTTTTTACTTATTTAGCGGTTGAAGGAACAGCAACTTTTCTGACGATAATTGTCTCTTCAGTATTGGGGGATGCTGTTGTAGCAGCTTACTCGATTGTCTACAATATGTGCATTCGTTTGATTTCTTTAGGAATCATTTTGAAGTTAATTGACCTATTTGAATTTGATTTCACTCCTTTTTATGAGAAAGAATTTGAAAAATATTTAAAGAGACTCATCTGTGTCTATTTTGCTATATTTGTAGTGATTAATTTTGCTTTATGGATTAGTGAACAAGCGCAATATAAAAATTTTGGGAGTATGTTGGCAACGATTTGTTTTTTCTCTTTTGTAGTCAGCTTATTCCATATGAAAATCGAGCGAGATCAGTATCGTAAAAATTTAGAACTGGAGTATAAAGAATTTTCTGAGCAACAAATGAGTCGGTATATGGCTGAAATTCAAAGTCTCTATTCTATTGTCAGGGGATTTCGTCATGATTTGGGAAATTTAGTTATTTCTATGTCGTTAGCCATTGAGGAAGAAAATATTCCAGAAATACAGAGAATCCATAGAGAAGTATTGGAAAAAGGTTATAAAGAGATCAATACAGAAGCATTATCAGGATTCAACTTGGTCAATATCAAAGATTCTGCTTTACGAAGTATTTTGATTCGAGGCTGGTTGGATGCAAGAGATGCTGGGGTAGAAATGACCTTTGAAACGAGTGAACCAATCGAGCAACTACCAGTTGATTTATTAGATATCGTGAGAATCGTTGGGATTCTAGTGACAAACGCTTTGGAAGCTTCAAAAGAAGCAGAAGAAAAGAAAGTTCATATTGCTATTTTCTCTATTTCAAAAATTGTTTACTTAGTGATTCATAATACAACAAATGAAATCACTTTTGATATTAGAAAAATATATGAAGAAGGCTATTCGACAAAAGGAGAAAATAGAGGACTAGGATTAAATAATGTGAGAAAAATCTTAGCAAATTATGGAACGATGTTTTTAGAAACGGAATTGCAAGGAAATCGTTTTTTACAAGTTTTGAAGATTGGAGGATACGAACAAGAATGAAGATTTTTTTATTAGAAGATGAGCTCTCTCAACAGATACGGGTAGAAAAACATATTGCAGAAATTGCTAAGGAATTAGAAATTAAACTTGAAGTGATTTCTACCGGTAAAATTTCGGAATTTGAAAATTATATCCAGCATTCGGATATCCACCAATTATATTTTCTAGATATTCATATCCAAGACAATGAGTATTGTGGGCTGGAAATTGCTCAAAAAATACGAGAAGCAAATCCTTATGCCATTATTGTTTTTATTACTACAAAATCAGAATTCGCTTCGATTACCTATCGTTATAAAGTATCTGCCTTAGATTTTATTGATAAAAATTTGAATGAAGATTTATTTAGATTAAAAATTAAGGAGTGTATTGAGTACCTAACGACTATTCAAATTGGAAATGATGATTTGACAGATTATTTTGAGTATGACTTTAAGGATAAAAAGATAAAAATTCCATTTAAGGATATTCTTTATATTGAAACTGTTGGTTCGGCTTATAAATTAAACTTAGTTGGGAAAAATTTTCAAAAAGAAATTGCGGGAAGTTTATCAGATGTCTTGGAGAAAGATGTGGAGGAGAGATATTTCAGTCCCCATCAATCTTTTATCGTGAATAGAAGTATGATCATTGGAATGGATAAGAAAAAGAAACAGCTACTGTTGAAAGAAGGCTATTCTTGTCCAATCTCAAGAAGCAATATCAAACGTGCCAAAAAATTAATTGAAGAGCAAAATTTAGAATTTAGTGCTTGACAATTAGTTAAATTTTGATATAATGGGATATGTTCTGTTAATGAATATATGGTCCGTTGGTCAAGGGGTTAAGACACCGCCTTTTCACGGCGGTAACACGGGTTCGAATCCCGTACGGACTATATCTCATTCCGCCATAGCTCAGTTGGTAGTAGCGCATGACTGTTAATCATGATGTCGTAGGTTCGAGTCCTACTGGCGGAGCTAGTATAGCACCCATTTGGGTGTTTTTTTGTTTTGAAAAAGGCTAGGATAATGACTATCCTAGCCTTTTATTTATAAGTGAACCGATGGTTAGATTCCTTAACTTTTTCGTCTTTTTATTTGTCTCCATTCGTAGAGGAAAAAGAGAATGATTCCAACGAAAAAGGCAATGAGTCCTTCAATGAAGCCTTGGGGAACAAATGTTAAGGTGACTGTTCCGGATCCTTTTGAAACACGAACTCCCATTAATCCTTTCTGGATGCGATGAATTTTGATAGGTTTTCCATTTTGTTTAGCTGACCAGCCTTTATCATAAGGGAGTGTAAAAATAAGGGTAGTGTCTCTATTTGCGTTATAGGCTGCTACCAATTTGTTTTTCTTTTTGTGAATAGCAACTTCTTGCTGACGAATGCTAGCGATAGCTTGTGTGTATTGGTCAAGATCCAGAGCAAAAAATTCTGGTGTATCAAAAGAGACTGTCGAATTTTCTGGAAAACTCATACGAATAGTAACTGTTTCCTCTGTGTCAAAATGGCCAATCGAAAAGAATGGAAAGGCATTATCAATGGTATAGCGTTGGGTCTGTCCATTGTAGCTGATTTCAATATCTTTTCGATCATCGTTTGAAAATTGTAAATTTGGAACATTGACATATAGTTGGCTATGGGCAGGAACCGTTACTTCATATTGAATACTTGCGTAGGAAAGATGACTATCTTCTTCAATTTTTGCAGTTTGCAACGAAGATGTAGTATTTTGTGAAGTAGGCGAGAGAATATTTAATTTCTTATAAAATTTATATTTTTCATCCGTGATTTGATGGATGAATCGTGTCTGATTATCCAGTGTCAAATTCGTAAAGGAAGTATTTTTATAAGGTTTTGCTGACAGAAAGGCGATTGGTAAGGCATATTCGTTTTCTGAAAGTGAGACTCCATTTTTGATTGCAATCTCTTTAAATCCAAATTTTTGAACAGGTTGTTGGCTTAAATTATAGCGAACACCAAATAGACTATCCATTAAAATAGAATTGTTTTGGTATCGAAGATTGAGGTTGGTTCCTTCAGATTTAAATCCAAGTTTGTCCAATGTCGAGCTAGCATCCGTATTTCGTACAGATGAAAATTGAGAAATTCCATTATAACCATACTTCATGCTATCATTGCCCGTTTGCGGCTGTAGAATCTCAGTCCGATAATTAGAGTCTGTCTTCTCTCTTATTAAGGATTGGATGGCTTTTAAGTCTCGTTCGTAGGATGATCGAGAAGCAAATACCCATTCATTCGCTATTCCTTCCATTTGATAATAACTATTCACCGATAATTCAAAAATGGAGAAAAACAGGATCGAAAGATAGAAAAGTCTAGGCGGTATCTTTTTTAGGATAAATCCTAAACAGACCAAATAGAAAGCAATTAAAAATTCAAAAGTAACAATGAAATTGACTGCATCTAAAAATTTATAGTGACTGCTGTAAAGGACAGTTGCTCCAAATCCTAGAATAAGGAGGAAATTAGCAAGACTAAAACGAATCCAAGTGATCTCCTCTATTCGATTTAGTACTTCTCCTGCCATCAGAATAATCGTCAAAGAAAAGATCCAAGAGTATCGATGAAGAAACATATTTGGCGCGTGCATACCTTGCCAAAGGAGATCTAATAATTGAAAACGAAAACTCAAAATAAGAATGGTCAAGAGTATAAAGTAAGAAAGTTTCACGTGAAACTTGATCGACTTTACAAAGAAAAAGGTAATCGCTAAAAGAAGTGGAAATAATCCCACGTAGATCATTGGAATTGATCCATATTTAGTAGTGTCAAAACTTCCAATGAAATTTTTTGCAAATACGTCAAGATACCAACTTTTTTCTGTAAAGATACTGTCAACCTTTGAAAAACTTTCTCCATGAGTGCGTAAATCTAAGAAGGTTGGATATAACATCACAAGGCTTGTTATAACTGATAAAAGAGATACAATCACAAAATGAAAGAATCGTTTTCCAATTCCTTTGATGTCCCATGACAGTTGTGTCAAGTACCATAAAATAAGAAAAATAGACATCATAAACCCAAAATAATAATTTTGGATAAACAAGCTGGTTAAGCTGATAAAGTAGAGAATCTCTCCCTCATTGTAAATGAGTTTTTTGAATCCATAGAGAATTAATGGTGCTAGGATAAAAACATCTAGCCAAGTTTTGATTTCAATTTGGCTGATAGCAAAGCTCATAAGAGCAAATGAGGTTGAAAGGGTAAGAACCAGGGATCTAGGAATTTTAGAAAACATTCCATGTAAACTAATATAAGTGCTTAACCCAATAGCTCCAAATTTAAGAAGAGTGATGAGGTAAACAGCATCCGGCATGGATTGTGCATTAAAGAAGTAGACAAGAGGAGAAAAGAAACTTCCTAGATAATAGCTACTGAGTGCATAGAAATTAATACCTAATCCACTTTGAAAACTGTAAAATAGGCTATCTGTCCCATGTAAAATATTTCGAAGTGTGGTATCAAAAATGACATACTGATGATAACCATCTCCTAATAAGGGGGATGTATCACTGTTCCAGTAGATTCCTTGTGAGAGGTAAATAAAGAACATCATGATAGCTGGAATCAGGAAAGAAGATACTATAAAAAGGGATGTTTTTAGCTTTGTTTTATTCATATATTTCTACTGAAAGAGCCTGAAATAATGATTTCAGGGCTCTTTATTTTTATGATTGACTCCAAAGTTCTTTCACTTTTGCTTGAACTTCTTCATTTTCAAGAAACTCATCATAGGTTTCATCAATACGATCGATTACGCCGTTTTTTGAAAGAACGATAATATGGTTGGCGAGTGTTTGAATGAATTCGTGGTCATGGCTAGCAAAGATAATCGATTCTTTAAAATTCTTCAATCCATCATTCAAACTTGAGATAGACTCCAAATCCAAGTGATTGGTTGGATCATCAAGTACAAGAACATTTGACTTGAGGAGCATCAATTTAGACAACATGACACGAACTTTTTCTCCCCCTGACAAGACGTTGACAGACTTGTTAACTTCGTCACCCGAAAAGAGCATACGTCCTAAGAAACCACGAAGGAAAGTATTGTCATCTTCTTCTTTACTTGCAAATTGACGAAGCCAATCGAGAATACTTTCACCACCTGCAAAATCACGACTGTTGTCTTTTGGTAGATATGATCGACTAGTTGTAACTCCCCACTTGACAGTTCCTTCATATTCAATATCATCCATCAATGCACGGATCAAAGCGGTTGTTTGAATATCGTTCTGTCCGATAAGGGCGGTTTTGTCACCAGGACGTAAGATAAAGCTGATATTGTCAAGGATGGTTTCTCCATCAATCTTGACAGAAAGATTTTCAACTGTCAAGAGATCGTTACCAATTTCTCGTTCTGCCTTAAAGTTGATGAATGGGTACTTCCGACTAGATGGAACAATTTCTTCAAGTTCAATCTTGTCAAGCATTTTTTTACGCGAAGTTGCTTGTTTTGATTTTGAAGCGTTGGCTGAGAAACGTGCGACAAACTCTTGTAATTGTTTAATTTTTTCTTCAGCTTTTGCATTTCTATCTGCTTGTAATTTTGCTGCAAGTTCAGAAGATTCTTTCCAGAAATCATAGTTCCCGACGTAAAGTTTGATTTTTCCAAAGTCGAGATCCGCCATATGGGTGCAGACTTTATTCAAAAAGTGGCGGTCATGGGATACAACGATAACCGTATTTTCAAAATCAATCAGAAAATCTTCTAACCAGGTAATGGATTGAATATCCAATCCATTGGTCGGCTCGTCCAAAAGAAGGACATCTGGTTTACCAAAAAGGGCTTTAGCTAAGAGAACTTTCACTTTATCCCCATTGGCTAACTCGCTCATAGTTTGATAATGAAGGTCTTCTGAAATATTTAGATTTTGAAGCAATTGAGATGCTTCACTTTCTGCTTCCCATCCACCAAGTTCGGCAAATTCACCTTCAAGTTCAGCTGCACGGACACCATCTTCATCAGAGAAATCTTCTTTCATGTAGATAGCATTTTTTTCTTTCATAATGTTGTAGAGCTTTTCATTTCCCATAATGACAACATCGATGACCCGCTCGTCTTCGTAGTCAAAGTGATTTTGACGCAAAACAGACAAACGTTCATCAGGGCCAAGAGAAATATGACCAGTTGTTGGTTCAATATCTCCAGCTAAAATTTTTAAAAAGGTTGACTTTCCAGCACCGTTGGCACCGATGAGACCGTATGTATTTCCTTCTGTAAAGTTGATATTGACATCGTCAAACAATTTTCGATCACTAAAACGTAGTGAGACGTCTGATACTGTAAGCAATGATTTTCTCCTCTTTCTATAATGTCTTCATTTTACTAGAAAATAGGGGAAAATTCAACTTTTTTACTGTCAATTTGTTTTTACAATGATGTAAACGAAATTGACAGTTTAGTAAAGTGTTAATTCCTTACAAACATAGAGGATAGACTAACATTTTCAACTAGAAAGTGCTATAATGATAGGGATAACGATTAAGGAGAAGAGTATGACAAAACCCATCATTCTGACAGGAGATAGACCGACAGGAAAACTCCATATTGGCCACTATGTTGGTTCTTTAAAAAATCGCGTCTTGTTGCAAAATAAAGATGAGTATAATATGTTTGTTTTCCTAGCAGACCAGCAAGCTTTGACAGACCATGCAAAAGATCCAAAAACGATTGTAGAATCTATTGGTAATGTTGCTTTGGATTATCTGGCAGCTGGACTAGATCCTGAAAAAGTTACGATTTTCATTCAAAGTCAGATTCCTGAATTAGCGGAATTGACCATGTATTACATGAATCTAGTATCTTTGGCGCGACTTGAAAGGAATCCAACTGTAAAAACCGAGATTTCTCAAAAAGGTTTTGGTGAGAGTATTCCAACAGGATTTTTGGTATACCCTATTTCACAAGCAGCCGATATCACAGCATTTAAAGCGAATTTTGTTCCAGTAGGAAATGATCAAAAGCCTATGATTGAGCAAACTCGTGAGATTGTTCGTTCCTTTAATCATGCATACAACACAGATACTTTGGTGGAACCGGAAGGAATTTATCCTGAAAATGAAGCAGCGGGGCGCTTACCTGGTTTAGATGGAAATGCTAAAATGTCTAAATCATTGAATAATGGAATTTACCTAGCTGATGATGCGGATACTTTAAAGAAAAAAGTGATGAGTATGTATACCGATCCGGATCATATTAAAGTAGAGGATCCAGGAAAAATCGAAGGCAATATGGTGTTTCATTACCTGGATGTATTTGGCCGTCCAGAAGATGCAGCTGAAATTGCAGAAATGAAAGAACATTATCAACGTGGTGGACTTGGTGATGTAAAGACCAAACGATATCTTTTAGAAATTTTAGATCGTGAATTAAGACCAATTCGTGAAAGACGCCTTGAATTTGCAAAGGATATGGGTGAAGTCTACTCTATTCTTGAAAAAGGAAGTGAACGTGCTCGAAATGTAGCAGCTCAAACATTGGATGAAGTCAAATCTGCGATGGGAATTACCTATTTTAAAAAATAAAACGACTTCATTAATAGCGAACATTTTATACCGTTCATTGATAGTTACCAATAAATGATTGACAAATTGCCATAGAATGGTATGATATTAACAATAAAAATTCGAGCCTTGCTCAAATAAAAAGAAAAGAGGATCCAGCTAATGTCTAATTGGGACACAAAGTTTTTGAAAAAAGGGTTTACATTCGATGACGTGCTTTTGATTCCAGCAGAAAGTCACGTATTGCCTAATGATGCAGATTTAAGTACACAATTAGCAAGTAATTTACGCTTGAATATCCCAATCATTACTGCTGCTATGGATACGGTGACTGAAAGTCAAATGGCAATTGCTATGGCACGTGCGGGTGGACTTGGTGTGATCCATAAAAACATGTCAATTGAGCAACAGGCAGATGAAGTACGCAAAGTAAAACGTTCTGAAAATGGGGTTATCATTGATCCGTTCTATTTGACTCCGTCTCATACAATTGCAGAAGCAGATGAGTTGATGGGACGATACCGAATCAGTGGTGTTCCTGTTGTTGAAACACTTGAAAATCGTAAATTAGTTGGTATCCTTACAAACCGGGATTTGCGTTTTATTTCTGATTACAATCAACCCATTTCAAATCATATGACGAGTGAAAATTTGGTGACTGCACCGGTTGGAACTGATTTGGAAACAGCTGAACACATTCTACAAGAGCACCGTATTGAAAAATTACCATTGGTAGATGAAAATGGTCGTCTTTCTGGCTTGATTACAATCAAAGATATTGAAAAAGTTATTGAGTTCCCAAATGCGGCTAAGGATGAATTTGGTCGTTTGCTTGTAGCTGGTGCCGTAGGGGTTACTTCAGATACTTTTGAACGTGCAGAAGCTCTTTTTGAAGCTGGTGCAGACGCAATTGTCATCGATACTGCTCATGGACATTCTGCGGGTGTTCTTCGTAAGATTGCAGAAATTCGTGCCCACTTCCCAGATCGTACCTTGATTGCAGGAAATATTGCAACCGCTGAAGGTGCTCGTGCATTATTTGATGCAGGGGTAGACGTAGTTAAGGTCGGAATTGGTCCAGGATCAATCTGTACAACTCGTGTTGTTGCAGGGGTTGGTGTTCCTCAAGTGACTGCTATTTATGACGCAGCCGCTGTAGCTCGTGAATATGGAAAAACGATCATTGCTGATGGTGGTATCAAGTATTCAGGAGATATTGTCAAAGCACTAGCAGCTGGTGGAAACGCGGTTATGCTTGGCTCAATGCTTGCAGGTACAGATGAAGCACCAGGTGAAACAGAAATCTTCCAAGGTCGTAAATTTAAAACATACCGTGGTATGGGATCTATTGCAGCAATGAAGAAAGGTTCTAGCGACCGTTACTTCCAAGGATCTGTCAATGAAGCCAATAAATTGGTCCCTGAAGGAATTGAAGGACGCGTTGCTTATAAAGGTTCTGTAGCAGATATGGTCTTCCAAATGATCGGTGGTATCCGTTCAGGTATGGGTTATGTTGGTGCAGCAACCATTCAAGATTTACATGATCATGCACAATTTGTCGAAATGAGCGGTGCCGGATTGAAAGAAAGCCATCCTCATGATGTGCAAATTACAAACGAGGCTCCTAACTACTCGGCACAATAAATTTACACATTTGTAAACAAAAATAACAGCATCTTGACAGTATTGTCAAGATGCTGTTTTGATATGACCGGCTTGAACAGTGAAAATTTTCAACTCTTCAGGTAGTTCTTTTAAATGATCGAGAGTGGTCGTTGTAATAAATGTTTGAATATTATTAGAGATGGTTTCAAGTAGTTGAAGTTGACGATAATTGTCAAGTTCGCTCATGACATCGTCAAGTAGTAAAATCGGCTTTTCTCTTGTGATTTCTTCCATTAATTCAATTTCTGCTAATTTTAGAGAGAGAACAACACTTCGATGCTGGCCTTGACTACCAAAGGTAGCATTCATATTATTGATAAAAAATGCCAAATCATCCCTGTGAGGCCCAATGCTTGTTGTTTTCCTAAAAATATCCTTCTGACGGTTTTTTTCCAACATAGAGAGAAACTGCTCTTCTATATCATTTCCTTCTTCAGAAAAAACAGTTGACTGATATTGAATTGATAGGTCTTCTTTGTTGTCAGAAAGTCGAGTATGTTTTTCTTTTGCTTTAGCTTCTAATTTTTTAATAAACTCAAGCCGATGATGGATGACGCGACTTCCAAAACTAGCTAGTTGTGAATCTAAGACCTCCAAAAATGTAGCATCAATTTTTTCCGAATTTTTTAGATAACTATTTCTTTGTTTCAGTACATGGTTGTATTGAGATAAGTCAGATAAGTAGAGAGGTTTCATCTGACCTAATTCAATGTCAATAAACTTTCGACGCCCTGCAGGTGATCCTTTGATCAGTTGCAAATCTTCGGGTGCGAAAAGGACAACATTCATATGGCCAATATAGTTCGATAATTTGGCTTGTTTCAAATGATTTACCTTAGTTATCCGACCTTTTGGTGTCAAGGAAATTTCTAATGGAAGGGGACCAGTTTCTCTTTGCAATTGACCAGAAACTTTAAAATCGGTGGATTCAAAATAGATGAGATCTCTATCATTTCGTGTTCGATGACTTCTGGTTAAAGCTAGAAAATAAATTGATTCGAGAATATTGGTCTTTCCTTGAGCATTTTGACCTAGGAAAATATTTAATCCAGGATGAAACTCGACTTCTAGTTCTTGATAATTACGAAAATGTTGAATGGATAACTGTTTTAACCACATTACGAGATACCAGGAAAGCGAATTGCTTTTTCTTTTTTGTTAGTCTTTGTCGGTTGTTTCTTTTGTTGTTGATTGAGTTGCTTGACAAGTTTAGCAACACGTTCCTTTTCTTCCTTCTCTTTAAGATGTTCTTCTATTTCTTCTTGAGAAGGTTCAAGAATGGTGATAGTCATGCTCAGTTCAGGAATGTCAATTTGATCATTGACACGAAGTTTACGGCCTCTCCGTTGTTCTAATTCACCATTAACAAAGACTTCTTTTTCTTGAAGAAAAGCTTTGATTGCACCACCACTCTGTATAATACCGAGTTCTTTTAAGATTGCTTGTAATGTAATAAAGTCATCAAATAATTTGTAATTCATAGTTCACCTCTTTGCGTGTTATTATACCATATTTTTAGTTTTTCTAGGGTAGAGAATGTTGAGTGATTTGAGGAGCTTTTTCACAGTTTGAATTAGGATTTTAGTGTGATTTCGTGTTATAATGAAAGTTACTATTGAGTAGAACGAGGATGAAAATGGAATTAGTAAAGGGCGTGAATCTTCACTTTCTTCAATCAAAAAAATTTAAAACCAATAAAATTAAGGTCCTTTTTTCATCGCCATTAGATGAAAATACCGTGGCTGCGCGTGTTTTAGTAGCCTGTATGATGGAAACTGCAAATCAAAAATATCCAACTTCACAATTATTCCGTGAAAAATTAGCGAGTCTATACGGGGTAGAATTGTCAACCTCAGTCTCTAAGAGGGGACGTGTTCATTATGTTGATTTGAATATTTCCTTTGTGCGCGATGACTTTTTGAGCAAGAAAAATGTTCTTACTGATGAAGTTTTGGACATTATAGAAACTATCTTCTTTTCACCTTTGGTAGTAGAAGATCACTTTGACAGTGATACATTTGACGTTGAAAAGAAAAATACGATTTCCGATTTGGAGTCAGAAATTGAAGAGCCTTATTATTATGCACATGGGCAATTGAATCAACTATTTTTTGAAGACGAAACAATCGGGATGTCAAGATTGGGGAAAGTTGATTTAGCGAGACAAGAGACAGCTCAAAGTTCTCTTGAACAGTTTCATCAGATGCTCCAATTAGATAACATTGACTTCTTTTTCATAGGCGATTTTAATGAGGTCGCTATTGTGGATCGAGTGAACCAGTTTGAATTCAAGCCACGTGATAACAATTTGTCTGTCACCTATCAACAACCTTTTACAAATGTTGTTAGAGAAAAGTTAGAGCAAAAACAAAACCAACAATCTATTTTAGAATTAGGTTATCATTTTTCTACCCAGTATGGAGAATCTCTCCATATCCCCCTAGTTGTATTAAATGGGATGCTGGGAGCTTTCTCGCATTCGAGACTTTTTCAAATAATTCGTGAGAAAGAAGGTCTTGCTTATACCATCTCTAGCCATTTTGATATTTTTACAGGCTTTATGAGAGTTTTTGCAGGCATTGATAAGGAATCTCGTACCAAAGTAATGACCTTGATTATGAGACAGTTGAATGATTTAAAACGAGGCAAGTTTACAGAGTCAGAGTTTCAATTGACAAAAGAAATGTTGGTGAATACGACCTTATTAGCACAGGATCGGCAAAATACCTTGATTGAAAGGGAATATTTGAAAACGATCCTAGGAAAGAAAGTCCTTTCTTTAGAAGAGTGGTTAGAGTCCATCGATAAGGTTAGTAGAGAAGAAATTATTGAAGTGGCAAAAACAATTAATTTACAGTCTGTTTATTTTATGGAAGGAAAGTAGTGTAAAGATTGAAAATTAAAGAAAAATATTATGAATCAGTTGGTGAGCAAGTTTACTTTACACGCTTGTCAAATGGGTTGACTATTCATTTAATTCCCAAAGAAGATTATTATGAAACCTATGGAATAATCACAACTAAGTTTGGCTCAGTGGATACACGAATTCTAGTGAATGGTGATGAAAGGCAATATCCTGCAGGAATTGCTCATTTCCTAGAACACAAAGTATTTGAAGATGAAAATGGTCAAGATTATTTAAAAAAATTCGTTCATTTAGGATCGGAAAGTAATGCCTTCACAAGCTTTACAAAGACAAGTTATCTTTTCTCAACAACTTCAAAGGTCCCTGAAAATATTCAATTGTTATTGGAGATGGTTTCAAAGGTTTCCTTTACAGAAAAATCTGTATCTAAGGAAAGAGAAATCATTCAACAAGAAATTGGAATGTACCAAGATAGTCCAGACTATCGATTATTTTTTGGTGCTTTAGAAAATTTATATCCTGGAACACCGTTAGCAGATGATATTGCTGGAACTAGGGAGTCTATTTCTGACATTACAATAGATAATCTCCGTGAAAACTTTGATCTATTCTATCATCCCTCTCAAATGCACTTATTAGTGATCGGAAACTTTGATGTTGATGAAGTATTGCAAGTAGTAAAGGAATATGATCTAGTTCCTCTTCATCCATCTGTGGAGTTAGAACGTTTTCCTGTAGAAAAAAATGAAGTAAGATTGAATCAATCTTGTAGAATGGAAGTTGCTACTCCTAAGTTGGCAATTGGAATTCGAGGAAATGATATCATTAAGGAAGAGGAAAAATTTCGTTATAAATTGATGTTGAAATTACTGTTTTCGATGATGTTTGGTTGGACTTCGCAACGGTTTCAAAGTTTATATGAAGCTGGGAAGATTGACAACTCATTGACACTTGAAGTCGAGGTTGAGGAATTATTTCATTTCGTTATTTTGACAATGGATACTCAAGAACCGGTGTCCCTATCTCATCAATTTAGGTCAGCAATCAAACAATTTGAGAAGGATCCAGATGTCAATCAGGAACATTTGGATACGATTAAAAGCGAAATGTTTGGTGATTTCTTACAAGGTTTAAATTCGCTTGAGTATAGTGCCACTCAGTTTGAATATTTTTCAGACGGTAGCACTTCTTATGATCTTCCAAAGATTTTACAAGGTATTAGTTTACAAGATATCATCAAATTAGGGCGTCAGTTCATCGACCAGGCTGAGATGGTTGACTATATGATTTTTCAAAAGTAGTAAACAATGTATCAAGAAGGGAAAACATGAAGAAGAGAACGATTGGTCAAGTGTTAAGACTGTCAAGAGTAAATTTACACTTAAGTTTACAGGATGTGTCAAATAAAACAGCCATTGGAATTCCTTATATAGAAGCGTTGGAAAACGATGAGTTTGATCTATTACCGAGTCCCTTTTACGCTCAGATCTATCTTAAAAAGTTAGCATGGGCTTTGGGATTAGATGAGTCCATCCTATTGACAGCTTTTCGTGAAGGAAAAGAATTGTTATTTGATGAAGAAATACTTGTAGATGACGAAGAGCTTCATTCAAGAAAATTAAGACAGAAAGCGAGCTGGTTACCAATCCTGTATTATCTACTAGTGAGTTTTGCCATCCTTGGCTTTGTGATTTATATCGTATATTTTTATGAGTTTACAGCATCTGTAAAATAGATGTAAAGATAGTTTATTTTTTGGAGGAAGTATGAAAAAAGAAAATATTCCTAATGCATTGACATTAATTCGGGTTGTAATGATTCCTATTTTTATTGCTATTTTAAGTTTAAGTCACTCTTACTTAGGACATATTGTAGCGGCAGTTATTTTTGCAATTGCTAGTATTACAGATTATTTAGATGGCTTTCTTGCACGTAAATGGAATGTAGTGAGTAATTTTGGTAAATTTGCCGATCCAATGGCAGATAAATTATTGGTCATGTCAGCCTTTATCATGATGATTGAATTAAAAATGGTTCCTGCTTGGATTGCAGCCGTTATCATTTGTCGTGAGTTAGCTGTTACTGGTTTGCGTCTTCTACTTGTTGAGACAGGTGGTACAGTTCTTGCTGCAGCCATGCCAGGAAAAATTAAAACCTTTAGCCAAATGTTTGCCATTATCTTTTTGCTTTGCCATTGGACACTTCCAGGGCAAGTGTTGCTTTATATTGCATTGATTTTCACAATTTATTCTGGTTACGACTACTTTAAGGGAAGTAGCTATCTCTTTAAAGACACATTTAAATAAATGAAACAGATGATTGAGCTAAAAAATGTATCCTTTCGATACGATAAAACAGTAGAAGAGTATCAAATTGACACGGTTTCGTTTCACGTGAAACAAGGAGAGTGGCTTTCGATTGTTGGACACAATGGTAGTGGGAAATCTACAGTTGTACGCCTGATTGATGGCCTTTTGGAAGCTGAGTCTGGTGAGATTTACGTTGATGGAAAACAACTGACTCGTGAAACCATATGGGATATCCGTAGTAAAATTGGGATTGTATTTCAGAACCCTGACAACCAATTTGTTGGTGCGACAGTAGAAGATGATGTTGCCTTTGGTTTAGAAAATCAAGGAATTCCACGGGAAGAAATGCTTCAACGTGTGGAGAAGGCTATTGAGCAAGTTGGTATGCTGGAGTTTAAAGATCGCGAACCATCTCGTTTGTCAGGTGGTCAAAAGCAACGGGTGGCTATAGCAGGTATTATCGCCTTGAGACCAACTATTATTATCCTTGATGAAGCAACTAGTATGTTAGATCCAGAAGGTAGAGAGGATCTAATGGCGGTAATGAGAGAACTTCAAAAAAAATTTCAATTAACAATTATCTCCATTACCCATGATTTAACCGAAATTGCCTTAAGTGATCGAACACTCGTGTTTCAAAAGGGAAAACTAGAGTCTTCTATGACGCCGCGGGAATTGTTTTCAAGAAATGACCTCAATGAGATTGGATTAGATAAGCCTTTTAGTAAGCAGGTCCAAGAATCTCTCAGCTCGCATTTTCCGCTAAAGCAGGACTATCTAACAGAAAGTGAGTTATTAGACCAACTATGGGAATCTCTTTAAAGAATGTCTATTATACTTATCAAGAGGGAAGTCCTTTTGAAGGGCAGGCGCTTTCTGATATTAGTTTGGAAATAAAAGATGGATCTTATACAGCCATCATCGGGCATACTGGTAGTGGCAAGTCTACTTTGTTGCAATTACTAAATGGTTTACTGCGTCCGACTAAAGGAACGATTCAATTTGAAGATTTTGTTTTAGATAATCATTCTGAGCCAAAAGAAATGAAGTACCTGAGAAAAAAAGTCGGTTTGGTTTTTCAATTTCCAGAAAGTCAGCTGTTTGCAGAAACCGTTCTAGCTGATGTAGCCTTTGGACCACAAAATTTTGGAGTACCTAAGGATAAAGCGGAGGAAATAGCCAAAGAAAAATTAGCGATCGTTGGTTTAGAAGAGTCTATCTATGATAAAAGTCCATTTGAACTATCTGGTGGACAGATGAGACGGGTTGCGATCGCGGGTATTTTAGCTATCGAACCAGAGATTTTAGTATTGGACGAGCCAACAGCAGGGCTAGATCCTGCTGGAAGAAAGGAATTGATGGCGCTGTTTGAGACATTACATAAAAATGGGATGACCCTAGTTCTGGTAACTCATACGATGGATGATGTAGCAAATTTTGCTGATACCGTATTTGCTTTAGAAGCGGGAAAACTTGTCCTAAACGGATCCCCAAGGGAAGTGTTTCAACAGGTTGAGTATTTACAAAAACTTCAATTAGGAGTCCCACAAATTACGAATTTTGCTCTTCAATTGAAACGAAGAGGACTTCCTCTGGACAGACTACCAATCAAAATTGAGGAACTAAAGGAGCTGTTACTTCATGAATAATATGATTTTAGGAAGGTATATTCCTGGAAACTCCATTATCCACCAACTAGATCCTCGTGGGAAGTTGCTCTCAATGTTTTTATTCATATTTCTTCTGTTTTGGGCAAATAATATCCAGACAAATGTTCTTCTCTTTGGTTTTATTTTTGTTTTAATGTATCTAACGAGGATTTCGGTTAGTTTTTATATTAAAGGTTTAAAATCAATGATTTTTATCATTGCTTTTACAACCATTTTTCAATTATTTGCGACCTCTCAAGGAACTATTTTGTATCAATGGTGGTTTTTTAAATTAACCGACCAAGGATTGATGCAAGCCGCCATCATATTTTGTAGATTTATTTTAATCATTTTTTATTCGACGATTTTAACCGTGACGACGACACCATTGAGTTTAGCAGATGCTGTTGAAAAGATCCTCACACCACTAAAAATTATTAAAGTTCCAGCACATGAGATTGGGTTAATGCTATCTATGAGTTTGCGCTTTGTTCCAACTTTAGTGGATGATACGAATCGAATCATGAATGCGCAAAGGGCGCGTGGTGTTGATTTTGGTGAAGGAAATCTATTAAAAAGGATCCGTTCCTTCATTCCGATTCTCATTCCTTTGTTTGCCTCAAGTTTTAAACGCGCAGATGCATTAGCAATTGCGATGGAAGCGAGAGGGTACAAAGGCGGTGAAGGACGAACACGCTATCGGACTCTGCAGTGGGGAGTAAAAGATACCCTGGCATTGCTCGTTATTCTGTGCCTCATGTTGATAGTTTTTTATCTAAAAAATGGATAGAGCTAGTTGTATTGGTTCAAAAATAAGGAAAAAGCGCTATACAAAGCGCTTTTTACATTAAATTCACATATTCTTGTAACATTTGTAATATATTCTACAATAAACTGTAACATTTTGTGTGTATGATAGAATTATGTTCGAAAGGAGAATAGAATTCATGAACAGTAAAAAGTTCCAATGGACAGTCACTTCCCTACTTTCAGCAGCATCACTTTTCATTTCTGGTATTGCTACAGTGAATGCTGAAACTTACGAAGTGAAGTCTGGAGATACTCTATCAAAAATTGCACTAGAAAATAACACTTCAGTAGAAAATATTATTGCATCTAACAATCTGACCAATGAAGATTTGATCTATGCAGGACAAATTATTGAGTTAGGTGAGCGTTCAAAATCTATGATTGATAAAGTTGCTCCACAAGAGCAAGCAAAACCTGCTGAAAGTGCAACTACAGCAACTGCACAAACTGCTCAAAAACAAACAACTTATGCAGCAAATGCTGCAGTGACTTCTGCACAATCAACAAATGGTGGAATTGTTCTATCAAATGGGAATACTGCTGGAGAACAAGGATCTTATGCAGCTGCTCGTATGGCTGAAATGACTGGTGTACCTGCTTCTACTTGGGAAGCAATTATTGCCCGTGAATCAAATGGTCAAGTAAATGCAGCAAATGCTTCTGGTGCCAGTGGTTTGTTCCAAACAATGCCAGATTGGGGTTCAACTGCAACAGTTGATGATCAAATCCAGGCTGCATACAATGCATATAGCTCACAAGGTTTATCAGCTTGGGGTTATTAAAAAAATAGGTTTACAACTTGTAAACCTATTTTTTTAATGTCTCAAGAATGTCAAGTGGAGAGTGACAAATAAAATCTGGTGAGTAAAGAAGTAGCTCTTCAAGATCTCCAAATCCCCAAGTGACGGCCATGGTTTTTATGCCAACTGTTTGACCTCCAATGAGGTCAAATTTTGTGTCTCCAATAATCACTGTCTCCTCTTTTGGAAGGTCATTGCTTGACAAGGCGTATCGAATGACATCGGCTTTGTGGATACGATCTGAATTTGATCCATAAATTCCTTTAAAGTATTTATCGATACCTAAATCTTGACACATCTGTAAAGCAACTGGTTCATGTTTTGAAGTAGTTACATAAAGAGGAATGTTTTCGTCTTGTAATGCTTTCAAAGCTTCTACTATCTGAGGAAACAGAGTTGATTTGTATTGACCTTTTTCATGATAATACTGGCGATAGATCATCACTGCTTGATCTACCAAAGTTTCAGGAAGGGTAGCTTCAAAACTAGAAATCAAAGGTGGTCCCATAAAACTACGGATAGTTTTGAGATCGGGTTGAGGAACCTTCAAAGTATCGAATGTATGTTGAAAGCTCTCTGTAATTCCCTTGGAACTGTCAACTAATGTTCCATCTAAATCAAAAAATAAGGCTTGCATGTTATTCTCCAAATATCTCTTTTTGTAATCTACGTCCGGTTGGTGTTGCTGCCAATCCTCCTTCAGCTGTTTCTCTAAAGGCAGTCGGAAGACTAGATCCAACTTGGTACATGGCGTCAATCACTTCATCAACAGGTATTTTTGATTCAATACCTGCTAAGGCCATATCAGCAGCAATGAAGGCATAGCTAGCTCCCATTGCGTTCCGTTTAACACATGGAACTTCCACGAGTCCTGCTACTGGATCACAAATGAGCCCAAGCATGTTTTTGATGACAAAACAGACTGCTTGACTCGCTTGATAAGGAGTTCCCCCAGCAGCTAGTGTCAATGCTGCTGCACTCATAGCTGAAGCAGAACCAACTTCTGCTTGACAACCACCTTCTGCACCTGAAATAGAAGCATTATTTGCGATCACTAAACCAAAAGCTCCAGCTGTCAGTAGAAAATCTAATTGTTGCTGACGGTTTAACCCTAATTTTTGAGTTGCTGCAGTGAGAACTGCGGGGAGGCAGCCAGCAGATCCTGCAGTGGGTGTTGCGCAGACCAGTCCCATCTTAGCATTGTGTTCGTTGACAGCAATAGCATTCTTCGCTGCGGTTAGGACGGTCAAGTCAGATAACGTTTTTCCTGATTTGATATAGCGATCTAATTTTGCGGCATCCCCACCGGTTAACCCACTACGAGAGTGGTTTTCATTTAACCCTAACTTTACAGAATCAATCATCACTTCTAAATTACGGGTCATTAATCGTAGGACTTCTTCTCGTTCACGACCGGTTAGTTCAAATTCAGTTGCAATCATTAACTCTGCGACGTTTCCTTCGTATTGCGTGCTTGCTTGTTCTACGAGGTCTACAATTGAATAAAACATATGAACTCCTTATTTGAAAAAGTTGACATTATGAAGATGAGGAATTTTACGGATATCATCGATAGCTGCTTCACAACTCCTTGAGTCAACTTCTATAATCATAATCGCTTTTTCTCCAGCTTTTTCCCGCGTCACATTCATTTGTGCAATGTTAATATCATAGCGAGAAAGAGCTTCTGTCACATGGGCGATCATTCCAGGGACGTCCTGGTGAACAATGATAATGGTTGGAGTATTCATATTTAGCGAGATAGCAAAGCCATTTAACTCAGTAACTTGTATGTTCCCACCACCAATTGAGATTCCGGTGACAGAAATCGTTTTATGATCATTTTTAACAGTAATAGTCGTTGTGTTTGGGTGAGGAGCATTGCTTTCTTTTTGAATAGACCAAACAATCCGAATGCCTCGTTCATGTGCAATTTTTAGACTATCTGGGATTCTAGGATCATCTGTGTCCATTCCTAAGATGCCCGCTACTAAGGCTAAATCTGTTCCATGACCACGATAGGTTTTGGCGAAGGAATTAAATAATTGGAACTCAACTTCTTTTGGCTCCTCTCCAAAGATAGAAGAAACAATTTTACCAATTCGAACAGCACCTGCAGTGTGACTACTGGATGGGCCGATCATTACAGGTCCAATAATATCAAAAACTGATTGGAATTTTAAAGAGTTCATGCTCTGCTCCTTTGTGATCACTTTACTTCATTATATCAGATATGGCTGATGATTTCTTATATTTTTCCCGAAATATCTGAGAAATCTTAAAGGGGGCTTAAAGCATTTATATTATCCTGGATTTTTAGTATTTCTAACATCTGACTGAAATATTTGACACATTATTTCAATAAATATGAAATATTTCTTGTGTAGTATAGAGGTATACCAATAAAGGAGTACATAATAATGAATAAAAAACAAATGATGAAACGAATGATTGGACTTAGTTTACTTGCAGGACTTTTCCTTCCAATTGTAGCGAATGCAGATTCTTATACTGTAAAATCAGGTGATACTTTATCAGCTATTGCTAAAGAGAAGAACACAACGGTTGATGCAATTGCTAAGAAAAATAAGATTAGTAACGTGAATCTCATCTCAGTTGGTCAAGTTCTTGAGATTGAAGATGCAAATACAACGCAGAAAACCACGGAGCAAGCTCCTGCTAGTAAAACTGATACTACACAAGCAACAACTACTGTCTCTGCTTCAGATGGCTTGAGTGCGGAGGATGCAGCTGCTAAGGAATGGATTGCCCAAAAAGAGTCAAGTGGTAGTTATACAGCACAAAATGGCCAATATTATGGCCGTTACCAATTGACTATCACTTATTTGAATGGTGATTTATCACCTGCAAACCAAGAAAAAGTGGCCAATCAATATGTTGTCAGCCGTTATGGATCATGGTCAGCAGCTAAAAATTTCTGGTTGGCAAATGGCTGGTATTAAATTCGTATGAAAAGAGTTCTTGAATAGGACTCTTTTTATATTTACAGGCCTGTAAACCCATCGATCCTGATCAACAAAAGAATAGTAAGATGCTTGTTTTCTAATATAAAGCGTGTTAAAATGGTAACTGCTCAAAACGACCTTCAATCGTTGAAGCAAACCACGACCTTCAATCGTGAGAAACGAAAAGATGGGAGAAATCTATGAGTGATAACTCGAAAACACGTGTTGTTGTTGGTATGAGTGGTGGTGTGGATTCATCTGTAACAGCTTTATTATTAAAGCAACAGGGTTACGATGTCATCGGTATCTTCATGAAAAACTGGGACGACACAGACGAAAATGGCGTATGTACAGCTACAGAAGATTACAAAGATGTAGCAGCGGTTGCAGACCAAATTGGCATTCCTTACTATTCTGTCAACTTTGAGAAAGAATACTGGGATCGTGTCTTTGAATATTTCCTTGCCGAATACCGAGCTGGTCGAACACCAAATCCGGATGTCATGTGTAATAAGGAAATCAAATTTAAGGCCTTTTTAGATTATGCTATGACACTCGGTGCAGATTATGTAGCGACAGGGCACTATGCGCGTGTGGCGCGTGATGAAGATGGCATTGTTCATATGTTACGCGGCGTTGACAACGGGAAGGACCAAACTTATTTCTTAAGCCAGCTGTCACAAGAACAACTTCAAAAAACCATGTTCCCATTGGGACATTTGGAAAAGCCAGAGGTTCGTCGTCTAGCTGAAGAAGCTGGATTAGCAACAGCTAAAAAGAAAGACTCAACTGGGATTTGCTTTATCGGAGAAAAGAATTTCAAAGAATTTCTAGGGAACTACCTTCCTGCCCAACCAGGTCGAATGATGACCATCGATGGACGAGATATGGGTGAACATGCTGGTTTGATGTATTACACAATCGGTCAACGGGGTGGACTTGGAATTGGTGGTCAACAAGGTGGAGACAATGCTCCATGGTTTGTAGTTGGGAAAGACCTCAGTCAAAATATTCTTTATGTCGGTCAAGGTTTCTATCATGAAGCATTGATGTCAACAAGTTTACAGGCTAGTCAAGTTCACTTTACACGAGATATGCCAGAAGAGTTTACATTAGAGTGTACAGCTAAGTTCCGCTATCGTCAGCCTGACTCAAAGGTGACTGTACACGTTAAAGGTGACAAGGCAGAAGTGATTTTCGCAGAACCTCAACGAGCCATTACACCAGGACAAGCTGTTGTCTTTTACGACGGTGAAGAGTGTCTAGGCGGTGGCTTGATTGACAATGCTTATCGGGATGGAAAAGTTTGTCAGTATATTTAATTGACAAATTTTCTCAATTTGCTACAATAATAAAAGCAATAGAAATGATGGTCAAAGCTCATGGATGTTGCAGGCTTTTTTGTCCTGCACTTCTCAGAGTTTTGACTATTTTTTTGTGATTTTGAAAGGAAGTAAAATGAGGCGACAGGATTTTCGAACGAAAATAGGTTCTACTGTTTTTGGTGTGAGGGCGACTGCTTTGATTGTAAAAGATAATCGCTTGTTCGTCATAGAAGATGAGGACGGCTGTTATACAATCGGAGGTGCTATTCAAGTCAATGAAACTACAGAAGATGCTGTAGTTCGGGAAGTCAAAGAGGAACTTGGTGTCACATCTACAGCAGGTCCGTTAGCTTTCGTGGTTGAAAATCACTTTGAACAAGCTGGAATCCACTACCATAACATTGAATTTCATTATTTGGTGGACTTACTGGAAGATGCACCTTTGGTCATGCAGGAAGATACAAAGCAATTACCTTGCCGTTGGATTGCTTTAGATGATTTACACACTGTTGACCTGAAACCGGCTTTTTTAAAATCAGCCCTACCAGACTGGGACGGAAAATTACGACACATCCATCTTGAGAAATAGGAGAAATAGAATGAATTATAACTTTATAGAAGAATACGATATCATTGTAATCGGTGCGGGGCATGCGGGAGTAGAAGCCTCTCTAGCTGCTAGCCGTATGGGTTGTAAGGTCTTACTTGCGACTATTAACATTGAAATGCTGGCTTTTATGCCTTGTAATCCCTCTATTGGTGGTTCTGCTAAGGGGATTGTCGTGCGTGAAGTCGATGCCCTCGGTGGAGAAATGGCGAAGAATATCGACAAGACCTACATCCAAATGAAAATGCTCAATACTGGTAAAGGTCCTGCGGTTCGTGCACTTCGGGCTCAAGCAGACAAAGAACTTTACTCAAAAGAAATGCGGAAAACGGTTGAAAACCAAGAAAATTTAACCCTTCGCCAAACCATGATTGATGAGATTTTGGTGGAGAATGGTAAGGTTGTTGGTGTAAGGACTGCGACTCACCAAGAATATGGCGCAAAGGCTGTTATTGTCACTACTGGGACAGCTTTACGCGGAGAAATTATCATTGGAGACCTCAAGTATTCGTCAGGACCTAATCATAGTCTAGCTTCTATCAATTTGGCCGATAATCTCAAACAGCTAGGATTAGAAATTGGACGTTTCAAAACAGGCACGCCACCTCGTGTAAAGGCATCGTCAATTAATTATGACGAAACGGAAATTCAACCTGGAGATGAAGCTCCAAATCATTTTTCTTATACATCGCGTGATGAAGATTATGTAAAGGATCAAGTTCCTTGTTGGTTGACTTATACGAATGGTCATAGTCATGAAATTATCCAGAATAATTTACACCGGGCACCTATGTTTACAGGAGTTGTAAAGGGAGTAGGTCCTCGCTATTGTCCGTCTATTGAGGATAAAATTGTCCGTTTTGCTGACAAAGAACGTCATCAACTATTCTTAGAACCAGAGGGACGAAACACAGAAGAAGTCTATGTTCAAGGGTTGTCAACGAGTTTACCAGAGGATGTTCAGCGGGATCTCGTCCATTCTATTAAGGGACTTGAGAAGGCTGAAATGATGCGTACGGGTTATGCAATTGAGTATGATATGGTCTTGCCTCATCAATTGCGCGCAACTTTGGAAACCAAGAAAATTTCAGGTCTCTTTACAGCTGGCCAAACCAATGGAACGTCTGGCTATGAGGAGGCCGCTGGTCAAGGGATTATTGCAGGGATCAATGCGGCTCTAAAAATCCAAGGAAAACCAGAACTCATTTTGAAACGCAGTGATGGTTATATTGGGGTCATGATCGATGATTTGGTAACAAAGGGAACGATCGAACCGTATCGTTTGTTAACAAGCCGTGCAGAATACCGTTTGATTTTGCGTCATGATAATGCCGATATGCGCTTGACAGAAATGGGACGAGAAATTGGATTGGTAGATGATGAACGTTGGCAACGTTTCGAAACCAAGAAGTATCAGTTTGAAAAAGAGATGAAGCGTTTGGATAGCATTAAGCTAAAGCCTGTAAAGGAAACCAATGAGAAGGTTGCTGCAATGGGCTTTAAACCATTGACAGATGCTGTCACTGCTAAAGAATTCTTAAGACGACCAGAAGTGTCTTACCAAGATGTGGTGGAATTTATCGGTCCTGCAGCTGAAGAACTGGATGATAAAATCATTGAATTGATTGAAACTGAAATTAAATACGAAGGTTATATTTCAAAAGCAATGGACCAAGTCGAAAAAATGAAGCGTATGGAAGAAAAACGAATTCCAGCAAATATTGACTGGGATGATATTGACTCCATTGCAACCGAAGCTCGTCAAAAATTTAAATTAATTAATCCAGAAACGATTGGTCAAGCAAGTCGTATCTCAGGTGTCAATCCAGCAGATATCTCTATTTTAATGGTTTACTTGGAAGGTAAATCTCGGAGTATCTCCAAAAACAAAGCAAACCACTAATCAAATGAGGCTGAGATGATGTTTCAGCCTCAATTTTATAGATTGAAATTTGTTGCTGTTGTTTACACGATTGTAAACTTTTGTTTACAAGGTAGTGAAGTGGAGAAAGAGTTTTTGACTGGTCAATCTTCTCTGTAATATAGAGAGAAACCTCGCTTTTTACCTCTAATTATGGTATAATTCCGAGAAGAGGTTTATGATGAAAAAATTTCGTTTATCGTTCATCCATTATGTGTTAATTGGTTTTATTTCATTTGCAATTTTAGCAATTTTTTTAAGAATCTTTGGCAAAGGCTATGTAACTCTCATTGCAATTTTTTTAGTCTTAGCTGGATTGATTGCTTTATTTGAATACCAGTTACAAATTTCAGAGTTAGATGAATTAGAACAAATACAATATGTTAATCATCAGGCAGAAAGCGGATTAGCATCCCTCCTTGATAAAATGCCTGTTGGAGTTATCAAAATTAATGAAGAGTCAAATGAAGTAGAGTGGTTCAACCCTTATGCTGAATTGATTTTTTCAACAGATGATGGAGACTTTGATGTTGAATCCTTGAAAAAGTTACTCAATACTCTGTTTGAGGATAAAGGTCATTATGTCACTGTAGCCGATAAGAAATATTCTGTTTACTTTGATCAGACGTCTAGTGTTGTTTACTTTTTTGATGTTTCAAGTGAGTATGAAGCAACTGTGGGATTGGTGACAACTCGTCCCGTTATCGGTATTATTTCTGTTGATAACTATGATGATCTAGAAGATGTCATTTCAGACTCTGATATTAGCAATATCAATAGTTTTATTGCCAACTTTGTAGAAGAGTTTACAGCTCGTTACCATATGTTTTACAGACGTGTGGGGATGGATCGTTTCTATTTGTTTACAGACTACACGGTCTTAGAACAGTTGATGGAATCAAAATTTTCAGTCATCGATCAATTCCGTGAAGAAGCCAAAAATCGTGAGCTACCTATTACCTTAAGTATGGGATTCTCGTACGGTGACGGGGAGCATGATGAGATTGGTAAAGTGGCCCTCTTGAACCTAAACCTTGCGGAAGTTCGTGGTGGGGATCAAGCAGTTGTCAAAGAAAATGATGAACAGAAAAACCCTATTTTCTTTGGTGGTGGAACAGCTTCGGCTGTTAAGCGGACTCGGACACGCACACGCGCTATGATGACAGCTATTTCGGATAAGATTAAATCCGTTGATCAAGTCTTCATTGTTGGACATAGAAACTTGGATATGGATGCTTTAGGAGCGTCTGTGGGAATGCAGTTTTTCTCTAGCAATATTTTGGCTTCCTCTTATGTGGTCTATGACCCGCATGCAATGGCTAGTGATATTTCAAGAGCGATTGCGAAACTAGAAGAAGAGCAGGTAACGAAAATCCTTCCCCTAGAGGAAGCCATGCAAATGGTGACGGATCGCTCTTTGTTAATTATGGTGGACCATTCTAAGACAGCCTTGACCCTTTCTAAAGAGTTTTATTAGGAATTTCAACAGATTATTGTCATTGACCATCACCGTCGGGATGATGATTTCCCTGAAAATGTTCTGATCACCTATATTGAAAGTGGAGCAAGTAGTGCGAGCGAATTGGTTAGTGAACTTATTCAGTTCCAGAAGTCGAAGAAAAATCGGTTAACGAAGATTCAAGCTAGTGTCTTGATGGCTGGGATTATGCTGGATACTAAGAACTTCTCAGCACGTGTTACGAGTCGGACCTTTGATGTGGCGAGTTACCTTCGTTCAAGAGGTAGTGATAGTGTAACCATCCAGGAGATCTCTGCGATTCAGTTTGATGAGTACCGCGAAGTGAACGAACTGATCTTGACTGGTGAAAAGATTTTGCCGCATATCATCGTAGCTTGTGCCAATACGACTAAAGCCTATGATTCAGTAACTATTAGTAAAGCAGCTGATAGTATGCTAGCCATGTCTGAGGTGGAAGCAACCTTTGTCATTGCTTGTAATCAAAGTGGGACTGTCTCGATTTCTGCACGAAGTCGAAGCAAAGTCAATGTACAGCGTATCATGGAACAGCTTGGCGGAGGAGGCCATTTCAATTCGGCAGCCTCTCAAATTGAGGGTCAAGATTTGATGAGTATTCGTCAACAACTGATTGAGACTATTGAAAACGAAGTAACTATTGAAAAGGAGAATGTAGAATGAAAGTTATTTTCTTAGCGGATGTAAAAGGTAAAGGTAAAAAAGGCGAAATTAAAGAAGTGCCTACTGGTTATGCACAAAACTTTTTGATCAAGAAAAATCTTGCGAAAGAAGCCAATGCCCAAGCAATCGGTGAACTTCGTGGAAAGCAAAAGTCAGAAGAAAAAGCGCATGCTGAATTGTTAGCGGAAGCGCAAAAGATTAAAGCGAAATTAGAAGAAGAAGCAACTGTTGTTCAATTCACTGAAAAAATTGGGCCAGATGGCCGTACCTTCGGCTCTATTACCAATAAAAAGATTGCAGAAGAGCTTGAGAAACAATTTGGCATTAAAATTGATAAACGTCATATCCAAGTTTCCTCTCCAATTCGTTCAACAGGATTGATTGACGTCCCTGTAAAAATTTATCAAGATGTTACAGGTGTGATTAATATTCGTGTAAACGAAGGATAAACACGATCGATAGAAAGGTTTTTTTATGGCTGAGATAGAGGAATTACGAACACAACCTCAGGATATCCAAGCGGAGCAATCAGTGTTGGGAGCCATCTTTATTGATGAGGGGAAATTGGTCTTTGTTCGTGAATATATCGAGCCTGGCGATTTCTTTAAGTACTCGCACCGTTTGATTTTTAAAGCCATGATCGATCTAGCTGACCGCGGGGATGCGATTGATGCGACGACTGTTCGAAATATTTTAGATAGTCAGGGGGATCTCCAAAATATTGGCGGTCTCTCCTATTTGGTAGAAGTCATTAATTCGGTACCAACTTCAGCTAACGCAGAGTATTACGCGAAGATTGTTGCCGAAAAAGCTGTTTTACGTCGATTGATCTCTCGATTAACGGAAAGTATTAATCAAGCTTATGATGGTGCAAGTCCTTCAGATGAAATCATTGCGGGTGCTGAAAAAGCTCTGATTGATGTTAGTGAAAACGCAAATCGTAGTGGATTTAAAAATATTCGAGACATCTTGAATATAAATTTTGGTAGCTTGGAAGCCCGCTCTCTTCAAACCTCTGATATTACGGGTATTGCGACAGGCTATCGCGATTTGGACCATATGACGACAGGGCTACATGAGGAAGAGTTGATTATTTTAGCGGCTCGTCCTGCAGTAGGGAAAACAGCCTTTGCTCTAAATATTGCTCAAAATATCGGGACAAAGTTGGATAAGACAGTGGCTATTTTCTCATTAGAAATGGGTGCTGAGAGTTTGGTTGACCGGATGTTAGCAGCTGAAGGTTTGATTGAATCCCATTCGATTCGTACAGGTCAATTGACGGATGAAGAGTGGCGGAAATATGCCATTGCTCAAGGAAATTTGGCCAATGCGAGTATTTACATCGATGATACCCCAGGAATTCGGATCACTGAGATTCGTTCGAGAGCAAGAAAATTAGCGCAGGAAACAGGGAATCTCGGTCTTATTCTGATTGACTACCTGCAGCTGATTACAGGGACTGGAAGAGAAAACCGTCAACAGGAAGTTTCAGAAATTTCTCGTCAGTTAAAGATTTTGGCTAAGGAACTAAAAGTTCCCGTTATTGCTTTGAGTCAGCTATCACGTGGTGTGGAACAGCGCCAAGACAAACGTCCTGTTCTTTCTGATATTCGTGAATCTGGATCGATTGAGCAGGATGCGGATATTGTTGCTTTCTTGTACCGTGATGATTATTATGATCGAGCTGGTGAAGAGGAAGAAGATGGAATGCCTAATAATACGGTTGAAGTGATTATCGAGAAAAACCGTTCAGGTGCGCGTGGGACAGTCGAATTAATATTCCAAAAGGAATACAATAAATTCTCAAGTATTTCAAAGAGAGAGGATCAATAAGATGAGTGATGCATTTACAGATGTTGCAAAAATGAAAAAAATTAAAGAAGAGATCAAGGCTCATGAAGGACAAGTGGTTGAAATGACGCTTGAAAATGGACGGAAACGTCAAAAAAATAAATTTGGACGCTTGATTGAGGTCTATCCTTCTTTATTTATTATCGAGTATACGAACGACAACAGCTTACCAGGTGAACCAGCCAATACATACGTGGAGTCTTACACCTATTCAGATATTTTAACAGAGAAGAATTTAATTCGTTATTTGGATTAATTTCTTGCTTTTATCGTCTAAATCAGTTATTATAATAAATACATATGGGAGTCTGTGTACAGTCTGAGAGGAAGTGTAAGCTTCGACCGCACCTGATCTGGGTAATGCCAGCGTAGGAAACAAATGAAATGTATTTTTCGTTATGAGTGACCTTGTGCAATCCGTCTCCTATTTTGGAGGCGTTTTTTATTTATGAGAAAGGAGGTTACGATGTCTCTTGTAAAAAGATATTCAAAACAATTGATAGGATTTGCAGGTTTTAGCAGTCTTCTTGTCTTATGGCAGTTAGCAGGATTTTTAAATATCCTCCCCAAATTTGTATTACCAACGCCACTTGAAATTGGGAATGCCTTTGTACGAGATCGAGCTCTCCTGATTCATCACAGTTTGTCTACCCTTCAAGTGGCCTTGATTGGACTTGTTATAGGGGTTCTTCTTGCTGCTGGCTTTGCGATTCTCATGGATAGTTTTCAATGGGTGAATGATCTGGTCTATCCTTTTATGGTTGTTATTCAAACCATTCCGACGATTGCCTTGGCCCCTATCCTGGTTCTTTGGTTTGGTTATGGTATGCTTCCAAAACTGGTTTTGATCATTATTACGGTTGTATTTCCCATCGTAGTCAGTCTGTTAGATGGTTTTCGGCATTGCGATCAAGATATTCTGAGATTGTTTCAGATTATGCAAGCCAATCGCTTTCAGACTTTAGTCCATTATAAAATTCCTGCAGCGCTTCCTTATTTTTTCGCAGGTTTACGTGTGAGCGTTTCCTATGCTTTTATCAGTACGGTAGTTTCAGAATGGTTAGGAGGTTTTGATGGATTGGGGGTCTATATGATCCAATCGAAGAAGTTATTTCAGTATGATACGATGTTTGCGATCATTGTATTGATTTCTGCTATTAGTTTACTCGGTATGTTTCTCGTTGACCAATTAGAACGAACCATTCTAAAATGGAAAAAGGATTGACAAACTTGTAAATGGTGTAAAAATTAAATTGACAAAAATGTAAAAGAGGTATAGCTAATGAAAAAGTCAATAGGTTTATTTTTCTCAATAATATTGGGATTTGTTTTCTTGAGTGCTTGTCAAAATTCTGTCAAGCAATCGTCAAGTGGTTTGAAAAAGATTGATTTTATTCTAGATTGGACCCCGAATACCAATCACACGGGTCTCTATGTAGCAAAGGAAAAAGGGTACTTTAAAGATGCAGGACTGGATGTAGATATAAAACTTCCTCCGGAAGACAGTAGTTCTGATTTGATTATCAATGGGAAAGCTCCATTTGGTATTTATTTCCAAGATTCTATGGCCAAGAAATTGGATAAAGGTGCGGGTATTACCGCTATTGCAGCTATTGTCGAACACAATACGTCAGGGATTATTTCAAGAAAAGATGCAGCGATCACAAGTCCAAAAGATTTGGTTGGTAAGAAGTATGGTACCTGGAATGATCCGATTGAGTTGGAAATGATCAAATCGATGATGAAAAAAGAAGGGGCTGATTTTAATCAAGTAAAATTGGTTCCAAATAGTGATTCAAATTCCATTACTCCGATTGAAAATAAGGTCTTTGATGCTGCTTGGATTTATCACGGTTGGGATGGAATTTTGGCTGAGCAAAAGGGAATGAAAACCAATTTCTTCTATATGAAAGATTTTGTTCCTGCATTTGACTACTATTCGCCTGTTATTATTGCTAACAATGACTATTTGAAATCTCATAAAGAGGAAGCAAAAAAATTCATTCAAGCGGTGAAAAAAGGCTACCAATATGCTATAGAGCATCCAGAAGAAGCAGCAGATATCTTGATTAAACAGGCCCCTGCTTTGGCTAACCAGCGTGATTTTGTACTAGCTTCTCAAAAATATCTTTCCAGTCAATATGCTTCAGACAAGGATAAATGGGGACAGTTTGACTCCAAACGTTGGAATGCTTTTTATGCTTGGGCAAAAGAGCAAGGATTGGTTTCAAATGACTTAGAAGACAAAGGTTTCACAAATGAATTGGTAGGTGACTGATATTTTAACCGTAAAAGATGTAAGTTTCTCTTTTGGAGATAAAGCAGTTTTAAACAATGTATCACTAGAAGTGCAAAAAGGAGAAATCGTCTCTATTCTAGGTCCAAGTGGGGTAGGGAAATCAACCTTGTTTAATTTAATTGCTGGGATCTTTCCCTTACAAAAGGGCGCTATAGAAGTAGATGATGCCCCGATCTCCTTTGGAAAAGTCAGCTATATGCTACAAAAGGATCTTTTGTTAGAACATAAGACAGTATTGGGAAATATTATTCTTCCCCTTCAATTAAAAAAGATTCCTAAGGAAGAGGCAACATCTACAGCTCTAAAATTGTTAGATGAATTTAAATTGGGAAGTATTGCCAACCTTTATCCCAATGCCCTGAGTGGGGGGATGCGGCAACGGGTGGCGCTATTGAGAACCTATCTTCTGGGTCATACTGTCTTCCTATTAGATGAAGCTTTTAGTGCCTTAGATGAATTGACAAGGCAGGATCTTTATCAATGGTATCTGGAAAGCAAGGAACGTCTTGGTCTCACTACTCTTTTGATCACTCATAGTATCGAAGAAGCTTTGACGTTGAGTGACCGGGTCTATATCTTGAATCATAATCCTGGAGAAATTGTTGCAGATCTTCCTTTAAAATGGGATCCAGCAACGGATAGAGACTGGCAACAATTGCAATATAAAAAACGAATCATAGAATTATTGTCTGAATTTCATTGAAATTGTTTTGAAGGACTTTACAAAGTCTCTATTCCGTGATAAAATAGAATTTGTGCGAAATGACAGCAGGACAAAATGAAGCTCGTCAACAGGAAGTCAGCTAGAAAAGTAACCTTTGCTGTTTGGGCGAAGGCTTTCTGAACGAATCAGGTTTGTCTAAAACGTTATTTCCTACAAAAAATTATTTTTATAGGAGGACATTTTAAATGTCACGTTATACAGGACCATCTTGGAAACAATCTCGCCGTCTTGGCTTGTCACTTACAGGTACAGGTAAAGAATTGGCACGTCGTAACTACGTACCAGGTCAACACGGACCAAACAACCGTTCAAAATTGTCAGAATACGGTTTGCAATTAGCTGAAAAACAAAAACTTCGTTTCTCTTACGGACTTGGTGAAAAACAATTCCGTAACTTGTTCGTACAAGCTACTAAAGTTAAAGAAGGAACTGTCGGTTTCAACTTCATGCTTCTTTTGGAACGTCGTTTGGATAACGTTGTTTACCGTCTTGGACTTGCGACTACTCGTCGTCAAGCTCGTCAATTCGTTAACCACGGTCACATCCTTGTTGACGGAAAACGCGTTGATATCCCTTCATACCGCGTAACTCCAGGTCAAGTGATCTCAGTTCGCGAAAAATCAGCTAAGGTTCCAGCTATCCTTGAAGCTGTTGAAGCTACAGTTGGACGTCCAGCATTCGTATCATTCGATGCTGACAAACTTGAAGGTTCATTGACTCGCCTTCCAGAACGCGATGAAATCAACCCAGAAATCAACGAAGCACTTGTCGTTGAATTCTACAACAAAATGCTTTAATTTTAAGATATACTTTGCAGAAAGCCTACTACAGTGGGCTTTTTATTTTGTCTTAAAGGGTTGATTTCTGGCTTTGCTCCCCTTTTTGTTTTCTTAAAACCTAAACCTGCTAATAAAAAAACTCCTGATCTAGATCGATCAGGAGAGACTGTTACCGTAACATTTTCAATAAAAATTCAGCCATTTGTTGAGGACTTTCTTTTTTTCCGCGCGAAACCCACATCTGACAGACTCCGAAGAAGGCATTGGTCAGATAGACAGAACTGTAGACTCTTTCAATATCTGTTAATGATTTATGACTATAGCGCTCTTGCAAACTATCAACCAGAAGAATCTGTAATTTATGTCGTAAGAAGGTTTGGATCTCTTTGGTTCCATTCTCTGTCAGAAGAACTGCAAAGAGGGGCTCCTTGGTTAGGAATTCGAACACTTCTGTAATCGCTTGGCGCTTGTCGTCTTGGTGTTTGTCAAAGATATATTCAAGCTTGTGAAAGAGTGCTTGTTGGTAGCGCTCGATCATATCGTACTTGTCTCGATAGTGGGTATAAAAGCTAGAGCGACTAATGCCGGATTCTTGTGCTAACTCAACCGTTGTGATTTGGTCGAATGATTCCTTTTCTAGTAGTCGAACCATCGCCTCCTCGATATTTCGTTTTGTTTTTAATCGTTTATTGCTCTCAGTCATCTGTTAATCCTTTTTGCACAAAATTATACACAGTGTCTAAAAATAAAGATTTGCTACTTGTGAAAATTTCTAGAAACTGTATAATCTATTATATCAGAAATTTAGACAATGTGTATAAAAAGGAGACAAAAAATATGATGAAAGAATGGAAGGCTATTCTTAAAAAGCCAACATTTATCATTGTCATGATTGGAGTTGCTTTGATTCCAGCTCTTTATAATATTATTTTTCTATCTTCCATGTGGGATCCATATGGCCAAGTTTCGGATCTTCCTGTAGCGGTTGTCAATAAGGATCAATCTGCTACATATAATGGACAAAAGATGGAAATAGGAAAAGACATGGTGTCCAATTTGAAGGACAATGACTCACTTGATTTTCATTTTGTAGATGAGAAAGCTGCGAAAGATGGTCTTAAAAATGGCGATTATTATATGATTGTAACCCTGCCTGAGGATCTTTCAAAGAAAGCTAGCTCCATCTTAACCAATCATCCGGAACAGATGACCATTGATTACCAAACATCCAGTGGTCATAGTTTTATCGCAGGGAAAATGAGCGACACTGCGATGACAAAGATGAAGCAGTCAGTGGCCGAAAAAGTGACCAATACGTATACAACAGCTTTATTTTCCAAAATGGGATCGCTTAAATCTGGTATGGGGACAGCGGCAGATGGAAGTGCTAAATTAGCAGATGGTGCAAGTAAATTGGAAGATGGTGGTCAAACACTGTCTACTAATTTGAATACATTGGCTCGTTCAAGCTTAGCATTTTCAGATGGTGCGACTACTCTTCGTACGGGTCTAGCAGCCTATACAGATGGTGTTGGTCAATTAGGAAATGGTCTCAATCAAATGGCTGGTCAACTTCCAAACTTGGTATCTGGCGTCAATCAATTAAATAATGGGTTTGGTACTTTTAATACAGGCTTGATGGCTTACGCTACCGGAGTGGATCGATTAGGAAATGGTCTCAATCAAATGGCGAGTCAAACCCCTCAGTTAGCTTCAGGAGTTGGTCAATTAACCAGTGGTATGGGGACCCTCAATGATGGTCTTGGGAATTATACCAATGGCGTGCGTCAATTGAATTCAGGCCTATCTAACTTTTCAAATGGTTTAGCAACCTATACAAATGGAGTCGCTACTTTATCAGAAGGAGCGGGTCAATTAAGTAGTCAATCTGCTACCCTTCGAAATGGGGTTTCACAATTAGAATCAGGTATTCAAACATTATCAAGCCAGCTACAAGCTTCTACAAGTCAATCTGCTCAGATTGATCAATTGGCAGCTGGTTTAAACCAATTAAATGCAGCGATTCAAAATGCTTCAGTAGATACCAGTCAACTTTCGTCTGGATTGACGAGTATTGCGAATTCAGCTCAATCAATCCTTGCTTCAGCCCAAGCGGATCGTGCAAATGCCCTTGCAAGTGTACAAGGGACAGCAGCTTATCAAGCAATGACAGCTGATCAACAAGCGGAAATCAGTGCGGCGATCTCATCTAGCCCAAGCTCGAGTGAAACAGCAGCTCAAGGGATCTTGACAACGATCCAAACGATCCAAAGTAGTTTGAATACAGGAAATAGCTTGACACAGCTGCAAACTGCAGCCAATCAAGTTTTACCAACAGCTTCTTCTACCTTGACAGACTTGTCAAGTGGCTTGTCTAAGATCCAATCCGCAGTTAGTGGACAATTGTTGCCGGCTAGCCAAACCATCAGTCAAGGGATTGGCGCTTATACAGCTGGTGTTGATAAAATCGCTAGTGGGGCAAGCCAACTTCAGACCAATAGTAGCACTTTAACGGATGGTGCTAGTCAGTTAGCAGCAGGGGTTGGCCAACTAGATAGTAAATCATCAGAATTACTTGCAGGAAGCAATCAATTAGCTTCTGGTCTAGGTGAGTTAAATGGGAAGATGCCTGCCTTGACATCAGGCATGAATCAACTGGCTTCAGGAGCGACCCAATTAACAGGTAAGTCGGGTGAATTGGTTGCCGGTGCTGGAAAATTAGCTGACGGTGTAGGACAATTGAACAGCAAAACTCCAGAATTGGCAGGTGGTGTCAACAAACTTGTCACTGGTGTCAATCAGTTGACAGAAAAATCAAGTCAATTGGTGAATGGGGCTGATAAACTAGCTGACGGAGCAAATCAAATCTCAGAAGGATCCAGCAAATTAGCAACGGGTGGCCAAACATTGACAAACGGTTTAGGTGAATTAGCAACAGGAAGCCAAACCTTGAGTCAAGGATTAAACGATGCTAAGGGACAATTGAATGCTGCTACAACTGAAAAAGAAAACGCAAAAACCTTAGCCAATCCTGTTACGACTTCTAAAACAGATCAAGATAATGTCCCGGTGAATGGTGTCGGAATGGCTCCTTATATGATCTCTGTAGCACTCTTTGTTTGTGCCTTGTCAACCAATATGATCTTTGCAAAATTGCCATCCGGTCGTCATCCTGAAAGTCGTTGGGCATGGTTTAAATCTCGCTTTGAGGTCAATGGAACCATTGCGGTGGTTGCAGGAATCTTGGTCTATGGTGCTGTTCACTTGATTGGTTTATCTGCCAATCATGAGATGGCTACCCTCTTCCTTTGTGTGATCGGTAGTCTAGCCTTCATGTCTATCGTGACCGCTTTAACAACATGGCAAAGAAAGGTCGGTGCTTTCCTCTCGTTGATCCTCTTGCTCTTGCAATTGGCTTCTAGTGCAGGAACTTATCCTCTTGCTTTGACAAATGGATTTTTCCAAGCCATTCATCCATTCTTGCCAATGAGCTATACCGTCTCTGGTCTTCGTCAAACGATTTCGATGACAGGAGAAATTGGAAATCAAGTGGTCTTTCTTTTGATGACCATTGCTCTATTTGCGGGACTAGGGATGTGGTTTTACAATCCAAAAAAATATGAAGAGGACTAATCGTCAAGAACTCTCAACTCATTTGGAGTTGAGAGTTTTTTGTTTCATGTGAAACAAAAATTCTCGCTTGTTTAAGCGAGAATATTCATTATTTAAAGAAGACAACATCAGGATTTGGCGTAATATAGAGGAGTTGGTCGTTTTCAAAGACCAGTTGGATGGTGTTGTTTTTATAGGTGTAAATGGTGTAATCTACTCCGAATTTAGAAGCTTGTTTCAGATCAACAGCTCCCAATAAAAAGGCATGAGCTTGTTCTTCTGTAATTTTCCCCTTACGGTAGAGATTTTTAATATTTTCTAGCTCAATATTTTGAAAAGATTCGCTAATATAAGCAGGGTCTGTTATTTGTTTTTCTGGATTTCCAAGGATTTTTTGGACAAGAGCAGTGGTATACCCTTCATAATCCGGCGTTTGTACAAAAATATTGTCGTCATTTCTAGAGTAGGCTACTTTTAAGTTCCCTGTTGCATAAATTTTATCCTTGGGTGCTTCTTGGGCATTTCTAGGGAGCCCTTCGGTTGTGATGATGTCAGAAGTGGTCTCCGTAGTAGTTGAGGGAGAGCTAGAGGAATTACCTGTGCTAGTTGAGCTAGTTGAACGACTCGAGCTACTTTTTTTAGTGGTTTTCTTTTTTGAGCTGGTAGTAGTAGGCACTTGTTTAAAATTGATCTTAAGGTCCGGCACACAGGCTGATAGAAAAAGAAGAGACAGCAAGAGTGTGAAGAAAAGAGGTAGTGTCTGTTTTTTCATCATATTCCTTTCAACAAGTTGATTGATTTTCTATTCTATCATAAAAAGAGGAACAAAAAAAGGTCAGGAAGAAATCCTGCCTTTATTTGTTGTTATGGATGTCCGCCTCCAGGTCCACCACCTTGAGGTCCGCCACCGCCGGGAGCCCCACCGCCTCCAGGCATGGAATTGACAATTTCTGTTTGTTTTTCACCATTGATATAGATATCTCCACCGGTGTAGGTAGCAGTACCATCAAAGTCAAAGCCGGATTGCCCTGTTAAATTGATGGTTCCTCCAGTCACAGTGACATTACCGTTTGAGTCGATTGGATCGGTATCCCCTTGGCCAACTTCAACGTTGAGAGTTCCACCATTCATGGTGAAGAAAATTTCATCTTGGTTGGCATTAGCATTAGCCGCATTGACCCCGTCATCGGTTGCATAGATGGTGATATCTCCACCGTTAATGGTGATCGATTTTCCTTCGAGACCTTCGACAGACTCGGTTACCTGATAGGTTCCGCTATCGATGATCAGATCACCAGAAGCATGGATGCCATCGTCTCCTGCTGTGATGGTCATTTTGTTATCTGAAAGGTACATGGTTCCGACCGAAGTATCTTCATCATTATCCACCTTGACCGCATCTTCATCTGCGTCAATGGTCATGGTCGTGCCAGTGATATTGAGTTCGTCATTGACATTGAGGGCATCTCCTACAGCTGTGATTTTATAGGTTCCACCCGTGATGTGGAGAGTGTCATTGGCCTTTATCCCGTTGTTCTTCTTGGCATCGATGTTGAGCGTACCCGAACCATTGATGGTGAGGTCGCCTTTAGAGAAGATGACCGCATCGGCATCTTCATCACTGTTTGAACTTGAATCAGACAAGGTATTGGTCGTGCCATTTGCTAGAGTCAGGTAGACATGCCCCGCTTTCGTAGCAGAAATTGGTGCGTTGGTGTTGGACATAGTAACACCTTTTAAGACGATATGAACATCATCTGAGTCACCTGCTTCGACTTTGATTTGAACCCCATCAGATTCACCAGAGATGACATAAGTTCCGGCCTTCGAGATGGTCACAGTTGATCCAGAAACGGCTACGCCATCCCCTGAAACAGTTGCAGACGAGCCAGATAGTTTGACAATAGATGCTTTACTTTCATCATATGAGGTGTCTGAATCTTTTTCGGTAAAATAGTCAGATTGCTTGGTTTTAGTCGTTTTCTTTGAGACACTAGAAGCAGTTGTTGTTGCGTTTGTTGTAGCTGATTGAGATGATGCTTGGCTACACGCTGTTAGTAGGGTGAGGGTTGCGGCCCCCGTTAATAAAAATTTCCATTTGTTTGATTTCATGAGCTTTTCCTCTCGTTCAATTGATATGCTCCTAGTCTAAAGTTGCTAGCTGAAAGTTTCCTAAAGTTTTTCTGAAAGGAACCTTAACTTTAGTTTTCTTTAAGTTTGGCTTAATGACCAGTTAAGAAAGTCCCATTAAACTAGAAAGCACGTAAGTCGTATTCATACTGACTGAAGGTTAGAAATAATAGATCCCCCCCTTAAAGGAGAAGAAACATGAAAAAAACAATTGAGACAAGTTTCAAACGAATCGAAACAAAATATATCGTCGCAAAAGATGACGTGAAGGACTTGATCAAAGACTTAAAAGGATATGTCGTAGAAGATGATTACCCAACCTCAACCATTTCAAATATTTATTTTGATACGGAAAATTTTGAGGTTATTCAAGATGCTCTTGCCAAACAACACCGCCGTGAAAAAATTCGGATGCGGACTTATTTAGAAACACCTCAAGCAGACAGTCCAGTGTTTCTAGAGGTGAAGTCAAAAGATGAAGAAGGAATTGGCCATAAATTCCGTCTAGTCGCCACTTCACAAGCCATTATCAACTTGATGACAGATGGGAAAGTAGATCATCAGATACAAGATCCAGACTTAGTGCAAGAGATTCAGAGATTGCGCAAACGTTATGGTCATCGATTGGAACCACGGATGTTCATTTACTATGATCGCTTGTCTCTCAAAGAAAAGAAATCCATTCAGGGTTATCCTTATCAGAAGATTCGCGTGACAATCGATCAAAACTTAGTCTTTCGAGATCAGGCTGTTAGCCTTTTTGATGGGAAGAAAGGAGAACCTCTACTAGAGGATGACTTCGTGATCATGGAAATTAAGGCTCCTGGCCAAGAACCTAAATGGCTAAAGGATATTTTAGAGAAGTATGGTTTGGTCAAGCAGAAATTTTCAAAATATAGCTGTGCTTATCATAAATCACAAGGCTTGGATTATGCCCCAAGACCAGTTCAAGAAACGGTAGGTGCTGCCTATGTCTAATCTATTTGATTCTATTTTTAATAATGCTACAGCAACGGTGGATCCCTTGCGCTTGCTGCTGGCCCTTTTGGTCAGCCTCTTTCTAGGGATGGCCCTATCTTGGACCTATAAATACCGGACACTTTACACTCGAGAGTTTGTCATTAGTTTGACCTTGCTTCCTTCTATGATGACCTTAGTGATCTTTTTGGTCAATGGAAGTTTGGGAACCTCGATTGCAGTGGCAGGGACCTTTAGTTTGATCCGTTTCCGGTCAGCTACGAGTGGTTCTAGAGAGTTGATTGCGATTTTTCTTGCCATGATTATAGGACTAGCGGCAGGTTCGGGCTATCTTTTATTGGCCATTTTATCAACCCTTTCTTTACTAGGAGTGTGGCTGGTATTAGAGAACAAACAGAGTAAGGCAGACCATCAACGGCGCCGTCATTTGACCATAACTGTCTCAAAACAAGATTCTGTTGCAGAACAAATCAGCCAGTTGTTGGACCAAAGTTGTTCAGAAATTGACTTTATTTCTGTCACAACGGCCCAAGCTGGAGAACAACTGACCTTGAACTATGAGGTAAATATGGAATCGAACATCGATGATTTTGCCCTTGCCAATCTATTGATTAGCAAGATTGAAAATTGTGATGTCGCTCTGACAAAGAAAGCGAAGAAAAGAAAGAATCTATAACGGCTATCCTACTTTAGGATAGTTTTTTAGGGTTTTAAGAACTTTTTAAGAAAAAGTGGTATACTGTTTCTAAAAAATGGAAGGAATCCTTTATGAAAAAGACTGCTATTTTTGAAGATGTCATCTCGGTTATGAGCCATGATTCATCTACCATCAAGGATCGAAAAGGATGCGACCCCGATCGCTTTCGAGAAAAAATGACAGATGATATGACAGATGATGCCTTTCTCTATCAAGTTAAGGCTTACCTAGCTAGTTTTGGGGTGATCGGGCATGTTTCCTTTCGAGATAAAAAGGCCAGTCAAAAAGGGTTCCTTTTGAGAATAAATGGACAGAAACTGTATGTTGAGGAAGCTAATGAAGATACGGGTCTTCAAGTAGGAGATCAGATCCTAGCTCTGGATGGAAGAGACTTGGATCAGATAGCTTCTCTTCATAAAGCCTATTTTATCAGCAAGACCCCAGAAAGACATTATAGAGAATGGGCAGATTTGGTCTCTCAGTCAACGAGTGTCACCCTGCTTCGAGAAGGGATAGAAAAGACCATTAAAGTAGTACCCAGTCGAGAACCGATCCAGGATCATATCTTTTGGAAACGATTAGACGATGAGATTCTTTATCTTCGTCTGGATAACTTTATGGATGAGAGAGCTATTAGTCGGGTATATCAAGAGTGTTTACCTATGATGACGGAAGTCAAGTTTCTTCTCATTGATGTGAGACATAACAGTGGAGGGACAGATTCTTTATATTTCCCTCTATTACATCTAGGTTTAGAGAAGGATCAGGGCTATGAAGGCATTGATTGGGATGATGATGGCATGGAAATTCTCTACACGGAGCGTAATGTTGATCTGCGCTTGAAAGACTTTGAGGACTGGATGCAACAGGAAGAAATTAGTCCTGAAACAGTCAAGCTGCTTGAAGATATGAAAGAGGATTTGCTTCGCCATCGGGGGAAAGGCTATGTACCGTATCAGCAAGAAAGCGAGGAATTCTTCCCAGAGGTTAGAGGAGGCCACTATCCCGAACGGATCTTTGTCTTATCAGACATCTACTGCGCTTCTTCTGGAGATAATTTTGTCCAGATGATGAAGCAATTTAAGAAGGTAACGGTGGTAGGTAGACCAACTCTCGGAATTTTAGACTATTCCAATTGTTGTACCGTTGATTATGGTGATTATCGATTGATGTTTCCTACTTCTCGCTGTCTAAGCCTGGATCAAGGCAAAGGAATGACGGATCAAGGTGTTGAACCGGATATAGAGATTCCTTGGAGTCCTGACCATTTTGAAAGAGATGTGGATCTGGACAAGTGTCTGGAGTTAATTCATCGGGGGAATGTAAAATAAAACAGGATTTCAATCAGAAAAACTGATTAAAGAAAAATGCTTTCGTTAAACGGCTTGAATGATCTGAAATGATAACGTTTTCTACCACATTCTCACTATGTTTAAAATTGCTTACTTGGTATAAAAAATGGTAAAATAGTGAGTAACAATCAAAATGAAGAGTGAAACTTATGAAACATAAAACACTTTATAAATTTATCGGGCAGACGATCTTGTATTTCGCCATTTTCCTAGCCCTACTTTATTTCTTTAGTTACCTTGGTCAAGGTCAGGGTGGCTTTATCTATAACGAATTTTAGAAAAGGAGACTCCTAGCCGTGTCAAACCAACCAATTACTGATATGATCGAGACAATTGAACGTTATGCGCAACTACAACCAGACTATCCGGTTTACAATGTCCTTGGTGAGGAACATACCTATGGCCAATTGAAGGCTGATTCAGATAGCTTGGCTGCCTACATTGACCAAATGGGACTTCCTGAAAAGTCACCTGTAGTGGTCTTTGGTGGACAAGAGTATGAAATGTTAGCAACCTTTGTAGCCTTGACAAAATCTGGCCATGCCTATATCCCAATTGATAGCCACTCTGCCTTGGAGCGCGTGTCTGCCATTGTTGAAGTAGCAGAGCCAAGCTTGATTATTGCCATCAATGAATTTCCATTGGAAAACCCAGCTGCTCCAATCATGTCCTTGGAGCAAGTGCGTGAAGCTTATGCGGCTCAGCATGCCTATGACTTGAAACATCCGGTCAAAGGGGATGATAACTACTACATCATCTTTACCTCAGGGACAACTGGGAAACCAAAAGGGGTGCAAATTTCGCACGATAACTTGCTCAGCTTTACCAACTGGATGATTACGGACAAGGAATTTGCAACGCCAGAGCGTCCGCAAATGTTGGCGCAACCGCCCTATTCCTTTGACTTGTCTGTCATGTACTGGGCACCGACCTTGGCTCTTGGAGGAACGCTTTTTGCTCTTCCATCAGCTATCACTCAAGACTTCAAACAACTCTTTGCGACCATCTTTTCTCTTCCGATTGCTATCTGGACTTCAACACCATCTTTCGCAGATATGGCCATGTTGTCTGAGGATTTCAATGCTGAAAAGATGCCAGGTATCACCCATTTCTATTTTGATGGGGAAGAGTTGACCGTTAAAACGGCTCAGAAATTGCGCGAGCGTTTCCCAAATGCGCGCATCATCAATGCCTACGGCCCAACTGAGGCAACTGTAGCTCTTTCAGCTGTAGCCGTAACAGATGAGATGTTAGCTACTTTGAAACGTCTGCCAATTGGTTACACCAAAGAAGATTCTCCAACCTTCATCATTGATGAGGCAGGAAACAAATTGCCAAATGGTGAGCAAGGGGAGATCATCGTATCTGGCCCAGCCGTTTCAAAAGGTTATATGAATAATCCAGAGAAAACAGCAGAAGCTTTCTTCGAATTTGAAGGTCTTCCAGCCTACCATACAGGAGATGTCGGAACCATGACGGATGAAGGCCTCCTTCTCTACGGTGGACGGATGGACTTCCAAATCAAGTTTAACGGTTATCGTATCGAGCTAGAGGATGTCTCTCAAAACTTGAATAAATCGAAGTATATTGACTCAGCAGTCGCAGTACCGCGTTATAATAAAGATCACAAGGTCCAAAATCTCTTGGCCTATGTCATCTTAAAAGAGGGTGTCAAAGAACAATTTGAGCGCGAAATTGATATCACGAAAGCCATTAAGGAAGATTTAGAAAACATCATGATGTCTTATATGATGCCTTCAAAATTCCTCTATCGTGACAGCCTGCCATTAACACCAAACGGGAAAATCGACATCAAAGGGTTGATTAGCGAGGTTAATAACCGATGATCGAGTTTTTGAAACAGCTCCCTCATTTAGAACACTATGGAACACCGATCTATTTTATCTACCTCATTCTAGCTTTTTTGCCGATCTTTGTGGGCCTCTTTTTCAAAAAGAGATTTCCGGTATATGAAGGACTTGTGAGTCTGATCTTTATCATTTTGATGCTGACAGGTTCGAATCTCAAGCAAATTTATGCCCTGCTCTTTTACGTAGTCTGGCAAATCTTGATTGTGTATTCCTACAAAATCTATCGTCAGAAAGCGGACAACAAGTGGATTTTCTATCTTCATTCCTTCTTGTCTGTCTTGCCCCTGATCTTTGTTAAGGTAGAGCCAGCAATCAAGAATGGGCACCAATCCTTGTTTGGTTTTTTAGGGATTTCGTATTTAACCTTCCGAGCTGTCGGAATGATCATCGAAATGCGAGATGGTGTCTTGAAAGAATTCACACTTTGGGAATTCTTACGCTTTATGCTCTTTATGCCGACCTTCTCAAGTGGGCCGATTGATCGTTTCAAGCGTTTTAATGAGGATTATAAAACCATTCCTGAGCGTGAAGAATTATTGGATATGTTGGAGCAAGCTGTTAAGTATATCATGTATGGCTTCCTTTATAAATTTATCCTAGCTCATATTTTTGGCCACTTATTGTTAGGCCATGTGCAGACCTATGCCTTGTCTCAAGGTGGATTCTTCAATATCGGAACGCTGGGAGTCATGTATGTTTATGGCTTTGACCTCTTCTTTGACTTCGCGGGTTATTCGATGTTTGCTTTAGCAGCTTCTAATCTGATGGGGATTAAAAGTCCCATCAACTTTGATCGTCCTTTTAAATCACGTGACTTAAAGGAATTCTGGAATCGTTGGCATATGAGTTTATCTTTCTGGTTCCGTGATTTTGTCTTTATGCGTCTCGTGATGGTATTGATGCGTAATAAATTATTCAAGAGCCGAATTACCACTTCAAATGTTGCCTATATTATCAATATGTTGGTTATGGGCTTCTGGCACGGGGTGACCTGGTACTACATCGCTTATGGGCTCTTCCATGGGCTTGGACTGGTCATCAATGATGCTTGGATTCGCAAGAAAAAGACCATCAATAAAGAAAGAAAAGCAAAAGGATTGGATCCTATACCGGACAATCGTTGGACCAAAGCTTTAGGGATCTTTATCACCTTTAACACAGTGATGCTGTCCTTCCTGATTTTCTCAGGATTCTTGGATCAACAATGGTTTCCAAAATTGAAATAAAAGGAGAATAGAAAAATGGATGTAAAATCACAAGTAATTGAAATTATTGACGAATTGTTTATGGAAGATGTCTCAGACATGATGGATGAGGATCTCTTTGATGCGGGTGTCCTTGATAGTATGGGAACAGTCGAATTGATTGTGGAATTGGAAAATCGCTTTGGCATCCGTGTTCCTGTATCTGAATTTGGACGCGATGATTGGAATACTGCTAACAAGATCGTAGAAGGTGTAACGGAGCTTCAGAATGCTTAAGCGTTTGTGGCTGATTTTAGGGCCCGTATTTTGCGCGCTCCTCATGGTAGCAGCTTTATTATTCTTTTATCCAATCAATCATAAGCACAACTATACCGAAGAGAAAAAAGCTGCGGTTAGTTTGAATGCAGAAGGATTCAAGAGTCGTACAAAGAAACAAGAAGCACTTTCTGATCCACAGCATCGCTTTGTTCCTTATTTCGGCTCCAGTGAGTGGTTGCGTTTTGATGTGGTGCATCCAGCAGTTTTGGCTGAAAAATATGACCGCAATTACAGACCCTACTTTTTAGGAGAACGTGGTGCGGCTTCTTTGAACCAGTATTTTGGGATGCAACAGATTTTGCCAGAACTCAAGGACAATACAGCTGTTTATGTGGTTTCTCCGCAATGGTTCACCAAGAAGGGCTATGATTCCTCTGCCTTTCAACAATTCTTTAATAGCGATCAGTTGAATAGCTTTATTGCCAATCACCAACAGGATGCTGCATCCCAGTATGCTGCAAAGCGTCTGTTACAACAGTATCCAAATGTCGCCTTTCAAAGTGTTGTAACGAACATTTCTCAAGGAAAGAAAATTTCCAGATTTGATCAGTCTTTGAACCAGCTTGTTTCCCACCTTGTCCAACGCGAAGATGCTTTATTTAGTAATCTTGCAACGCGTACAAACGGGAATTACGATAAGAAGGTCAAAAAACGTCTACAAGATTTACCAGATCAATTCTCATATGAGAAATTGGAAGAAATTGCAACGGCTGAAGCAAAAGTCAAAACCAATAACAACGACCTTGGAATCAGCAATCATTTTTACAATACTCGTTTAAAAATGAAGTTGAAGAAACTTAAAGGTTTCCAAAAAAACGAATCCTATGTTCAATCTCCTGAGTACAATGACTTGCAATTGGTTCTAGACCAGTTTGCTAAATCTCGGACCAATGTCATCTTTGTCATTCCTCCAGTTAATGCCAAATGGATGAAATACACAGGCTTGAGCCAAGAAAAATATGAACAGGCTGTTCAAAAGATTCGTTACCAATTGGAAAGTCAAGGATTCACCAATATTGCAGACTTTTCTAAAGATGGTGATCAGCCCTACTTTATGGAAGATACGATTCATATGGGATGGAATGGTTGGCTAGCCTTTGATAAAGCGGTCAATCCCTTTGTCACAAAGGCTGAAAAAGCACCAACTTACCATCTAAATGATCGCTTCTTCAGTAAAGACTGGGCTCAATATAAAGGGACACCAGACGAATTTAAATAATGCTTGATCAAAGGGGGCAGGATCAAATCCTGGCTCCTTGATTTGTGAGGAAAGTGACGAGAAAGTCACAAACGAGCAAGAGAGTTATCCACAGGCTGTGGGAAACTTCCTTGTAAATGGATGAAAACAAGTCCTGGTGCTGATGACACTTCCTCTTTTGAGGGAGCAAAAGGTGAAAGTTATCCACATTTTTGTGGATAAGTGATAAAAAACAGTGGATAAGTCAGCTGGTTTGTGAAAAGGAGAATAGTGTGAAAAAAATTTGGTTTTACGCAATCGTTCAGGGAATTGTGATCTTTTTTATTGTGGGTGGCATGACCTATGTACTTAGGGGAGATTTCTTTTTCCGCTACCTATCCCCTATTTTTGGACTAGCAGCAGCTGTCTTGCGATTTGGGACGGCGACTTTAATGAAGGTGCTAGCACCCACTCTCTACGATGATCCCAAAAAGAAAGAAGAGAGCCACGATAACTAAAGAAGTTGGTGACTGAAAAAGTTGAACTAAAGGCCACTTTCTGCTGGTCTTTATGGTAAAATAGAAGGAAGAATATTAGTTTGGAGATTAATTAGAAATGAAACGTTCAATGTATGCTGGACGTGTTCGTGAAGAACACATTGGAACTCGTATTACCTTGAAAGGATGGGTTAGCCGTCGTCGTGACTTGGGTGGTTTGATCTTTATCGATCTACGCGACCGCGAAGGAATCATGCAATTGGTGATCAATCCAGAAACAGTTAGTGCAGAAGTGATGGCTACAGCCGAAAGCATCCGTAGTGAATATATTGTAGAAGTGACAGGTCTTGTAGAAGCTCGTGAACAAGCTAATCCAAACTTGCCTACAGGAGCAGTAGAACTCAAGGTAGAAACTATTACGGTTCTCAATACCGCAAAAACAACACCATTTGAAATCAAGGACGGTATTGAAGCCAATGATGATACTCGTCTTCGTTACCGCTACTTAGACCTTCGTCGTCCTGAGATGTTGGAAAACCTCAAACTTCGTGCAAAAGTAACCCATTCAATCCGCAATTACTTGGATGAATTAGAATTTATTGATGTGGAAACACCATTTCTTTCTAAGTCAACTCCAGAAGGAGCGCGTGACTATTTGGTTCCTTCCCGTGTCAATAAGGGGCATTTCTATGCCCTTCCACAAAGTCCTCAGATTACAAAACAATTGTTGATGAATGCTGGATTTGATCGCTATTATCAAATCGTGAAGTGTTTCCGTGATGAGGATTTACGGGGAGACCGTCAACCTGAGTTTACACAAGTCGACTTGGAAACTTCTTTCTTGAGTGATCAAGAAATCCAGGATATCACAGAAGGCTTGATTGCACGTGTCATGAAAGAAACCAAGGGAATTGAAGTAACACTCCCATTCCCACGGATGAATTATGATGACGCTATGGCCTTGTATGGTTCAGATAAACCAGATACACGTTTTGACATGTTGCTCCAAGACTTGACAGAGCTTGTCAAGGCTGTAGACTTCAAAGTCTTCTCAGAAGCTCCAGCAGTTAAGGCGATTGTTGTCAAAGGTGCAGCAGATCATTACTCTCGTAAAGACATCGATAAATTAACAGAAGTTGCGAAACAATACGGTGCAAAAGGTCTTGCTTGGGTGAAATATGCTGAAGGTGCTTTGAATGGTCCTGTTGCGAAGTTCTTGACAGACTTGACAAGTGACTTGACAGCTGCTTTACAGTTAGAAGACAAGGATCTAGTTCTCTTTGTAGCAGATACTCTTGAAGTAGCCAATGCAACGCTTGGTGCTTTGCGTGTTCGTCTTGCGAAAGAGCTTGACTTGATTGACAACAATCAATACAACTTCCTTTGGGTAGTGGATTGGCCAATGTTTGAATGGTCTGAAGAAGAAGGCCGTTATATGTCTGCTCACCATCCATTTACACTTCCACAAGCTGAAACAGAGCATGAATTGGAAGGTGATCTTTCAAAAGTTCGAGCAATTGCCTATGATATCGTCTTAAATGGCTATGAATTAGGTGGAGGAAGCCTACGGATTAATCATAAAGATTTACAAGAACGGATGTTTAAGGCACTTGGATTTACAAAAGAAGCTGCCAATGAACAATTTGGTTTCTTGTTGGAAGCAATGGATTATGGTTTCCCACCACATGGAGGATTGGCGATTGGGTTGGACCGCTTCGTGATGCTTCTTGCAGGTGAAGATAATATTCGGGAAGTCATTGCCTTTCCTAAGAATAACAAGGCGACAGATCCAATGACACAAGCTCCTTCTGTCGTTTCTGAAAAGCAATTGGATGAGTTAAATCTTCAAGTAGAAGTAGCAGAGCAAGAATAGGACAAGAGAGAAAAGGGAGAGTCTAGGAATCAGTTGCTCTAAGATTTTCCTTTTCTTCTAATCGATGGATTGAAAATGAAAAAAATTCGCTTTCATAAGCTATTTCGCTATCATGTGCGGCGACTAGCTTATAACATTAAATTATTGCGCGTGCTGAAGAGCATCTCCCGTGAGAAATACGATGAAAAAGTGTCAGCTTCCTTGCTGTATGGTTTTCTATCAGCGATTGCCGTCAACTTCTTCTTTCAACCAGGACATGTATACTCCAGCGGTGCAACAGGTCTAGCTCAGATTTTATCTGTTCTGAGCCAACGCTTTATTGGCTTTACGATTCCAGTTTCCTTGACCTTTTATGCCATCAATATCCCTTTGATGATTGTGGCTTGGTATCAAATTGGCCATAAATTTACCATCTTTACCTTTATTACGGTTTCGATGAGTTCCCTCTTTATTCAGTTCGTGCCAGTGATTACGTTGACCAACGATCCGATCATGAATGCCCTATTTGGTGGGGTTGTCATGGGAACAGGGATTGGTTTTGCTCTTCGGAACAACATTTCCAGTGGAGGAACGGATATTGTCAGTTTGACGATTCGAAAACGGACAGGAAAGAATGTCGGCAGTATCTCCTTTTTGGTCAATGGGACCATTATGTTGATCGCTGGTCTGACCTTTGGTTGGAAGTATGCTCTTTACTCTATGATTACCATCTTCGTATCGAGTCGAGTAACGGATGCTGTCTTTACCAAGCAAAAACGGATGCAGGCAATGATCGTAACGAGCCAGCCAGATGCCATTATTGAAAAGATCCATAAAAAATTGCATAGTGGAGCAACCATTATCCACAATGCAGAAGGAACCTATAACCATCAGGAAAAAGCGGTTCTGCTGACAGTTATTACGCGTGCAGAGTTTAATGAATTCAAATATATTATGAAAAAAGCTGATCCTCAGGCTTTTATCACCATTTCAGAAAACGTTCATATCATTGGACGCTTTGTGGAAACAGAAGAATAAAAATAAAGGTCACCACATTGTGGTGACCTTTATTTTGTTGATTCAGTTTCATGGAGAAGGAGCCAACTATGGGCAGGAATAGAAAGTTCCTTTCCTTTAGGAATAGGGGTTTTTAGGTTGGCATGAGGATAGGCAAATAACAGCTGACTATCACTCAGATGTTGATAGGTCTGTTCTTGATCACCGATATTGACAAGAATCGTTATTTTTTCACGATCTTTCTCAATCGTGTAGATTAAATGATGATCAGACAACCATTTGACATCACAGTAGTCGCGAATCTCTTGCCCTTTTTTCAAACGAAGGAGTGGCTGTGATTTCCGATAAGCAATCAATTCTTCAAGAAAAGCAAGTTCTTCTTGGCATTTTGGAAGGGATGTCCAGTCCAATTGGTTGAGACTATCTGGCAAGTTATAGGTGTTGTCTTCGAGCCCTTTTGTGCGATAAAATTCTTGACCAGCATGGATAAACGGCACTCCTTGAGCTAGTAACACTAAATGAAGAGCTAATCGTGAGAGAGATTTTCGATCTTCTAGACGAATCTCTTCCTTTTCAAGTTGGAAATAATCAAAAACAGTTGCATTGTCGTGGCATTCGACGTACTGAATGGCTTGTTGAGGTTGGGTGAAATGAGCAGGCCCTAGCTTCCCGACATTCGCCGTTAGAATATTCGCAAAATCATTTGCGGGATGTTGACTCTCACGACGGTGACCGGCTACAAGTGTTCTCTTGATCGTATCCCGGAAGTTATCACTGAAAAAGCCAAAGGCTGGTAATCGTTTCGCGTTATACTGGTGAGCGAGCTGATCTTCAGAGAGGCCGGTATCCATCTTCCACCCTTCCCCATAGAGATAGATGTTAGGATAGATTTCACGGAGTTCTTCTGCAATCTCTGTCATGGTTTGAATGTCTAGGATTCCCATCAAGTCAAAGCGGAAACCATCAAAGCCGTAGAGGGAAACCCATTGTTTGAGGGATTGCTTGATATAGTGTCTCACCATGGAACGCTCACTTGCCACGTCATTTCCACAGAAGGTTCCATTGGTCCGCTCTCCCTCTGCATTATAACGGTAGAAATAACCAGGAACGATCTGTTCAAAAGCATACTCATCTGCCTGGTAGACGTGATTGTAGACTACATCCATGATGACACTCAGATTAGCCTGGTGATAGGTGTCAATGGTGTCTTGGAGCTCTAGGATTCGCGCATAAGGATCGTTAGGGTCACTCGCATAGCTTCCTTCTGGAACATTGTATTGGACAGGATCATAACCCCAGTTGTAGGCTTTCCATTGATCCTCTTCGTCTACACTACCGAAATCGTAGACAGGAAGTAACTGTACATGGGTAATGCCCAGTTTTTGAAGGTAATCAAATCCAAGGATTTGACCATTGAGTTGAGGCGATTCTGTCAACCCTTTAAACTTACCAGGGTGTTTAAAGCCGGCCTCTTTTTGGACAGAGAAGTCCCGAACGCTCATCTCATAGATGAGCGCTTCTGTCGGGTCGAGTTGACGAGCAGCACGTGTGATAGGACGTGTGATCTTCTTGCGGTCGACGACGAGGCTATCTCCAGAGTTTGCTAAAGAGGATAGAGCATAGGGATCGTGGATCCGACGTTCTAGGCCATTGACACGGAACTCATAGTGGTAGGCAGCTCCTTCCCAATCCCCTTTGAGTACGAGTTCCCAGACCCCATTTTCTGTACGATGCATTGGATAGACCTGATCTTCGATATGGAGGGTCACATCTTGCGAAATGGGTGCCCAGAATTTAAATTGCGTCTGACGTAGTGTGTAGAAACTTCCTAGATCCTCTCCAGTATAGGTGAAGGTTTGATCAAAAATGGGTTTTCGAACAATTTGACGATAGTGGAGAATAGAAGAATTTCCAGCAGCATCGTAGATGGTGTACTCTTCTCCGAGTTCAAGTGGAATAGGGCTTAAGAAATAGTCTCCTGTGTCAGTCGCTGCACTTGACGTTTTGACAGGGATTAAGGCAAGATGACCTTGGTTCGTTTTCAAATAAAAAGGAAGGATATGCTCCTCTCCCTTTTGGATACGAATGAGGTCTTGGTCATCTAAATAAGCAGTAAATGTAGACATAAAGACTCCTAGAGTTTCGTAATGGTATGGTCAATCAATTGACGGTAGCAGACGGTTTTTCCTTCTTTGTGATCCTTGATAATTTGTAGAATTGTCCGAACAGACTCACGTCCGAGTTCCACTGCATTGATGTCAATATAGGCTTCAATATCGAGTCGTGGCTTAATCGAATCAAAGGAAATAATCGGGATTGTCAGCTGGTGTTCTAATAGGTATTGGCGCACCCCTTCAGCAACGAGAATATCGGTTGTCATGATGGCATCTAACTCTGCTAGGGGAAGGCTCTCCATCATTTGATAAGAATTGTCTTCCAACATAAAACCAAATGAGAAATGAACCAGTTTTTCATCGAGAGGAATCCCTGCTTTTTGGAGGGCTTCTTTATAACCTTCGTAGCGGTCTTGAGATACGAACAGTTCTTTGTTTCCCCCGATAAAAGCAATTTTTCGGTAGTTTTGTTGAATGAAATAATCCGTCGCATCAAATGCAGCCTTGATATTATCATTATCCACTAGCGATACAAAAGGTGAAGCTGCCTTTCCGAGAATGAGGAAGGGGAACTTGTCTTTGATCGCAAATTCAACGAGGGGATCATTCGGGTTGGAATAAAGGAAAATCAAACCATCTACACGATTTCCGTAGATGAGTTGTTTGAGGTTGTCGAGCCGCCGTTCTTCATTTTGCCCCGTACAGATTTGGATGGCATAATCATTGTCTGACGCGATCTGGGTAATCCCTCTTAAAACAGTTGGGAAGAAAGGATTCTGGTAGAAGACGTCACTGTCGATTGGTAGGACCAAAGCAATGACTTGACTAGATTGGCTGACAAGGCTGCGAGCATTAAGATTGGGATGGTAGTCCAATTCGACCATGGCCTCACGGACACGTTTTTTTGTTTCATCACTAATCGTGGATTTGTTTTGGATGACGCGCGTGACAGTTGAAGGCGCGACGCCAGCGAGTTTCGCCACATCTTTGATGGTAACACGCATGAGAAAACCTCCTAGCGGTGATAGTCTGGATCACGGAAGTGGGTCTTATAAAATACCATAGCAAGATAGAGTACAAATAAGACATTTTGGATCATGATTGTCGTAGTAAATACTTGATGGAATAGTAAACTGATGAAGACACTCAGTAAAATAGGGAGTCCCAAGCAATTCAGAATACAATTGAAACATTCCTTGAAAGTTTGTAGTGAAAAGAGTCGAGATTTTCGTGTCAAGTAGAGGAAGAAAGATGCCCCTAGGATGAGAATCAAATAATTGACTGTCGATAAGAAGCCAGAGAAAATCACGAGAAAGAGACTGACAGGGAGTCGATTGTCGCGAAACCAATCGCTAGAGATAGCTTGAGTGAAGCTTTTTTTATCCCGAAGGCTCTCTTGATTAATAGCCTGGTATGAGACTGTAGCGAGTTCTTTATTCTCTTTTGAGATAATCAATTGTTTGCGATCAAAATGGAGTGTTAACTCCTTGCCTTCACTAGCCTTTGCCTCTTGGCCTAAGATAACCTGTCCTTTTGAAGTCTTGTGTACAGGGTTAGTCCCTGTATAGGTGAGCTCTTGGTCTTTGATCACGACGTGTTCTTGGATATCTTTCATAACGTCTGTTGATAAAGGATCAAACACATCGCTGACAAAGGTTGTCAAAGGATAGGTTTTGAGTTGAGCATTTTGCAGAGCCACAGGTAATAGTGTGATAGAGATTAGAAAGAAAGAAGTAAAAATCATTTGGAACCAGCTCAGTTTTTTGCGGTTTGCAAAAGAAGAGCGGAAATTGAAGATACTTGCGAAATAATTAAAAGGATAGGGCATAAGATGACCTTTCTAAACATAAGAGTATCAGAAATGCAAAGAGAAATCTCTTTGCATTGATTTTATTCTTAACGAAGGGTAGTAAAGCATCCACCATACTACCCTTAACTTAAAAATAAAATGTGCTTGAAATAAGATTCTATTTTATCCTTTATCTCCACCAGCTGTCAAGCCTGAAACAAAGTTCTTTTGTAGGAAGAAGAATAAGATACAGATTGGAACCGCGATCAAAATAGCACCGGCTGCAAAGAAGGCGATTTTTTGATTTTTTTGGTCACTGATAAAGGTTTGAAGACCAACGGCTACCGTATAGTTCACTTCGTCACGAAGCAAGAATTTAGACAAGATATAGTCTCCGAAAGGCCCCATGAAAGCCCAAAGTGCTTGAACGGCAATCATTGGACGAACAAGAGGAAGGACGATTTGCCAGAAGCGACGGAAGTGTCCAGCTCCATCCAATTTCGCAGATTCATCGAGGGAAATTGGAACAGTATCAAAGTATCCCTTCATCAACCAGGCATTCATTGGAATACCACCACCAACATAAAGGAAGATCAAGAACCAAGGTTGGTTCAAGGCATTCAGCATCAAAGCCATAACGAAGAAGGCTGTGAGGGCTGCCATGGTTGGGACCATTTGAATAATCAAGAAGAAGACCAAACTTTGTTTACGCGCCAAGAAATTGTAACGGCTGTATGCATAACCTGCGAAGGTAACGATACTTGTTTGTACAATCATGGTGATAATGGCGATAACCAAGGTGTTCATATACCAAGTGCCATAATGGGTTTCAGAGAAAAGTTTTGAGAAGTTATCAAAACTAAGATTGCCACTAAAATCAAGTGTAAAGGCACTGACATTCCCTGATTTGAAGGCTGATAGAACCGTAATCAACAATGGATAAATGATAACGATTGAAAGAACCACCATGTACAGGTAAGTCAAGAAATGATTGAGGCGGCGTTTAAATTGAACTGAATTTTTCATTTTATACATCCTCCATATCAAATGCATGTAGTTTCTTGAAGGCAACCATAGAGATTGAGATCACAATCACAGAGATAATCAAGGTTACCGCTGCAGCCATTGAATATTGAGGAGAAGAATTGGTTGTCAACTTGTAGATCCATGAGATCAAGATATCTGTAGATCCGGCGTTTCCTCCGACAGAACCAGGTCCCCCATCGTTAAACAAGTAAATGATGGAGAAGTTATTAAAGTTGAAGGTATATTGACTGATCAAAGTTGGAGCTGCAACAGCCATAATCATTGGGAAAGTGATGCTGCGGAATTTTTGCCAACCGTTGGCACCATCAATATAAGCAGCTTCGTAAAGATCGTTTGGAATCGATTGAAGAATCCCTAAAGTCAAGACGTAGATGTAAGGGAAGCCGAGCCAACCTTGCATCATAATCAAAGCAATTTTTGTCCAGGTAGGATCTGTTTTCCAAGGAATCAAAACGCCATCTAAGAATGGGAAGATCTTCGCAAACAATGGGATAACTTGTGCATTGATAGCACCGACACTATCGTTAAACATATTTGAGAAAGTTAGGATAGTGATGAAGGCTGGAACAGCCCAAGGAAGCAAGAAGATAACCCCAAAGATTCGTTTTCCTTTTACGAATGGTTGGTTTGCAACAATAGCGGTCAAGATACCGAGTACGATTTGAAGAGTAGAAGCTGCGAGGGCCCAAATCAAGGTCCAGCCAAGAACCGATGTAAAGGCTGAGCGGAAGGTACTCAAGGTCCACATATTAGTGAAGTTTTGGAACCCGATCCAATCAAGCAAGGTTGTTGGAGCGGTATGTTTGAAGTCGTAGTTGGTAAAGGCGATCATCAAAGTTACTAAAACTGGGAAGATAATCGCAAATGTCATAGCAATGTATGAAGGAATAATCAATAAATATGGGAAGCCATTTTCATAGATGGCTTGAACCATTTCTTTCAAGGTTTTTGGAACGGCAATCCCGTTGTTGATGCGTTTAGCAACTGTTCCAGCATCCTTAATATTTAAGGCATAAAATAGGAAGTAAACAACAGTGATGATCAAGTGGAAGGCGCCACGAATCAAGATAAAGAGAGAATTATCTTGTCCACGGACGGTTCCAAGTGTAACCAATTTCGCTAATTCTCCAGCTCCAATTCCTAGGAAATAGGCGAGAAAGAGAATGGTTACGGCAAGAAAAATATAGCCTTTGGTTTTTTGTTTGTTATAAATTTGCCCAAGACCCGGGATCAAAGAGAGCCACATAGCCTTTTTAGGGTTTTGTTCTGTAGTCATTCAAATCTCCTTATAATGTCCTTGCTAGAGAGCAAGAAGACAAGTCAGACAGTAAGTTGTGCTTGAAAATTGAACATAAGAGGTTGGGACTTTGTCTCCAACCTCTTACTCACACCTAAAAACTGTCTTATTTGCTACCGAATTTTTGTTCGATGGTTTCTTTAATCAATTTCACTGCATCGTCAGCAGATGCTTTTGCAGATTTTTTACCACTTACAGCATCGAAAAGCATAGTAGCAGCTGGATCCCAAACAGCACTCATTTCTGAGATATTTGGCATTGGTTGAGCATTCTTGAATTGATCAACAACGGCAGTTGTCAATTCATCGTTTTTGCTAACCGCATATTTACGAGCTTCTGTGTTGGCAGGAACTTCATTGGTCTTGTCAAACAAAGCTTTTTGTTGGTCAGTACTTGTCAAGAAGTCAATGAATTTTTGAGCGCCATCAAGGTTTTTCGCACCTGCAGGGATAACCCAAGCTTTACCACCACCAAAGGCAGAGTATTGTTTTCCGTTTGGAAGAGTTGGAATCGTTGCGACACCGTAGTTTACTTTAGCTTCTTTCAATGAAGCAGCTTTCCAAGGACCATCGATGATAGCAGCTGTTTTACCTTCTTGGAATTGTGTTTGGATGAAGTTAGCAGCAGCTTTTGTATCTTGCAAACCTTTTGGCCATTTAGCATACCAAGTTTTTGCATATTCGATACCATCGATAGAACCTTGGTTGTTCAATCCAATATCTTTAGGATCTGTACCGTCTTTACCAAACACATAACCGCCGTTACCTGAAAGTAAACCGTAAGTGTAGTAGAAGTTTGTCCAGTCAGCTAAGAAGGCAGTTGTTTTACCAGGTTCGCTAGCGAAGTCGTACTTGCTATCTTTTGCAAGATTTTCAAGATCACCAAATGTTTTTGGAGCTTCGCTTACAAGATCTTTGTTATAGTAGAGAACCAATGTTTCGATGACAGCAGGTGCACCGTAAACTTTACCACCGTTTGTTACAAGAGCTTCAGTTGTTTTATCTGTATGGCTATCTTTGTTTAATGTCACTTCAGCCAATTGACCATCGCTACCAAGACCACCTACACGGTCGTATGGTGCCATCATAACGTCTGGAGCTTTTTTAGATTGGTTATCAAGAGAAAGGTTATCCAATCCACCAAGAGCATCACCAGTCTTGATGTTAATTTTTACGCCATTTTCTTTTTCAAAAGCTTTTGCAGCTTCTTCAACATAAGATTTGTAGCCTTTGTCTACATAGACGTTGATTTCTTTACTTGCCTCAGAAGAACCTGATGAGTTATTGCTACAAGCAGCAAGTAAGAAGCCGGCAAAACCAACTGTACCAAGTACAGCAGCACTACGTAAAATTGTACGTTTCATGATTTATTCCTCCTAAAGAATAAAAAAAGATAATAATTAGAAACCGTTTTAGACAAACGTTTTCCTAAAACGACTTAAGTATATCACAAGGCGAAAACGTTTGCAAGTGATTTTGAGAAAATTTTTTAAAAATATTTTAATTCCGAACTTTCTTCTATAAAATGCATCAAATTTGTTGACATTAGGCAAAGGAAAGAATACACTAGGGGGGTGAGGACATTCTGAAAAAAGTTAAAAAGTTTTTAAGAAACCCCTTGCAGAAAATAGGGAAAAAGTTTATAATGACATGGTACGCAAACGTTTTCGCAAAAATTGCGTAAACTGAGTTGCGCCTGTTCGATTTTTAACAAAGAGTAGAGCCGCTTGAGAGCTGGATACGACTCTGCAACGATACCCATACCGTGCACCGAATCGCAGGCTTCAAAGAAATAAAAAAAGGTGGTAACCCATGAAAAAACGTCAAAGTGGTGTTTTGATGCACATTTCTTCCCTTCCTGGACAATACGGGATCGGATCATTCGGTCAATCAGCATATGATTTTGTTGATTTCCTCGTTCGGACCAAGCAACGTTACTGGCAAATCTTGCCGCTTGGTACAACTAGTTATGGAGATTCTCCATACCAATCTTTCTCAGCTTTTGCTGGGAACACTCATTTTATTGATTTCGATCTTTTGATTGAACGAGGTTTGTTGACAGAAGCAGATCTTAAAGGAGTGGACTTTGGTCAAGATCCTACTCAAGTGGATTATGCAAAGGTTTTCGAACAACGTCGTCCCTTGCTTGAAAAAGCAGTTGCGAACTTCTTGAAATCAGGTGATCAAAAAGAATTCCAAGCCTTTTGCGAAGCCAATGCTTCTTGGTTGGAACTATTTGCAGAATACATGGCTATCAAAGAACACTTTGATTTAAAAGCCTGGACAGAATGGCCAGATGCAGCTATTCGTGCACGTGAACCAAAAGCTTTGGCTCAATACCGTGAAGAATTGGCGGATCAATTGACTTACCATCGTGTGACTCAATTCTTCTTTTTCCAACAATGGTTGGCCTTGAAAGCTTATGCCAATGACCATCACATTGAAATCGTCGGAGACATGCCAATCTATGTAGCGGAAGATTCAAGTGACATGTGGGCGAACCCTCATCTCTTCAAAACAGATAAAAACGGGAAAGCGACTTGCATCGCAGGATGCCCGCCAGATGAATTCTCAGCAACTGGTCAACTTTGGGGGAACCCAATCTATGACTGGGAAGCAATGGACAAAGATGGCTACCAATGGTGGATTGAACGCTTGCGTGAAAGCTTCAAGATCTACGACATCGTGCGGATCGACCACTTCCGTGGTTTTGAGTCTTACTGGGAAATCCCTGCTGGATCAGATACAGCAGCACCAGGTAAATGGGTTAAAGGTCCTGGCTACAAACTCTTTGCAGCTGTGAAGGAAGAGCTCGGTGATTTGAACATCATCGCTGAGGACCTTGGCTTTATGACAGATGAAGTCATCGAACTTCGTGAAAGCACTGGCTTCCCAGGAATGAAGATTCTTCAATTTGCCTTCAATCCGGACGATGAAAGTATCGATAGCCCTCACTTGGCACCAAACAATTCTGTGATGTATACAGGAACACATGATAACAACACAGTTCTTGGATGGTACCGCAATGAAATCGACGATCCAACTCGTGAGTACCTTGCTCGTTATACTAACCGGAAAGAGTACGAATCTGTACCGCATGCGATGCTTCGTACCGTCTTTGCTTCCGTCAGCTTCATGGCGATTGCTACGATGCAAGACTTGCTTGAGTTAGATGGCTCAGCTCGGATGAACTTCCCATCTACTCTCGGTGGTAACTGGTCATGGCGAATGACAGCGGATCAATTGACTCCAGCTGTCGAGCAAGAATTGCTTGATTTCACTACGATCTATCGTCGTGAAAACAAAGACTTGAAAAAAGAAGTTAAGAAAGCAAAAAAATAATCTTTCCCCCTATTAAAATTGTTGAAACAAAGGAGACTCCCAACATGGAATCATTACAAAAATATGTGATTGATCATCATCAAAAAACAATTGCTGAATGTTCAAATGAAGAATTGTACATTGCCTTGCTAAATTACACCAAGCAAGCAAGCGCTCAAAAGAAAATCAATACTGGTAAGAAAAAAGTTTACTACATCTCAGCTGAGTTCTTGATCGGTAAACTCTTGTCTAACAACTTGATCAACTTGGGTCTTTACGACGATGTTAAAAAAGAATTGTCAGATGCTGGTAAAGACTTGATCGAAGTCGAAGAAGTGGAATTGGAACCATCACTTGGTAACGGTGGTTTGGGACGTTTGGCAGCCTGCTTTATCGACTCTATCTCAAGCCTTGGTTTGACAGGGGATGGGGTTGGTTTGAACTACCACTTTGGTTTGTTCCAACAAGTCCTTAAAAACAACCAACAAGAAACGATTCCAAACGCATGGTTGACTGACCAAAGCTGGCTCGTTCGTTCAAGCCGTAGCTACCAAGTGCCATTTGCACACTTCACATTGACTTCTACCCTTTATGATATCGATGTCCCTGGTTACAAGATTGATACCAAGAACCGTTTGCGTTTGTTCGACTTGGATTCAGTTGATTCATCTATTATTGAAGATGGTATTAACTTTGACAAGACAGATATCGCTCGCAACTTGACCCTCTTCTTGTACCCAGATGATAGTAACCGTCAAGGGGAATTGCTCCGTATCTTCCAACAATACTTCATGGTATCAAACGGTGCACAATTGATCATCGACGAAGCCATCGAAAAAGGAAGCAACTTGCATGACCTTGCTGACTATGCTGTTGTCCAAATCAACGATACTCACCCATCAATGGTCATCCCTGAATTGATCCGTCTTTTGACAGAACGTGGTATTGGAATGGATGAAGCCATCTCTATCGTTCGTAGCATGACGGCTTACACTAACCACACAATCCTTGCAGAAGCCCTTGAAAAATGGCCACTTGAATTCTTGCAAGAAGTGGTTCCTCACTTGGTTCCAATCATTGAAGAATTGGACCGCCGTGTTCGCGCTGAATACAAAGATCCAGCTGTTCAAATCATCGATGAGAATGATCGCGTACACATGGCGCACATGGATATCCACTATGGATTTAGCGTAAACGGGGTAGCAGCACTTCACACAGAAATCTTGAAGAATTCTGAGTTGAAAGCCTTCTACGACATTTACCCTGAAAAATTCAACAACAAAACAAACGGTATCACATTCCGTCGTTGGCTCATGCATGCCAACCCAACCTTGTCACACTACTTGGATGATATCCTCGGACGTGACTGGCACCATGACGCATCTAAATTGGAAGACCTTCTTTCTTATGAAGATAAAGATGCAGTCAAAGCAAAATTGGAAAACATCAAGTCTCACAACAAACGTAAATTGGCTCGTTTCTTGAAAGACCATCAAGGTGTGGAAATCAATCCTAACTCTATCTTTGATACCCAAATCAAACGTCTCCACGAATACAAACGTCAACAAATGAACGCTTTGTATGTGATCCACAAATACTTGGACATCAAAGCTGGAAATATCCCTGCTCGCCCAATCACTGTTCTCTTTGGTGGTAAAGCAGCTCCTGCCTACACCATTGCACAAGATATCATCCACTTGATCCTTTGCTTGTCTGAAGTGATTGCAAACGATCCAGCAGTAGCTCCACACTTGCAAGTGGTGATGGTTGAAAACTACAACGTAACTGCTGCAAGCTACTTGATCCCAGCTAGCGATATTTCTGAGCAAATCTCTCTTGCTTCGAAAGAAGCTTCAGGTACTGGTAACATGAAATTCATGTTGAATGGTGCATTGACACTTGGTACGATGGATGGAGCCAACGTGGAAATCGCTGAATTGGTTGGACGTGACAACATCTACATCTTCGGTGAAGATTCAGAAACTGTAATCGATCTATATGAGAAATCAGCATACAAATCAGCGGACTTCTATGAACGTGAAGCTATCAAACCATTGGTAGACTTCATTATCAGCGATGCCGTTCTTGCAGTTGGTAACAAGGAACGCTTGACTCGTCTTCACAAGGAATTGATCAACAAAGACTGGTTCATGACTCTTCTTGACTTGGAAGACTACATTGTCACCAAAGAACGTATGTTGGCTGACTACGAAGACCGTGATGCATGGTTGGATCAAGTCATCGTTAACATTGCTAAAGCAGGATTCTTCTCATCTGACCGTACGATCGCTCAGTACAATGAAGATATCTGGCACTTAAACTAATCATTAGTTGTTAGACCAAGGTTCTTAGGACCTTGGTCTTTTTCATTTCTTGTTATTTGGGAAGAAAAAGGAAGGAATTTAAAGAATGGACACTTCTGTAAACAGTGTTGTTTTTTTGAATTTTTCCGATCCGGCAGGGAAAAAATTACATAATTTTTTATTTTAACCTTCAAATCTAATCTATTGGTATAAAAAAATACTTCCCCTAAAAAAGCCTTCCGGTGAAATTTATAAAAAGAGAAACCGGGATGAAAATCCTTGAAAATAAAGGATTTTTCACAGGTTCTTACATATATTTTCAACTAAAAGATGAGGAAGGTCCGTAAGGTTTGGCGTTTCAAGTTGTTATATCTTTAAAGTAAAATAAAAAATTAAATAGACAAATATTTAAAAATGGTTGATTGTGATACAATAGAGTTAACTGGCAGTAGCATATTTTTGCCTCTACAGTGAGATTTTTTTAAACATAAACAAAAAGGAGAGTTTTGAAAATGAAAAGCTATCGTGAACATGTTTCGAAGCAGGAAAAATTTTCAATTCGTAAGTTATCAGTCGGTGTTGTTTCATTGGCCATCGCTGGATTGGCTACTGTTAATACCTACGGAGCAGAAGTGAAAGCAGATGAAGCAACAGCGCCTGCAACTGAAGCGACTACTACGGATACAGCAACAAGCGATGCAGCTGTTTCAACAAGTTCTAAGTTGACATCTACAACTGTGACAGAAGGAAATAAAACAGTTACGACGACTTATGTAGAATCACCAGAACTTGAAAAAGCAAAAGCTGATGCGGCTACAGAAGGTGTGACCGTTACAGAAGAAGCTGAAAAAGTCCAACCATCTATCGCAGCAGCAGAAGCAGATAATAAAGCTCAAACAGCTGAAATCAACACAGTAGTTGATAACTACAAAAAGGCAAAAGCGGAGTATGAAGCAAAATCTCAAGAAATCACATTGATTGAAAAGAGAAATGCAGAAGCAGAAGCGGCTTACAAGAAACAAGTAGAAGACTACAAAACCCAACAAGCAGCTTATGATAAAGCTTTAGAAGAGTACAATGCTAAAAAGGCAGCCTACGATGCTAAAGTAGCAGAAAAAGCAGCAGCAGATAAGGCCAATGCAGAAGCAAAAGCTAAGTATGAAGCAGAAATGGCTGTTTACAATACAGCGAAAGCGCAATACGATAAAGATTTACAAGAATACCAAACTAAGAAAGCGCAATACGATAAAGATAAAGCAGCTTATGATCAATTGGTAGCGAAGAAGGCAGAAGAAGATGCTGCTAAGGCTCAATACGAAGCTGATCTTGCAAAATACAATGTAGAAAAAGTACAGTACGAAAATGATTATATTGCTTATCAAAAGAAATTAGCTGAATACGAAGTTGCCAAAAAACAATATACGGACGCGAAACAAGCATACGACAAATATATGACAGACAATGCGTATGCTGACCTTAAAAATGTTTCAACTGTTCAAGATTTGACCTTCCAACGTGAAGGTGGTGCAACTCACACCATTGACGGCATCAGCACTTATCTTACTCGTGATGCTCAAGCTCGTTTAAATACAAGCAATGTCCATCAATATGATTCTAATAAATTGGAAGCTTCAGATATTGTAGCAACTAGTCCTTGGGCCAATAATGAAACTGAGTACATTCAAGTGAAAGAAGGCGATAAATTTGTCGTTACTTATGATAACTTGAATCAGTCCAGCATGCGTGAAAATACGGATATGCATCCAATCAAACGTGTGATTTACCGTTATGAGATTTTAAGTCTTCCATCAAATGATGGCAAAGGGATTGCAGCAGTCAACGCAGATCCAACGGTAACCATGACAGTGGGTGCTTCAACAGACCAAGACAAACCTGTTAAGGTTGCTGTCGATGTTGAATTCTATGATGGTGATGGCAATAAATTTGATTTGACTCAACGCAATGCCATTGTCGCTTTGAACTCGCTCAACCACTGGACAGGTGCTTCCTATGTCGATAGTGGAGACAAACCTCGTGCCCTTACAGTAGAAGCCAAAGATAAAGATGGCAACACTGTTCGTGGAACTTGGGATCCATATGCAGATGGTTCATCCATGAGCATTGAAAACAATGAAGTGAAGGTTAAAACAGGAAAAGCAGACTTTGGTACTGCAACTGTTTCCATTTCAGCAGACAACCCTCTCAAAATTGTGACTCAGAAATATGGTTATGTTAAAGATGACACAGGTAAATGGGTTCCTGGTACGACACCTGAGAAGGAAGAAGTAACGGATGCGTTAACTGTAAATGCTTCGGGTTCAGGAAGTGTTCATTCTATTGGTACAGAAGAATTTACCTTTGAAGGTAAGGATGATGTTATCGGATCATACAAAGTAGATGCAACTACAGGTCAAATTACGTTCACACCTAAGAAGAAATTTGAAAACGTGGAACACCAAGAGTCTGTAAATGTTGGAAATAATAAATTTATTCCAATTCCAAACTCAAGTGTTTCTTATGATGCTGCTACTAAAGAAGTGACTTCCTTTAAAGATAACCAATATATTGAACATGGATCTGTCTTTAACGGTGAATCTTCAACAACTCTTGAAGGTTGGGATAATCCATCTTCTCCATACCTCTATTATGGTGGAGCAGGCTTGAAGATGTCAGATGGACACTTAGTCTTTACGGCTAATGGTGCCAATGCGGCTGGTCAACCAACGGTTTATTGGTTTGCCATCAACTCAAATGTAGGTCTTCCTAAAGAGCCAGGAGAAGAACCGAAAGAGCCAACAAAACCAACAGAACCAAAGGCTCCAACTCCACCAACGATTACAGTGGAAAATCTACCTGCAGAGCCAACGAAACCAGAAGAACCTAAATCACCAACTCCGCCAACAGCACCTAACTACACTGTGATTACGGTCGATGTGGAGGAACCAAAATCACCAACTCCACCAACAGAGCCAACCCCACCGACTCCTGAAGTTGTTCCAAATACGAATCCGGTGAAACCGGAAGCTGAAGTGAAATGGCATAAGAATAAAGTGGTAACGGAAACAGATATTCCAACCCCACCAACGCCAGTTCCTCCAACTCCACCAACACCATATAACCCACCAACACCAATTGTTCCACCTACACCAATCGTTCCACCAACTCCAGAGGTTCCAACCGAACCAACTCCTGAAGTTCCGGAACAGCCTGTACAACCTGCGCAACCACAAACACCTGCGCTTCCAAATACAGGTACAGAAAGCTCAACTGCAGCTGTTCTTGCAGGTGCGATGGCTGGATTGCTTGGATTGGGTCTTGCACGCAAGAAAAAAGAAGATTAATTCTTCGTTCTTTCGTCCATTCATCTAAATAAAGAAAGTCAGAAGGCAAGTCCTTCTGGCTTTTTTGATGGGAGTGATGACCAAATAGTTGAGAAATAGAACAGAATAGTTTTTGGATAAGGAGAGGAAATGGCTTTTATAGACCAAATCGTGTCGAAATGAAGCAGAATAGAAATGGATGACACAAGAAGAAGAGAATGAGGTATACTGGTGGTGTTCGAATGAAAGTTTATAGGACTCCGTTATATCTCTAATCATTCCAATGATACAGTTGTGATGTCTTTTTCATCTTTTGCACACATTATTTTCCAAATGAATTTCATTTGAACGTATCAGTGATCAGGCAAGTGCTTCCACTGTTTTGAGGCGCTTGCCTTTCTATCTGTATCGCGATATAATAGGGTGTAAGAAATGAAAAGGAGTTTGTATGAAAAAGAAACCTATCTATCTTTACATCCTGTTATTTTTCTCTACGGTTGGAACCCTGACTTCAGCTGTCTCAACCTTTGGAGCTTCAAAGAGTTTTGAGCTGACAGATGATTTTGCGAAACAACTTGGTTTAACAACGGCTCAAGACAAGGCGGACTATGTGACATATTATGAGAAATCAGCCCAACTCAATCAGTCTCCACTAACCTTTTTATTTGTTTCCCTGATTCTGATTGCCTTACTGGCAACTTTCTATTTCCTCTTTATGAAGCAGGATCTGTTAACAGCCCATTATACTTACATGGGGCAGATTTTATTAAGTCAAGCCTTCTCTTGCTATAATTATTTTGCAGGGCGTCCGCTATTGGCTAGTTTTTCAAACCCGTCCCTTCGTCAACGATATCTAGCATCTTCGTCCATTGCTTTGTTGCTCTTGACTGCTTTATCTCTTCTCTTCCTTGGAATTGTTTTGTATAAAACCTTGCGTTTGAGAAAAGCTCAAGCTAGGGCATAATAGATAAGTTTGAATGGAGCTCTCTTAGAGGATAAGAGAGCTTCTTGATTGGAGAAAAAAGATGAAAGTATCCTTTGTTTATATTAGTCTGAGTGGGAATACAGAGAGTTTTGTCCGCCGCTTAAGTGACTATTTGCTGGAAGCCCATCCCGGACTTGAAATCGAGAAAGTGCATGTGAAAGACATGGTCAAAGAGGGCCAGTCCTTCTTTGAAATGACCAATCCTTTTATCACTTTTTTGCCTACCTATTTGGAGGGTGGAAATGGTGTTGACAATGGCGATGTGGAAATTTTGACGACAGATGTTGCGGATTTTATTGCTTATGGAGACAATGCCAGCAAGTGCTTAGGAGTGGTTGGATCAGGCAATCGGAATTTTAACAATCAATATTGTTTAACCGCTAAGCAATACAGCCAACGCTTTGGTTTCCCCATGTTAGCCGATTTTGAAATGCGGGGGATGTTGGGAGATATTAAAAAAGTAGCCGCCATTGTAGAAGATTTGTATCATCTTTAAAATAAAGAGAGTGGGACAGAAATCGGTAATTCGTTAGAATTCGATTTCGTCGTCCCACCTCCGCACAGTTGAGTAGGGCTGTAAAAGCTGATGAAATCAGCGTAGTAGAGGCCACTCAACCACTGCGTCTTGCTCGACAATCCAAAAATAATTGAGAGGCTAGGACTTTTGTCCCAGCCTCTTATTTGTTGCGACTGAATAGAAGAGGAGTCACATTTTATATGACTCCTCTTCTATGGCTTATTTTAATTTTTCTGTGATTTCTTTAGCAAGTAGGAGCCCCAATCGATAGTCTTTGTTGATGGCATGGATGACATCGTTGATATTGTCGGTCTCTTGGATTTTTTCCTTGATGCTATCTTTGAAAGCTTGATCTTTCAAGAGTTGCTCTTGTAAGAGCCGTTGTAGTTTTTCTCTCTCGTACTTGTTAAATAAAAAGAGGACCACTAAACTGATGAAAATTAAGATGTAAACGGTTTGATTCATAGATTTCTCCTGTATATAAAGGATCTGAAAATGTAGAGAATGAAAGGCATTGGACATGAGAAAAGGAGTGAGAAAGAACTAAATTGAATCGCATTTAGTTTCTCCTCTCACTCCCATAAGAGATGTTCTACGTATCCATCATAGATAAGAAATTACATTTTCTCAGGTGCATCGACACCAAGTAAGCGAAGGGCTTCTTTTAAGACTACTGCTGTTGAGTAGCTAAGAGCAAGACGGCTTTCGCGTTCTGGACTTTCATCCAAGATACGAGTGTGCGCATAGTATTTGTTGAAGGCTTGAGCCAAGTTGATAGCATATTTTGCGATCAAGGATGGATCATAGTTTTCAGCAGCACGTTTCACCACACGAGAGAAGTCTTGGAGAAGCTTGATGATTTCCCAGCTTTCAGGATCGCTCAAGCTGTATGTCGCATCTGTAGATGGTGTGAAGTTGGCTTTGCGAAGGATGGATTGGATACGAGCGTAAGCGTATTGAACGTAAGGTCCAGTTTCTCCTTCAAAGGATACCATGGCTTCGAGGTCGAAGTCATACCCATTGCGGCGGTCTGTCTTCAAGTCGTAGAATTTAACCGCACCAACACCGACTGCATGTGCCACTTCTTCCTTGTTTTCCAATTCAGGGTTCTTTTCTTCGATCTGCGCTTTGGCACGAGAGATGGCTTCTTGAAGAGTTGGTTCGAGAAGGATGATATTTCCTTTACGAGTTGACAATTTTTGGCGGTTTTTTGTCACCAAACCAAAGTCAACGTGAACCATATCGTCGCTCCAGTCAAATCCCATTTTCTTCAAAACAGCTTTCAACTGACGGAAGTGGTTAGATTGTTCTTGACCTACAGCATAGATGTTTTTCACAAAGTTGTAAGTCCGTGCACGGTAGATAGCGGTTGCGATATCACGCGTGATGTAAAGAGTGGCACCGTCTGATTTCTTAATCATAGCTGGTGGAAGGTTGACATCATCGAGCTCAACGATGCTAGCACCCTTAGACTCTTTCAACAAGCCTTTTTCTTCAAGAATTTGGACAGCTTCATCCATCTTGTCATTGTAGAAAGCTTCTCCGTTTAAGCTGTCAAATTCAACACCGAGGAGTTTGTAGATACGGTTGAATTCTACCAAGCTTTCGTCACGGAACCATTGCCACAACTCAGTCGCTTCTGGATCTCCATCTTCCAATTTCTTGAACCAGAGACGTCCTTCATCATCAAGCTCAGGATCGTTTTCGATTTCAGCGTTGATCCGAACGTAAAGTTTTAGCAATTCATCGATTGGGTTGGCTTCGACAGCTTCCTTGCTACCCCATTTTTTGTAAGCCACCATCAAGAGACCGAACTGTTTACCCCAGTCACCCAAGTGGTTGATTTTAATCGTGTTGTAGCCCATTTTGCGGAAGATGTTTGAAAGAGCATCCCCGATAACGGTTGAGCGCAAGTGACCAACTGAGAATGGTTTTGCGATATTTGGACTTGAAAGGTCGATGGTAATGTTTTGGCCATGACCTTCGTCTTGTTGACCATAGTCTGCACCTGCTTCGATGACGGATTTGATTACTTGATCAGAGATCTTAGATTTGTCTAAGAAGAAGTTCACGTAAGGTCCAGTTGCAACGACTTTTTCGAAGGCGCTTTGGTCGATCTTTTCAGCAATATCTGCAGCGATTGCTTGAGGAGCCTTGCGTTCCACTTTTGCAAGTGAGAAGGCTGGAAAAGCAATGTCACCAAGATCAGATGATTTTGGTTGTTCAAGCAAGTTTAAAATAGCATCTTGGTCAAGAGAGTCAATCACTTTGGCCAATTCACTAGCAATGAGTTCTTTATTGTTCATATTAGCTCCTTAGTCCTTTTAACTATTATTTTAACACAATTCTGAGCGAATTTTCAATTTTTTTGGTATAATTTAAAGTATATTTATTCAAAAGTGGAGGTCCAATGAAAAAGACAGAACGTCACCTTTTGATTCAACAAATGATTCGAAATGAAAAATTGTCGACTCAAAAAGAGATTCAGGATCGATTAGAAGCAAAAGGAATTGCTGTAACGCAAACAACTCTGTCACGAGATTTGCGCGATCTGGGTCTAGTCAAGGTGAAACGAAAAGACCAGTTGTATTATATTTTGCCAAATGAGCCTGAGGTGGCAGAGATTTATATTATGTTGTCCAGCCACGCCAAGTCTGTCTCACGAGCAGAATTCACTTTGGTTTTGCGGACAGAGCTAGGAGAAGCAGCTCTCTTGGCCAATGGTGTAGATGAAATGTCAGATGAGCGTATTTTGGGAACAGTAGCAGGGGCCAATACCCTCTTGATTGTTTGTCGAGACCAAGAGGCAGCCATTGAAATTCAAAATGAAATTTTAGGGATGATGCAGTAATCAAGCCCTGTTAAGATGTCAAAAGGAGGAAGATAGTGAGCTATCTACTCCTGTTTTCATCTATGGAGCTTGTGTCAGAAAATGATGCAACAGTAAGGAATAAAGAAGTATGGCAGTAGAGAAAATATCCCCTGGAATGCAGCAGTATCTAGATATCAAAAAAGACTATCCGGATGCCTTTTTGCTGTTTCGAATGGGAGATTTTTACGAATTATTTTATGAAGATGCAGTGAATGCAGCTCAAATTTTAGAGATTTCCTTAACCTCACGGAATAAAAATGCAGAGAATCCGATCCCCATGGCGGGTGTTCCCTACCACTCGGCTCAGCAGTATATTGATGTTCTCATTGAACAGGGATTTAAGGTCGCGATTGCAGAACAAATGGAAGACCCTAAAGAAGCCAAGGGGGTCGTTAAGCGTGAAGTCGTACAGGTGATTACGCCGGGTACAGTGGTGGATTCGACCAAGCCAGATAGTGAGAACAACTTCCTGGTTGCTTTGGATCGTTCAGGAAATGAGTATGGGCTAGCCTATATGGATCTGGTGACAGGGGAGTTTCAGGTGACGACCCTCAATGACTTTAGCATGGTTTGTGGAGAAATCCGCAATTTACGTGCGCGTGAGGTGGTCCTGGGTTATGAGTTGCCAGAACAGGAAGAGCGTGTGTTTGTTAGCCAGATGAATCTCTTGCTGTCACATGTAGAGACGGCGCTCGACGATGTTCAACTCTTAGGGGATCAGTTGAGTGAGCTAGAAAAGAAAACGGCTGGAAAACTTCTCCAGTATGTCTACCAGACACAAATGCGGGAATTGAGCCACCTCAAAAAAGCCCATCATTATGAGATTTGCGATTTCTTGCAGATGGACTTTGCGACCAAGGCTAGTCTTGATTTGACAGAGAATGCGCGGACTGGGAAGAAACATGGTAGCTTGTATTGGTATTTGGATGAAACCAAGACGGCCATGGGCGGTCGTTTGTTGCGGTCCTGGATTCAGAAACCCTTAGTCGATTTGAAACGGATTCGAGAGCGCCAGGACATCATTCAGGTCTTTATGGATCATTTCTTTGAACGGAGCGATTTGACCGACAGTCTCAAAGGGGTCTATGACATTGAACGCTTAGCGAGTCGTGTTTCCTTTGGCAAGATCAATCCTAAGGATCTCTTGCAGCTAGGAGATACTCTGGGGCATGTGCCGACGATCAAGTCGATTCTACTGGGGATTGGTGATCCAGTCTTAGATGTCTTAATTGCACGCTTGGATGAACTTCCTGAATTGCACCGCTTGATTACCTCAGCTATTGCTCCGGAAGCGTCTGCTGTTATTACGGAGGGAAATATCATCCGAACTGGGTTTGACGAGCAATTGGATCAGTATCGTGTCGTTCTTCGGGATGGTACTGGTTGGATTGCTGAGATTGAGGCCAAAGAACGCGAAGCCAGTGGCATTACAGGTCTAAAAATCGATTACAACAAGAAGGATGGCTATTATTTCCATGTCACCAATTCTCAATTGAGTCACGTTCCTGCTCACTTTTTCCGCAAGGCGACCTTGAAAAATTCAGAACGCTTTGGTACGGAGGAATTGGCACGCATCGAAGGAGATATGCTAGAGGCGCGTGAGAAGTCTGCTAATCTGGAATATACGATTTTTATGCGGATTCGGGAAGAAGTTGGCAAGTATATCCAACGTCTGCAACAGTTAGCTCAGGCGATTGCGACGGTTGATGTTTTACAAAGTTTAGCCAGTGTCGCTGAGTCGCAACAGTTGAATCGTCCCTTCTTTCATGAAGAACGACGAATCGCGATCGACAAAGGTCGTCATCCGGTTGTTGAGAAAGTGATGGGAGCCCAGTCCTATATTCCTAATAGCATCTTTATGGATGAAGAACGGGATATTCAGCTGATTACGGGGCCAAATATGAGCGGGAAGTCTACCTATATGCGCCAATTGGCGATCATTGTGATTCTTGCCCAAATTGGCTCTTATGTTCCAGCGCAAAGGGCTGAATTGCCAATCTTTGATGCGATTTATACCCGGATCGGAGCTGCTGATGACCTGGTATCGGGTCAGTCTACCTTTATGGTGGAAATGATGGAGGCCAATCATGCCATTCGCAAGGCAACGCCTCAGTCCTTGATTTTATTTGATGAGTTGGGACGGGGAACGGCGACCTATGATGGGATGGCCCTCGCCCAGTCCATCATCGAATACATTCACGATCGAACCGGTGCCAAAACCTTGTTTGCAACCCACTACCATGAGTTGACGGCACTCTCAGAGACCTTGTCCCGTTTGGAAAATGTTCATGTTGCGACCTTGGAGCGAGATGGTCAGGTTACCTTCTTGCACAAGATTGAACCCGGACCAGCTGATAAATCTTATGGGATTCACGTGGCCAAGATCGCTGGTTTGCCAGAAGAATTATTGAAGCGGGCGGATGCGATTTTGACCAAGCTCGAAGGACAAGCCCAGCAAGTACCGCTTGCGGATGCAACTCCTAAAAAGGAAGTGTCTTCGCAGGTTGCTGAACAAATGTCCCTCTTTGAGGAAGAAACAGAAAATACAGTGATCACAGAATTGAAGAATCTGGATCTCTACAATATGACTCCCATGGAAGTCATGATGGCAGTCGCCGAATTGAAAAAGAAATTATAAAAGAAGATCCTCGTGACAGCGAGGATCTTTTATTGAAGACAAAGTCATCTTAGAAACTTTCCTTAAGTGAGTACGGACGTCAGCGAACTTCTTCGAAGTTCCAAGACTAATTATTGAGCCTAAGGTCTCAATAATTCCGAGTGCCTGAAACAATTGTGTTTCAGGCACTTTTCTCACAGCGGAAAGTTTCAGTAGATGATTGAACAACTATAACGAGTATATTTTTTATAGAATTTATTAGATTTGTATAAAGGAACAGTTTATCTCTACTTTCAGATCCTCGTAGCACTGAGGATCTTTTTGCTTAGTGGTTAGCAATGCTTTGATTGATTTCTTGAACTTGTTTTTTATAAAAATGATGGGAGACCAACCAGATGATCACGTAAACGAGGGTGAATTCGACAACGAGTGAGAGGTAAAATCCGAGTCGTGCTGGAAACCAGCCGGCTAAGGTAGCTAGAGGAATAAAGCCAAGCAACATGAGTAGGTAATGGCTCAGAGTAGCCCGTAAGAGGCTCCAGTCTTTTTGAAAGAGGAGACTTCCGAAGCTAAAGAGGACCCCAATCGCACCCCAAACGAGGGCACAATAGAGCATGACCAGTGAGCCGTGAACATGATGCAAGAACATCCAGCGACCGACTGCAGAGTTGGGACTTAAGGGAAGGTACAACTCAGGTGAGAAGAGGTAGGAAAAGAAAATGGATAGGATGAGCCCGATGAGAATGCCTTTCAGGGCGTCAGAAAAAGATTGTTTTAGCATGATAATTTCTCCTTAATGGCTTTCAAGTAACGACGGGAGGAGTAGGTCAGACTCCCGTTTTTAAGATAGATTTGCACCGATCCTCCACTGGTAAAGTGCAGGTGATCGATTTCTTTTGTGTTGATAATTTCAGATTGGGAAATTTTGAGAAAGCAGGTCGGCAAGTCTTCAGATAGCTGATAGAGTGGTCCAGTCAGAATAAATTGATCTGTCATGGTCTCGCCAATTACTTGCCGATTTTCAATGTAAAAACGTTGGAATAGTTGGCTTTCGATCAGGTAAGCTTCCCCATCCTTTTTGGCACGTAAGCGCCCTTTTTGATCCAATTCTTCCACAAAGTCACGGATTTTCTCTACACGCGCAGATAGTGCAGGTGCTGTGATCATCACCGTTTCTTCTTGGAAGTGGGAATCAATGTGTACTTCAACTTTCATAAGATATTTTCTCCCTCCTTTGGGTAAAGTCGGTTGGCCTGCTAGCCCGGCTCCTTCTTTACACTACTATTAAACACTTTTTCCAAAGGGAAGACAAGGGGATTTGTCTATGTGGTCGTTTTCTTTGCCTATGCGGTTTTTAAGGAAGAAGATGGGGACAGCCTCTATTTTTTAAGAAAGGGAGTCTTGTAGATCTGTGGTATAATAGAGCTACATGTATCGGTGAAAAAATAGGTAAAGGAGCAGACATGTCACAGATTATTGAATTGCCAGAAGTCCTAGCCAATCAGATTGCGGCAGGTGAAGTGATTGAACGACCTGCTAGCGTGGTCAAGGAGTTGGTTGAAAACTCGATCGATGCTGGGGCTAGCCAGATCGTTGTTGAAATCGAAGAAGCAGGATTGAAGTCGATTCGGATTACAGACAATGGGGAAGGAATTGCGCATGATGAGGTCGCTTTGGCCCTCCGTCGACATGCGACCAGTAAGATCAAGAGTCAAGTGGATCTTTTTCGTATTCGAACACTTGGTTTTCGTGGTGAGGCCATGCCTTCCATTGCTTCTGTCAGTATTCTAACCCTTCTGACGGCGCAAGAAGGAGCTGCCCACGGGACCAAATTGGTTGCAAAGGGTGGCGAAATTGAGGAAGTAGAGCTAGCGACAAGCCCTGTCGGGACCAAGATCACAGTGGAAGATCTCTTTTTTAATACACCTGCTCGTCTCAAGTATTTAAAGAGCCAGCAGGCAGAGCTATCCCATATCGTGGATATTCTAAACCGCTTGAGCTTGGCCCATCCTGAGATTGCCTTTACCTTGATCAATGATGGAAAAGAAATGACCAAAACAGCGGGGACGGGCAATCTCCGGCAAGCGATTGCGGGTGTCTATGGCCTGGCGTCTGCCAAGAAGATGGTGGCTATTGAAAATCGCGACCTAGATTTTGAAGTGACGGGCTTTGTGTCTTTGCCTGAATTGACTCGTGCAAATCGCAATTACATCAGTCTCTTTATCAACGGCCGTTACATCAAGAATTTCTTGCTCAATCGAGCTATTTTAGACGGCTACGGCAGTAAACTCATGGTGGGCCGCTTCCCGCTCGCGATCATTAATATCCAGATCGACCCTTACTTAGCGGATGTCAATGTTCACCCCACTAAGCAAGAGGTTCGCATCTCCAAAGAACGAGAACTAATGGCCTTGATCTCCCAGGCTATTGCGAACGCTTTGAAAGAGCAGAACCTGATTCCGGATGCTCTAGAAAATCTAGCCAAGTCGACTATTCGTCGAACAGAAAAGGCAGTACAGACGACCCTGCCTTTAAAAGAAAACCGCCTCTATTATGACCGAGAAAGTCGAGATTTCAAACTTCGACCAGAAGTGGCAGATCCTCAACGGCCTCTAGCAGATGAGCTAACTGCTGATTCTACAAGCCAAGAAAACACCGTAGAAAAACCAACAAGCGCGATCAAGTTTGCGGAAAGAAAGACTGTGGTTTATGATGAACTGGATCACCCAGAGTTGGATCTGGCTAGTCTAGACAAGGCCTATGATAAGTTGGATGGGGAAGAACATTCGACCTTCCCAGAATTGGAATATTTTGGTCAGATGCATGGAACCTATCTCTTTGCCCAAGGAAATGGGGGCCTATATATCATTGACCAGCACGCGGCCCAAGAGCGGGTCAAATACGAAGAATACCGGGAGAGCATCGGGGACGTAGACGGCAGTCAGCAACAACTGCTGGTGCCTTATATCTTTGAGTTCCCTACAGACGATCTGATCCGCCTGCAACAGCGCAAGCACCTCTTAGAAGAAGTGGGCGTCTACTTAGAAGAATACGGAGCTAACCAGTTGATCTTACGGGAGCATCCGATCTGGATGAAGGAAGAAGAGATCGAGTCGGGCATCTATGAAATGTGTGATATGCTCCTTTTGACCAAGGAAGTGTCCATCAAGAAATACCGGGCTGAGTTGGCCATCATGATGTCCTGCAAACGCTCCATCAAGGCCAACCACACGCTGGATGATTACTCCGCACGCGATCTGATCTACCAACTGTCCCAATGTGACAACCCTTATAACTGCCCTCATGGCCGTCCGGTTTTGGTTAACTTTACCAAGTCAGATATGGAAAAGATGTTCCGACGCATTCAGGAAAATCACACCAGTTTACGGGAATTGGGCAAATATTAATCAAACAATAAAGGAAGATTATGTACGAATACATTAAAGGAATTTTAACAAAAATCACCGCCAAATACATCGTGGTGGAGACAGCTGGGATCGGCTATCTCTTGCATGTGGCCAATCCCTATGCCTACTCTGGTAAAATGAATCAAGAGGTGCACGTCTATCTGCACCAAGTGGTTCGGGAAGACGCTCACCTTCTCTATGGCTTTGCGACCGAAGAAGAGAAACAGCTCTTTTTAAACTTGATCTCAGTCTCTGGGATTGGACCTGTCTCAGCTCTGGCTATCATTGCTGCAGATGACAATGCAGGCCTTGTCCAAGCCATCGAAAGCAAGAACATCACTTACTTGACCAAGTTTCCGAAGATCGGCAAGAAAACAGCCCAACAGATGGTTTTGGACCTAGAAGGTAAGATCAATCTTGATCTAGAAGATGCACCGGCTCAGTCCAAAGCCAAAGTTGTAGAAGAAAACCAAGCCCTTGAAGAAGCCATGGAAGCCATGTTGGCATTGGGCTACAAGGCAACGGAACTCAAGAAAATCAAGAAATTCATTGAAGGAACTTCTGATACTGCTGAGAACTATATCAAGTCTGCCCTTAAGATGTTGGTGAAATAGGAGAAGAAGATGCCAAAACGTTGTGGCTGGGTCAAAATGACCAATCCGTTATATGTAGCCTACCATGATGAGGAATGGGGACGGCCCCTCCATGATGACCAGGCCCTTTTTGAGTTACTCTGTATGGAGACCTATCAGGCTGGTCTATCTTGGGAGACGGTGCTCAATAAACGGCAGGCTTTCAGAGAGTCTTTTCATGGTTACCACCTTCAACGCGTTGCAGAGATGACCGACTCTGAACTGGAAGCTTTATTAGACAATCCAGCCATCATCCGAAATCGTGCCAAGATCTTTGCGACACGGGCCAATGCTCAAGCCTTTTTACAAGTTCAGGAAGAATTTGAATCGTTTGATGCTTATCTTTGGTCTTTTGTCGATGGGATAACCATCGTCAATGATGTTCCAGATTACCGACAGGCTCCAGCTAAGACAGCTCTTTCTGAGAAGCTAGCCAAGGACCTCAAAAAGCGGGGCTTCAAGTTTACAGGTCCCGTTGCGGTCTTGTCTTTTTTACAGGCAGCAGGGTTGGTTGATGACCACGAGAATGATTGTGAGTGGAAAAGCGGAAATAAGTGACGTTAGATGACTAGAACATCAGAGAATATAGAAAAAAGCTGAGAAATCCATCTCAGCTTTCTTTGTTATAATCAAAGTGGATGACTTGCTCCGTTGCATCTACATAGGCGTGGACTCCGAAGGGGACAATTGCTCTTGGAGTTGCGTGTCCAACATTCAGATTATAGACGATCGGAATATTGCTATCAATGATATCCAATAGTGCCTCTTTATAGTCGTCATAGAAGGTTTCATCCATAGGTTTTCCGACCAAGAGTCCACTGATGACCGCGAATATACCAGTTTCCTTTAAAGTCCGCAACATCTTTTTGAAGTCGTCAGGTTCAGGCTTTTCTTGGCTTGTTTCTAGCAAGAGGATCTTTCCTTCCCAGTCTGACAAGTCGGGGAAAAGTTTGTATTTTTGGCAGAGGTCTGTGCTATCTGCGTGTAGAGAGTTGTCAAAAATATCATAGAGAGACTCAAGACAACCACCGAGGATTTCTCCCTCAAACTGAGCATTGCCTTGTAACAAGTCAAAACCTGTATTTTCATGACTAACACGAGGTGTTCCCAGAGCCTTGGGACTAAAATCAGTCCGTTCCTCGTACCAAACGTTACTAGGGCGGATTTCTGAGATTCTACCAGTCTCAATTAATTCTTTAAAGTAGTGGCAGCTATATGGCAACATTTCTTTGTCTAACTCACAAATGTCTGCAAAAAAGGATTGCCCATAAAAAGTCTTGATTCCTAGTTTATGCAACATGAGATGGTTCATGGTCGTATCCGAGAAGCCAAGAAAAATCTTTTGTTTGATAACCTTTTGTAGTTGGTCATATTCAAAAAGATAAGGTAGCAAGCGATAGGTATCGTTTCCACCGATGGCGCATAGGACCATGTCGATACTATCATCAGAAAATGCCTGAATCAAATCCTCTGCACGAGCTTCAGGATGTTCTTTGATAAAGTCTAAGCCTTTTAGTGAATGAGGTAAAAAGATAGGATTGAGTCCCAGGTCTTTGAGTCGTTGGACCCCCAAGTCCACTTCGTGCTTGACAAAGTCCTCTCCGATAATCCCACTAGATAAACTTATAATACCAATAGTAGAAACCATATCTCATCCTCCTAGAAATAAATTGATGCTATTGTATCATAAAAGATGAGGGGAAACAACAAGAATTAGAGTCAGAAGAAGGCTTTTAGATCAAGAAAGTAGTAAAAAAGAGAGTGGGACAGAAATCGGTAATTCGTTAGAATTCGATTTCGTCGTCCCACCTCCGCATAGTTGAGTAGGGCTGTAAAAGCTGATGAAATCAGCGTAGTAGAGCCCACTCAACCACTGCGTCTTGCTCGACAATCCAAAAACAATTGAGAGGCTAGGACTTTTGTTCCAGCCTCTTCAGAATATAGATAAGCTCTATCAACAATAGAAAATAGCCCTTTAGAAGTTGATTGCCACATAGTTAAAACTCTTAGGAATGTTGATGTAATAGTGTTTCTAAGAATTTTTTACTTTATACTCTAAAAGAAAAAGATTGAAGAAAGTTGTCCAAAATGGACTTTATCTTCAATCTGTTTTTTAAATAATTTAGGAAATTGTGTTAAAATGGAATGAAAATTACGAATAGTATAAGTGGGAGGCACCATGAAGGCGGAAATTATTGCAGTTGGAACAGAAATTCTAACAGGACAAATTGTGAACACCAATGCTCAATTCTTGTCTGAAAAATTGGCTAGTTTAGGGATTGATGTCTATTATCATGTGGCGGTAGGAGACAATGAAGGCCGTCTCTTCTCGACCATTGAGACAGCTTCAAAACGCAGTGATTTGGTGATTTTATGCGGTGGACTTGGGCCAACAGAGGATGATTTGACCAAGCAAACCCTTGCTAAGTTTTTAGGGAAAGAACTGGTTTTTGATCCGACAGCGCTTGCTAAACTCGACACCTTCTTTGCCAGTCGCCCTGATTATGTCCGGACGCCCAATAATGAGCGACAAGCACAAATGATCGCCGGATCAATCCCCCTTCAAAACCGTACAGGTCTCGCGGTTGGAGGTTTGATTGAAGTCGATGATGTGACCTATGTCGTTCTACCTGGTCCGCCAAGTGAGTTAAAACCCATGGTCAATGAACAATTGGTGCCTCATTTGACAACAGGGGAACAGCTCTTTTCAAGAGTCTTGCGCTTCTTTGGGATTGGGGAAAGCCAGCTGGTTACGATCCTAGCAGATATCATTGAAGAGCAGAGTGATCCGACGGTTGCCCCTTATGCCAAGACGGGAGAAGTAACCTTGCGTCTATCTACAAAGGCGAAGGATCAAGCTTCAGCGGATGCTAAGCTCGATGTCTTAGAAAAGGAAATCTTATCACGTCACACGCTGGACCATCAACCCTTGCATGAACTGTTTTACGGTTATGGGGATGACAATTCGATGGCCAAGGTTGCCTTTGATCTCTTGAAAGGGACTGGTAAGACCATTACAGTTGCAGAAAGCCTGACGGCTGGCCTCTTTCAAGCGACTTTGGCAGATTTTTCAGGGGCGTCCAGCATCTTCGCGGGTGGTTTTGTCACCTATAGTCTGGAAGAAAAAAGCAAGATGTTGTCTATTCCAGCTCAAGAGTTGGAGCAACATGGAGTTGTGTCTCATTTTACAGCACAAGCCATGGCTTCACAGGCCCGTAAGTTAACAGGATCCGATTATGGTGTTAGCCTAACCGGAGTTGCGGGGCCAGATAGTCTAGAAGGGCATCCAGCAGGGACCGTCTTTATCGGACTTGCGACTCCACATGGAGTGGATAGTGTCCAAGTCAATATCGCTGGACGTAGCCGGGCGGATGTCCGCGAAATTGCAGTCCTTCATGCCTTTAATTTGGTGCGCTTGGCTGTATTAAATGGTGAAAATTTGGTATAATGAAGCTTGTGCCAAATGAAGAATAATTCTAAAAATGGATAGGAAATGTGCCTTTCAAATGACGGAAAACGTCGGTGAGTTGCATGCATTTCCTGTATAGTAAAAACATAGGAGAAAAGAATGGCGAAAAAACAGAAAAAATTAGATGATATCTCTAAGAAATTTGGAGATGAGCGTGAAAAAGCGCTCAATGATGCCCTGAAATTGATCGAAAAAGACTTTGGTAAGGGATCGATCATGCGTTTGGGGGAACGTGCAGAGCAAAAAGTACAAGTCATGAGCTCTGGTTCCTTGGCGCTTGATATTGCCTTGGGTGCTGGTGGTTATCCAAAAGGTCGGATCATCGAAATCTATGGTCCAGAATCATCTGGTAAAACAACCGTTGCCCTCCATGCAGTAGCGCAAGCACAGAAAGAAGGAGGCATTGCTGCCTTTATCGATGCGGAGCATGCCTTGGATCCATCTTATGCAGCAGCTCTCGGAGTCAATATCGACGAACTTCTCTTGTCTCAACCAGACTCAGGGGAACAAGGACTTGAAATTGCTGGTAAATTGATCGACTCTGGTGCGGTTGATTTGGTGGTTGTCGACTCTGTTGCGGCCTTGGTACCTCGTGCGGAAATCGATGGAGATATCGGGGATAGCCACGTTGGTTTGCAAGCGCGGATGATGAGCCAAGCGATGCGTAAACTCGGAGCTTCGATCAATAAGACAAAGACCATTGCCATCTTTATCAACCAATTGCGTGAAAAAGTTGGGGTCATGTTTGGGAACCCTGAAACCACACCTGGTGGTCGTGCCCTTAAATTCTACGCTTCTGTCCGTCTAGATGTTCGTGGAAATACTCAAATCAAGGGGACTGGGGACCAAAAAGATACCAACGTTGGTAAGGAAACCAAGATCAAGGTTGTGAAGAACAAGGTAGCTCCACCGTTCAAAGAAGCCATGGTCGAAATCATGTACGGGGAAGGAATTTCACGTACAGGTGAATTGGTGAAGATTGCAACAGATTTGGATATCATCCAAAAAGCGGGTGCGTGGTACTCATATAATGGCGAAAAAATTGGTCAAGGATCTGAAAATGCTAAGAAATTCTTGGCTGACCACCCAGAAATTTTTGACGAAATCGACCACAAGGTTCGGGTTCATTTTGGTTTGATCGAAGAAGACGAAGCAGTGAAAACCCTTGATAAAACTGAAGAAGCAGCTCCTGTCGTAGAAGAAGTAACTCTAGATTTAGATGACGCGATTGAAATTGAAGATTAATTTTTTTCAAAATAGGTCGCTAGACTGATGGTTTTTGTGTTATAATTTAATACGATAGTATTATCGTGTAGCGAAAGGAGTGCATGCATGATTAAAATTTATACAGTGTCAAGTTGCACCAGCTGTAAAAAAGCAAAGACTTGGCTCAACGCTCACCAGCTAACTTATAAAGAACAAAACCTCGGTAAGGAAGGGATCACCAAAGAAGAATTATTGGATATCCTTACAAAGACTGAAAATGGAGTGGCAAGTATTGTCTCTTCAAAAAATCGATACGCTAAAAATCTAGGAGTGGATATCGAAGACTTGAGTGTCAATGAAGTCATTGACATCATTATGGAAACCCCACGTATTCTAAAAAGTCCAATCTTGGTAGATGATAAACGCCTCCAAGTGGGCTACAAAGAGGATGATATTCGTGCCTTCTTGCCACGATCAGTTCGAAATGTAGAAAATACAGAAGCACGGATGCGTGCAGCCCTTTAAAGAGATTGAAAATCAGGAACAATTTGTTTCTGATTTTTTCTTTTTTAAAAATCGAAATGAAAAGCAGTTTACTACGCCATTTTACGAAATCTATGATACAATATTTTAGAAAACAATAACTAGTAAGGAATGGAAAATGAAAAGAAAAATCTTCTTATTGGGTGCGCTTGTCTTGTGTTTGACGGGATGCGGTCAAAAAAAGCAAGTGAAAACGCCAACCTCAAGTGAGCAAAAAGCAATTAAAGCGAAAGCAGAACAGCTGCAAAAGGATAATAAGAGTATCTTGCAAAAGGCTGAAGAAAATCAAGTGGTCACAAGGACCTTTGTTTTTCCAAAAGATGACAAGGGGACACAACAGACGCAAATCGTCACCTATGTGGGGAATACCTTTAAAAAGTTGGAGACCATCAATGTGACGGCAACCGATGAGGAGTTGAAAAAAGGGATCCAACAGGTTGGAATAGAGGAAGCGCAAAAGCAATTGAGAGAATCCTTTAACAAGGACGATGCCTTTAAGGAAGCTTTGACAGTGCCAGGTTTCACAGCTGATTTGACCTTGGAAAATGAGAATGAATACAAGGTAACGATCACCTATGACTTTGAAGCGATGGATGTGAAGAAAGCCGAAGGCATGACTTACTTCAAAAACAATCACTTACCGGAGTTGTTGAAGCTGACACCGAGTCAATTTGCGGACAATCTCATCAATGCTGGAGCGAGTGAGCAAAAATAAAAAAACAGTTTAGCTAAAATAGCTCAAAAATGCTTGAAAAAGCCGTAAAATCAAGGGCTTGGCCGTTGTGGAAAACTCTTAATTATGGTATAATAGTAATATTCTAAGGAAAGAGGGTGTTCTTGTGGGATTTACAGATGAAACAGTACGTTTTAATCTTGATGATTCAAATCGTAAGGAAATTAGCGAGACCTTGAAAGATGTTTACTTGTCACTGGATGAAAAAGGCTACAATCCAATTAATCAAATCGTAGGATACGTACTCAGTGGTGATCCTGCCTATGTACCTCGTTATAATAATGCACGGAACCAAATTCGTAAATATGAACGAGATGAGATCGTGGAAGAATTGGTACGTTATTATTTGAAAGGGCAAGGAATAGACCTCTAATGAGAATTATGGGATTGGATGTTGGCTCAAAGACCGTTGGGGTTGCTGTGAGTGATCCTCTCGGTTTTACAGCTCAGGGTCTTGAAATCATCCAAATCGATGAAGACAAAAAAGAATTCGGTTTGGAGCGCTTGGCCGAATTAGTGGCTCAATACAAGGTAGACCGTTTTGTTGTGGGCTTGCCGAAAAACATGAACAACACAAGCGGACCGCGTGTGGAAGCCAGTCAGGCTTATGGCGCAATGATTGCTGAAAAGTTTGGGTTGCCAGTCGACTACCAAGACGAACGGTTGACGACAGTTGCTGCAGAGCGGATGTTGATTGAGCAAGCAGATATTAGCCGTAGCAAACGTAAAAAAGTTATTGATAAGTTAGCAGCGCAGCTTATTTTACAAAATTATTTAGATCGCAATTTTTAGAAAGAAAACGAGGAAGAATAGTATGGCACATGATCATAACCACGACCATGAAGAACGTGAATTAATTACATTGGTGGATGAACAAGGAAATGAAACCTTGTTTGAAATTCTTTTGACCATTGATGGCAAAGAAGAATTTGGAAAGAACTATGTCCTTTTGATCCCTGCAAATGCAGAAGAAGATGAAAACGGCGAAGTTGAAATCCAAGCTTATTCATTTACAGAAAACGAAGACGGAACAGAAGGCGACCTTCAACCAATCCCAGAAGACTCAGATGCAGAATGGGATATGATCGAAGAAGTCTTCAACAGCTTTATGGAGGAGTAAAAACATCCAGTGCATGTTTTTACCCCAACTCCAAGAAATTAGAAAGAGTTGGTAAGTCCGGGGGACGTTTTTAGCCCAACTCCTAGAAACTAGAAAGAGTTGGTAAGTCCGGGGGACATTTTTACCCTTGCGCTAGAAATGAAGACCGCAAGTAAGTCCAGTGGACGTTTTTAGCCCTGCTTCAAGAAACAAGAAAAAGCAGGAAGTCCGATGGACCTGCTGTAAAATGAGAAAGAAATAACTACAAAAGAAAGGAGCGCAAACGTCAGAAGAGGTTTTGTCGCTTTTTTCTTTTAGGAGGAAGATGTGAATAAGATTGAGCAATGGATGAATAGTCGGATCGGTCTGAATTTTCGATCGGGACTGGATCGTATGGAGCAGGCAGTGAGCCTTTTAGGAAGACCGGATAAGGCTTATCCGATCCTTCATGTGACAGGAACCAATGGGAAGGGATCCACAATCGCCTTTCTGCGTCAATTGTTGATGGCTCATGGGAAGAAGGTTGGGACCTTTACTTCTCCTCATATGATCAGTATCCATGATCGGATTTGTATTGGGGATCAGCCGATTTCAGATGAAGATTTTACTCGGATTGGCCAAGAAGTCCAACAAATGGAGCAGACCTTACTTCAAACCCAGGATCAACTCTCTTATTTTGAGATTATCTGCCTCATGGCCCTCTTGTATTTTAAGGAACAAGCTGTGGACGTGGTCTTATTGGAAGTTGGTATCGGTGGGCTTCTAGATACCACTAATGTAGTGACGGGAGATATCGCAGTGATCACTTCGGTTGGCCTGGATCACCAGGAAACACTGGGAGGGACGATTGCGGAAATCGCCCAGCAAAAGGCAGGAATCTTTAAGAAGGGCAAGAAAGCTGTGGTGGGTCCCTTATCGGATGATGCTATAGCTGTTTGTCAAGAAAAAGCGGAGCAATTGGCTGTGGATCTCCACGCCTTCCAGAAAGATTTTGGCATAGAGCAGGATCGTTTTTGGAATGAAAGTGTGGATATTGTCTTGCCATCTCTGGGCTTGAAGGGTGATTACCAACGGGAAAATGCTGCAGTAGCTCTGGAGGCCTTTCTCCTCTATATGGAAGGCCTAGATGAAGAAGTGGATATGGAGCAGGTCAAGCACGCCTTGCAAGAGACGCGGTGGCCGGGCCGTCTAGAGTTGTTTGGCGACCAGGTGTATCTGGATGGCGCCCATAATCCTCATGCTATGTTGCGCTTGATCGAGTTTGCCAATAGCTTAGCAGGAAAGCGCGTGAAGATTTTATTTGGGGCCCTCAAGCGAAAAGATTATAGCGGGATGCTCCAAACGCTTCAAGCGGGATTGCCGGAAGCTGAATTGATTTTGACGACCTTTCATTACGGTGAAGTGGTGGCACAAGGCGACCGACAAGACCTGCCCTATGTAGCGGACTACAAGGCCTATATCAAAGAATTTATGGATCAGAGTTCCCCAGATGAAGTCTTATTTGTCACAGGATCCTTGTATTTTATTGCGGAAGTAAGGGCATTTTTATTAGAGGGGTAAACAATTGACCTAAAGACTTTCTTGGCGTATACTGGTGGTAGATAGTATACGGTTATGGCGAAAGGAGCCGATCTTAATGAAAAAAATCATGTCTATACTGACCTTGGCAGTAGCCCTTTTCCTGACTGCTTGTAGCCAGCAAGAACAAGCGACACAGACTTCGAGCAAACAGACGTCTGCTTCATCACAGACTGTGACTTCTGCGAGTAAAGAACAGAAAGAAGGGGTGTCCATAGATGGAAGCTATCGAGGACAGGACGAGGAAAATACGATCCTCTTAGTTGTGACGGGTCAAAAAGGCACGTTTACGGTGCAAGATGCTGATGGAGAAGAAGAGGCCAAAGAGGTTAGTATTGATCCGGTCAATCAATCCATGCGTATCGGAGATGAGCCTTATCGCTATCGGATCGAAGGGGATCAGTTGTCGCTAGAAGATCTGGAGCAAGCAGAGGATGATCAAGGGATTATTGTCCTGACCAAGCAATAAGGGACGAGACAAGAGAGAGTGGGACAGAAATCGGTAATTCGTTAGAATTCGATTTCGTCGTCCCACCTCCGCACAGTTGAGTAGGGCTGTAAAAGCTGATGAAATCAGCGTAGTAGAGCCCACTCAACCACTGCGTCTTGCTCGACAATCCAAAAATAATTGAGAGGCTGGGACAAAAGTCCTAGCCTGTTTTTGTTTGTCAAGAAGGGGGTTGGTTGGTCGTTGCATCGGGTAAAAAGAATTGGTATACTAGTAGAAAGAAAAAGGAGGATGTTGTGACCTTTCGAAAATTACGTCTATTAATGTCCAAATATGGATTTAGTATTTTGTTTATGGGCTTCGAACTTTGGGCATCCTTTGCGGCCTTCTTCTGGCTTAATAGATGGTTCCCTCATTGGCTATCTGTTGCGGTCATTGGGCTCTTATATGTGTCGACAATCTTGGCTATTGTTAATCGAAATACCCCGCCTGAAAATAAGGTGACCTGGCTCTTGATTGCCGTCATTCCTGTCTTTGGATCACTCTTGTATCTCATGTTTGGAGAGCGGCGTTTGTCCAAAAAGGAAATGATCCAGCTGAAAAATATGGAGTCCATGAAGTTTCGAGAGGACAATAGTCATCAGTTGCGTAAGGAGCTCAAGCAAGAAAGCAAGGCGGTTTATGGCTTGGTCAAGTCGATTTTATCCATGGACCACAATGCGGATCTCTACAATGGGACGGCATCGACCTTTTACCCTCAAGGGGAGGCTATGTATGAGCAACTACTAGAGGATCTGCGAGCAGCGAAAAAATTTATCTTCATCGAGTTTTACATCATTGACGAGGGCTTGATGTGGAACAGCATCCTAGAGATTTTAGAGCAGAAAGTGAAAGAGGGGGTTGAAGTCAAACTCCTTTATGACGATATCGGCTGTATGGCAACCTTGGCTGGGAACTATACCAAACGATTGCGAAAGATGGGAATTGATGCCCATAAATTTAACAAGGTGATCCCCCGTTTGACAGTAGCTTATAACAACCGAGACCACCGTAAGATCTTGGTCATTGATGGCCAGATCGGCTATACGGGTGGTGTCAATTTGGCAGACGAGTACATCAACCACATTGAGCGGTTTGGTCACTGGAAGGACAGTGCCATCCGTTTGGATGGACGAGCTGTTAAGGCCTTAACGCGACTCTTCCTCATGAACTGGTACATCAACCGTGGGGAAATCGAGGATTTTGACCGCTACCATATTGAAAACAAGGCAGTCGAAGGAGAAGGGCTCTATATTCCCTATGGGAGTGGACCAAAGCCAATTTACAAGTCGCAGGTCGGAAAGACGGTTTATCAAAATATGATCAACCAAGCGACGGATTACGTCTATATCACGACTCCTTACTTGATCATCGATTATGATTTGACAGAAGATATCCGCAATGCGGCCCTTCGTGGGGTGGATGTTCGCATCGTGACCCCGCATATTCCGGATAAAAAATTGATCCAAATTGTTACGCGTGGGGCTTACTTGGATCTGATGGATGCTGGTGTGAAAATCTATGAGTACACGCCTGGTTTTGTCCACAGTAAGCAAGTTCTGGCAGATGACGAAATGGCGGTTGTAGGGTCGATTAACTTTGACTACCGTAGTCTGGTCCATCACTATGAAAATGCGGTCTGGATGTATCGGACGCCTGCTCTGAAAGAGATCCGGGCGGATTTTGACCACATCTTTGAAGTATCTCAAGAGATCACTGAAGATACCTTCCACTTTACCTGGCACCAGCGCTTAATCAAGGAAATTATGCAATTGTTCGCACCGATGTTGTAATAGGTGTGAGAATACAGAAGAAAGAGTCAGAAGCTGAGAGATCTGACTCTTTTTCCATAGGACTATGTGGCAAGAGGCTGACAGGGTCGGCAGAATTTGGTATACTAGAGAAGATAATGGGCTTTTTTCTAAAAGGAAAGAGCAAAGATCTAGAAAAAGGAAAAAGAATGAGCGAAAAAGAGCAAGAAATGACTTCGAAAAAGTTAGGGCTTCACGTGGGAGATAGCTTTCAGGATACACGTGAAATTCGCGAAGTGCTAGATAAGTCAGTCTTTCGTGAAGAAGAGCCGACTCATAGCCAGCAGGCAGAAGTCTTGGAGGAGCCGGTTGCAATGGAGGCATCAGAGGAAATTCGTGATGCCAAGCCAGAAGCAGTAGCAGAACCTACACAAGAATCGGAACAGGAAGCGGAGCAACCGCTCAGTCGGATGAGTCGTCGTTCGCGTAAGGCGGGAGTCGAAGCGACAAAAGCGGAAGCATCTAAGGTAGAAGAGAATACGGAAGAGCTAGAAGCAGATGTGACAGTTGAGCCGATCCGTCGTCAATCCAAGCGTCCAGTGCCCCTAGCGATTCCTTTTGTGTTGAGTCTTTTGATTAGTTTGCTGCATGTTGGGGTGCCATTTTTAACCCGTTTTGCAACCAATCAACAATCTCAAAACTTGTATGCTGGCTGGGCAATGACCAAGGGTCAAGTACCGTTTGGTGATTTTTACGGAACCAATGGTCTCCTCTATTATGCAATCAACTGGTTGGGGAGTTTAGCTGGTGGACATTGGATCTTGATGATCCTCCAAGCGATTGCCCTCTTCTTTGCGGGGACCTATCTCTATCGGGTTGTGCGCTTGCTGGTGTCTGATAAAGATACAGCGAAGAATGTCCAGTTACTCTTTTATTTCTTGGTGTTAGGCCTTGGTTTTGGAGGAACTTATGTGACTCTCTTTAGTCTTCCAATCCTATTTGCCAGCATGAATTTCATTTTGGCTTATTTGATTGGGGATCGTAAGGATGAAGGCTTTATCCTTTATGGTGCGATTGCAGCTGTGGCTTTCTTGATTGATCCGATGACCAGTGCCTTGTTTTATTTGTTGGCCTTCCTTGGATTAACAGCCTTTAACATCAAGCAGAAGAGATGGGCGCGTGGCTTTTATCAACTGCTAGCAGCTCTCCTTGGTTTTTCACTCGTCTTTTATCCAATTGGCTATATCACCGTTTTGAATCAGACTTTTGGCTATGCCATTAATCAAGTGACCTATGTCTTTAATGCCTTGAATTTTAGCAATGGACAGACCTTCAGTAATGCCATTTATTATGGACTGTTGGCGCTGGCCTTTGGCTTAGTCTCTGCCTTTTTGATGTCCTTTACCAAGCAAAATAGCAGCGCTCGCCGGATCTTCCGCTTTATGGGATGGGCAGGTAGCCTGGTAGTCCTCATCGTGTCGATTGGTCTTCCTGAACAAGGCGCTTACCAATTGTTGCCAATGTTGCCATTTGTTCTTCCTTTGTTTGCGATCTGGTTCTCACGAGATGGGGAAGAAAACGATGGGATCGAACGTCGTGGTCGGAAGAAGAAAAACAAGGAAGTTTGGGCCGCTTACTTTACGAGCCAAGTTTTCTTACCGCTAGTAGCCCTTGTCTATCTGTTGGCGAATCCGGTGGTTCAAGATGTTGTGCTTCAGTCTGGCCAATCCAGTGAACGGAGTGCTATTGCCAGCTACATTAAAAATCACACCAAGTCGAAAGATACCATTTATGCTTGGGATACGACAGCTATTCTCTATCAAGAAAGCGATCGTTTGGCAGCTTCTGCCTTATTAACCCCGACTTCTTATCTGGGGATTAATGAGAACCGGACAAATGTAACCCAACAAATCGATCGGTCTGAACCCAAGTATATTGTGGTCAACAATCAGGTAGAATTGACCTCCAAAATGAAGAACTTGCTCAAAGAAAATTATCGTCTCGTTGAGAAGAAATACCGTCATTTCAAACTCTATCAACGCTCTTAATAAAATCAATATCTTGTGCTTTAGAAAGTTTTTTATAAAATTTTCCACAAGATATTGATTTTTATTTTTGGAGTGGTATAATACAACTTGTATGTAAATAAATGAAGAGAGGCATGTTTGGTATGATCACCTTGAGAGAAGAAAAACTGAGAATGGCCCCGGATATTTTTGTTGAAAAACGAGATGGCCGTCGTGTTCCATTCGATGTTGAAAAAATTTATAAAGCCTTGTTGAAGGCGACAGAAGAAGTGACTTCTCTCACTCCCGTGATGGAAGCCAAACTAGAAGCCATTGTCGATCGTGTGATCGCAGAGATTTTGGAACGTTTTCCAAATGGCGTGAAGATCTATGAGATTCAAAATGTCGTCGAGCATGAATTGCTTCAAGCTAATGAGTATGCCATCGCAGAGAGCTACATTACTTATCGGACTCAACGCGATTTTGAGCGCTCAAAAGCAACCGACATCAATTTTACGATTGGCAAACTCCTTAATAAGGATCAAGCCGTCGTCAATGAAAACGCCAATAAGGACAGTGATGTCTTTAACACGCAACGGGACTTGACGGCAGGGATCGTTGGTAAGTCTATTGGTCTTAAAATGTTGCCCAAACACGTAGCCAATGCCCACCAAAAAGGGGACATCCACTACCATGATTTGGACTATAGCCCTTATACACCGATGACCAACTGCTGTTTGATTGATTTTGAAGGCATGCTCAGAAATGGCTTTAAGATCGGGAATGCAGAAGTGGAAAGTCCTAAGTCTATCCAAACTGCAACGGCACAAATCTCGCAGATTATTGCTAATGTGGCCTCTAGTCAGTATGGGGGCTGCTCAGCAGACCGGATCGATGAAGTCTTGGCCCCTTATGCAGCAAAGAACTACCAAAAACACTTAGCGGATGCCAAAGAGTGGGTACTTCCTGAAAAGCAAGAGGACTATGCTTGGAGTAAGACTCAAAAAGATATCTATGATGCCATGCAATCGCTAGAATATGAGATCAATACCCTCTTTACTTCAAACGGGCAAACTCCTTTCACTTCGCTTGGCTTTGGTCTTGGAACCAATCGCTTCGAACGGGAAATCCAAAAGGCGATTCTGGAAATTCGGATTAAGGGTCTTGGATCGGAACATCGGACAGCCATTTTTCCAAAATTGATCTTTACCCTCAAGCGGGGACTCAACCTAGAGCCGGGAACACCCAACTATGATATCAAGCAATTGGCCTTGGAATGTGCTACGAAACGCATGTATCCAGATGTCCTCTCTTATGACAAGATTGTCGAATTGACAGGCTCCTTCAAGGTGCCCATGGGATGTCGCTCTTTCCTTCAAGGGTGGAAGGACGAGAATGGTGTGGAAGTCAATTCTGGCCGGATGAATCTGGGAGTTGTGACGGTTAATCTGCCCCGGATTGCCTTGGAATCTGGCGGAGACAAGGAAAAGTTCTGGCAAATCTTTAATGAACGGATGAACATTGCGGAAGATGCTTTGGTTTACCGGGTGGAGCGCACCAAAGAAGCGACCCCAGCCAATGCGCCGATTCTCTACCAATATGGCGCTTTCGGGAAACGCTTGGGTAAATATGATCAGGTAGATCAGCTCTTCCGCAACCGTAGAGCGACCGTTTCTCTTGGCTATATCGGATTGTATGAAGTTGCAACCGTCTTTTATGGTCCAAATTGGGAACACAATCCAGAAGCCAAACAATTCACGATTGCTATCATCAAGGATATGAAAGCGCGCGTGGAAGAATGGTCTGACCAGTATGATTACCACTTCTCCATCTATTCGACACCGTCAGAAAGCTTGACAGACCGCTTCTGTCGCCTGGATACGGAGAAATTTGGTAAGGTTCCGGATATCACAGACAAGGAATACTACACCAATAGTTTCCACTACGATGTTCGTAAGAACCCCACCCCATTTGAGAAGTTGGATTTTGAAAAAGTTTATCCTGAAGCAGGGGCGTCTGGTGGCTTTATCCACTATTGCGAATACCCTGTGCTCCAACAAAATCCCAAAGCCCTTGAAGCGGTTTGGGATTATGCCTATGACCGGGTCGGTTATCTCGGAACCAATACGCCGATTGACCGTTGTTACAAGTGTGATTTTGAAGGAGATTTCACGCCGACTGAGCGCGGATTTGCTTGTCCAAACTGTGGCAATAGCGATCCGAAAACGGTCGATGTGGTCAAACGGACCTGTGGCTATCTTGGAAACCCACAAGCTCGCCCCATGGTCAATGGCCGTCATAAGGAAATCGCTGCGCGTGTCAAACACATGAACGGGTCTACCATCAAGTATGGTGGACATGAAGTGACAGACTAGAAAAGGACATTATGGGAAAATACCAATTAGATGATAAGGGCAAAGCCCAGGTTCAACGATTCCACGAAAAACATTCGACAGGTGGAGTCAATAAAAAAGACCGGGTAGCCAGCCTAAGAGAGCAATTTTTAAAGAAAACTAAGAAAAAATAAAAGTGAGAGTTCGCTCTCGCTTTTCTCTTATGGGGAGGTAAAGATGGAATTACGCAGACCGACTTTGGCAGATAAAGAAACAGTTTTAGAGATGATGGCAGAGTTTGAAGAGACCCAATCGGCTCATGACGGTGGCTTTTGGGATGCTGAGAAGTTTGATTATGAGGAGTGGTTGGAAACTAACCATAATAAAGAAATGGGAATAGGATTGCCGGAAAATCGTGTTCCTTCTATTCAATTTGTATCATTTGATGATGTAGGTCGTGCTCTAGGATTTTTGAATCTACGATTGAGACTGAATGAGGGATTGCTGAATCATGCTGGCCATATTGGCTACTCCATCCGTCCCTCTGAAAGAGGTAAGGGCTATGCTAAAGAGGCCCTCCGCCAAGGTTTACAAGTTGCTAAGGAAAAGAATATCAAACGAGCTCTGGTAACTTGTAGCACAGAAAATCCTGCCAGCAGAGCTGTTATCTTAGCTAATGGCGGTCAATTTGAGGATGTTCGAAATGGAACGGAGCGGTATTGGATTGATTTAGATTGAGGAAAGTTTATGAAGTTACAACGACCAACTTTAGAAGATAAAGACGCGATTTTAGAGATGATTGCTGAGTTCGATGCTGCAAAATCCTATATGCACGGTGGCATGGGCTCCACTTGGAAGCGAGCAAAGGATTTTGCGGATTGGTTGCGAATTGTAGAGCAGCAGGAGGATACTGAGAATCTGCCAGAAGGCTGGGTTCCTGCCATTCAATTTTTATCCTTTGATGAGACTGGCTACCCTCTGGGCTTTTTAGCCCTGCGCTTGTCCTTGAATGACAAATTATTTGTAGAGGGTGGTCACATTGGCTATTCCATCCGGCCCAGTCAACGCAGAAAGGGCTTGGCTAAGTTGCAGCTAGAGCTAGGACTAGCAGAGGCTCGAAAACAAGGACTAGAACGAGTGCTGATTACCTGTGATGAAGACAACGAAGCTAGCCGTCGCACGATTCTATCTGCTGGCGGTGTTTACGAAAATACAATCGACAGAAGTCAGCGCTACTGGATAGAGTTAGATGGGGAGGTGTCATGAACAATCCCAAACCTCAAGAATGGAAAAGTGAGGAGCTGAGTAAGGGGCGAATCATTGACTATAAGGCCTTTAACTTTGTGGATGGCGAAGGCGTTCGCAACTCCCTCTATGTCAGTGGCTGTATGTTTCACTGTGAAGGCTGCTATAATGCAGCAACTTGGTCTTTCAACGCTGGCATTCCCTATACCAAAGAGTTAGAAGAACAGATCATGGCCGATTTGGCCCAACCCTATGTTCAGGGCTTGACCCTGCTTGGGGGCGAACCTTTTCTCAACACTGGTATCCTGCTGCCCTTGGTCAAGCGCGTGAAAAGAGAATTGCCGGAAAAAGACATCTGGTCATGGACGGGCTACACTTGGGAAGAAATGATGTTAGAAACGCCTGATAAACTGGAACTCTTGTCGCTGATTGATATCCTGGTCGATGGACGGTATGATAAAAGCAAACGCAACCTCATGTTGCAGTTTCGTGGTTCTTCCAACCAGCGGATTATTGATGTTCAAAAATCCCTCAAAGAAGGAAAGGTTGTCATCTGGGACAAGCTCAATGATGGCAAGGAAAGTTTTGAGCAGGTCAAACGGGATGATCTTTTGTAGGATCTTCAAAAACCGGGTCTTTCACCCGGTTTTTTTGGATTCTATGCATAAGTATACAAGGGACTTTGCTTATTTTAGAAAGCGCTTACTTTTCGAATGTCCATAATGGACAAAAAAGTGATAATTAATGCATTTTTTGCTAAAAATATGTTACAATAAATATGATTAGGACTAATTGGAGGTATTTATGTCACAAAGGAGACGGAGTCGTCGTTCAGAGCATAAGTGGGGGCAATTGCGAATCGTTAATTCCGTATTGCTTATTTTTTTGCTTATGACCGCGAGTTGGGCGACCTATACCATGTTGGCCAATAACATCTTGGCTTTTCGCTATGTTAATGTTCTCGTGATGGTACTACTAGCTGTTCTCTTGCTCTTGTCAGCTTGGTTTGTGATCAAAAATCAGGCCAAAAAGACAACTTTGGTTCTGCTTCTTGTCGGCTTATTGGCGAGTTCAGGAGTTTTGTTTGCTAGTCAACAGCTGCTAAATCTGACGAGTAATGTCAATGGCCATTCTAACTATACAGAGTTTGAGATGGCTGTCTATGTCAAGAAAGACAGTGGCATCAAAGACATCAAAGACATCAAGGAAGTGGTGGCACCAAAGGGCAACAATAACGAGGCTAATCTCACGGCCCTCTTGGACAATATCAAAAAGACCAAGGGTCAGGAAATTTCTGTAGTGGATGCACCGACTTATCTAGATGCCTATAAGAGCCTGCAAGAAGGGAATGCTTCTGCCATGGTGCTCAACAGTACCTTTGAAGATACGATCGCTGCTGAAGATGCCGACTATGCGAAGAAGTTGAAGAAAATCTATTCCTACAAGATTCGAAAAGAAGTGGCAGCGACGAGCAAGGTGTCTGCCAATGCGGATGTCTTTAACATCTATGTCAGCGGGATCGATACCTATGGCCCAGTAACTTCGGTTTCTCGATCAGATGTCAATATCATCATGACCGTCAATCGGAAGACCAAGCAAGTTCTGTTGACAACGACGCCGCGGGATGCCTATGTACCGATTGCAGATGGTGGGAACAACCAAAATGATAAGTTGACCCATGCGGGGATCTACGGTGTGGATGCTTCCATTCATACTCTTGAGAATCTCTATGATATCAAGCTCAACTACTATGTTCGTCTCAATTTCACATCCTTCCTCAAGTTGATTGACCTTCTAGGGGGGATCGATGTGGAAAATGACCAAGAATTCACGAGTCTGCACGGCAAGTTCCATTTCCCAGTAGGAAAGGTCCATTTGAATTCAGAGCAAGCGCTTGGTTTTGTCCGAGAACGCTACTCTCTTCAAGGTGGTGACAATGACCGTGGGAAAAACCAAGAAAAAGTCATTGCGGCCATTATCAAAAAGTTGACCTCTACTAAGGTCTTAAGCAACTACAATGAGATTATCGGAAACCTCCAAGATTCTGTCCAAACCAATATGCAGTTGCCAACCATGATGAACTTGATCAATACCCAGCTAGAAACGGGTGGTTCTTATGAGGTGACTTCTCAAGAGATTACTGGTCAAGGACGAAATGACTTGCCGTCTTATGCTATGCCTGGTTACAACCTCTATGTCATGGAGTTGGATCAAGCCAGCTTGACCAAGGCTAAGGAAACCATTCAAAAAGTAATGGAAGGAAAAGAAAAATGATTGATATCCACTCGCACATCGTCTTTGATGTGGATGATGGACCAAAGACAAGAGAAGATACGCGTGCCTTATTGGAAGAAAGCTATCGCCAAGGGGTCCGGACCATTATCTCGACTTCTCATCGTCGCAAGGGGATGTTTGAAACTCCTGAAGAAAAGATTTCTGAAAATTTTCAAGAAGTGAAAAAGATTGCAGCAGAGGTCGCGCCAGATTTGACGATTCATTACGGGGCAGAGATCTACTTTACCAATGATGTCTTAAAAAAACTGGAAGAAAAGATCATTCCAAGTTTAGCTGAGACGCGCTTTGCGCTGATTGAATTCAGCATGGGAACGCCTTACAAGGAGATTCATACCGCCTTGGACCGTTTGCTCCATCTGGGCATCACCCCAGTGGTGGCTCATATTGAGCGCTACAAGTGCTTGGAAAAAAATGAGGAGCGTGTGCAAGAGATGATCGACATGGGCTGCTACATGCAGATCAATAGTTCGAGTGTTCTCAAGCCTCGCCTCTTTGGGGATGAGCAAAAACAACTGAAAAAACGGGCTCGGTATTTCTTAGAAAAAGACTTGGTGCACTTTGTGGCCAGCGATATGCACAATGTGGATAAACGACCGCCTTATATGGCAGAAGCCTATCGCTTGATCAAGGAAGAATACGGAGAACAGCGAGCTCAAAGGCTCTTTGTCGACAATCAACAGCTCTTGTTAGCAGATGAATTAATCTAACAAGCAATCAGGTGGAGAGATCCACATGAAGGAGTAATTAGGAAATGAACAATCAAGAAAATCAAGCAGTGGAAATTGATGTTTTCGCTATGCTGAAGACCCTATGGAAACGCAAGTTTTCGATCGTTTTGGTCGCTCTTGTCTTTGCCATTGCAGCATTTGGCTATAGTGCCTTTTTAGCCAAGAAAGAATACCAAAGTACCAGCCGTATCTATGTGGTCAGTCGCCAAAACCAAGACAACAATGCCTTGACAAACTCGGATTTGCAGGCGGGTTCTTACTTGGTTAAGGACTACCGTGAGATCATCCTTTCTCAAAATGTCTTGAGTCAAGCTATCGAAGAATTGAAACTCGATCTGACACCAGCTGAGTTGTCGAAAAAGATCAGTGTATCCGTTCCAACAGATACTCGTATCCTTTCGATCACGGCTAAGGATGGAGATCCAAAAGAAGCGGCCCGCATTGCCAACGGCCTTCGCAATGTAGCGGCTGAAAAGATCATCTCTGTAACCAAGGTGTCAGATGTTACGACTTTGGATGAAGCAGAAGTGCCTCAATCACCTTCTTCACCAAATATTCGACGCAATGTCCTTCTTGGCTTTATTGCTGGAGCCGGCTTGATGGTGGTTCTCATGGTCGTAGTAGAAGTCTTGGACGATCGTGTCAAGAGACCAGAAGATATCGAAGAATTGATGGGCTTAACCTTACTTGGTATTGTGCCAGATATTAAGAAACTGTAGACTGGGGATCGCATGAATACGTTAGAAATTTCAAAAAATAAATTACAAGAAATTCGGAAGGCAGAAGAGTACTTCAATGCCCTTGCGACGAATATCCAATTGAGTGGGGTGGACTTGAAAGTCATCGCCATCTCATCTGTTCAAGAAAATGAAGGAAAATCAACCACTTCAACCAACTTGGCTGTTGCCTTTGCGCGTGCGGGTTACAAGACTCTTTTGGTCGACTGTGATATTCGGAACTCTGTCATGACAGGGATTTTCCGTAGCCGTACTAAGATCCAAGGTTTGACCGACTTCTTATCTGGTCGTAGCCAATTGGATCAAATCTTGTATGCGACTGATTTTCCAAACTTGGATATTATCGAGTCTGGTCAGGTAGCACCAAACCCAACAGGTCTCTTGCAAAGCAAGAACTTCACCGTGATGATGGATGCCCTGCGTGAGCATTTTGACTATATCATTGTCGATACTCCTCCAATTGGGGTCGTGATCGATGCGGCGATTATCGCCCAACGCTGTGATGGAACTGTCTTGATCACAGAATCTGGTGCCAACGGACGCAAGGCTGTCCAAAAGGCTAAGGACCAATTAGAACAAACAGGCACACCTTTCTTGGGAGTAGTGCTCAATAAATTTAACATTAAAGCTGCTGAGTATGGTTCATATGGTGGATATGGATCTTACGGAGAGTACGGGAAAAAGTAAAGAATAGGATTGAGGGAAAATGGGAGAAGAAAGAATCGAACTGGAAAAACTAAATATTGTTCTCTTTCAAAGTTTAGCTGTCCTATTTTCAGCTTACATTGTGAGCCTTTTTAAGGATGCAGAATACACGTCACAGACGATCGCGATTCTCTATCTCTTGCATTTTGTAGCCTTCTACATTAGCAATATTGCCTATCGCTTTTATAGCAGGGGTTACCTGGATGAGCTCTTTCAGGTCTTGAAATACAATGTATTTTTTGCTGTTGGGATCACCTTTACCTCTTTTATGCTCGATGGGGTCTTTTCCATCTCTCGTCGGGGGATGATCTACTTCTTTCTTTTGAATACGTTTTCTGTCTATATTATGGATTTCTTGCTCAAGAGGTACCGGAAGTCTGTTTCACCACGACGGAAAAGTTCGAGAAAGATCTTTTTGATCACTGCGACTAGTCGGATGGAAAAGGTGTTTGATATTCTGCATTCGCCCAACCTCTATCATGGAGAACTAATTGGTGTTACCATTATGGACGATACGGATTTTGCTCATCCGGGGGTAAGGGTGGTGCAACCGGATCAAATGATGAACTTTGTGACCAAAGAAGTGGTGGATGAAGTGTTTATCAATCTGCCAAGTGAGGATTACAATATTAGTGATTTCGTCTCGGAGTTTGAGAGTATGGGGATCGATGTATCTGTCAATCTCAATGCCTTTAACTTCGCTTCCTTGGGTAATAAACGGGTTCGAGAAGTCGGGGGACTAAGTGTCGTCACTTTCTCAACCAATTTCTACAAACCGAGCCACGTATTTGCCAAACGTCTCTTGGATATTGCGGGAGCCCTCTTTGGTCTCTTGATTTGTGGACTAGTGAGTATCGTTTTGGTCCCTCTAATCCGTAAAGATGGCGGCCCTGCCTTCTTTGTACAGAAGCGGGTCGGAAAGAATGGTCGGTATTTCAACTTCTATAAATTCCGCTCCATGCGCGTGGATGCCGAAGAGATTAAAAAAGATCTGATGGCGCAAAACACCATGACTGGTGGGATGTTTAAGATGGAAAACGATCCACGGGTAACACCAATCGGACGCTTTATCCGTAAGACCAGTCTGGATGAATTGCCACAATTTTACAATGTTCTGATCGGTGATATGAGTCTGGTCGGGACTCGTCCTCCAACGGTTGACGAATACCAAGACTATACGCCAGCTCAAAAACGCCGCCTCAGCTTCAAACCTGGTATTACCGGACTTTGGCAAGTGAGCGGACGCAGTGAGATTACAGACTTTGATGAAGTAGTCAAACTGGACGTTGCGTACATGGATGGTTGGACGATCTGGAGAGACATTCAGATCTTGCTCAAGACCGTGAAGGTTGTACTTAGAAAAGAAGGAGCGAAGTAGGAGACTGCCTACTTCGTCCTTTCCATGTTAGGAGAAAAATGAAACAGTCAGTTTATATCGTTGGTTCTAAGGGAATTCCAGCGAAATATGGTGGTTTTGAAACCTTTGTCGAAAAGCTGACAGAGTGCCAACAAGACCGAGAGATTCAATACTATGTAGCTTGTATGCGGGAGAATTCTGCAAAATCAGGGATTACTGCAGATACTTTTGAGCATAATGGAGCTATCTGTTATAACATTGATGTTCCCAATATCGGTCCTGCGCGTGCCATTGCTTATGACATTGCGGCCCTCAATAAGGCTATTGAAATGGCTAAAGAAAATAAGGATCAAGCTCCGATCTTCTATGTCTTGGCTTGCCGGATTGGTCCTTTTATCTCAAAAATTAAAAAGAAAATCAAGGCGATCGGTGGGACCCTCATGGTCAATCCAGATGGTCATGAATGGCTTCGCGCGAAATGGAGTCTCCCAGTCCGTAAGTACTGGAAGTTTTCTGAGCAACTCATGGTTAAACACGCTGATCTTTTGATCTGTGATAGCAAGAATATCGAAGCTTATATTCAGAAGGACTATGCTAAGTATCAGCCACAGACGATCTATATTGCTTATGGAACCGATACAAGCAAGTCTATCCTGAGTAAAGAAGACGATAAAGTAGGGACTTGGTTTGCGGATAAGCAAGTCTCCGAAGGAGATTACTATCTTGTCGTGGGACGTTTTGTACCTGAAAATAACTATGAGGCCATGATTCGTGGCTTTATGCAGTCCAATTCCAAAAAAGATTTTGTCCTGATTACTAATGTAGAGCAAAACAAGTTCTATGAACAGTTACGCAAGGATACAGGATTTGATCAAGATCCTCGAGTGAAGTTTGTGGGGACTGTCTATGATCAAGAATTACTTAAATACATTCGTGAGAATGCTTTTGCTTATTTCCATGGTCATGAGGTAGGCGGGACCAATCCATCCCTTCTTGAGGCGCTAGAGTCTACTAAACTCAACCTCTTGTTAGATGTTGGTTTCAACCGAGAAGTCGGTGAAGAGGGGGCTCTTTATTGGAAGAAAGATCAATTGGCACATGTCATTGATCAGGCTGAACAATTGGACGCTCAAGCCATCGCAGACCTCAATGAGAAATCAAGTCGACGGATCGCAGAAGCCTTCACTTGGGAAAAGATTGTCACAGACTACGAGAAAGTATTTAAAGGTTAGAAATGCAGAAAATATTATATCTCCATGCTGGTGCCGAAATGTATGGTGCTGATAAGGTTTTGTTGGAGCTTATTAAGGGTTTGGATAAAGATGCTTTTGAGGCACACGTTATCTTACCCAATGATGGTGTCTTAGTTGGTGCATTGGAAGAGGTCGGTGCTAAGGTTAAAGTCATTGATTACCCAATCTTGCGCCGGAAATATTTTAATCCAAAAGGAATCCTTGAGTACTTTGGCTCTTATAACCGTTACTCCAAACAAATTGCTCAATACGCTAAGGAGAATGGCATTACCCTCATTCACAACAACACCACAGCGGTTCTTGAAGGAATTTACCTCAAACGGAAGTTGAAACTTCCTCTGATTTGGCATGTGCATGAAATCATCGTTAAACCTAAAGCGATTTCTGATTTCATCAACTTTTTGATGGGACGTTATGCTGATACGATTGTGACAGTTTCAAATGCTGTGGCCAACCACGTGAAGCAGTCTCGCTTTGTAAAAAATGACCAAGTTCAGGTCATCTATAATGGTGTTGACAATGCTGTTTATCAGGTGATGGATGCTAGTGCGGTCCGTGATCAGTTTGGTATCGCCCAGGATGCTTTGATTATCGGAATGGTTGGTCGAGTGAATGCTTGGAAAGGGCAAGGCGACTTCTTAGAAGCTGTGACGCCAATCTTACAGGCTAATCCAAAAGCAGTAGCCTTTTTAGCAGGGAGTGCTTTTGAAGGTGAAGAATGGCGCGTGGATGAGTTGGAAAAGGCTATATCAGACTCACCAGTAGCTGGACAAATCAAACGAATCGATTATTATAGCAAGACAACCGAACTCTATAATATGTTTGATATCTTTGTCTTGCCAAGTACCAATCCAGATCCATTACCAACAGTCGTACTAGAAGCTATGGCTTGTGGTAAACCTATAGTCGGTTACCGTCATGGCGGTGTCTGTGAGATGGTCAAGGAAGGCGAGAACGGCCTTCTTGCCACGCCAAATGAACCAACAGAATTGTCTAAAGATATCCAAGAATTAGCAGAGAATACTGAGAAGAGAGAACAATTTGGCAAGGCCTCTGTCAAACGCCAAAAAGAACTCTTCTCATTACAAAGTTATATTCGGAATTTCTCGGAGTTGTATAAGAAATATTAAGATGAATACTGAAACAATTAAGAACAAATTAAAACCGATCGTTTATCCAATTATTAACTTTATTCCTAGACGAAGACTCAAGAATAAGAATTTCACGATTATTTGTGATAATTGTTGGGCGGGAAAGGTTTATCAGGAGTTAGGTTTACCTTACCAAACTCCTTTTGTAGGGATGTTTGTCTTTTCGCCTGATTATATCAAGATGCTCAAGAATTTAAAATATTATTTGAGCGGAAATATCCCTTTGAAATTTGTTCAGGAATCAAAATATATCAAAGACTTTGATAATGCCTATCCTCTAGCACTTCTTGATGATATTGAACTTCATTTCTTGCATTATGCAGATGAAAAAGAAGCTTCTCAGAAATGGCAACGCCGTTTGGAAAGAATTCATTGGAATAATTTGTATTTCAAGTTCAATGACAATGATGCTTGTACTTATGAATTGATGAAAGAGTTTGAGGAACTCCCATACAAAGGAAAAGTAATTTTCTCTTCAAAGAATTATAGCGACTTGCCTTCATTAGTTCATTTTAAATCAGCTGAAAAGCAAGGACACGTTGGCATTGATCTGAAAACGTACCACCGCTATTTTGATGCTGTCACTTGGCTGAATAAGGGTGGAGAGGATCTAACTAAATGAAAAGAATAAGACTTATTATTCCATATTTCGGAAGACTTCCAAAATTTTTCCCATATTTTTTGTTGACCGCTAAACGTAATCAAAAAATTGATTTCTTAATTTATACGGATCAAAAGATTGACCAATTTGAAATTTTAAATGCAAAAAATATAGAATTTGTAACTCTTTCTTTTGATGAGTTAAGAGAGAGAGTTCAGTCTAAGTTTGATTTTAAAATCTCTCTTAAAACACCTTATAAATTATGTGACTATAAAGTTGCTTATGGGCTTATCTTTGAAGAAGAGTTAAAGGGTTATGATTACTGGGGTTTTTGTGACACAGATGTCTTACTAGGTGATATTTATCAATTTTTTGAAGAGCATAGCTTTTTTGAGAATGACTATGCTAGATATGGTCTTTTAGGTCATCTGCAAATTTTTAAGAATTCAAGTGAAGTTAATCGTGTTTTTATGTCTGGTCAAGGTTTAAACTATCGATTAGATTATCACAATGTCTATACGAGTGAACAAAATTTTATTTTTGATGAGGCAGAAGGTATCCAAAAGCTTTTTGAAAAATGTCAGTTCAAACAACTGCAAGATAAGTTATTTGATGATATTGATATTAGTCATTTCTCATTTCGGGAATATGGCGAAAATGAACCGAAACGCTATTATTTTTGGTCAGAGGAAAATGGTTTGGAATCGATAAATTTAATCGATGGTGATATAGTGGTTAAACGTCCTCTGTATGCACATTTCCAAAAGAGGATGATTAAATGTCCTGAGTTTAAATTAGTCGATTCATTTTATGTTATACCAAATCAATTAGTTATTGGAGAGAAAATTTCTAAGCAAGAGCTAGTAGAGGTGACAAGAAATAAATTCTATTGGGAATATATTAAATCAACAATGTTAAAGAAATTAAAAAAAGAAAAATGGACACTAGAATTTATTCGTCATAAATTAAGGATGAAGAGTAATGAATAATATAGATTTGAGTATTATTGTTCCAGTATTTAATGTTGAAGGTTATTTAAAAAGAGCCCTAGATTCCATACTTAAGCAATCGTCATCAATCAATTATGAAATTGTGTTAATTGATGACGGTTCAAGTGATAATAGTGGTGCGATTTGCGATGAGTACCAAAATAATTTTTCTAATGTTTGTGTTAGGCATATTGAAAATAACGGAGTATCAGAAGCCAGGAACCTAGGTATTTCTTTATCAAGGGGTAATTATTTATTTTTTATGGATCCAGACGACTTTGTATCTGAGGATTTCTTTGAAAAAATTTTTCCTAACCTCAATGATAAATGGGATGTTCTTTGTTTTGGCTACAATGAAATTAAAGAAAATAAGGACACTATTTTGTCTTGTCGCCCTCATTTGTATACGCATTGTGGTCTTCTTGGAAAGAATGAATTTAGAAATGAATTTATAGAGTTATTCAAAACTGATATGATGTATAATGTTTGGTCAAGAATCTATAACAAGTCATTTATTTTAAAACACGATATTAAGTTTCCTAGTAAACCAATAGGAGAGGATACTTCATTCAATTTTCAAGTTTATCGATATTTAGATAACATCCTTTTTATTGAATCGACTCTTTATAATTATATTGCTGGTAGAAGCGGTTCAGCATTGACCAGTTTTCATCCTAGAAGAATCGAAATACAATTAGATGAACTTCAAGCATTGCAAAAATTACTTGAGAAGTTCCAAATAGAAGATGCCACATTAATTCAAGAAATTAAGACAAAAATCATTGTAAGTGCAGCCTTTCAAATTTCTAATTTAAATGCGAGAAGGAGAGAAAAGATAGAATTACTGCAATCTATAATTACTAATAAAGCTTTTGATAATATTTTTTCAGGAAATAGGAATCAAATGATAGGGTCTTATAAGACCTTATTAAGACAGCGAGATATTTCTTCTTTTCTTAGAAGATTGAGTATTGATCTTCTCGCCAAAAAAAAATTTCGGACAGTCATCTTTATTGAAAAAATGAAAATGAATCCAATTTTACGTAAAATTGCTTTTAAATAGGTGTAGCTATTTTATTAAGAGTAAAAAGGTATTATGTTAAAAATTAAGTTTGAGAACCTTTTGGTTATTCTAGTATTGACTCTCATTGTTGGGTACGATACTCTTATGACAACAATGTTAAACAGAATAATCCCAAACCTTCCGGTTATTTTATTAATCAGTTTTTCATTATTATTATGTTTTAGATTTTTGTATATAAAAAAATTCACGTTCTTTTATATCTTAACCGCTATTTTATTACTACTAACAAGTTCTATCGTATTCATGCATACGGGTGGGACTAATTTCCTACTTTATTCATTGTTGATTTTGTTATTATATGATGCAGATATTGATGTTATCTTAAAAACATACGTTATTGTGTCAGGAACGATAGTGTTCGGAGTTTTCTTACTTTCAATTCTGGGAGTTATTCCTAATTTACAATTTGCTCAGGTCCGTTCGTCTGGCTTTGTGATTAGAAATTCCTTTGGTTTCATTTATCCAACTGACTTTGCGTCTCACTGTTTTTATTTATTTATTGCTTGGGGATATGTACTACGGAAACGGTTCATTATACTACGAACCTTGGTAGGCATTAGTTTAGCATTTTTTATCATCAAATTTTGTGATGCTAGGTTAAATGCCCTTTCTGTACTTGTAGCAACTGTCATTTTTATTGTCATGTATGTTACTAAAGAAAGAAAATTTAAAATTTATGGGATCCTACCTTATTTTGCAGCTATATTTTCTTTCTTAATGTTTTACTTATCGTATTTCTTTACCTGGTCTTCTTCATTATTTGTGAATTTGAACAACTTATTCAGTATGAGGTTATTTTTAGGGAAGAATGCAATAGAGACCTATGGCTTACATTTGTTTGGAGCAACCGGGGTTAAGTTTATAGGATATGGTGGCACAACAGAATCGGTATACAGTTATAACTATGTAGATTCCTCTTATATTCAAATGTTATTTTACTACGGAGTTGTTCCTGTCGTATTACTGGTATTGATATATGTACTTGCATCGAAGAGACTTTATAAACAAGGAATGTTTTTATTTCTAGCTCTATTATCACTTATTACAATAAACTGTATGATTGAAGCATTTTGGGTAAGACCAGGATATAATATTTTTATATTCACACTTTTTGCCAACCTTTTACCAGTTCAAAATAAAATGATAGATAGAGTTGAATGAACATGAAAGTTTTAAAAAATTACGCCTATAATCTTTCCTACCAGCTGCTGGTGATTATTCTACCGATTATCACCACCCCTTATGTGACACGGGTTTTTAGTTCAGATGACTTAGGGACTTACGGCTATTTCAACTCCATTGTCACCTACTTTATCCTTTTAGCGACCCTAGGAGTAGCCAATTATGGAACCAAGGAGATCTCAGGACACCGCAAGGACATCCAAAAGAATTTCTGGGGGATTTATACTCTCCAGTTAGGCGCGACCTTTGTCTCCATTTTACTCTATGTCTTGCTTTGCTTGGCGCTTCCTTCCATGCAAAATCCTGTTGCCTATATCTTGGGCCTTAGCTTAGTATCAAAAGGGCTCGATATTTCCTGGCTCTTTCAGGGCTTAGAGGACTTTCGCAAGATTACGATTCGGAATATCACGGTCAAACTGGTTGGAGTCATCTCCATCTTCTTGTTTGTTAAGTCTGCTAATGATCTTTATCTATATGTGTTTTTACTAACGATTTTTGAGCTGTTAGGTCAGCTCAGTATGTGGCTACCTGCCCGTGAATTTATTGGGAAAGCACATTTTGATATGGCTTATGCACGGGTGCATTTAAAACCGGTTATTTTGCTCTTTTTACCGCAGATTGCCATTTCCCTCTATGTCACCCTTGACCGGACCATGCTGGGGGCTCTCGCCTCTACAAAGGATGTAGGGATTTACGACCAGGCCTTAAAACTGGTCAATATTTTGTTGACCTTGGTGACCTCACTGGGGAGTGTCATGTTGCCTCGGGTATCGAGCCTCTTATCCTCAGGGGATCACAAGGCTGTCAATAAGATGCACCAAATGTCCTTTTTGATTTATAATTTGGTCATTTTCCCAATTATTGCCGGCATGCTGATTGTCAATGATGACTTTGTTCAGTTCTTCCTGGGGAAGGATTTCCAGGATGCGCGTTATGCCATTGCCATCATGATTTTCAGAATGTTCTTTATCGGCTGGACCAATATCATGGGGATTCAAATCCTCATCCCGCATGATAAAAACAAAGAATTTATGATTTCGACCACTGTTCCTGCTATTGTCAGTGTCGGGTTGAATTTGCTCTTCTTGCCTCATTTTGGTTTTATCGGTGCAGCCATTGTTTCGGTTTTAACAGAATCCTTGGTCTGGGGAATTCAATTGTACTATACCCGTCATTACCTCAAGGAAGTCCCGATTATTGGGGCTATGGCAAAAATTGTATGTGCATCTGCTATAATGTATGGTTTGTTGCTAAGTGTAAAACCATTCTTGCATTTTTCACCTACTTTAAATGTTCTTGTGTATGCAGTGCTTGGTGGGATCATTTACCTGCTTGCTATTCTAGTTCTGAAAGTGATAGATGTGAAAGAATTAAAACAAATATTTAAGAAATAATGGAGTTAATTATGTACGATTATCTGATCGTTGGTGCTGGTTTATCGGGAGCAATTTTTGCTCATGAGGCAACCAAGCGTGGCAAAAAAGTAAAAGTCATTGATAAACGGGACCACATTGGTGGGAATATCTATTGTGAAGAAGTTGAAGACATCAATGTTCACAAATATGGTGCCCACATTTTCCATACGTCTAACAAAAAAGTGTGGGACTATGTCAACCAGTTCGCTGAATTCAACAACTATATCAACTCACCAGTAGCTAACTATAAGGGGAGCCTCTACAATCTTCCCTTCAACATGAATACCTTCTACGCTATGTGGGGCACTAAGACTCCTCAAGAAGTCAAGGACAAGATTTCCGAGCAAACGGCTGACATGAAGGATGTTGAACCGAAGAACTTGGAAGAACAAGCCATCAAGTTGATTGGTCCAGATATCTACGAAAAATTGATCAAGGGCTATACAGAAAAACAATGGGGACGCTCTGCAACAGACCTTCCACCATTTATCATCAAGCGTCTTCCAGTTCGTTTGACCTTTGATAATAATTACTTTAATGACCGTTACCAAGGGATTCCAATCGGTGGATACAACGTCATCATTGAAAACATGCTAGGCGATGTAGAAGTAGAGCTTGGAGTTGACTTCTTTGCCAATCGTGAAGAGCTAGAAAGCTCAGCTGAAAAAGTTGTCTTTACAGGGATGATTGACCAGTATTTTGACTACAAACATGGGGAGTTGGAGTACCGTAGTCTTCGTTTTGAACACGAAGTCTTGGATGAGGAAAACCATCAAGGGAATGCGGTCGTCAACTATACCGAGCGTGAGATTCCATACACTCGGATCATCGAGCACAAGCACTTCGAGTATGGAACTCAACTGAAGACAGTTATCACCCGAGAGTACCCAGCTGACTGGAAACGGGGAGATGAACCCTACTACCCAATCAATGATGAAAAGAACAACGCTATGTTTGCCAAGTACCAAGAAGAAGCAGCTAAAAATGACAAGGTCATCTTCTGTGGACGCCTGGCAGACTATAAATACTACGACATGCACGTGGTTATTGAGCGTGCTCTAGAAGTCGTTGAGAAAGAATTTATTAAATGACACAAGAAAAAATTGATATCGTGGTTCTTTGGGTCGACGGAAGTGATACTGAGTTTATCCGCGAGAAACAAGCCGTGACAGGTCAAATGTCAAAAATAGACCAAGAAATCGACGGAGAGCAACGTTATCGTGATTACGGTATTTTTAATTACTGGTTTCGAATGATTGAAAAGCATGCTCCTTGGGTGAATAATGTTTATCTAATTACCAACGGACAAAAGCCTGACTGGTTAAATTTGGAGCATCCAAAACTTAAGTTGATCACTCATGGGGAATTTATGCCTGAAGCTTACCTTCCTTCATATAATTCAGCAGCAATTGAGCTAAATCTTCATCGTATTGAGGGCTTATCAGAACATTTTATCTACTTCAATGATGATATGTTCATGATAAAGGATACTCAACCTTCCGATTTTTATAAAAATGGGCAACCCAAGCTTTTAGCAGTTTACGATGCTTTGGTTCCTTGGTCACCATTTACAAATACTTATCACAATAATGTTGAATTAATTTATCGCCATTTTCCTAATAAGAAGGCTATGAAATCTTCACCTTGGAAATTCTTTAATTTCCGTTATGGTTCCTTGGTTTTGAAAAACTTGCTACTCTTACCATGGGGACCGACGGGCTATGTGAATCAGCATTTGCCTGTACCGATGAAGAAGAGTACTTTGTCACATTTGTGGGACATCGAAGGTGAAACTTTGGATAGAACATCCAGAAATAAGATTAGAGATTATGGGGTAGATGTCAATCAATACGTTTGTTCTAACTGGCAAATTGAAAGTAATCAGTTTTATCCTATGTCTAAAAATTTCGGAGAAACAATTGGTTTAAATCAAGTGGATAAGCTGGAATCTATCTTTAAAGATAGACGTAAAAAACTGCTTTGTGTCAATGATGATGGGGACTTTAGGGAAGAAAACATCATTCATTTCAAGCAAATTTTAAATGAATATTATCCTAAAAAATCAGCGTATGAAAAATGAGAAGTAAAAGATGAAATACTATTTAAAAGAAGAATTTTTACACGACAATAATGCTAAAAATGCGGGCAATAAAGCACGTAATGACGTTGAAGCAATTTTAAATAAATTAGGTTATTCTCCTTTGAAAGTTTTGGTGGATGACTGGTATCAAATGAATGTTCTTAGGGCACAGATTCATAAATATAGAGCTCTCTTTAGAGCTTTCAAAGACCTAAAGAAAAATGATGAGATCATAATTCAATTTCCTTTGTTACATCATTCTTTATTTCTTAACCATTTACTAAAAAAACTTAAAAACAGGGGTACGGATGTCTATTTTTTAGTTCATGATTTGGAAACACTGCGTTTTGTGAATGATAAAACCTTACCATTTAGAATGAAGTTACGGATGAAACTAACTGAAAGTGATACGTTCCGTAGTGTTACAGGAATTATTGCTCACAACCCGGTTATGAAATCTGTTTTAGTGGATAAGGGGGTTGTAGAAGATAAGATTGTCAGCCTTGGTATTTTTGACTATTTGATTCCAGATTTTCAAGAAAAGAGTGGCCAAACAAAAGACCAGCCGATAATTGTGGCAGGTAATTTGGCCAAGGAAAAGGCTGGTTATCTTTATACTCTTCCAGAAGCACCGTCTTATAACCTTTATGGTGTTGGTTTTGATGAGAGTAGAGCGCTTGCAAATGAAACCTACTTTGGTTCCTTCCTACCGGATGAACTTCCTGCAGCCCTTGAGGGCGGTTTTGGTCTGGTCTGGGATGGAGATAGCGTTGAGACGTGTAGTGGCTTTTTTGGAGAATACCTCCGTTACAACAACTCTCACAAGGCGTCACTTTATCTAGCATCGGGCTTCCCGCTTGTCGTTTGGAAACAGTCAGCCTTGTCTCACTTTGTGCTTGAGAAGGGCTGCGGGATTGTAGTAGAGTCTCTCCATGATTTGAAGGAGACAATCGACAATCTTTCAGATGCTGATTACCAAGACTTGGTGGACAATGCCAAGCGTGTTGGTCAGGAAATCCGAGAGGGTCACTATCTAAAGACGGCCTTAAAACATTTGGCATAAGATCAAAAGAAGTCAGACGGACTTCTTTTTTTAGTTTTTCAAAAAAATATCACTAATTTTAAAAATTTGCCTCATAAAACTTTTCATCGCTGAAACCGTGTGGTAAAATGATTAACGTATAAAATTTGTATAAAGGGAAGTTTATATGAAAAAGAAAGATCTTATTTTTTATGCCGGAGCGGCAGTCTTGATGGCTGTATCTGCTCAGGGAGTCAGTGCAGATGAGCTGGTTTCAAAAGAAGTCGCTACTACTGAAGGCAACCAAGTCCAAGCTGAAACAGCGCCAGAAGTAGCAACTACTGAAAAGTCAGTCGTACCAGTCGCAAACAACTACGCAGCACCAGCAAATGTGACCAAACCAGCTGTAGTACCTGTAAGCAAGACCACTGCTTCAGAAAGTGTGACCCCATCTGTAGAGAAGACTACGGAAGCATCGACTATTGAGAAAGATGAAACTCCTCTTCCGTCTGATACAGGAAGGACGACCTTCTTTAACACAGGTGCTCACGCTCCTGCTGGTCGCTCGACGGATGTGGCGTTTCAGCCAAAATCATTCGTTGATGTGAGTAGCCACAACGGAGATATTAGTATTGGTGACTACCGTACCCTAGCTAATAAGGGTGTGGGCGGTGTCGTTGTCAAATTGACAGAAGATACTTGGTACAAGAACCCGAATGCGGAGAACCAAATTCGCAATGCGCAAGCAGCTGGTCTGCAAGTATCGACCTACCACTTCTCTCGCTACACTTCTGAGGAAGCAGCGCGTGCAGAAGCACGGTTCTATATCGCAGCGGCGCAACGCTTGAATCTTCCAAAGAACACCCTCATGGTCAATGACTTTGAGGATGCTAAGATGCAGCCAAACATCAACCGCACCACCCAAGCTTGGGCAGATGAAATGCGTAAAAACGGCTACACCAATTTGATGTTCTACACCAGTGCTAGCTGGTTGGATGAAAACAATCTTCGCAAGAAAGGTCCAGTCAACACCGCTCAATTTGGCCTTCAAAATTTCTGGGTTGCCCAATACCCTTCTCCAAAACTATCTGTAAATGATGCGAAGAGCTTGCGTTACAATGGAAAAGCGGGAGCATGGCAGTTCACTTCTCAAGCGGAATTGCTTCCAGGAAAACACCTCTTTGACCACAGTGTGGACTATACAGGTCGCTTCACAGCGAACGCAAAACCTGCAGCAGACCCGACAGAAGGCAGTTTAAGTGGGAAGATTGACATTGTCAATAACGATACTATGACGGGCCGCTTTGACGTTGTCATCTCAAATGTCAAGGCGCCAAATGGAGTTCGAACCGTTTCTGTACCAATCTGGTCAGAAACAGGTGGTCAAGATGACCTTGTTTGGTACACAGCCAATCGTCAAGCAAATGGGACCTATACCGTCAATGTAAAATCAGCGGACCATAAAAACTCAACCGGTCTTTACAATGTCCACCTTTACTATGTTCAAAACAATGGGCAATTGACAGGTGTTGGCGGAACTTCGACTCAAGTATTCATTGGTAAGACACCTGATCAGTTAAAACCTAAAGCAAGTTTTACTATTGAAAACAATAATGCTAAATCAGGGACTTTCGACGCTGTGATTACTAATATCACAGCACCACTAGGTGTTAAGGAAGTTTTAGTCCCATCATGGAGTTTAGAAAATGGACAAGATGATCTTATCTGGCACAAGGCAACTAAGCAAACTGATGGTAGCTATCGCGTAACGATTAAGGCAAGTGAGCATAAGGGCGATAAAGGAAACTATCGTGCCGATGCTTACATCGTCGACAACTCTAACAATCGTCATTATATTTCTGAAAAAGTAGTTTCGGTTGATTACGTTCGATCAAGTGGAGTTCTGACGATTGAAAACAATAACCCAGTAGCAGGTACCTTTGATGCGGTTGTTAGTAATATTGTTGCACCGACTGGTCTAAAAGAAGTTCTAGTTCCATCATGGAGTTTAGTTGGTGGCCAAGATGACCTCATTTGGCACAAGGCAACGCGTCAAGCAGATGGTTCTTATCGTGTGACTATCAAAGCAACGGATCATAAGGATTCAACTGGTAATTACCGAGCTGATGCCTACATTGTAGATGATTCCAACAATCGTCATTATATTTCTGAAAAAGTAGTTGACGTTCGTCAATCACGCCCAACTGCTTCATTAACGATCGAAAACAATAATGTTTCAACTGGTATTTTTGATGCGGTTATTCGTAATGTAGTGGCACCGACTGGTGTAAAGGAAATCTTAGTTCCATCATGGAGTCTTGAAAATGGACAGGATGATCTTGTCTGGCACAAGGCAAATCGTCAATCTGATGGTAGTTATCGAGTGACTATTAAAGCGAGTGATCATAAAAACTCACTAGGGAACTATCGTGCAGACCTTTATATTGTTGATAATGATAACAACCGTCATTTTGTTACTGAAACAGTTGTAACCGTTAAGCATGATAAACCAACGGGAATCATTTCGGTTGTCAATAACAACAAAGACACAGGTACCTTTGACGTCATTATCAAGGATGTCTACAGTCCTAAAGGTGTACGAACTGTTCAAGTCCCAACTTGGTCGGAAAAGGACGGACAGGATGATCTCCGCTGGTACGAAGCAACTCGCCAAGCGAACGGAGACTACAAGGTATCGGTCAAGGCTAGCGATCACAAGAACTCTACTGGCAAATACCATGTTCACCTTTATTACATCCAAAATGATGGTTCTCGTGTAGGTGTTGGTACGGCAACCACAGACGTGGAATTTCGAAATCTAACGACCAAGACTCAAGCATCTATCAAGAATGTCAATGCAACGAATGGTACTTATACGGTAGCGGTGGATCAAGCACCTCAAGGTCGTCAGATTAAGAACATCCGTGTCGCCGCTTGGTCTAAAGCTCATCAAGAAAATCTTTACTGGTATTCCGCAACACCGACAGGTATGCACACAGAGATCACAGTCTCTGCCAATAATCACGGTAATGAAGCAGGCAACTATACGACTCACGTCTATGTGGACTACAAAGATGGAGGAGTTGAAGGTTTTAACCTGGGTCAAACAGCCTTGTCTCCACGGAATCAAAAAGTGAATCCACAAACAGCCTATTATTCTCAACGAGACCCTCGTTGGGCTGGGAAGTGGTATGGTGTGAGCAATGTCGATCAGTCAGGTTGTGTGCCAACCTCTCTTGCTATGACCTTCACAGATATCCTTGGCAGAACGATTTTGCCAACAACAGTGGCTGATTATCTTTACAACAATACTGATTCATTTAACAAAGGTGAAGCAGGAACGGATGCAGAAGGGATTGTATCTGCTACTCGTAACTGGGGCTTGAAGAGTCAATTGGTTAACGGAGCTGGAGGCATTGCAGAAGCCCTCATGGCTGGCAAGCATGTACTTGCTGCGGTAGGCAATAGCCAATTTACTAGCGATCCTTATACCCATGAGTTGGTCTTGCATGGCTATGATAATGGTAGAACCTATGTACGCGATCCATATAATAGCGGCAACAACGGTTGGTACTCCATCAATTATCTTCACTCTATTAAGAGTAAGGATCCGATGGATAACAAGCTTGGAGCACCTTTCTTCTCAATTTTTGCATAAGCTAATCAGAAGGCCAAATTGGCCTTCTGTTTTCTTTAAAAACAGGATAAAATCTTCTAATGATATTGTTTCTTGATCCAGCGGTTTGTGCTATAATACTACTATGTGGGTAGAATCCGTATAAAAAAATGTAAGGGAAGATAAATGAAAAAGAAAGATCTTATTTTTTATGCTGGGACAGCGGTTTTATTAGCCTTTTCGACACAACAGGTCCAGGCAGATGAGCAAGTTGTATCTGATCAAACCTCAGAAAATACTTCAGCTGTCGTTTTGAAAACAACAACGGTAGCAGAGGTTCAGAATAGTGCAACCGATGGGGTGAAAACAGATCAAGTAGTTCAGACAGAAAAACCTATTGCAACAGAAGCAGCACCTGTCACACCGACTGTTGGCAATAACCAGTCTTTGGACAAGGATACTAGCGACAAGGTTGTATCAGAGAATCCAGTACCTACTGTGGTAGCTAGTCGCGCTCCGTACGGCGCACGTGCACGAGTGGTAGAAGAAAATAATAGTTTGCCAGTTGAAGAAGTGAAGGAGCCGAGTGGGACTTTCTCAATTGAAAATAATAATCCAGTATCTGGCACCTTTGATGCCGTCGTTCGTGACATTGTTGCTCCAACCGGTTTAAAAGAAGTTTTAGTTCCATCATGGAGTTTGGAGAATGGTCAAGATGACCTTATCTGGCATAAGGCGACTAAGCAAACTGATGGTAGCTATCGTGTCACCATTAAGGCGACCGAACATAAAGGAAACAAAGGAAACTACCGAGCAGATGCTTATATTGTTGATAACTCGAATAATCGTCACTACATTGCTGAAAAAGTAGTAGCTGTTGATTACACAAGACCAAGTGGCGTCCTTACGATTGAAAACAACGATACTACAGCAGGGACATTTGATGCAGTTGTTCGTGACATTGTCGCTCCAAATGGCATTAAAGAAATTTTGGTTCCATCATGGAGTCTTGAAAATGGTCAGGACGACCTCATCTGGCATAAGGCTACTCGTCAAGCCGATGGTTCTTATCGGGTGACGATTAAGGCAACAGATCATAAGAACTCTACAGGGAAATATCGTGCTGATGCTTATCTTGTAGATGAATCAAACAATCGATTCTATTTGACTGAAAAAGTAGTAGAAGTTCGTCAACTCAAACCAAGTGGGACGCTATCGATTGAGCACAATCAAGATTCCACTACCTTTGATGCGGTTATTCGGAATGTAGTCGCTCCAACTGGCTTGAAAGAAGTTTTAGTCCCTACTTGGTCTAACAAAAATGGTCAGGACGATTTGATTTGGCACAAGGCAGTGCGTCAAAGTGATGGCAGCTACCGTGCAACCATTAAAGCATCTGATCATAAGAATGACACAGGTGAATTTAATGTTCATATTTACTACGTAGATCAAAATAATCAAAAAGCCTACATCACAAAAACAACGACAGAAGTACGTGAAGTTAAACCAAGTGGCACTGTAACAATTGAGAACAACAATACTGTAACAGGTACATTTGACGCAGTCATTCGTAATGTTGTTGCAGCAAAAGGTTTGAAAGAAGTTCTTATCCCAACATGGTCAGATTCAAACGGGCCTGATGATCTAGTCTGGCATAAAGCAGTGCGTCAAAGTGATGGCAGCTACCGTGCGACCATCAAAGCCTCAGATCATAAAAATGAGGATGGTAAGTACAATGTCCATGTTTATTATGTAGATCAAAATAATCAACGAAATTACATCACAGAAACAACGACAGAGGTGCGTCAAGCCCGCCGTTCTGGTACAATCTTAATCCAAAACAACAACAAGGATACAGGTACCTTTGATATCATCATTAAGGATGTCTACAATCCTAAAGGTGTGCGAACTGTGCAAGTTCCAACTTGGTCGGATAAGGACGGACAAGATGATATCCGCTGGTATGAAGCGACTCGTCAAGCGAACGGAGACTACAAGGTTTCTGTCAAGGCTAGCGATCACAAGAACTCTACTGGCAAATACCATGTTCACCTTTATTACATCCAAAATGATGGTTCTCGTGTAGGGGTTGGTACGGCAACCACAGACGTAGAATTTCGAAATCTGACGACCAAGACCCAAACAGGGATCAAGAATGTTAATTCTGGTGCGGGAACCTTTACGGTAACGGTGGACCAAGCACCTCAGGGTCGTCGGATCAAGAACATCCGTGTTGCAGCCTGGTCTCAAGCACATCAGGAAAACCTCTTCTGGTATTCTACAGCACCTTCTGGTACGCATACAGAAGTGCAAGTCTCTGCAGCGAATCACCAGTACCAGAAAGGAAACTACACCACTCACGTCTATGTGGACTATGTGGATGGCGGCGTTGAAGGCTTTAACCTGGGGCAAACAGCTCTTTCACCTCGTGCGACAGTTGATCAAACGGCTTTTACTCCTCGTGTTACGAATGGACAACGGGACCGTGTCTTACGGGCTGCAGCCAATTTAGTTGGTGTTCGTGGGGGAACCGCAGCCCATCATCAATTGGTCAACGATTACAACAGTGTTAAACCACTTCCGGTTGGTTATACCGTGAAGACGACCGATGATTGGTGTGATATCTTTGTCACAACGGTCTTCCAGCGTGAGGGCTTGAGTGGTTTGATTGGTCGTGAATGTGGAGTCGAACGTCACATTCAGATCTTCAAACGTTTGGGTATTTGGAATGAAGATGGGACCACTACACCAAAAGCAGGAGACATCATCACCTTTAACTGGGATCAAAATAGCCAGCAAAATAATGGATTTGCGGATCACATCGGAATTGTTGAGAGCGTCTCAAATGGGATTATTCATACCATTGAAGGAAACTCCAACAACCAAGTCCGTCGCAATACCTATCGGATCGGTCATGGCAATATCCGTGGATTTGCAACTCCTCGCTATCAATAAAAAAAGAAGCCTGTGGCTTCTTTTTTTAGTCTCTCAACCCTTCTTCAAAACTCTTGGAAGGGGCCTCGACTTGGATGGTTTCAAGCGTTAATGGATTGGTGAAGGTCAAGCGATGGGCATGGAGCATGAGTCGCTCTCCGCGTTCAGGGTTATAGAGAGGATCCCCGACAATCGGGTGCCCATGATGGGAGAGATGAACCCGGATCTGATGGGTACGACCGGTCTTGAGTTGGCATTTGACCAGGCTGTTTCGCCCGATTTTTTTCAGTTGCGTCACCTGGGTTTCTGCATACTGTCCCTTGCGTGGATCGACCAGGCGCTTGCGTCGATCGTGGCGATCGCGCCCGATTTTATCCTTGTAGACGATGGTCTTTTGCGCTAAACTTCCTTGGATCAAGGCCCAGTACTCGCGTTGGATGTTTTTATCTTCTAAAATGCGGTTGAGTATAGGCAGAATAAAAGGATTCTTGGCAAATAAAATAGCTCCGCTGGTTTCCTTATCTAACCGGTGCACGACGTAGCAGGTAGATCCAACATAGCTGGAAACATGGTTGAGAAGAGCAATTTCTGTCGGCTCATTGGCATGGGTTTTCATACCTTCAGGCTTATTGACGATGATGACATGCTCATCCTGATAGAGTTCTTCGACCAGACTCGGGTCTCCGGCTGGGAGCTCTTTTTCAGGGTAATCGTCCGCGTCAAAGATCAGCTGGATCTGGTCTCCTTTTTGAACGGGGCTCTGCCAGTTGATGGTCTCGCCATTGACCAAGACGTGCTTCTTGGTTCGTAAAAAATGCCGGATCTTACGGGGAATGAGGAAGTAGTCCTCAAGCAACTCTTTCACAGTCATCTGGGGAAAGGATTGTGGAATGGTAAATTGATAGTTCATGACCTTATTGTAGCAAAATCTAAGCTTAAAGAAAACTAAATGGGAGAAGGGGATGAGCTATCTTTTCTTGCTAGGACAAGGATAAGGTGTTACAATAACAGGTATGAATAGAATAAAAGAATTATTTGAAAACCTGATCACTTTTTTTAGAAAGGATCATCCGCCCAAAGCGGTGGCAGAAGAAGTGCCAGACACGGAACTACCGGAAGAGACAGTAGAGCCGACCTATAGTCGCTCAGGCAAGCACAGAAGCAAGCCTCTCTCTCAGCATCCCTTCCGTCGTTTCTGGCGCCGATTCCATTTGACCAAGATTCTCCTGATCATTGGGCTAGGCTTTAGCCTCTTGACAGGGGGTTATCTCTTCTACCTCGCAAAGACGACCAACGTCAAGGATTTGCAGAATGCACTGAAGGCGACTACCATTATCTATGATAAGAATGGGGACCAGGCGGGAAGTTTGACCGGGCAAAAAGGAACCTATGTCGAACTCGATGCCATTAGTGAGAATCTGCAAAATGCCGTGGTCGCAACAGAGGACCGGAGCTTTTACAAGAATAGCGGGATCAACTATGGTCGCTTCTTCTTAGCGATTTTGACCCTGGGTCGCTCAGGTGGTGGGTCAACCATCACCCAGCAGTTAGCCAAGAATGCTTACCTGTCTCAGGACCAGACGGTGGAGCGTAAGGCCAAGGAATTTTTCCTAGCGCTTGAAATCAATAAGAAATACAGTAAAAAAGAAATCCTCACCATGTACCTCAACAATGCCTATTTTGGAAATGGGGTTTGGGGAATTGAGGATGCTTCCAAGAAGTATTTTGGGGTTTCAGCCAGTCAATTAAGCCTAGATCAGTCAGCGGTTCTCGCAGGCATGCTCAAGGGACCGGAGATCTATAACCCGCTCTATTCAGTAGAGAATGCGACCAACCGTCGCAATACGGTCCTTCAAAATATGGTAGCGGCCGGCTATATTGACCAGGCAACAGCCGATCAATCTGCTGCTGTTGATATCCATGGCCAGCTAGTCGATGCCTATGAAGGCAAGTCAGAGGACTACCGCTACCCATCCTATTTTGATGCGGTCATCAATGAAGCGGTCAACGAATACGGTCTCACCGAAGAAGATATTGTCAAAAATGGCTACCGGATCTACACCGAGCTGGATCAAAATTACCAAGCAAGCATGCAGGTAATCTATGATAATACAGCCCTCTTCCCGGTAGCGGAAGACGGCACGCGCGCGGAGTCTGGTAGTGTCGCCCTCGATCCTAAGACCGGAGGAGTTCGGGCTCTCGTAGGGCGTGTCGGCAGTGATCAAAATCCAGGATTCCGTACCTACAACTACGCTACCCAGGCTGCTCGAAGTCCAGGATCAACCATCAAACCTTTGGTTGTCTATAGCCCAGCTGTTGCTGAGGGTTGGTCGACCAATAAGGAATTGGACAATAGTACCACCCAATATGGAAGCTATGAGGTTAATAACTATGCGGGAATCCAGTCTAGCCCAACGGTACCGATGTACCAGGCCTTGGCAGAGTCCCTTAACCTTCCAGCCGTAGCGACCGCTAATGATTTGGGTCTCGATACGGTCTTTGAATACGGGAAAAAATTCGGACTCAACATGGACAAGGTGGACAAGTCGCTTGCCGTTGCCTTGGGAGCTGGTGTGACAACCAATCCGATGCAGATGGCCCAAGCCTATGGAACCTTTGCCAATGACGGGGTCATGAATGATGCCCACCTCATTACCAAGATCGAAAATGCCAGTGGCCAAGTGGTCAAGAGCCACAGTCAGAAATCAACCCGGGTGCTTAGTGGATCCACAACGGATAAGATGACCAATATGATGCTGGGAACCTTCAGTAATGGTACAGGGGTCAACGCTGCGCCTTATGGCTATACTATGGCAGGGAAAACCGGTACGACAGAGACCAGCTTTAACAAGGACCTCTCTGGAGACCAATGGGTGATCGGCTACACGCCAGATGTGGTCATCAGTCAATGGCTTGGTTTCCCAACGACCGATGAAGGTCATTACCTGACCGATAGTAGTGCCGGAACGGCGTCAGAGATTTTCCGTAATGTTGCCAACAGTGTCCTGCCTTATACAGACGGTACCCAGTTTGATTCGGTGAAGAACTCTTATGCTGAAAATGGCATTGCGCCAGTCGGAGAAGAAACGACAGAAACAGACAGCAAAGAAGACAAAGGTTTCTTTGAGGATGTCAAAGAAAAGGCGTCGAATATGGTCGATGATGCGAAAAAAGCAATCGACGAGGCCGATATCCCAGGAAAAGCGAAAAATGCTTGGGATACCTTTAAAGGTTGGCTTGGTTTCTAATCAAAAAAACGATTCAGAAATTCTTCTGAATCGTTTTTTGCAGATTGAAGATAAAGTCATCTTAGCAACTTTCCTTAGGTGAGTACGGACGTCAGCGAACTTCGAAGAAGTTCCATGACTTAGTTTTGGACCTAAGGTTCCAAAACTCCCGAGTGCTAGAAACAATAGTGTTTCTAGCACTTTTCTCACGGCGGAAAGTTTCTGTTGAAATGATCCTAATAGTATTAATTATTTTAATTTTTCAACGTCACTTAGGTTGTTTTATGTAAAATGCAATTTGTCTATATTCTAAAAGATCTATTCAGAAGTATTTCTGAATAGATCTTTGTTTAAAGTTCACTATCTGACAAGCTAAAGGTATCGCCGTGTTGCAAGTCCCCGTACTGGTAGCCCCGTTTGAACCAGCGCATGCGTTGCTCTGAAGTCCCGTGGGTAAAGCTATCTGGCACCGAGTAGCCGTAAGCTTGCTCTTGGAGAGTATCGTCACCGACTGCATGGGCCGCATTCATGGCTTCTTCGATATCACCGATATCCAAAAGGTTTCGGTCTTGAATGGAGCGGGCCCAGACACCGGCTAGGTAATCTGCTTGCAGCTCGATGCGGACGCTGATGGCATTTCGTTCCTTTTCAGAAAGTCCTTGCTGCATACGGTGGTATTTGCCAAGGATTCCCAGCTCATTTTGTACGTGGTGGCCGACTTCGTGGGCGATGACGTAGGCCATGGCAAAGTCCCCGCTAGCTTTGTATTTGGTGGTCAATTCCTTGTAGAAACTCATATCCAAATAAATTTTCTTATCAGTTGGACAGTAGAAGGGACCAGCTGATGCTTGCCCAACACCACAGCCTGTCTTTGTCCGTCCGGTATAGAAGACTAGTTTGGGCTCCTGGTAGGTCCGTCCTTCGGCCTGAAAGACCTTGTGCCAATGATCTTCTGTTGTGGCAAGGACCTTGCTGACGAACTCAGCATCTGCATCGTCGACATGGGTCTTATTGGTGCGCGTGACTTGGGTGGACTGGTAAGGTTGAGAAGTCCCATTTCCAAAGAGGCCCCCAAGGCTAGCTCCCCCTCCTAGAAGGACCATGAGAAGGATGATGATGATCTTACTCTTGAAGCTACCAGGCGATAGCAAAATTTGTAAAATGCCTCCGCCAAGGTTACTGTTGCCTGAAGACTGGGAGTAGCTTTGCCCTCGACGGTCTTCGATATTTCTACTTTCTTTTAAGTTATCACTTTTCATATTCGTCTCCTTTTGTTTTATTTTACCAAAAATGAGGAAAAAACTAGAGTGATAACGCTTTAGATTTGCTTTTTTATTGACAGGAGATTTTCTGTCCTTGTCAAAACGTGGAAAACTTGCTATAATGGGGTGAACGGAGGCGTTATGGCATTAAAAAAAGCAAGTCTAGCGTGTACGGTTTGTGGGTCACGCAATTACTCCATTAAGTTGAGTGGGACGCCAAAACCAACACGTCTAGAAGTCAATAAATTCTGCAAACATTGCAGCAAGTATACCATCCATAAAGAAACACGATAGGAGAGAGTTGTGAAATTCATTAAAGATATTTTCGTCTTACTAAAAGATACAACTTGGCCAAATCGCAAGGAAAGATGGAAAAACTTTATCTCAGTGATTGAGTACACCGCTTTCTTTGTTGCATTGATTTATTTGTTTGACAAAGTCATTGCACGTGGCCTATTGCACATGATCAATTTCTTTTAAGAAAAGAAGCCAGGCGGGATCCCAAGGGTCCTGCTTTTTATGGTCTTTTCTTAAAAATAAATCAGCAAACCTCTTTGCATTCTGGCAAAATGTGGTATAATGAAGCTAGGAAAAGGAAAGCCAAGAGGCTTTTTTTAGTATGTTCACAAAAGCTCGAGCAGGCTAAACAGAAAGAAAGGATGCCCAAATGGACAGTTTTGATAAAGGCTGGTTTGTACTACAAACCTACTCAGGATATGAAAACAAGGTAAAAGAGAATCTTTTGCAACGTGCGCAAACTTATAATATGTTAGAAAACATCTTGCGCGTAGAGATTCCAACTCAAACCGTACAAGTTGAGAAAAACGGTAAAACAAAAGAAATCGAAGAAAACCGCTTCCCAGGTTATGTCTTGGTCGAAATGGTCATGACAGATGAAGCTTGGTTTGTTGTTCGGAATACACCGAACGTTACTGGTTTCGTCGGATCCCACGGGAACCGTTCAAAACCAACTCCATTGTTGGAAGAAGAAATCCGCAGTATCTTGCTCTCTATGGGTCAAACTGTTCAAGAGTTTGATTTGGATGTCAAGGTAGGTGATACAGTTCGTATCATCGACGGTGCCTTCACAGACTATACTGGTAAGATCACTGAAATTGATAACAACAAGGTCAAAATGGTCATTTCTATGTTCGGTAACGATACGGTTGCAGAAGTGAATTTGAACCAAATTGCTGAATTGTAAGAAAGAGAGACTGTTGAAGGTTGCAGATAAAGGAAACGTAGTTTCCGTCAACATAGGGCATCTTTGAAGCTTAAAAAGCGAACAAAGACTTAGGATACTTGCTTCGCAAGTTCTATCCGCCACCTCAAAGCAGTGCTTTGAGCACTCAACCACTGCGTCTTGCTCGACAATCCAAAAACAATTAAGAGGCTAGGACTTTTGTCCCAGCCTCTTTGTATGGATCGTTATTGATTTTTATCTAGACCTGTGATCTTTTTTAACTGCTTGGTTTCTGCAGCAGACGTAACATTGAAGATCTTATTTCCTTGTGTAGAGAAGCTAGATTCATCTCCGTTGCTATCTTTATAGACATAGCTGGTCCCATTTTCTGAACGCATAATGGTATAGGGTTTTCCGAGACGTTCGAGGGCCGTTTTTGGTGTATCGGATTTGGAAATGCTGCTAGTAGACTGGTGGTTGGCATCGCCCCCTCTTAGTCGGAAGGTGATATCTGTTAACACATTATTACGGAAGAAAGCCATGATATCGCCATTGTCTGTTGCCCAAACATTGACCCCATCGCCAGGATTCGCACTGTCTGTACTACTTACGGGTTGACCAAAGGCTGCAACTACGTCATCGTAACTGCTTCTTTCTTTTGGCCCACCAACCTCTTGTCCATCTTCGGTTCTTAATACAAAACCAGTGGTAGGGTGGAGGTTCTTAAGCTTTTCGATCTCAGGAATAGATGCAGCTCCTGGCACATATTGGAGAGATGCGCCATCATCTGGATCCAAGCTGAAGCGATCTGAAAAATCATCTGAGCTAGTGCTGTCTGAAGAAGTGCTCGACGGTTTACTAGATGATTTTTTGGTTGAAGATTGTTTGATCGGTTTTCTAGAACTAGAAGCTGTTTTTGCTTGTTGCCCAGAATTGGCAGGTGAGCAAGCTGCTAGTGTTACTAGTGAAAGAAGGCCGATCGTAAAGAAACGAATGTTTTTCATAAATACCCTTTCTAATGTGCTTCGCCGATTAGGCGAGGTTTTATTATATCAATAATCAAGGAATGGAGCAAATGGCAACAAAAAACCCCCTATTGCTAGGGGAATTTTTAAAAGATAAAAGATGATAAAAAAATTTATTATCAAGGCGGTAGACGGATTTGAACCGACGATCAAGCTTTTGCAGAGCCGTGCCTTACCACTTGGCTATACCGCCGTAACATATAATATTGTAACCTAAAAAACAAGATAGGTCAAGAAAAACTTTTTCCTTCAAATCATTACAGATGAAGAATGCTGAAAAAATCTCTCAAATAGCTTGCGAATTCTAGGGATTTTTGCTATACTTATAGAGTTGTCTAAGACAGCAAATACTCATCTCGGATCCATTGTGGCACCGTTGCCCTTGTGGTCGTGCTGCAAGTTGACGTCTGAGAGAGGAGAAAAAAACAAAAAAGGAGAAACTACTCATGGCAGTAATTTCAATGAAACAACTTCTTGAGGCTGGTGTACACTTCGGTCACCAAACTCGTCGCTGGAACCCTAAGATGGCTAAGTACATCTTCACAGAACGTAACGGAATCCACGTTATCGACTTGCAACAAACTGTAAAATACGCTGACCAAGCATACGACTTCATGCGTGATGCAGCTGCAAATGATGCAGTGATCTTGTTCGTAGGTACTAAGAAACAAGCTGCTGATGCTGTTGCTGAAGAAGCTGTTCGTTCAGGTCAATACTTCATCAACCACCGTTGGTTGGGTGGAACTCTTACTAACTGGGGAACAATCCAAAAACGTATCGCTCGTTTGAAGGAAATCAAACGCATGGAAGAAGATGGAACTTTTGAAGTTCTTCCTAAGAAAGAAGTTGCATTGTTGAACAAACAACGCGCTCGTCTTGAAAAATTCTTGGGCGGTATCGAAGACATGCCTCGTATCCCAGACGTAATGTACGTTGTGGATCCACATAAAGAACAAATCGCTGTTAAAGAAGCTAAGAAATTGGGTATCCCAGTTGTAGCGATGGTCGACACAAACACTGACCCAGATGATATCGATGTTATCATCCCAGCGAACGATGACGTTATCCGCGCTGTTAAATTGATCACTGCGAAAATGGCTGACGCTGTTATCGAAGGACGTCAAGGTGAAGACAGTGTTGCTACAGTAGAAGCTGAATTGGCAGCTACTGAAGGTCAAGCTGATTCAATCGAAGAAATCGTTGAAGTTGTAGAAGGCGACAACGCTTAATTCATTCAATAAGTAACGAACCTAAGAGGGCAGGGCTCAGCCCGACCCTCTTATTTTATTAAAAAAATATAGGAGAACAAAAATGGCAGAAATTACAGCTAAGCTTGTAAAAGAATTGCGTGAAAAATCTGGTGCTGGTGTCATGGACGCTAAAAAAGCATTGGTTGAAGTTGAAGGTGATATCGAAAAAGCGATCGAATTGCTTCGCGAAAAAGGTATGGCTAAAGCAGCTAAGAAAGCTGACCGTGTTGCCGCTGAAGGTTTGACTGGTGTTTATGTCAATGGTAACGTTGCAGCAGTAGTTGAAGTAAATGCTGAAACTGACTTCGTTGCGAAAAACGCTCAATTCGTTGAATTGGTAAACGCAACAGCGAAAGTGATCGCTGAAGGTAAACCAGCTAACAACGAAGAAGCTCTTGCTTTGACAATGCCTTCAGGTGAAACTCTTGAAGCTGCATATGTATCTGCAACAGCTACAATCGGTGAAAAGATTTCATTCCGTCGTTTTGCTTTGCTTGAAAAAACAGATGCACAACACTTCGGTGCTTACCAACACAACGGTGGACGTATCGGTGTTATCTCTGTGATCGAAGGTGGAGACGAAGCACTTGCTAAACAAATTTCAATGCACATCGCTGCAATGAAACCAACCGTTCTTTCTTACAAAGAATTGGATGAGCAATTCGTGAAAGATGAGTTGGCACAATTGAACCACGTGATCGACCAAGACAACGAAAGCCGTGCAATGGTTGGTAAACCAGCTCTTCCACACTTGAAGTATGGTTCTAAAGCTCAATTGACTGACGAAGTTGTCGCTCAAGCTGAAGAAGATATCAAAGCTGAATTGGCAGCAGAAGGTAAACCAGAAAAAATCTGGGATAAAATCATCCCAGGTAAAATGGATCGCTTCTTCTTGGACAACACGAAAGTTGACCAAGCTTACACACTTCTTGCACAAGTCTACATTATGGACGACAGCAAGACAGTGGAAGCTTACCTTGAATCAGTAAATGCTTCAGTTGTTGAATTCGTTCGCTTTGAAGTTGGTGAAGGTATTGAAAAAGCTTCAAATGACTTTGAAGCAGAAGTTGCAGCTACAATGGCAGCAGCTCTTAACAACTAAGAATAAACAAAAAGAGGTTTCGAAGGTGTACTGACCCCAAAAAGTTAGACAATTAATTTAAGCAAAGGATTTAGTTCTGTATTGTACAGGACTAAGTCCTTTTAGTTTTACCTTAATTCGTTTGTTGTTGTAATAATCAATATAGTCGACAATAGCTTGTTCCAAGTGCTCAAGTGACTGAAACGTATTCTCATAACCATAAAACATTTCAGACTTAAGAATGCCAAAGAAAGATTCCATCATACCGTTATCTGGGCTATTTCCCTTACGTGACATAGATGGTTGGATTCCCTTATTCTTTAAAAAATGATGATAGAAATCGTGTTGGTATTGCCATCCTTGGTCACTATGGAGAATTGTATTTTCGTAATGGTTCGCTGTAAAGGCTTGTTCTAGCATAGCTTTCATTTGTTGTAAGTTAGGCGAAGTAGAAAGATTGTAGGAGATAATTTCGCTGTTAAAGCCATCTAAAACTGGTGATAAATAAAGCTTTTGACTGCTTGCTGGAATGGCAAATTCTGTCACATCTGTGTAGCACTTTTGCATTGGTTTGGTTGCTTCAAATTGACGTTGAATAAGGTTATCTGCTTTCTTGCCAACCTCTCCTTGGTATGAAGAATACTTCCGTTTACGGCGAATTCGAGCCGTTAAACCAAGTACTTTCATAAGACGCTGCACCTTCTTATGGTTCACTACAAAGCCACGATTTCGTAATTCTAGAGTCATGCGACGATAGCCGTAATTTCCTTTATGCTCAGTATAAATTGACTGAATTTCAGCTTTAACTTGCTCATCCTTATCGCTTTGATCCAGCTGTTTTAAGTGATAATAATAAGTTGAACGGGCAAGCTTAATAATCTTTAGAAGGATATCTAAAGAAAACTCTGTTACCAATCCTTGAACAATTTCCGCTTTTCTTCTTGCTCTTTTTCCTCCTTCAATCGGAGTTCTCTCAACTTTTTTAGAACAGCATTCTCCGCTCTCAGGTATTCATTTTCTGCTTGAAGACGTTCTAACTCTGTCATTTCTTCAGGTTTCTTCTTTGGCTTGCGTCCCATTTTAGGTGCTCTCCCTCTTGTTTTCTCAACAATAGTATACCCATTTTTCTTGTATTGTGCCAGCCAATTTGGAAGCATTCCTTGGTTTGGGAGAGCATAATCTAGAGACACCCTTATTTGAGAACGACCTTCAAGCAGAACTTTATCAATAATTTCTCGTTTTAATTTAGGAGAATAATAACGGTTCTTCCCCTTTTTGACGAACTCTATACCGTAACGATCAATCAATTTAATCATGTACCTAAGATTAGGAATATTTATCCCGAATATATTTGAAAGCTCTTTGAAGCTTCGCCCTTGTTTTCTAAGTTCATAGATCTGAACCTTATCCTTATATGTCAATTTCATAATAAATACACCCCAAAAGTTAGATTTTTTCTGTCTAACTTTTGGGGTGCGGTTCAAGGAAACCTCTTTTTTGTGTGGAAAATATCTTATATCATTGTTTAAGCTGTTTTAAAATATTAACAAAGTTTGTTTTCAAAAAATAACAGACGTTACCGAAGATTCATCGATATACTTTCTGAAACTTTCCACCGTGAGAAAAGTGCTTGAAACAATGAAGTTTCAAGCACTCGGGAGTTTTGAAACTTTAGGTTCAAAACTAAGTCATGGAACTTCATAGAAGTTCGCTGACGTCCGTACTCACCTAAGGAAAGATTCAGAGAAGATATTATGTGAACTGATATCATGGGCTCATTCATTTGCTTAATGTGCGAAGGTATCGATTCCTAGAAGCAGGGACAGGGTTCCCATGATGAGGCCAGCTAGAATCACTCCGAGCATGACTGCGAGGCTACTGCGTTTGAAGTCCCAGTCAAGGATAGAAGCTGCAAGGGCACCGGTCCAGGCACCAGTTCCCGGAAGAGGAATTCCCACAAAGAGCAATAAGGCCCAGAAGATTCCCTTGTCTCCTGCAGCTTTTTCTAATTTCTGTCCGCCTCTATGGCCCTTATTGAGACACCAGCTAAAAAAGCCTCCGATAATTGGTTTTTTTGCCCCCCAAGTAAGAATATGGCGGGCGAAAAAGAAGATCAGAGGGACAGGGAGAAGATTTCCGATCACTCCGATCAGGAGCGCTGTCCATAATGGAATACCATTTGCAATGGCAAAAGGGATGGCCCCGCGCAATTCAACAAGGGGCACCATGGAGATCAGGAAGGTAAAGATATATTTCATTAGTCAAGCCTTTCGATTAGTCTTCTTCATTCTATCGTATCTTTTCTCAATTGACAACTATGATCTTTTTTAATCTTTTATCTTGACTTTCTGGTGGAGGAAGCATATAATAAAGACATAGTTAATTAGAATCATTATAAAAAAGGAGAAATGACATGACAACTATGAAACATGAAGCAGCTACTGATGTAGCAACTTTTGCACCTTCAAATAAAGAAACTCTTCCAGAAACAAAAGCTCTCTTGAACCAAGTCGTAGCAGATCTCTACGTGGCTCACATTGCCCTTCACCAAGTACACTGGTATATGCGTGGACGTGGCTTTATGGTTTGGCATCCAAAAATGGACGAATACATGGACAGCTTGGATGCAACCTTAGATGAAGTGAGCGAACGCTTGATCACTCTTGGTGGTGCGCCATATTCTAGCATGACTGAATTTTTGGAACACAGCAATATTGAAGAACGCCGTGGAACATTTACAAAAAATGTAGAAGAAAGCTTGACACGTGTTCTTGAAATCTTCCATTACCTTGATGGCCTTTACCAAAAAGCTTTGGATGTTACTGACGCTGAAGGAGATGATGTAACCAACGATATCTTTGTTGGGGCTAAAGCAGAACTTGAAAAGAACATTTGGATGGTGGCTGCTGAACTTGGTCAAGAACCAGGATTATAAGATCATAAAAAAAAATAGAAGCCATTGGCTTCTATTTTTTTGGTGTTTTTTCTGGTGGGAAAAATTAGTAGAAATTTATTTAGGAAGGATAAATCCATTCGATGTGAGGTGCGCGTTCTTTAATTTGCTTTTGTATTGTATTAAAATCGGCTCCTTCTGCATTTGAAAAATTCACCTTGTCGAGTAGTTTGTCCTTCTTATCATAAAAATAAAGAAAGCGATCTGTATAAGTAACATCGTTAGCAGAGCTAGTCTTTATTTTGTATTCTATTTTATGGATGTCGCTATATTTCATCTGTAACTGGTTTTGATATGCATTTCCAATAGTATAGATAGCATCATCAGTGATAGTGAGGAGGGGAGGCTCAATTGCTGTCATCCCATTGTAGCAGGCGATAAGTAAGAAGGAAGCGATAGAAAATCCGGTGAATACAAGAAAAAGAAAAAGAAAATCATCATTATTTCTTGAACTTGAAAGCTGAGAGGCTTCGGTATTCCTTGCGGACGTGATTTGATTCTGGGTTGAAGAGTAGTGAAGTTCTTGCCTTGAACTAGAGAAGGTCCCTTGGGGAGTTGATTTTACTTGAGAACCTGATTGGATTGCTTGAAATAGAAAAATTAAAATCATCACGATTATAGGAACGATAGAATAGGAATAAGAAATTTTTTCTTTTTTATATTCTATTTTTTCACTCATAGGGAAACCTCATTTTTTATATTAGTTGAATCATTTTATCATATTTTTATTACGGGTAGGTAACAAATAAAGCTTGTTTGTACTAATTAAAGGAATTCTTAATCTAACTATAGTTGGAGCGAAATCGAGGCCTATCGCTCCTCTTTTTTTGGTATAGTTAATATGTGATTTTCTGGAAGCGTTCGCAGGTATAAGAAAGCGCTTACAAATTTAATTGTTAATCCTAAGAGGAGGTTTTTATGGGAAAGTCTTTTTTTGAAAAGCGTCCTGTTTTTAGTATTCGTAAGCTCTCAGTTGGAGCTTGTTCTGTTGTGATTGGGCTTTCTGCCTTGGGTCTTTCAAGGGTCCATGCGGAAGAAAAGCCAGCCCTCGAAAGTGAACCGACTTCGATGGAGACACCAAGTGTTGTGACGGAAAATTCAGAAGCAGAAGTTCCTGAAGCTGGTGCAAGGGTTTCAGAAGCTCCAGCTGTCATCACCCCTACCAGAGTTGAGGAAAAGCCAGCGCCTCAAGGCGAAGGCCAGCCCGTTTCAGCTTCATCTGAGCGTGCTACAGGAACGGAAGAAACAGCTGCTCCAGATCAAAATCGTGCAGCGGAGGATATTGTGCAAGATCGAGAACGTGATTTTAATAAAGATTGGTATTTTAAATTAAATGCGGCTCCTGGTGCAGAAGGGCGTGAAGTGGATGTCAAGGATTGGAAAAAATTAGATCTTCCTCATGACTGGTCTATTTTCTTTGATTTCGATCACAACTCTCCTGCTCAAAATGAAGGGGGACAATTAAACGGAGGGGATGCTTGGTATCGTAAGACTTTCCGTTTGGACGACAAGGATCTAGATAAGAAGGTCCGCTTGGAATTTGGCGGGGTTTATATGGATTCCAAAGTCTATGTAAACGGACAATTCGTTGGTCATTATCCAAATGGCTACAATGCCTTTTCTTATGATATTACTCCTTATTTGAATGCGGATGGAAGCGAGAATACCATCGCCGTTCATGTGGTCAATCAACAACCAAGTAGCCGTTGGTATTCTGGTAGCGGGATTTATCGGGATGTTAAGCTGAGTGTAACGGACAAGGTTCATTTAGCGCAGTATGGGACTACGATTACGACCCCTCAGTTGGAAAAACAGCAAAATGGGGCAGTAGATACAGTGGTGAAGAGCCGCATTGTCAACCAGGATGATCAAGCCCATAGTATTTATGCGGAATATGAAATTGTCGATCAAAATGGCCAAGTGGTGAGCGAAAAAACGCGCAGTGAAGCACAAGCTGTTCTAGCAGGTCAAGAGATCAACCTATCTCAAACCCTCCATGTTGAAAAACCAACCCTCTGGGATGTGAAAACGGATCATCCAGCTCTCTATACCTTGTATACGCGGGTTTATCGGGATTCGCAGTTAGTGGATGTGCAAAAGGAACGCTTTGGTTATCGCTATCTCAACTGGACGCCAGAAGGTGGCTTCTTCCTGAATGGGGTGGCGACGAAATTCCACGGGGTATCCCTTCACCATGACCACGGGGCTCTTGGAGCTGAGGAAAATTACAAGGCTGAATACCGTCGTCTCAAACAGATGAAGGACATGGGAGTCAATGCGATCCGGACGACCCACAACCCAGCGAGTGAACAAACCTTAAACATTGCGGCTGAGTTGGGCTTGATGGTCCAAGAAGAAGCTTTTGATACCTGGTATGGTGGCAAGAAACAATACGATTACGGTCGTTTCTTTGAAAAAGATGCTACTCACCCAGAAGCTCGGAAAGGGGATACTTGGTCAGATTACGATCTACGGACCATGGTAGAGCGGGGCAAGAATAATCCAGCCATTGTCATGTGGTCGATCGGTAACGAAGTCGGTGAAGCAGATGGTTCAGACAAATCTGTCGCAACTGTTCGTCGGTTGGTCAAGACCATCAAGAACGTGGATGCAACCCGCTATGTCACCATGGGAGCTGATAAATTCCGCTTTGGCGATGGCTCAGGAGGCCATGAAAAAGTAGCGGCAGAGCTCGATGCGGTTGGCTTTAACTATTCAGAAGCCAACTATGAAAGCTTAAGGGCGAAACATCCAAACTGGCTCATTTATGGTTCTGAAACCTCTTCTGCGACGCGGACACGGGGCTCTTACTACCACCCTGAAAGAGAATGGGTAGGAAGCAACCAAGAAGACCGCTACTATGAACAATCAGACTACGGCAATGACCGGGTTGGTTGGGGTCGGACAGCGACAGCCTCTTGGACCTTTGACCGTGATCATGCTGGCTATGCAGGGCAATTTATCTGGACTGGTACCGACTATATCGGTGAGCCAACCCCATGGCACAACCAAAATGACACACCTGTGAAAAGTTCTTACTTCGGTATTGTCGATACGGCCGGCCTTCCAAAGAATGATTTTTACCTTTACCAAAGTCAATGGGTATCGGCCGAGAAACATCCGATGGTGCATCTCTTGCCACATTGGAACTGGGACAATCCAGAATTAGCCAATCGTGTCATGGATGAAGAAGGACGGATCCCTGTTCGGACCTTCTCCAATGCCCACAGTGTGGAATTGATTGTCAATGGGGAATCACAAGGAGTGAAGACCTTTACCAAGAAGACCACAGCTGATGGCCGGACCTACCAAGAAGGGGCAAATCCGGATGAACTCTATCTAGAGTGGTTGGTTCCTTATGTACCAGGTAAAGTAGAAGCTATTGCGCGCAACGAAGCAGGCGAAGTGATCGCGAAAGATCAAGTCGAAACAGCCGGCAAGCCTGCAGGTGTCCGTTTGTTGAAAGAAGAACACGCGATTGCAGCGGACGGTAAGGATTTGACCTATATTACCTATGAAATCGTCGATGAAGAAGGTCGTGTTGTACCAACTGCCAATAATTTGGTGCATTTCCATTTGCATGGACAAGGCCAAATTGTCGGTGTCGATAATGGGGAACAAGCCAGCCGTGAACGCTACAAAGCGCAGGAAGATGGCTCATGGCAACGTCGGGCCTTTAACGGCAAAGGGGTTGTGATTGTCAAATCAACTGAGCAAGCAGGTGCCTTTACCCTGTATGCAGACTCAGATCGCTTGCAATCAGACCAAGTCAGCCTCTTTACAGGTAAGAAGGACCAAGCAGAACGCACTGTATTAGGTGTGGAACCTGTTCGACAAAGTGCTTATCTAGGAGAAAAACCAACCTTACCAAGTAAGGTCAATGTGGTCTATAGTGATGGCAAGGCCCAAGAAGAAGCCGTTGAATGGGATGCGGCAGACTATAGCCGTGCTGGCCAAGTCCGTGTGACAGGTCATGTTCAAGGACGCACGGTCGAAGCTCTGGTCGATGTGATCGGCGTGGAACAAGTCCTTCCAGTCATCAAACAAATCCCACAGGGAGCAGATCTAGCAACAGTGGATAAGGCTGTGCAATTAGTCTTCACTGATGGGACCACTGCCCACTATGAGGTCGATCAATGGACCTTGGAAGCTGGTCAAGAAGATCAATTGTCTACACCGGGAGCACGCTTGAAGGCGACAGGACTCCTAGGCAATGGGGAAACGGTCCAAGCGACACTAGTGGTTGCAGGAGGAGATGTAGCCAAGGCTAAGAAACCAACGGTTCAGATAGATGGGGTAGCCCTTCCAAAATTTGGTAGTGGCAACCATACTATTTTCCGTCCGCTGGCTTATGGTCAAGAACCAGGTCAAGTCACAGCAAGTGCAGAAAATGCTCAAGTGACGGTCCTACAAGCTAATCGCGAAAATGGTTTGAAAGCCCAAATCTTTGTGACTGCTAAGGATACGGGAGCTGTACAGACCTATGTGGTCCAATTCCAAGAAGAAAGTCCACAGATCGAGCGCCTAGAATTGCGTCTGCCAGAAGGACAGGAACTCAAGGAAGACCAAACGGTACCACTTGAAGTCATTGCCCATTACCAAGATGGTAGCCAGGCAAGTCTCAAAGCAGATCAAATCGATGTGAAAACAAGAGCTGGTAGCCAAGGAAAAGCCGTCGCAACCAATAAAGGTTTGGAATTGCGAGAAGCAGGATTGGTTCATTTAGAAGCCAACTACCAAGGACAAACGGGAGAAGTCAGCTTTACCATCACGCCAAATCTAGAAGAAAAAACGGTTGTGAAGGTGCGTCCTGTACGGATCAGCACCGATCGAAACGTTTTGCCAGCTCTTCCAGAAACCGTCTTGGTCGAGTATGATAAGGGATTCCCGAAAGAAAAACGCGTGACCTGGGATGCTGTAACCGCAGATCAAGTCAAGGATTACCATAGCTTTAAAGTCACAGGTCATGTAGAGGGTGTGGAAAAAGAAGCCCAAGCTCAAGTGACGGTTGAAGGCATTATTGCTGTAGAAGAAGTCAGCACCACCACTCCAGTCGGCGAGAAACCAGCTCTTCCAGAAAGCGTGCGGACCTATCACTCTAATGGTAAGACCTATACAGCTAAGGTGGCCTGGGATGCGGTCGATCCGCAACTCTTGGCCAAAGAAGGAGAAGTTGTCCTAGCTGGTCGTGTAGAAGGAACGGATCTTCCAACACGTCTTCATATTCGTGTTTCCGCAAACACAGTCAAGGGGGCCAACGTAGCAGAGCAATGGACAGGATCTGTCTTGCCACTCGCTTTTGCAAGTGACTCTAACGATGCAGATCCAGTTGCTAAGGTCAATGATAAGGTCATCTCCTTTACCGATGCTCCAGCTAACCGTTGGACCAACTGGGGCCGTGACAATGCGGAAGATTCGGTTGGTATCTTGTTTGGGGATTCTGGTATCTTGACCAAGCGAGCAGTGGACAACCTCCATGTTGGTTTCCATGAAGACCACGGCGTTGGCGCTCCAAGTGAATATGTGATTGAGTACTATACAGGGGAACAAATCCCAACAGTTCCAAGCAATCCAAATCGCGTCAAAGACGAAACAGACCATCCATTTAACAATCCAGCTAACTGGAAAGAAGTCAGCAACCTAACCGTTGAAGAACCGGTAGCAGCTGGTAAGATGAATCATTTCAGTTTTGATAAAGTCGACACCTATGCCGTTCGGATCCGCATGAAGACACCAGAAGGCAAACGTGGAAGCTCTATTTCAGAGATTCAGATCTTTGCCAATAAGGTGGCGGCAGAAGAAAAGAGCCAGTTGACCATTCGCGTCAATGGCGATGTATTGCCAGGTGTCAACCCAAGTGTGACCGATTACTACATCGATGCGCGTGATCGGGCTTATCCACAAGTGGAAGCGACAGCTAGCCATCACGGCCTTGCAACGGTTGTGCCAAGCGTCCATGAAGGGGAGCCAATCCGTGTCATCCATAAAGCGGAAGATGGTACCATCTTACAAGAATACCGCCTCCATCTCACAAGTGATGCAGAAAAACTGAAACAAGCTACTCCAGTAGCAGTAGAAGCAGGCAGCCGTTTTGTGAAAGTCGGTCAAGATCTGGTTCTACCATCTACCGTAGGTGTCTACTTCCAAGGGGATACAGGCTATGAACGCAAGGAACTTACGGTGGACTGGCAGGCTGTACCAGCTGATGCACTTTCTCATGAAGGCAGCTTCACGCTGGAAGGAAAAGTCCTTGGCTATGATCTGACAGCTCAGCTGACCGTCCGGGTGTCCGAAAAGACAGGAGAAAATCTCTCTGTGAACCGTGACTACAATGCAGAAGATACCAGAGCATTTGCCAGTGAAACCAATGATCTCGATCCAAACCAAATCGACTATATCGATTACATCAACGATGGTGGCTACAACGAATACTATCGCTGGACCAACTGGAAGAGAGAACCGGATCAAACCGAAGCCTTTGCTGGTCTCATTTTCAAGAAAAATGGTCAAGTAACAGAGCGTTTGGTCAATAAAGTAGCGGTCGACTTCTTTGCAGATCAGGAAACAGGTCTGCCAACTAAGACGGTTCTTGAACGCTATATTGGTCCAGACTTTGATGTCCCAGATGACTATGGCAATCTGAAAAATCTTCCAGATCACCCATTTAACCAAGCCTCTAACTGGGAAGAGATCCCTTATAGCTTGGATTATGACTTTGAAGCTGGTTATATTTCTAACCTCAGCTTCAATGAAACTAGAACCAAAGCCATCCGTTTAAGAATGGTCCGTGATGAACATCTAAAAGGGATCGGAATCATTGAATTGAGCGCCTATGCCCCAACAGAAGAGGCTCAGGCAACAACTGATGTCACCATCCAAGTGAATGGCAAAGACCTAGAAGGCTTTAACCCAGATGTGACAGATTATCATCTAGAGTATGAGGGAGACCGTCCAATCGTTTCGGCACAAGGTAAGAATGGAACAGCCGTTACGGTCGTGGATGCTAAAAGTGCCAATGCCCCTGTGCTTGTCAAGGTTGTCTCAGAAGATGGCAAGCTCGAAAAAGTATATCAACTTTCTCTCTCCGCAAAAGCACCTACAGGCTCAGCCATTCCTGAAGAAGGGGTTAAGAATCTGGTCCATACCAAGCCAGAGTTGGTGATTGAGCCAGAAGAGATGGACTTTGAACGCCTAGAACGTCCAAATGCGGATCTTCCAAAAGGTGAGAAACGTGTGATTCAAGAAGGTCAAAAAGGCCGCAAATTGCGCTTGGTGGAAGTTTCTCAAGAAAATGGTGTGGAAAGCCGGAAGGAACTAGATGCCTTTGTAGAGCTAGATCCAGTGGCAGAAATTACAGAGGTGGGCACAAAAGAAGTACTTCCAGACACTCCACAACCAGAGCCACAGCCACAACCGCAGCCAGAACCACAACCAGAGCCACAGCCAGAACCAGAGCCACAGCCAGGACCACAGCCGCAACCGCAGCCACAGCCACAGTCACAACCGCTTCCGAACCCAGAAGGTCCTCATGTCTCAGAAGGACCAGTAGCTACCGCAACTCCTCAAGCATCTCTTGAGGTCAAAGCGGTGCGCCAGGAAGGGACAGATGCAATAGAGAAGGAAGTCGAGAAAGACACTCAAACACCAGCAGTTTCAGCGGCTCCAGTTTCCGAAGGTACATTACCAAATACAGGAACGGAAGAAAGCGTCGCAAGCCTCGTTGCTGGAATCTTAGCGGCAGGCCTTGCCAGTGCTGTGCTGGACGATCAGAAAAAAAGAGCCAATAAGGCCAAGTAAAACAGCTAGAGAAACTAGTAAAAAATGGTGAAAAGTTCACAGGTAAAAAGAAGGAGGATGGGGAAGCCCCACCCTCTTTACCTGGTGACATAAAGGAATAGAATATGGGAAAAAGATTAGTTGATCAGAGAAATCGATTTGGCATTCGTAAACTCTCAGTAGGTGTCTGCTCGGTAGTCGTAGCGACTTGTTTTTTAGGAACTACTACCAGTTACGCAGAGGAACAAGCTGAGAATAATGAACCGCGTGAAGAACGGGTTGAAACAAGCAATGCAGGAGATCAAGGAAAGGAGGAGAAAACTGTGAACGAGCACCAAGAAGCATCAGAACAACCCTCAGCAGCTACTAGTGAGAAAGAAAATCGCACAGTCAGTCAAGGGACAGAAGCAAGCCAACCAGCCACTTCTCTAAACGAGGAGACTGAGATTGCGGATTACGGACCACTTCCAAGCAAGGCTCAGATGCAATACCACCGCGAAGAGCTAGCAGCTTTCATCCACTTTGGGATGAATACTTACTATGATCGTGAGTGGGGAGATGGGCAAGAAGATCCTTATTATTTCTATCCAGAGCATCTGGATACCGATCAGTGGATCAAAACCCTGAAAGATGCTGGCTTTAAACGGACGATCATGGTCGTTAAGCACCACGATGGCTTCCTCTTGTACCCTTCCAAATATACCGACCATACCATTGCTAAAAGCGGTTGGAAGGATGGGAAAGGCGATGTCCTAGCCGAGGTTTCTGCTTCTGCCAGCAAGTATGACATGGACATGGGGGTCTACCTCTCACCTTGGGATGCTCACAGTCCGCTCTACCATGTGGATACAGAGGACCAATATAATGAATACTATCTCAACCAGCTTAAGGAAATCCTTGAAGATCCAAAATATGGGAACAAGGGCAAGTTCGTAGAAGTCTGGATGGATGGAGCGCGTGGCGATGGGGCTCAAAAGGTCACCTATACTTTCGACAAGTGGTTTGAAGCCATTCGTAAGGCCCAAGGGGATATTGCTATCTTCTCAGCTGAGCCGACCAATGTTCGTTGGATTGGAAATGAAAAGGGGATTGCCGGAGATCCGGTTTGGCAAAAGGTCAATCCAGATAAGATCCGCAACAATCCATCCAACAGCTACCTCAATCACGGGGATCCGGAAGGGAAGCAATACTCAGTGGGAGAAGCCGATGTCTCTATTCGCTCCGGCTGGTTCTACCATGACAATCAAGAGCCTAAGTCCTTGCGCGAATTGATGGACATTTACTTCAAATCGGTCGGCCGTGGAACTCCACTCTTGCTCAATATTCCACCCAACCAAGACGGAAAATTTGCGGATGCCGATGTGGCCCGTTTGAAAGAATTCCGTCAGACCTTGGACCAACTCTACAGTGTGAACTATGCGGCAGGAGCTTTGGTAGAAGCTGACTCGACACGACGCAATCCGCTCTACAAGGCCAGCCATTTGACAGATGGTGATGAAAAGACCAGTTGGGCACCTGCAGATGATGCCAAGACCGGCTCTTTTGTTCTCGATCTTGGAAAAGAACAGCATTTTGATGTGGTAGAGCTTAAAGAAACCATCGAGAAAGGCCAACGGATTTCTGGCTTCACCATTGATGTGGCAGTGAATGGCCAATGGGTTCCATATGGTGCTGGCTCAACCGTAGGATACCGCCGATTGATCAAAGGGCAACCAGTTGATAGTCGCTATATCCGGGTGTCCATCACCGATGCCCAAGCTACTCCAATCTTGAACGGAGTCTCTGTCTATAAGACGCCAGCTAGCATTGAAGAAACCGATGGATATCCGCTTGGTTTGACTTATCATTCTGACCGGACAGCAGAGCGGGCCAATGGCCAATGGAATGAAGAGGGAGAAGGCGTTCGAGGCACCTCTATGTGGACCAAAGAAAAGGGAGCTTCGGTGACCTATCAGTTTGAAGGCACTAAGGCCTATGTGATCGCAACTGTCGACCCTGGTCATGGGGAAATGGATGTCTATGTCGATGGCCAAAAGCTAGCGACCATCAATACCCAAAGCCCAAGCCGCAAACGTAGCCAAAAGGTCTATGAAACACCGGATTTGACAGCAGGATCTCACACCTTGACCTTGGTCAATAGCAAGGGAGATGCGATCGCAACGGAAGGGATTTATGCTCTCAATAACCAAGAAAAGGGTCTCTTTGAATTTGCTCAGCCAACCCTAGCTGTTAAGAAAGGCGACCCAGCGCAAGTCGTCGTCAAGAGAAAAGGTGGCTCTAAAGGAAGTGCCAGTCTGAAATTGATCACAGAACCAGGAACAGGGGTTCATGGCAAGGTCTACAAAGATACCAACGTCACCCTTGAGTTCGCAGATGGAGAGACGGAAAAAACAGTCCAAGTTCCAACCCTTGATTTTGCAGGAAAAGCGACCGATGTCTATGACTTTAAGGTCAAATTGTTGCATCCGGATCAAGGAAGCTTGGTCGGCTTTATTCCAGAACTGACAGTTCAAGTGATGAATGAAGACCAGTTGCCAGAAAATCGCAAAGAAGTGGATGACCAAGATCCAAAACTGCACTATAACCAAGGCTGGCATCATGAGACAGACAACAAAGACTTCTCAAATGGCACAGAATCTTGGTCCAGCTTTAACCAAGTGTCCGATGAGGAAGGCAAGAAACACATTGAAGTGACCATTACCTTTAAGGGCACAGGCGTGGAGGTCCGAGGAGTGGTTGTTCCAAGTCATGGTCTCTACAGCGTCACTTTGGATGGGAAAGAAATGGCCTTCGAAGAAGGGCGTGGCCATGATTATGAGATCGACGGCGATCATTATTTCAGTGGCTACGGAGATCAACGCAAGCTCGACCAGAGTTTGGTCAATCTGCAAGGCCTAGCAAAAGGCTACCACCAGCTACGCTTGCATCTGGATCCAGCCCTCAATGACCCTCAGTCATCCAGAGCCATCCAGGTGGACCGATTTGTCCTCTCAGGGAAAGATAGTCAGTTGCTCAGTCAAGAAGAGCTGCAACAGATCATCAGAGAAGGAGTAGAAAAGATCAAGGCTGCTTCTCTCGATCGCTTGAAAGCAGACCTCAAACCGACGGTTCAAGGACAATTGACGGTCTTGACTCAGTTGCTGGATCAAGAGCGACCAGATTTGGTTGCTGTAGCTAATCAAGTCGAAGCCCTTGAAACCATCTTAGAAGATGCTCGCAATTATGAACCGCTGACGCAGATACGCCCAGAAGAAGGTGTTCGGGATTTGATTCTTGAAAAGCCAGAACTTCTCATCGAAGCAGAGGAGATTCCATTTGAGAGTCAAACGCGTGAGAACAAGGACTTGGCCAAGGGAGAAAGCCGAATCCTTCAAGCAGGGAAGGTCGGACGCCGCTTGAAATTAATCGAGGTTCGACAAGAAGAAGGCAAAGAAATTCGGACAGAAGTCGATGCCTTTGTCGAAGTGGAGGCCCAGGACCAGATCACAGAAGTCGGAACGAAGGAAGCGGAAAAAAGTCCGTTGATAGCTGATATGCCGACTCCAACCACTCCTGTCACCCCAAGTAAGGTGCAACCAGAAGTTATGACTCTTTCTCAAGCTGAAGACAAAAAAGAAAAAGGAAGACCTGTTCTCTTGCAACCGAAAACCCCAGAAGCAGTTTCTGTTTCGACTTCAGACCATCCGGAAAAAGAAGTGGTTAAAAGTCCTTCTCTACAATCGGAAGGAAAACTTCCTCAAACCGGTACAAAACAAAGTGGATTGTTTGCTTGGTTAGGTCTTCTTGGTCTAGGATTCTTGGGCGGAGGCGCCAAATTCGCTCGTCGCAAAGAGTAGCTCCTTCTTCGCATAAGAGGTTAGTTCTCACTAGCCTCTTTTGTTTTGCCTTCTTAAGAGATTCCTATTTCCATGGAGTCTTTGCTTTATTTACAGCCGTAAAAATTGTATAATAGTCAAATAAGGTCAATGATGAGAAGGAACACTCCAAGACCATTTTTTATGGGCGAAGAACAGAGCATCCATCTAGAAAAAAACAAGCCAGAAAGGAGCATCATGGCAAATAAGAACACATCTGATAGCATTGAAGCTTATATCAAGGCCTTGCTGGCTCAAGCTGGCATGGCAGAGCTCAAAAGAAGTGAGTTAGCCGATGTCTTTCAGGTTGTACCCAGTCAGATTAACTATGTCATTAAGACTCGCTTTACCGAGAGTCGAGGCTATATTGTAGAGAGCAAGCGCGGTGGTGGGGGCTATATCCGCATTGGCAAGGTCCAGTTTTCAGATCACCATCAGATGCTCCAAGACTTGGCAGCCAATATTGGAGAGACCATCAGCCAGCAGGTCTTTAATGATATCCTCCAGATGCTCTATGAAGAAAAATTATTGACAAAACGTGAAACGCAGCTGTTGCTTGCGACGACCTCCGATGAGGTCCTAGGTCGAGATGCTCTCATCCTACGAGCAACGATGCTGAAAAAAATCATTCAACAAGTAGATAGAAAAGGAAATACCGACTAGATGAACTATTCAACAGCACTGTTAGAAAGTATAGAAGCGGCCCAAATACTAGCAGGCCACTATCAGGGGCATACCTTAGATACTTGGCATCTCCTGACGGCTATGGCCAATAATCCCTATAGCGTGGCAGGTTCTGTACTGAACGATTATCCTATGCAGATCGATGAGTTTCAGGATGCAGCGGAGCATATTACAGGCCAAGCTTTTCAAAGCGACAATCGGTATGAAATCTTCCCATTTTCTTATCGGATGGAAGCCATTATGAAACACGCAAGAGAGATTGCCCAGGTTCTTCATGCCAAGACCTTGGGAACAGAGCATGTGCTCCTCTCTCTTCTAGCAGACCGTGGAACCTTGGCGAGCCAAGTCATGGAGTTTGCCGGCTTTGCCTTTACAGAGCAAGACAAGGGAGTTCCTATTGCCTCCCTTCGCAAGAATTTAGAAGACAAAGCAGGCTGGGACAAGAATGATATCAAAGCCATTCGGAGTCTCTATCGGGCCCAAAACCCCAACCGCCAAACCATGGGAAATATGATGGGCATGCCCCCAAGCACCAGTGGAGGTCTTGAAGATTATACCCGTGATCTGACAGAAATGGCGCGTGCAGGCCAGCTTGAGCCTGTGATTGGCCGGGATGCAGAGATTTCACGCATGATCCAAATCCTCAGCCGCAAGACGAAGAACAATCCTGTATTGGTGGGAGAAGCAGGGGTCGGAAAAACCGCTCTTGCATTAGGTCTGGCCCAGCGGGTCGCTAGTGGCAATGTTCCAGCTGAAATCGCGCAAATGCGTGTCTTAGAATTGGATCTCATGAATGTCGTTGCAGGGACGCGCTTCCGTGGGGACTTCGAAGAACGGATGAACAATATCATCCAGGACATCGAAGAAGACGGTCACGTGATTCTCTTTATCGATGAACTGCATACTATTATGGGGTCAGGATCCGGTATTGATTCGACCTTAGACGCAGCCAATATTCTAAAACCAGCCCTGGCACGGGGAACCTTGCGTACAGTTGGGGCAACGACCCAAGATGAGTACCAAAAGCATATCGAAAAAGATGCAGCCCTCTCTCGGCGTTTTGCGAAAGTCACCATTGAAGAGCCAAGTGTTGCAGATAGCATCCAAATTCTCCAAGGCTTGAAAGAGACTTATCAGGACCACCATCATGTGACCATTACCGATGAAGCGATCGAAACAGCTGTCAAATATGCCCACCGCTATTTGACTAGTCGTCAATTGCCAGATTCAGCCATTGATCTCTTGGATGAAGCGGCAGCTACCGTACAAAACCGCGATTCCAACGGTCACGTAAAAGAAGAGTTGACCGCCTTGGATCGGGCCTTGATGGATGGCAAGTGGAAGAAAGCAGCCCAGCTCTTAGAAGTAGAGGCCGCTCCCATTGTCTACAAAAAAGAAGTCACTGACCAAGATGTCTTGGTGACCTTGAGCCAATTATCCGGTATTCCAACTCAAAAACTGACCCAAACCGATGCCAAGAAGTACCTAAACTTAGAAGCAGAATTGCATAAGCGCGTGATTGGTCAAGACCAAGCCGTTTCGAGTATCAGTCGGGCTATTCGACGCAATCAATCGGGGATCCGTAGCAACAAGCGTCCGATCGGTTCTTTCATGTTCTTAGGACCTACCGGTGTCGGAAAAACAGAGCTAGCCAAAGCTTTGGCGGAAGTTTTGTTTGATGATGAATCGGCCCTCATCCGTTTTGATATGAGTGAGTACATGGAAAAATTCGCGGCCAGCCGCCTCAACGGAGCCCCTCCAGGCTATGTGGGCTACGAAGAAGGAGGCGAGTTGACCGAGAAAGTCCGCAACAAACCATATTCAGTTCTCTTATTTGATGAGGTGGAAAAAGCCCATCCAGATATTTTCAATGTCCTTTTGCAAGTCTTGGATGACGGAGTCTTAACCGATAGCAAAGGCCGGAAGATCGACTTCTCCAATACCATTATCATCATGACCTCAAACCTGGGAGCTACAGCCCTTCGGGATGATAAGACCGTTGGCTTTGGTGCCAAAGATATCCGCTTTGACCAAGCCAATATGGAAAAACGCATGTTTGAAGAGTTGAAGAAGACCTATCGTCCAGAGTTTATCAACCGGATTGATGAAAAGGTGGTCTTCCATAGTCTCTCAAGCGAGGACATGCAGCAGGTAGTGAAAGTCATGGTCAAACCGCTCATCGCGACCTTGGCCGAACAAGGCATGACCCTCAAATTCCAGCCTTCAGCGCTCAAGTTGCTAGCAACCAAAGGCTACGATCCAGAAATGGGAGCTCGCCCACTGCGTCGTGTCTTGCAGACCGAAGTGGAAGATCAACTAGCAGAGCTATTGCTGAAAGGCCAAGCCCAAGAAGGACAAACGATCAAGGTTGGAACGACAGCCGGAACGATCAAGTTTGAGATTGTCTAGGAGGATGTCATGACGCTTCAGCGATTAACCCGTATTTCGCTTTTGGCGGCCCTTTGTGTCGCTCTACGTCAGGCTTTTGCCCCTTTCCCAAATGTCCAACCTATTTCTGCCATCTTTTTTCTCTTGGTGATATTTGAAGGGTATAGCTTTGCTTTTCTTGTGATGATGATCACCATGTTTGTCTCCGTCTTTTTCCTGGGGATGAGCCTGATTGTGTTCTTTCAGATTGTCGCCTTTGGCTGTTTGATGCTCATTTGGCGCATCAGTTACAAGTGGTTGCCCTTTGTCCTTCAGATCCTTTTTGTGGGCCTACTGTCCTTTGCTTATGGGGTCTTGATCGATAGTGTTTATGCCTTGATATACCATATTCCTTGGTGGACCTATGCTTTGGTCAATGGTTTTAGTTTTAACCTTGCCCATGCTCTGTCGACGATCATTTTCTATCCCATTATCTATCAAATCTTTAGGAGATTTTATGTTGAAAAAAACCATTTCTAGCTTGATGACCTTACTTGCAGCTCTTCTTTTAGCGAGTTGCGCTTCGTCTCATAGCACAAACCATCAAACAACAGCTTCTAGCACAGAAGTTGCCAAGAAAAACGAAATTTCGATTACGATTAGCGTGACGCCAGAAGGTCAAAAAGCGCAATCGAAAACCTTGAAAGTAGCAGAAGAGAGCAACCTCATGAAAGTGCTCAAAGCCAACTACAAGATTGAAGAAAAAAATGGCATGATCACCTCGATTGACGGTCACAGCCAAGATGAAGCAAAAGGTCTTTACTGGATGTACAAGATCAATGGCGAAATGGCTCCAAAAGGTGCTGCTGAAACCACCGTTAAAAAAGGGGACAAGATCGAATTCTATCAAGAAGTGTATAAATAAGAAAAGCTGGACAGTATGTCCGGCTTTTTTTTGCAAAGTTTAGGAACTTACCTAAAATTTCTTTCAAATTAGAAAAATATTTGAGAAACTATTGACAGCCTCATATAACAGTGTTACAATAATGTTACAAAATATTACAAATGTTACAAAAAAGAGGTTCTGTCATGAAAAACAAAAAAATCATTTCCCTAGCAGCCCTAGCTTTGACAGCTAGTCTTTTCCTAGGAGCTTGTGGCGGGAATAAAGAAGAAAAAACTTCAGAAGCAAGCAGTTCAAAGACCAGTCTGGTTAAACAAACCAGCTCTTCTTCTAAGAAAAAAGTGATCACTAGTAAAGATCCGATTGCCTCTTCATCCTCTGATAGCAAATCAGAAGAAAGTCATACTGTTGGTAGCAAAAATAACCAAGCAGCAGCTAGTCAAACACCTGCTCCAGCTAAAGAAGCGACACCAGCAGCACCCGTAACAAAAGAAACAAAAGAAGTAGCCACTCCAGCAACACCAGCGAAAGCAAAATTGCCAAGTCTAGAAGACGGCCATGCCCAGGCTAAGAAGCAAGCTTCTGCGACGGAGAATGCCCAATACAAGGGAGTCTATTCTGTGGCAGCAGGGGATTTCTCTGCAGCAGCTGGGAATTGGTCTGACAAACGCGACACTGGAGTCACTATTGGCCAAGGTGGTCAAGTGACCATCCAACTTCCTGGGGGCCAACCCGTAGCCTATGGTATCAGCGCTTATAACTATACCTTGGATGATGGTCATTACCATGCTAATCTCTCAGCAGGCGATGGGTCTGCGGCGACTCTAGATATCGTAGTTGGAAAAGATGGCTCTGTATCTAGTGTGACGGTTCTTAAAGACGGTGTTAGCCACTCCCTCACTCGTGAATAAAATTCGAAAGATCTGAAAGGATAAGCTTCTCTTTTCAGATCTTTTTTTGTTGATTTGAAGAAAAATATATTTTTTTATAAAAAACTACTGACAGATAGAAAATATAGTTTATAATAAAAATATAAAGGAAATCTATTTATAAAAAATTATAAAAAGGAGTTCATATGAAAAAAGAAAGAATTGCCCTGGTTTTTGGAACCTTTGCGCCTCTTCATCAAGGGCATATTGACCTGATCCAGCGGGCCAAGCGTCAGTGTGATCGCGTTCGTGTCATTGTATCTGGTTATGAAGGGGATCGTGGTGAAGAAGTGGGACTGACCTTACAAAAACGCTTCCGTTATATCCGTGAAGCCTTCTCAAATGATGAGTTGACCCAAGTCTATAAGTTAGATGAGACAGAACTTCCTCGTTATCCCTTGGGCTGGGAGCCTTGGTTACAGACAGCCCTAAACACCATCCAGTATCAAACAGAGACAGAAGAGTTGATCTTTTATGTAGGGGAGAAAGCCTACAAGGAAGAGTTGGAAGCTAGAGGGTTTGAAGTTCACTTAGAAGAGCGTCGCTTCGGGATCTCTGCTACCATGATCCGGGAAAATCCCAGCAAATACTGGAAATACATTGCCCAGCCCTTCCGTCGCCAGTTCACGAAAAAAGTCTTGATCATGGGGAGCGCCAGCAACGGGAAAACGACCCTTGCAAAGGACTTGGCTCGCTTTTACGATGCACCTGTTAGTCTTGAGTATGCCCGTGAATACCAGATCAAGAACAATGTGCGGGATGATGAACTCACGCCAAAAGATTACTATTACCTACTCTTAGGACAGTATGATCAAACCTCTAAGCTCATCGATAGTAGTGCCAATCGAGGCCTTGTCATCGCCGATACCAATTCCCTGGTAACCAAGGGTTATTACGACTACTACATGGAAGTCGAAGGTCAGGATACCAGCATGACTGATACCTTTGACAACCTCTTTGTCAGTATTCTCTCCAAAGAAAAATGGGATTTGATCCTCTTTGTCCAGCCGATCGGTTCCTATGTCAATGATGGTTTCCGAGACATGACCATGGCTGACGAAGAGATCCGCACCAGCTTTTCAAATTACCTGGACCAATTGCGCCAGCAATACCTAGGAAACATTCCGACCACTTTCCTCGCATCAGACTACCTCGGCAACTACGAAGAAGCCAAGAAGGTGATCGATGCCATTTACCAAGCCGACTAAGGAGCAGCTTATGAAAAACCTATCTGAAAAATTCGCAACTTTTAGCCAAGACTTTAGAAATGTTCACCGAGAAGCGAAAAAGCAAGGCTTTGTCAATATTATGAAACTTCTATGGAAGGACCTTTTTGTAGGACGCACAGCCTTTCAATGGATTTATCTCCTCCTTCTTTCTAGTGTTCCCTTCTTCTTAGAATGGACCAATCGGACAGGACAGCATGATTGGCTGGGACTGTTTGCCTCTTGGACAGGCATTGTCTGCGTCATCCTGGTTGCAGAAGGGCGTGCTAGTAACTACCTTTTTGGAGCAGTGAATTCAGCGATCTACCTCGTTTTAGCCCTCAATAAGAACTTCTACGGGGAAGTTCTGACAACTCTTTATTTCTTCATCATGCAACCGATCGGTCTCTATGTTTGGCTCTCTAATCGGATCAATGATCAAGGTAAGGTCGAAGAATCTCACTTTGAAGCCAAGAAATTGAACTTGATTGAGTGGATGCGCTACTTGGCCTTGTGTGCTGTTATTTGGATTGGTATGGGCTTTGCGTATCAGAGCATCCATAGCGCTCGCCCTTTCCGCGATAGTATCACCGATGCGACCAATGGGGTCGGTCAGCTCCTAATGACTCGCCTTTACCGGGAGCAATGGATCTTCTGGATTGCGACCAACGTCTTTAGTATCTATCTCTGGTGGGATCAGAGCCTTCACATCCAAGGGATGTACTGGGTCTACACGCTGAATAGCCTAGTGGGCTGGTACCAATGGACCAAAGCCCTCAAGAAGGAGGTGGCTTAGATGGCAAGTCTCTCAATTCCAGCAGGAATGACGGAGAAAGAGTATTTTGAGACGGCCGCTAGTGAAGCAGACTTTCTCAAGTGGTACAAGGAGCAAGACCTGCCGACTTATGAAACTCCAAGTGTCACAGCGGACATGGTAGCTTACTGTTTTGTTGAAGGCCAGCTCAAGCTCTTAGCCATTCGCCGCAAGGCCCACCCTTATCAACACCGCCTCGCCTTGGTGGGGGGCTTTGTGAACAAGGATGAAGATGCGACTCATGCCTGTATCCGAGAAGTCAAAGAAGAAGTTGGGCTCGATCTTCCAGTGAATAAGGTGGAACAACTCATGACAGTTTCCACCCCTGGGCGGGACCCCAGAGGCTGGGTCATTACCATTGCCCATCTGGTCTATCTGCCAGCAGAAGCAGTAGACTTAGCTCATGCAGGTGACGATGCCAAGGAAGTCGTTTTTCTCGATGTCGACTTCAAAAAGTCCCAGTGCTTGCTCGATGGAGAATCCTTAGCTGCTTCTGATTTTGCCTTTGACCACTATCAGATTATTCAAGAATCGATCAAGCGGATTCAGGGTCGTCTAGACTGGAATCCAACCTTCCTCTATCTGTTAGAGGAGCCTTTCACCGTTTATGAAGCAACCGAGTTGGTCAATCTGATCAATCCTGGACGCCCCATCGTTAGCAATAACTTCCTCGTAAAATTCGGAGAATTCGTGGAGGAAGTGGGTGTCAAGCGGGTTCCTAAGAAAAAACCACGCAAGACCTATCGCTTAAAACAGTAGATCGAGCGGGGTTCATTCTACCAGCCCTCCCTTACTTTTAGTAACGGAAGGGCTTTTTCTGATTTTTCCTGCTCCACTTGTGTGCAAAGTGGTATAATAATCATAATTGAAATCAAAAGAGACAAGACTATGGAAGAAAAAATAATTTTACCACAAAATACACGACTGATGGGGGCTCTGCTTGGTTTTATCGGAGGGGGCCTCGATGTTTTTTGCCACATGCACTACCGGAGTTTGGTCGCGACCCAAACGGGGAACCTCCTGCTTCTCATCGCTGATTGGCACGATCCCCGTGTCGAAAATACCATCATGCGTTTTTCATCTATTCTATTTTTCTCGATCGGCTTTTTGGTTGCACTCCATATCAAAGAGTATCGCAAGACAGCCTTTTGGCGGACCAAGATGTTGATTCCTTTGTTTGTGGTAACACTCCTGATTCCCTTGGTGTCTGTCATACCACCTGTAGAAGTTCCCTTTATTGCTTTTGGAACAGGGATGATGATGTTGACCTTTACAGGGAGCTTGATTGAAACCCATCCTTACGTGATCTTTATGACTTCCGGAAATTACCGCAAGATGCTGACGGCCTTGTACCGAATCACTCGAGGAAAGGGAGATTTGGACGAGTATCGCAGACAAGCGATGAATTACGGGATTGTCGTTGGAAGCTTTATTGCGGGAGCTATTAGCGTAGCCATTCTCATGCATTTCATTCACCAATGGGCCATCTGGCTGATCACAGTGAACCTCTTTTTGATCATGACCTACTACACCGCCAGAGTCAAACAACTCGGCCTGCAAACAGACAATCTATAAAAAGAGGCTGGGACAAAAGTCCTAGCCTCTCAATTATTTTTGGATTGTCGAGCAAGACGCAGTGGTTGCGTGGGCTCTACTACGCTGATTTCATCAGCTTTTACAGCCCTACTCAACTGTGCGGAGGTGGGACGACGAAATCGAATTCTAACGAATTACCGATTTCTGTCCCACTCTCGCTTTTTGTATTTCTATGCTTTTAATTGTAAGAGTTCTTCAATTTCAGCAAGGGTACTGGCTTGAGAGATGGCTCCGCGGAGTTTGGCTGCACCTGAGGTACCACGGAGGTAGTGAGGAGCGAGGCCACGGAATTCACGAACGGCAATGTGCTCACCTTTGAGATCGATCAAGCGTTTCAAGTGTTCGTAAGCAATCTTCATCTTGTCTTCAAAAGTCAAATCAGGCAGGATTTCTCCTGTTTCAAAGTAGTGATTGATTTGGTTGAAGAGATAAGGATTGCCCATAGCAGCGCGACCAATCATGACCGCATCAGCACCGACTTCTTCGATCCGTTGTTTGGCGTCTTGAACCGTACGGATATCTCCGTTTGCGATAAATGGAATCTTAGTTAGGGCCTGTGCAACCTTGTGAAGGGTCTCAAGGTCCGCATGACCCGTATACATTTGCTCCCGAGTTCGTCCATGCATGGCGAGGGCAGAGACACCCGCGGCTTCAGCAGCGAGCGCATTTTCAACTGCTAGAGAAGGGTCCGACCAACCCGTCCGCATTTTAACAGTGAGGGGGATATCAAGGACGGATTGAACCTTATTGATGATGGAGTAGATCTTGTCGGGGTCCTTGAGCCACATGGCACCCGCTTCGTTTTTCACGATCTTATTCACCGGGCAACCCATGTTGATATCGACGATATCGGTCTTGGTATTTTCTTGGATAAATTCAGCTGCGCGTGCGAGGCTATCTTCGTCACTTCCAAAGAGTTGGATCGATACAGGATTTTCTCCTTCATCGATATGGAGCATGTGAAGCGTCTTTTCATTGTTGTACTGGATTCCCTTGTCAGAGACCATTTCCATCACAACGAGCCCTGCTCCCAGTTCTTTGGCAATGGTCCGGAAAGCCGAGTTGGTCACTCCAGCCATTGGGGCTAGGACAGTACGGTTAGGGATTTCGACATCCCCGATCATAAATGGCGTATTAAGATTTGTCACGAATGAGTTCCTCCAAGTCATTTTCGTCAAAGTGGTAGTGGGTTTGGCAAAATTGGCAGGTAATCTCTGCACCGTGATCTTCGTCTTTCATCTCTTTTAGATCACTAGCTGGCAGACTTGCTAAAGCGTTCAAGAAACGCTCACGGCTGCAGTCGCACTGGAAGCGAAGTCCTTCTTCAGAGAGGCGTTTGAAAGGTTCATCCCCATAGATAGCGGCAAGAAGAGCTTCAATATGGTCTTCAGATTCCAAAAGTGTGGAGATGGCAGGCATTTCTTGGATGCGTTTTTCAAAGCGCGCGATTTCTTCTTCCTTGGCATTTGGCAAGACCTGGAGCAAGAAGCCACCCGCCACTTTAACCTTATCTTCGTCATCCAACAGAACATTGAGTCCAACTGCAGATGGTGTTTGTTGGCTTTCTGTCAGATAAAAGGCCAGGTCTTCTCCGATTTCACCGGTTACAAGAGGGGTCATGGAGTTATAAGGATTTCCCGTACCATAATCTGTGATGACCAAGAATTCTCCGTTTCCGACAAATGGTCCGACCAGAACTTCACCGGTCGCGGTTTTCTTGATATCCACTCCAGGATTCTGCACGTAGCCTTTCACATTTCCCTTGGTATCTGCCACGGTGATGATAGCTCCGAGTGAGCTAGTCCCAAGGACTTTGACCGTAATTTTAGTTTCTCCTTTCTCGTTTGCCGCCAAGATTTGGCTGGCAATGAGGGTACGGCCAAGTGCGACCGTGGAGCTAGCTTGTGTATGATGTTTTTCTTGGGCTGTTCGTACAGTTTCTGTACTGTCTAGTACATAAGCACGAAAAGCACCACTTTCTGAGATAGTTTTAATAATTTTGTCCATACCTACTATTTTAGCACAAATCAAGCAAAGTGGGGACAAGGAGAATTCCGAAAATCAGTCGTTTCAGAAGAAGGACGAGAAGAAAAGAAAATTCCGAACGTTATTTCTAGAAAGAAGCAATTTCCAAGTAAAAGACGAGTTTCATAGAGAAGTTGGTTTAAAAAGAAAGGAGAAAAATAAACGATAGCCGAGTGGATCTTGAAAAAACATTAAAAATTGCTTATAATAGAGTGTAAGACAAACTTGCAGGTGAGACTCCTGCCCTTAGTTTGAAGAAAGGCATAGATAGGCAACTATCTATGGTATATGAAAAAGAATTATGACATCAGTTGTTGTAGTAGGAACCCAATGGGGTGATGAAGGAAAAGGGAAGATTACAGACTTCCTATCAGCCAATGCAGAAGTCATTGCTCGCTATCAAGGTGGGGACAATGCCGGGCACACCATCGTAATCGACGGCAAAAAGTTCAAGTTGCACTTGATTCCTTCTGGTATCTTCTTCCCTGAAAAGATCTCTGTCATCGGAAACGGCGTGGTGGTCAACCCTAAATCATTGGTCAAAGAGTTGGCTTATCTTCATGAAGAAGGTGTGACAACGGACAGTTTGCGCATTTCAGACCGTGCCCATGTCATCCTTCCTTACCATATCGAATTGGACCGTCTCCAAGAAGAGTCTAAAGGCGACAACAAAATCGGAACGACCATCAAAGGGATTGGACCAGCCTACATGGACAAGGCTGCGCGTGTGGGAATCCGGATCGCGGACCTTTTGGACCGCGACGTCTTTGCGGAACGTCTTCGTATCAACTTGGAAGAAAAGAACCGTCAATTTACCAAACTCTATGATGCAGAGGCTCTGTCATTTGACGATATCTTCGAAGAATACTATGAATATGGTCAACAAATCAAGCAATATGTAACCGATACTTCTGTTATCTTGAACGATGCTTTGGATAACGGCAAGCGCGTGCTCTTTGAAGGAGCCCAAGGGGTTATGTTGGATATCGACCAAGGAACCTATCCATTTGTAACCTCTTCAAACCCAGTCGCAGGTGGGGTGACCATCGGATCAGGTGTCGGCCCAAGCAAGATCGACAAGGTTGTCGGTGTATGTAAAGCCTATACCAGCCGTGTTGGTGATGGCCCATTCCCTACGGAACTCTTCGATGAAGTGGGTGATCGGATCCGTGAAGTCGGCCATGAGTATGGGACAACAACCGGTCGTCCTCGTCGTGTTGGTTGGTTTGACTCAGTTGTCATGCGCCATAGCCGTCGCGTGTCAGGAATTACCAACCTTAGCTTGAACTCGATCGACGTTCTGTCCGGCTTGGATACAGTGAAAATCTGTGTAGCCTACGACTTGGATGGGGAACGCATCGACCACTACCCAGCAAGCTTGGAGCAACTCAAACGTTGCAAACCAATCTATGAAGAATTACCAGGCTGGTCAGAAGACATCACAGGTGTCCGCCACTTGGATGAGCTTCCAGAAAATGCCCGCAACTATGTCCGCCGTGTCGGTGAATTAGTTGGTGTGCGCATTTCAACCTTCTCAGTCGGACCAGATCGTGACCAAACCAATATCCTTGAAAGTGTGTGGTCTAGTTTATAAGCAAATGAAGATAAGAGAGTGGGACAGAAATCGGTCATTCGTTAGAATTCGATTTCATCGTCCCACCTCCGCACAGTTGAGTAGGGCTGTAAAAGCTGATGAAATCAGCGTAGTAGAGCCACTCAACCACTGCGTCTTGCTCGACAATCCAAAGACAATTGAGAGGCTAGGACTTTTGTCCCAGCCTCTTTTTGAAAGCAGAAAGAGGAAAAAATGTATCAAACGATTTTATTTGACCTAGACGGCACCTTGACCAATTCAGAACTAGGGATTACCAACTCGGTGGCCTATGCCTTAGGAAAATATGGGATTCAAGTGCCAGACAAGAAAGCATTGAGAGTTTTCATCGGTCCGCCCTTGCAGGAGTCTTTTGAGCGCTTTTATGGATTTTCTAAGGAAGAATGTTTAAAGGCCATTGACTACTATCATGAGTATTTTTCCGAAAAAGGCCTTTATGAAAATGAGGTCTATCTAGGCGTTCCTGACTTGCTGGCTTCTCTCAAGCAGGCTGGCAAACAGTTGATTGTAGCTACGTCAAAGCCTGAAGAATTTTCCATTCAAATTCTCAAACACTTTGGTTTGTATGATTATTTTGACTTTGTCGCTGGTGCGACCATGGATAGAAAACGTAGTAAAAAAAGCGATGTTATCCAGTATGCCTTGGAGCAAAATGGGATTACAGATTTGGCGCATACCATCATGATTGGAGACAGGGAGCACGATGTGCTTGGCGCTCAAGCGCAAAAGCTTGATTCTATCGGTGTCCTTTATGGCTTTGGAAGCAGGGAAGAATTGGAAGAAGCCGGCGCCACCTATATTGCTCAAGAAGTTGGCGAAATTGCAGCTTTTATAGGATAACCTTTTCCAAAATATTAAAAGTTGGAACTTTTCTAATCTGCTGAATATTGCTTGATTTAATATTTCTATCGGTGTACACTTACTGCAGGTTAAGTCACACAGATTAAGAGGTGATAATATGAATTTGTCACGATATATATTAAAATATAGTACTGATGATGGTACGTTGTATTTTAATACTAAAACCAATCATTCATTTTTTCTTACGAATGAATTGAATAGAGTAGTCGACAGCAATGATGTGATTAGGAAAGAGTTTCATGCTTATCTTGATAAAAATAAATATTTAAGTGAGGGTGAGTATGAGGTCGAAAAGTATCTATCTAAAATAAGCGATACAGATGCTGAATTATTGGAACTAACAATTTTGACACATGGAGATTGTAATTTTCGGTGTAAGTATTGTTATGAAAAATTTGAAAATATTGCTATGTCAACAGAGACAGAAGATGCCATTGTCCAATTTTTGAAAGAAAAACTTCAGTCCGGGAAGTATAAGTATTTGTCAGTAGGCTGGTTTGGAGGAGAACCACTGTTGGGATATAAAACTATCAAGCGGTTGTCTCCTGTTTTTATAGATTTATGTGAGAAATATCAGATTCATTATCAAAGTGCAATCACTACGAATGGTTATTTATTGACTAAGAATAAGTTTCGATATTTGAATGAAAAATTTAAAGTGACTAGTTACCAGATAACTTTGGATGGAGATGAAGAAAGTCATAATAATCAGAGAGTATTGCAAAACGGTGGGTTGTCGTATAATCGTATATTCGATAATTTGAAAGCAATGCAAGAAAGTAAATTTGATTTTATTTGTGTGATTCGCTTTAATGTAAGTAAAGATAACTATCAAAATGTTAAAGAGTTTTTAACACATGATGGTATCTATTTCAAAGATGATTCCAGATTTAAGATTTCTTATCATACTATTGGAAATTGGGGCAAAGGAGATAGAGATATAAATTACTGCGTTACTTTACTGGATAAAGATGCAAGTTTTGAATTATCTAAGTTAGCTGTAACTTCAGGATATCATATCTCTTCCCCAGAAGTTGTAGTGAATAATAATTATACCTGCTATTCTAATCGAAAAAATCATTTTATGTTTAATGTAAGAGGAATTGTTCAATCATGTACAGTTGCTTTATATGAACCTCAAAATATTTTCGGTAACATTAATAAAGGCTTTGTGAATTACAGTAAACTGAATGATTGGGTTATTCGGCTTGATGCAAGTTGCAAAGAGTGCCAATTTGTTTTAATCTGTAAATCTGGCTATTGTCCGATGGCCAAGCGAATTACGAAGACAAATTCACGCTATCTATGTAAAAGTGTGAAGGAAAAAATTCGTAAAAATTTAGCACTTTTCGCTTTGTCAAAATCTTATAATGACATTTTAGATGTGGACTAGAAAGGAAGATATCATGAAGGTTAAAGTGAATAACAAATTCGATGACAAAATGAATGCTAAACCTAGAGTATTTAACTATAATTGTGATTGTAAATAATCACGATTTTAAATAAATTAGAGAAGAGGGTTGTGCTAGCCCTCTATTTTGATGGATGATAATTATGAGAAATATTTATAAGTACATTGATAAGAAGTATCTTTTTCCTATTTTTTTAGGGCGTATTGTGAATAGTGGTTTGGTGTTGGCGCAACCTCTGATTTTAACGAAGGCCTTGAAGTTAGATCAAGACGGCCTTTCTTATGGAAAAATTCTCAATTTTGTTTTATTTGGTTTGTCTGTCTATCTTGTTATTTATAGTCTGATGCTGTTTTCAAACCATTCGCACAATATATTCCGAAGAGAAATCAACAAAAGTGTCCGTGCCCTTTTATTTAAGAAAGTCATATTGAATCCTAAATTTTCCAATGATGAAAAAGTTAGTCTGCTAACTCAAGATATGGAATATGTGGGCGATAATTATTTGGAAAATATAAATGTTATGGTGAGTTGGGGATTTGTCGCCCTTGTTACAGCCATTTATATTGTTTCACAAAATTTTCTCTTAGGACTTATTTTTGTCATTTTTACGATTATGAGACCTATTCCTCAGTTCATCATGAATCGTCGTTTACAAGATTCGGGAGACAGCTGGTCCAAGCTTAGAACGAAATTACATGGGTTTGTCTCGGATAGTATGCAAGGCAGCCAAACCTTACGGATTAATCAGGCCATGAGGCTGAATGAAGAGCGCGTGAATGATTTAAACGGAGAATATCAAAAAGCCATCCAAAGATTTTGTTTCACACATAATATTATTTTTTTCTTTAATGGATTTATGGTCTTTTTTAGTCAGGTTGTTCCTCTTGCTTTAGGCTTTTATTTGAGTTTACAGGGAAATTCTATTTCTATTACAAGCCTCATCTCTATGTATGTTGCTGCGGGGATGCTGGTAGAACCGATCCAAACTCTGATGTACAGTGCAGCCAATCTCCAAGGTGCCTTGCCGACTGCGAACCGCCTGTTTAAGATTATCGAGGAAGAACCTGATTTCGAAGAGACAAAGGATCAATTTGTTGAAAATCTCGAATCGTTGCGCTTAAATCATATTTCAAAAAGTTTTGCTGAACGTCAGCTTTTTTCTGATTTGACGGCGACGATTTCAGTAGGTCAGAAGGTCTTAATCAAAGGACCGAGCGGGTCTGGAAAGACGACTCTTTTTCGCTTGATTTTAGGAGAAGAAGTATGTGATGAGGGTGACATTTTCGTTCAGTATGATGGAAATCAAATAACGAGTCATTTCCAAGGGAATATCGGTTTAATTAGCCAGCATCCCTTCCTGTTTAACGATACTATCCGCTATAATCTAACTTTTGGTCAGCCTTTTCAGGACCATGAATTATTGGAGGTATTGGACCGAGTTGGCTTAATAGATGAATTTCAGGATATTTTGAATGTAGAAATTCATAATAATGGTGAAAACATTTCAGGAGGTCAGCGTGTCAGATTAGAGTTGGCTCGTTTTCTCTTACGCGAGAAGGATATTTTATTAGCGGACGAAGTGACATCAGCTTTGGACGAAAAAAATAGTCGTCTGGTTAGAGACCTAATCTTTTCTTTGCCGATCACGGTACTAGAAATAGCCCATCATATTGATGAAGAAGAGCGCTATGACCAAATCCTTGAGTTACGTAAAGGATGAGCGATGCCACAATAGTTGGTTCTGCGACAAAGCGGATAGTAGTAAGCCAGCAATTTGTCAGATATTTTTGAGATTCTAAGTGGTGATATTTCCAAAATCATCAATACTCAGAGAACTTAAGCTTTATTTAAGATAGGCCAGCTATACTAGAAGCATAAACAAAGACCTCCTAACTTTGTTTAAACCTCCTAAACTTTTTCATAATAATCTCCCATAAGAGTCGCCCAATCGGCGGCTTTTTTTGTGAGTCGTAAGCTGCCTATGGTATAATGAACAAAGAAACTAAAAGGAAGAAGGAAGAGATGGACTACACGATAGAGGAAAAAGCGATGTTTATGAGGGAAGCCCTGAAGGAGGCGGAGATTGCCCTCGCCAATGATGAAATACCGATTGGCTGTGTCTTGGTCAAGGATGGTCAGATTATCGGGCGTGGACATAATGCGCGTGAGGAGCTGCAGCGGGCGGTCATGCATGCGGAAATCATGGCGATCGAGGAGGCCAATCAGCGTGAAAATAGCTGGCGCCTGCTGGATACGACGCTTTTTGTCACGATTGAGCCCTGTGTCATGTGTAGTGGTGCCATTGGTCTAGCTCGGATTCCCCAGGTGATTTACGGGGCGACCAATCAGAAGTTCGGTGGAGCAGGTAGTCTCTACGACATTTTGGCAGATGAACGCCTCAATCACCGAGTCGAAGTAGAAACAGGAATCTTGGAAGCAGAATGTGCAGCCATCATGCAGACCTTCTTCCGCCAAGGTCGAGAACGAAAAAAACAAGCCAAACTCGCAGCCAAGGCCGAAACACAAGAATAAAAACCGGACCTTTGCAAATCGAACAAATTATGATATAATACCTATCGGAGCAACAGTTCTGCGTGAAGCGGGTCAGGGGAGGAATCCAGCAGCCCTAAGCGAAGTGAACTGTGTGCTCTTTTCTATTGCTCTTGATGAGTCAAGTCCAAGGGACGCAGACGAATCTTAGAGCAATGGATGCAGTTTTTCCCGTTAGGGAAAAAGCTGTAAACCGATAAAAGCTCTTAACGAATCAAGACTGGAAGGCACAACCGAACTTAGAGATATTGATCCTGAGGAGTGAAGCGACGTGAGGGCTATCACTTACCAGAGTCATGTTTATATTCAAAGAATAAAAGAGAAAAAATAGAGTTTCGTGAGAAGCTTCTTTTTTTGGATTTTCTAGTCAAAAATAGTACAAATATGCAAACGATTGCTATTGCGTCGTTGCTTGATTTGTGAAAATAAAAAAATTAGCAAATGAAAACGTTTTATAGATTGGTTTCCCTTGATTTAATCCGTGTAAAGCGATATCATATAGAAGAACAAAATTTGGAGGAATAACATGTCTCATATTAAATTTGACTACTCAAAAGTTTTGGGTAAATTTGTTGCCCCACATGAAGTGGAATACATGCAACCACAAGTGACTGCAGCTGATGAATTGATCCGTAAAGGAACAGGTGCTGGTAGTGACTTCCTAGGTTGGTTGGACCTTCCTGAAAATTATGACCGTGAAGAATTTGACCGCATCTTGAAAGTTGCTGAACAAATCAAATCAGACAGCGATGTTTTGGTCGTGATCGGTATCGGTGGATCATACCTTGGAGCGAAAGCTGCCATTGACTTCTTGAACCACCACTTTGCAAACTTGCAAACAAAAGAAGAACGCAAAGCGCCACAAATCCTTTACGCTGGAAACTCCATCTCATCTACTTACCTTGCTGACTTGGTAGAGTATGTTTCAGATAAAGATTTCTCAGTCAACGTGATTTCTAAATCAGGTACAACAACTGAACCAGCCATCGCTTTCCGTGTCTTCAAAGAACTCTTGGTGAAGAAATACGGTCAAGAAGAAGCTAACAAACGGATCTACGCAACAACTGACCGCCAAAAAGGTGCTGTGAAGGTTGAAGCAGATGCGAACGGTTGGGAAACATTTGTAGTTCCAGACGATATCGGTGGACGCTTCTCAGTATTGACAGCAGTTGGATTGCTTCCAATCGCTGCATCAGGTGCAGATATCAAAGCCCTTATGGAAGGTGCTAACGCAGCTCGTAAAGACTACACTTCAGATAAACTTTCTGAAAACGAGGCTTACCAATATGCAGCTGTTCGTAATATCCTTTACCGTAAAGGCTATGCAACTGAAATCTTGGTAAACTACGAGCCATCTCTTCAATACTTCTCAGAATGGTGGAAACAATTGGCTGGTGAGTCAGAAGGGAAAGATCAAAAAGGAATTTACCCAACTTCAGCTAACTTCTCAACAGACTTGCACTCATTGGGTCAATTTATCCAAGAAGGAACTCGTATCATGTTTGAAACAGTTGTCCGCGTTGACAAACCTCGTAAGAACTTGATTATCCCTACTTTGGAAGAAGACCTTGACGGACTTGGATACCTTCAAGGAAAAGACGTTGACTTCGTAAACAAAAAAGCAACTGACGGTGTTCTTCTTGCCCACACAGACGGTGATGTACCAAACATGTACGTAACTCTTCCTGAGCAAGATGCCTTCACTCTTGGTTATGCCATCTACTTCTTCGAATTGGCCATCGCCCTTTCAGGTTACTTGAACGCTATCAACCCATTTGACCAACCAGGTGTTGAAGCTTACAAGAAAAATATGTTTGCCCTTCTTGGTAAACCAGGATTTGAAGAACTTGGAGCAGAACTCAACGCTCGTCTTTAATCAATAGACAAAACGGCTTCGTAAGAGGTCGTTTTTTTGTATCTATTTCCCCATTTAGTGATGAATTGGTGCCTTCAGGTGATTTATGATATAGTAGAAGGAGCATTTTTATACTTTGTTCATCAAATGATTTTCACTCACTATGATCATCAAATGAGACAAAGAGAATCAAAAAGGAGAGAGTATGACAAGAGAAGATAAACAGTCTTTTGCAGTGCCGGAAGAGGAGCAAATAAAGGAATCTTTTCCCAATGAACTTCAAAAAGATCAGTTAGAGGCAACTGTTGAGATGCGATCCAAACGTAATTGGAAAAAAATAATTTTATTATCAATGTTGGCTTTAATCATCATGTTATGCGGAGTGATTAGTTTATTATTTGGTAAAATTGCTGGTTATGCATGGGGGAAGTCTGCTCAGACAGTCAAAGAATCCCAACGTTTCGAACTCTTAACTCGAGTGAAAGAGGAGGCGAAAAAAACAAAAACTGGTTTCGTATCCAAAAAAAATGACGTCATCTTTTTATGGACACTTAAGGATTTAGGTTTGTTAAGTTATAATAATTCATCTAAACTTGGATTAACAGCGGATCAGATTGTAGAAAATTATGGTTTAGCTTCATAAGCTAGATATAATCAAGATGGATTAAGTCTAAGTTGGACTAATTTGATCGGTTCAAACCAGCAAGACTTAAGTTTTGAATTTGAAAAATATAATAATAACTATTATTTAAAGAGTGTATCCATTCGAGACTTGTATGGCTTATCTTCCCAAAAGATATCTAAAGAACAAAAAGAAAATAGTGACGATAGTGCATATGAATTTCGTTTGACGACAGAAGAGTATCAAAATCTGATGAAAGGAGATAAAAACACTGGAAAAGGCGGGACTCCATTGTCAGAAATCTTGAAAAAACATCGGGCATCCGTTGAAATAGAGACCGAGAAAAAAATAACAAGTGAAGGAGAAGAATATAAATCTAATAGAGTGCTTGCGAATGTAACCTATCAAGTAGATGGTGATTATAAAACACTTCTATTTGTGGCGCAGCCAGATGGAGAATTTCTTTACATTGGATCGAAACGCTTCTAAGGGAGATTAATGAAAAATGAAAATAAATCGACTTATGAAATCAAATAATAGTTGGTGGAATGATAAACTTAGAAGAGTTGGAAAAGATTTTTGGATTGCTTCTTCTATTGGGTACATTTTGCTAGGAATGATTATAGGGCTGGCTATCGGTTATTCTAAAGGTGTTAATATGATTACTAAAAAAGCCTATCCTGTGCTAAAAACACGTACAAAAAATAGTCGCTCCATACGTGATCAATCTAAAAAGATTATAGCTCCAAAAGATTCTGCTTTTTCTTGGAACATATCCCAGCTTTTAGAATTGAAGTTTGGGAGTCGAGAAAACCCTAAACAAGGTGTCATGATTGATGATTTCTTAGAGAAATATGGAAAAGCTCAAGAGGCATTAATTCATGATGATAAAATTGAGTTAATATGGCAAAACCTTGATAAATCTGACGTTAATGAGAATAGTTCTAATGAGATGATATTTGCTTATTTTGAGAAAGCAGAGGGAAGGTATTACCTTAAAAGCATTAATTATGACAGAAATTCTAATGATTTAGAGAAAGATCAGATGCCTGCCGATAAATATAACGGTCTGAAAGTAGGGAATCCAGAAACCGGGAAAGGTGGAGTTTCATATTCAGAAGTACTTAAAAATAATCATTCAGGGTCTATCATGATGTCGGCAGACCAAGATAAAATCACTCATGAAAATAAAACGAAAATGGTAATTGAATTTAAAAAAATATCATATAAAAAAATATATAAACTAACATTCTATAAACAAGAAAACGGAGATTACTGTTTGGCGACAAAAGAGGAAAGTAAATAGAACATTCATTTCATGAAATACTTGGTGACTAGAATGGGGAAGACATATATATACTGTGATACAGTTTTTAATGCTATAGTAGGGTAAGATAATAAAGTTAAGGAGTACGACATGTCAAGAGGAAGAAAAGTACAACGTGAATGGTCTAAGAATCATGGGAATCTGTACTCTTTTCCGAGTGCATTTTCGGATGAAGGACCTCAAGGGGCGATTTTTGAAGATCAAAAGAAACAAATAGGATTTCGGATTTCACGTAACATAATCCGAGTACTCTTGTCAGTGATCGTTGTATTCGTATTTTTTCTGATAGGAGTCTGGTATTATAAAAAAACAGTCGTTCATAGACCCGAAAATAAGATCATAAGATCTTCGGAAAGATATCAAAAAAAGAAATCTTCTACCAGCTCCTCGAATATTCAAGCGAGCAAAAGTGAGAATAAAAAAATTGGACAGATATTGAAAAAAGAAAATTCTGAGTGGGTTGATCCGTCTCAAGTAAGAGTTTTTTCAGTTGATGAAGTCTTTGAGCTAATGGATGCTACAAAGAAGCAAACGCTAACGCCTTCAGAAATAATTGAGAAATATGGAAAGGCGTTTGCAGGTTTACTTGATTATGATTCCTCGGGGAAAGAACGGGTAACCTTTTATTATAAGCTTTCTGACCAACAGGGTTTTTTCAAAATTATTATTAATGAGTTTGAAGGAAAAAGTCGTGTCGAGCGTGTCTATCTTGAAGTTACTAAAGCTCAAGCGGGCAAGGCGAATAAAACTTTAGAAGAATATCGTTCTTATTTGCCTAAAAGTGGTCAGGAAGGGATTGGGTTAATGGAGGCTATAAGCCAGTTTGGAATCCCTAAGAACAGTTACAGTAACAACCTGTATGAAGGGGAAAATAGTTATATATATCCTATACTTTACAACTGATCAAAGAAAAATAACCTTATCATTTAAAAAGAATCAGCAAGGGGAATACCGACTTGAGAATGTAACAGCATTTGGATAAAACGATCTCGCAAGAGGTCGTTTTTTTGTGCCTATTTCCCCATTTAGTGATGAATTGGCGCCATCAGGAGATTTATGATATAGTAGAAGGAGCATTTTTATACTTTGTTCATCAAATGATTTTCACTCACTGTGATCATCAAATGAGACAAAGAGAATCAAAAGGAGAGAGTATGACTACAGAAGATAAACAGCCTTTTTCAGTGCCGGAAGAGCCACAGATGCAAGAGACACCACAAGGAGAAGGACAGGTGAGAGGAGTTCAAATGCAGGGCCCTGCTTATCCATTTGAAGAAACAAATCCACAAATGCTTCCGCCTCAGTGGTCCTATCCAACTAAGCCAAAGCACAAGTGGAAAAAATTAGTACTATTTTCACTTTTAGCGCTTGTGATTGGTGGGCTTTTCGGTGGTGTGAGCGGATATATTTGGGGACAATCCTCTCAAACAAGTAAGGAGTCGCAACGATTTAAACGTTTAGAACGTGCAAAGACCGAAGCAAATGAAACAAAAGCAGGTTTTGTAACGGATAAAGAAAAGGTCATTTTCACATGGACTTTCAAGGATCTTGGCTTGTTGAGTTACACCAATCGGGAAGGTTATGGTTTGACAGCAGATCAGATTGTAGAAGTCTATGGGTTAGCATCCAGTGTTGAATATAAAAAGAATGCAATGGAGTTTACTTGGAATGACTCAAAGGCTACTGAACATCAGAATTTGAGAATGAGATTTGACGAAGTCGATGGCAATTATTATTTAAAAAGTGTGTCCGTGACGGAATTAGATGAATTGTATGAGCATAAAAATCCAGAGGATGATGATGATAGCGATGATGCCTCGAGCAATCGCGCCTTGACTGAAAAGGAATTTCGAAGTCTGAAAAAAGGAAACAAGCAGACAGGGCAAGGTGGGACAAGATTATCTGAGTTTTTGAAAAAACATCGAAAAACCGTCGAAATTGGGACAGAGCGCAAACTAACTGCCAATGGGGAAACATTTAAGTCTACACGTGTAGTGGCTACAGTACTCTGTGAGGTTGATGGGGATTTTAAAGTTTTGAAATTTTTAGCACAGCCTGATGGAGAATTTCGCTATATTGGTGCGGAACTAAATTAAGAGGAGGATAGAAGAGAGATGAGTATAAATCAAACACAGGTACCCTTTGGTGTACCAGTAAATCCTGGCCCTCAAAAAAGCGGAAAGGGCTTGTTCATTGGATGTGTGATTGGGTCAATTGTTTTAGGATTAGTGATTGGTCTTATTATTGGCCATTCTTTTGGTGTGAATGCCGTAACCAAGAAAGCTTATCCCCGTTTACATACCACTGCAGATAGTACAGTCTCAAAACGCGATATATCTTCTCGCTATATAGACCCAAAAGAGACAGCATTTGATTGGGATATTTCAAATCTCGGAGACTTGAAATTCGCTACCTACGATGACAAAGAGGATGCGATGTCTATCGAAGAGGTCGTAAAGAAGTATGGGAAAGCTTTAAAAGGTTCATTTAATGGGACAACTGTTGAGTTAGAATGGGGCAAACTCGAGAGGGACGATACAGATGAAGAAAGCACCGATTATAAGACCGCTAACGAGATGAATCTGACCTTTATGAAAATAGATGGTCATTATTATCTACGCAATCTATATTTCTCAGAAGATTATGACACAGCGGATGCCAATCCAATGGCGACCGATGATTATGATAAATTGAAAGTAGGAGATCCCAAAACAGGGAAGGATGGAATATCTTATAAAGAAGTGCTTAGTAGCAATACCCCATCCTCTATTTCGATAAGAGCAGACCAGGACTATAAAACTAAGGCCATTACGAATGAAATGGAAATCCGTTTTAAGTCATCTGGATCAGATGAAGATGAATATAAATTAAAATTTATCCAGCAAGCAGATGGGGATTATCGTTTGGCTTTAAAAGGAGATGAAGATTAGAAAGGAAATCGGTCTTTAAAAAGGAAGGTCCATATATTCTCGTTTGTACCCGAACGACTTCGCAAGAGGTCGTTTTTTTTTTACTTGTAAAGTAATTTCATAAACTTTCCCCTTAGATTCAATTATAAAAACACTAACTAGTTATTATTTTCGATCATTTGCTAATCTCATTTCTAAAATACTGATGATACAGGGTTTCTAGCTAGACAATAGCTATAGACACGTATTTTATACTCAAATCCTTTAATATAAAAAGTTATTTGAACATAAAAGTTGTCATTTGTTGTTTCATATTATAAAATGAAAGGTGAATGAAAATAATTGAAAAAGGAATGAAAATATGAAAAAGAACTTGGCTAAATTCTTGTTACTTTCATCTATGCTTGGTGGAATGGCAATTGCCCAACCAGTATCTGCGAATACAAAAGCTGCGGTTTATGAGTACAAAAATGGTCAGCTAGACCTTGTTCAAAAACCAACATATGAAGGTTTCGAATCGAATCAGCTTTCTTTGAAATTGAAAACAGGTCGTGTCGATGTAGTGGGAGCGCGTGAAGGCAAGAAAGAAAGTGCGCATGATGCGGGAGCCTACCAATTTGCATTGATCTACAAATCTGAAGGTGGCGAAGAAGAGACAGTTGCTAAAGGGCAAAATACAGCAGATGGGACGATCGAATTTGATGATGTGGATCTCTCTGGACTGAATTCTGGAACTGTTAAACTCTACATTCGTCAGACTACAAAAGATGATGGTCGCTTTAAACAGTTGGATAATGGAGAAGGGGAAGTAACAGTGTCCCTTGCTTACGATGGATCAGGACGCTTGATGGTGGATTCACTTGAAAGTTCCAACCCAATTTATCGTAATTTCATTGCAGGCTATAAAAGCCCTGGTACAGATGGGTCGACTTCACCAAGTACAACAAGCCCATCCTCAAGCTCAAGTAGCTCATCTTCTAGTTCAAGTAGCTCAAGTAGTTCGTCTTCAAGCTCAAGTAGCTCATCGAGCTCATCTTCAAGCAGCTCATCTTCAAGCTCCTCAAGTTCAACTTCTTCATCGAGCTCAAGCTCTTCTTCTAGTTCTTCCTCACATTCAAGCGACTCAAGCAAATCTGTAGTTGGCCGTTTATTGCCAAAAACAGGTCAAGAAACAGGTGTCGTTTTGGCAACATTGGGCTTGCTCTCACTTGCAGGGATTGCTATTGTCTCCCTTCGCAAGAAATTTTAAGATAAGCATCTAAAAGGTCGGATATCTCTCCGATCTTTTTTAGTCCATCCAGACAGGAGTTGGTCCTTGCTTGGTTTTATGTTATAGTAGAAGAGAAGAATAAAAAGGAGAATTCGAAATGTCCGAGAAAGATCAAGAACAATTTATGAAACATACTCCCGTAGAGGGTGCGCCTCAATTTGATGTGGCTGCGCCAGCCTTTGTCCCAAAAGAAGAAGCCGAAGACTTGGTCGTTCCAGAAGCTAGTGGCCTTTCAGTGACGGAGACGGAAGCAATGAAAGAAGAGGAAAACGAGCCAGTTATTTCAGAAACGGTGGAGCTTCCAAAGGTGGATGAAGCAACTGTTGGAGAACATCCGGATGTAGTTGCTGCTCCCCAACCGACTCCTCCATTCCAACCTGCACCTCAAGCTCCTCAAAATATGGCAGCTGAACCAATTGGTCCGCAAACAGTGCCTGTTCCTGAGACACCTATTCCACAAGCTCCTCTTTCTCCTGTTGGAAGACCGATGGATACTGCGGACAAGAAGGCGATTCGTTTTGCCCTTGGGATTTTAGTTGGGCTTCTTATCGGTGGAGTCAGTGGCTATTTGATTGGTCATGCTAGCCCTAGCACGTCATCATCTAGAAAGCAGACTTCTTGGTCAGGTAACCAGTCTGGTTCGTCTTCCAATATCGATTTGGATCAATTGACCGCAGAAGACGCGGAAGTTGATTTTAGCTGGAAACAGTCTGATATCGAGCAACTTCAGTTTTTAACAGGAAGTGATGCTGGGGAGACTCCTGAGGAAATGATTGAAGCTTATGGGAAAGCTAGCTCCGTTCAATTTGAAAGTGGAGAATTGAAATTATTTTGGGATGATAACTCTTATAATAAAGAGGTCAAAGCGACTTACTCTAAGAAAGGGAAAGAATTCCAGCTTGTCAAATTTGAATTTAATCAATTTGGGAAAAATCTTACGGTTGAGGACAACTTTGCAGATGGATTCAAAGTTGGAAATAGTGAGACCGGTGCTGGAGGAACCTCTTACAAAGAGCTTTTAGAAAAATACGGTGATGCAGTCAATCTGACGGTGAGTTCATCTGATGATTCAGACGAGATAGAATTGGTCATGGACTTCCAAAAGAAAAATGGGGACTACGTGGATTTGACCTTTATTCGCCAAGAAAATGGAGATTTTCTCTTGAGCAGTAAAGACAGCTACTAAAAGGATCAGACAAGAAAGAGGCAAGCGCCTCTTTTTTGGGATAAGACGAGACAAATACGCTAATTTTCTATACAATAGAAAGAGTTTGAATAGAAAGAGCATGAAGGATGGAAGAATTGAAACAGTGGATAGAACATCATAAGCGGATCCTCCAAAAAGCTGCAAGTGCTTTGCTGGCTTTTATGGTTGGTGTTTGCTTGGTGTTTATGATTCATCCAGTGAAAACCTTGCCCAAAGATCGCTTGTTGAGTTTGTCTCGCATGCAAGAAGACAGCCAGCAATTTGTTGCGTCTTCTTCCAAAGAGCCGGCTTTAGAAGACTTGTTGTCATTGGACCTTGCAAGGGGAGAAGGAAAGACACAAAAAAATTGGGTGACTTTATCTGCATTCGTCAAAAAAATTGGAAAAGCAGCGAGTTTTACACAAGAAGATACGAGTTTTGGAGCGCAAGTCCAGCTAGGCTATGGGACTCCTGTGCAGGGGATTCATCCTTATACCATAGAATTTCAAAAGCAGGATGATACTTTTTATTTGAGCTCGATTCAAGGCTTTGCGCCCCAATCGGCTCACTATCAGAGCAAAAAGAACTTAAAACTGGCAGATTTTACAGGCTATCAGACGCTAGATGGAAAAAAGGAAAAGGGGACAGCAGTAGAAGATGTCTTGAAAAAATCAGGTCTTCCCAATTCTCTTAGTTTGACCTCTGCAAAGGACAAGCAAGTCCTAGCCCTGTCTTATCAGGTGACAGATGGACTGGTCTCTTTAACCTTTGAACGTGACCAGAGTGGTCAATATCGTTTGGCGAAGAAGGGGTGAAGCAGATGATCGAGTGGATGAAAAAGAATCGAAAAGAACTCTTGCTGCCGTTTTTGTGTTTTGTTTTAGGAGTGTTACTTGCGATTGCAAGCATCCAGGTGCAAGAGCAAGGAACCGATACCAAGGAGGACCAAACCCTGACTCATTTCCAGCCAAAGGATTACAAGAATTTGGTCAGCAAGGAACAAGAAATCAAACAGTTTAAATGGACCATCGAAGCTGTGGCAAATTTGAAAGTTCGTCTTAAGCAGAGTCAGCAACCAGGAACCCGCTTGGAAACAGTTGTGACGGAATGGGGAAAAGCTCAAAAAGTTCGCTACACTAAGACAGCCCAAGGGGATAAAACGGTTCTCGTCTTAACCTATGCGGCTAAGCAAACCGATCAGGGCAAGAAAAGTGTAACCTTGTGGTTTGAACAGGAAAAAGACCAGGGGTATCGCTTGACAATGGTGGATGCGACGAATTTGTTGGATGTAAAAGAGAAGACAAACAGTGAGAAAGAAATCACTACTGAAAAAGAGAAAAAAGGTACAGAATTCGCCCAGCTCATTAAGAAACTAGGAAATCCCCAACGATTGGTCTGGGGGGAAATGCCAGATGGCGGAATGGGCTATCGCGCGACTTACCAGCTACCAGGACAGCCAGAAGTGGTGATGGAATTCAAGAAAAAAGCCAAGAAATTGGTGTTGGTATAAGAAAGGAGACATCATTGGACGATCAACGGACAGACATCAAGGCAGCTTCCTCTCACCAGGGTGGGAGCCGCTTGATTTCAGAGGCTGACCTTGCTTCAATAGGGATGGACAATCATCAGGATACTAGAAGCCATTCAGATACGATGGCGTCTTCCCCTTCTTCCTCAAAAGAGGGGATTGGTTCGCTTTTGCGATTTTTTGGGTGGTTCGCCTTGTTAATGGCTTTTGTGTTTGTGCTTCAAAACGAAGTTAATAAAAGCTCTTCTTCATCTTCTTCGAGTGAGGGGATCAATGGTTTATCACGTGATGGTATCAGAACGGAATATCTGACCAGTGAAAATAGTTCTTATATCGCCTCAGCTAATGAATTTCAATTTCAGCCAACCTATGAAAAGGCCATGTCTCTCATTCCTAATTTTGCAGTGGAAGAAAAAAAGACCTCTTTTGGGACGGTAGACCCACAAGATGTCGTTGCAGCATTAGGTAAAGCGAGGAGTGGGGAAGCAACGTATAGTGATAGCAGTTCCAGTCCCTTTTTGCTGACATTAGATTACCAATCAAAGGATGCAGATGGGAAGGTTCTTCTTGAAAAAACAGGTGCCTTTTACAGGATCTCTCTTTTAAGTTTGAAACACTTAAAAAGTGACCGATTTGCGAATAAGAATGGGAGCTTGACGAAGGACGATTTTGCCACTATCAAGGTCGGAATGCCTTATTTGGACCTACTCAATACGGTAGGGATTCCGGATGAAATATATGTATCTGGGCTTTTAGGTTACGGGGAAGCGCCTTCCTTTACCTATCGATTATCGGATTCTCAAACGGTTCAAATCCATTTTGATAGCCGGCAAACCATCAAGGATATCAAATCGAAAGAGGTAGCGACCACACCAGCTTCCTCTACATCTACAGCACAGTAAAAAAATCAGCCGAAGCATTTTAAATAAAAGGAGAGGACAATGGGAAATAAAGACTGGTCGCATCTACGAAATGAGCACCAGAGTCGGTTTTCGAAAGGCCAGCCGAAAGAAGCACCCTTAGAAAAAGGAAGTCCTGAGAAGCTAGAAGATACGCTCACAAAAGAGCCAGAAGTGGTAGAAGTCCCTGCTTTTCAGGAAGAGGTGAAACAAGAAGAGGAACGAAAAGACGAACCAGCGATTGGTGTGAAGAAGGAATCGTATGATCCAAAGGAAGGCTCATTTGCTACACCTGAAGACGAATCAGCTCAGGTCGTTCTTGCTACACCACTAACAGAAGAAGCAAGGTCAGAAACACCAGCACAAGATACAATAGGGCAGTCTCCTTCAGCTGAGAAAAAAGTAGAGCACCAGGGTGGGAGCCGCTTGATTTCAGAAGCTGAACTGGCTTCAATAGGGGGAGGCAGGCATTCAGAACCAAGACAAACGGTACTAGACTCCCAATCGGATTGGGCGAAAACCTACTCTCCTTCCTCTAATAGTGGAGGGTCTTCGCTGGCAGCCTTTTTTGGATTATTGGCCATGCTGGGATTATTTGCCTATCTAGCTTCAGGAGGTATCCATAGTGAGGAACATCCTTCTTCTACTACTAGTGAATACGGAAGCACTGGCCGGTCTTATGGAACCAGAAAGGAAACCTTGAAGAGTGGTACGAGTACCTTGATTGCTCCGGAGGGGGAATTTCAGTTTCAAGTGACCTATGAGAAGGCGATTTCCCTGATTCCTGGTTTAAGTGAGGGGGATCAAGGCCGTACCTCTTCATCTTATCTGTCTCCGCAGGATGTGGTAGCTGTACTGGGCAAGGCTAGTAGTGGGGAAGAAACCTACCAAGAAGGTGGTGTCAGTCCTTTCATGACAAGCTTGGATTATGAGGCTGAAGGATCCCCTTCTTCTGTATCTGTTTTGCTTTCAAATATGATTAGTAGCCGTCTATCTTCTCTTAATTTTGAGAACTTAAACAGTGAGCGATTAGCCAATAAAAATGGCAGTTTGAACAGAGAGGATTTTGCCAATATTAAAATAGGAACCAGCTATGCAGAGCTTGTGAATACCGTAGGAATTCCTAGCCGTGTTTCTTGGTCGAGTATGATGAGTTCAGAGTCTTTTTTAACCTTTCACTATAAACTTTCTGATGCGCGTTTAGTTACGATTCACTTTGGAAGCAATCGCACCATCAGTGAAATAACAGGCCTGGAGGATTCGGCTACAACCACGTCGCCTTAGGTGTTCATCTTACTTGGATTGTGGTATAATATGGATACCTTTAATTGAAATGAATGGAGAATCTTATGACAGCACAAAAAATGTCTGCTCAAGAAATTATCGCTTTTATCGGAAATGCAGAAAAGAAAACAAATGTGAAAGTTACCTTTGAAGGGGAATTGGCAACAGCTGTTCCAGCTTCTGTCACAAAACTAGGTAATGTGTTGTTCGGTGACTGGAAAGATATCGAGCCCCTTCTTGCCAACTTGACAGAGAACAAGGATTATGTGGTCGAACAAGATGGCCGTAATTCAGCTGTTCCCTTGCTTGATAAGCGCTATCTAAATGCGCGTATCGAACCAGGCGCTATCATCCGTGACCAAGTGACCATCGAAGACAATGCTGTCGTGATGATGGGGGCTGTCATCAATATCGGTGCTGAAATCGGTGCAGGAACTATGATTGATATGGGGGCTATCCTTGGTGGTCGTGCAACAGTTGGTAAAAACAGCCACATCGGTGCAGGTGCCGTTCTTGCGGGTGTCATTGAGCCAGCTTCTGCTGAGCCTGTTCGGATCGGTGACAATGTCTTGGTCGGTGCCAATGCAGTTGTGATTGAAGGGGTTCAAGTAGGGAACGGATCCGTCGTTGCCGCTGGAGCTATCGTTACTCAAGATGTCCCTGAAAATGTGGTTGTAGCTGGTGTCCCAGCTCGCATCATCAAGGAAATCGATGAAAAAACACAACAAAAAACAGCACTAGAAGACGCCTTGCGTAATTTGTAATAAGGAATAAATAGATAAAAACCGGACTTCTAATCATTTAAGTGAACTATTTTTTACTGCGTGATAACCGAATAATCTTAGAAACAACATTGAAATAATTGCATGTTTTACGAGCCAATTGAGCGTAAAAAGGAGACTTTCCGCTGTGATAAAAACGCCTGCAGCTGAGTAGCTTCAGGCGTTCGGAATTTTTGAGACTGTAGGCTCAAAAATTAGTCATGGAACTTCTTAGAAGTTCGCTGACGTCCGTACTCACCTAAGGAAAGTCTCGAAAGAAAATTTGGTATTTAATCTAAGAGGCCGCAAGGCCTCTATTCTAATAGAAAGAAGACAACTATGACATTGGATTTAATCAAAATCAGACGGGATTTGCACCAAATCCCTGAAATTGGGTTGGAAGAATTTGAAACCCAAGCCTACCTCTTAGAGCGAATCGCAGAGATCACAGCGGGCAAGGACTTTGTTGAGCAACGGACTTGGCGGACCGGGATCCTGGTTTATCTCCATGGATCTGCGCCTGAAAAAACGATCGGCTGGCGGACAGATATCGATGGCTTACCGATTGTGGAACAAACGGGCCTTGATTTTGCCTCCAAGCACGAAGGACGGATGCATGCTTGTGGTCATGATATGCACATGACGACAGCTCTTGGGCTTTTGGACCAACTGGTTCAAGTACAACCCAAAAATAACCTTCTCTTTTTATTCCAACCAGCTGAAGAAAATGAGGCTGGTGGAATGCTCATGTATAAGGACAATGCTTTTGGCGACTGGCTCCCTGATGAATTTTATGGTCTGCATGTACGCCCTGATTTGAAGGTGGGGGACATTGCGACCAATACGGGTACTCTTTTTGCAGGGACCTGTGAAGTCAAGATCACCTTTACAGGAAAGGGAGGGCATGCCGCCTTTCCACATGAGGCCAATGACGCTCTTGTAGCAGCCTCTTACTTTATTACCCAAGTCCAATCGGTCGTGAGTCGAAATGTCGATCCGATTGAAGGGGCTGTGGTGACCTTTGGTTCCATGCATGCAGGAACAACCAATAATGTGATTGCTGAGACAGCCTTCCTTCATGGGACCATTCGGACCTTGACCATGGAGATGAATCTTTTGACTCAAAAACGGGTCAAAGCCATTGCAGAAGGAGTTGCAGCAGCCTTTGATGTGAAATTGAACCTGGAACTCAAGCAAGGGGGCTACCTGCCTGTGGAAAACCAACCAGAATTGGCCAAAGAACTCATGGACTTTTTCACAGCTGAGAAAGACGTGAACCTGATTGATATTCTGCCTGCGATGACAGGAGAAGACTTCGGCTTTCTCTTGAGCAAAGTCCCGGGTGTCATGTTCTGGCTGGGGATTGATACCCCTTATGCCTTGCACCATCCGAAGATGAGCCCAAATGAAGCAGCCCTTCCCTTTGCTGTGGAAAACATTGGTAAATTTTTGAAAATGAAGGCCAACCAATAAAGGAATGATTCAACTCCGTCTGGAGTTGGATTTTTTCTTTGTTGTAAAAAAACTGTTCGGATCTTTCCTAAAAAATGATACAATAAAAGCTAGACAAAAGGAGTAGGGAATGAAGAAAACACTACGAAAAGAAACCATTGCAGCTATGAAAGCACTGCCGCAAACTATAAAAACTCAAGCAGATGAAGAGCTGACTCAGCGCCTCTTGGAGCTACCAGCTTTTCAGGAGGCAAAGACCCTTGCGACCTATCTGTCTTTTGACCATGAAGTTTCCACAGCTGGCTTGATCCAAGCAGCTCTTCAATTTGGGAAACGCGTCTGTGTTCCCCGTACCTACCCACAAGGGCGAATGGAATTTGTGGAATACGATCCTGATATTTTGGAAAAGACACGCTTTGGTTTGTTGGAGCCCAATGAAAAAGGAAATCTTGTGGATCAGTCAGAGATTGACCTGATCCATGTACCAGGCGTGGTCTTCCAGTCAAAAGGCTACCGAATTGGCTATGGTGGTGGCTATTATGATCGTTATTTGGAAGATTTTACTGGAAAAACGGTTAGTACGATTTATTCCATCCAGCAGAAGGAGTTCCAGCCAGATACGTTTGATCAGGCAGTTCAGGAGGTGCTAGTCTATGAAGTTACTCTTTGATCGTCGTTATCCTGTAACCAGCCTCTTGTTGCTCGTCACAACGGCAGTCTTTCTTTCCATGTTTATCCGATTTGGAGGCGACTACCAAACAGGTGCTGCTGTTTACTATAGCGGTGGTATTATTGGAGAGGTTGTGAAAGTCGATCCTAGCCAGTTATGGCGAATCGTGACAGCGACATTTGTTCATATCGGCCTAGAACATTTTGTGCTCAATATGATCACCCTCTATTACTTGGGACGTTTGGCAGAAGATCTCTTTGGTTCCAAGGCTTTCTTAGCTCTCTATCTCTTATCAGGCATGATGGGCAATGTCTTTGTTGCTATTTTTACGCCAGATGTGATTGCAGCAGGAGCTTCTACAGCCCTCTTTGGACTGTTTGGGACCATTGGTGCTCTGCGCTTTATTGTCCAAAGTCCCTATATTCGCCACTTGAGTCAGTCCTATACCAGCTTGATTGTGGTCAATTTGATCTTTAGCTTCATGCCAGGGATCAGTATGGCGGGGCACATCGGTGGCTTAGTAGCTGGGGTCATGTTGGCTTATGTCTTTCCGGTAAGAGGGGAAGCTCGCTTTATGAACCGAACCTATCAGATGAGTGCGGCCCTATCTTATCTCTTGCTTTTGCTTTATTTCTTAGGTAAAATCTTGAATCTATTTTAAGAAGAGGCTAGGACAAAAGTCCTAGCCTCTTAATTGTTTTTGGATTGTCGAGCAAGACGCAGTGGTTGAGTGGGTTCTACTACGCTGATTTCATCAGCTTTTACAGCCCTACTCAACTGTGCGGAGGTGGGACGACGAAATCGAATTCTAACGAATTACCGATTTCTGTCCCACTCTCTTTTTTTCCTAAAAAATGTAGCGCAATCGTAAACTAACAGAAAATTGTTTGAAATCTCAATAAATATATATAATTTACATAGAAATGAGTTGATAGAAAGATAATTTAGGAAAAAATAGAATAAAAACAAGCCTGGTATGCGTTTGCAAAAATGAATGAAAAGATGTAAACTGGAGGTATAAAAAATCGGTAATGCTATCCTTTTTTACTAAAAGGAGTATTCGAAAAGGAGATTTGCCATGAAGAAATGGTTGTTTAAACTTTCATTGGTAGCAATGACATTTTTGCTCCTACCAGTTCAAGCCGTTCAAGCCTGTTGTGGCTTTATCATTGGTCGGCAATTGACCAAGGATGGGACTACTCTCTTTGGTCGGACAGAAGATTACCCTTACTATCCAAATGGTGGCAAGCACAACAAGAATTATGTGGTTGTTGATGCGAAGAATTATAAGGAAGGGGATCAACTGGAAGACGAATCCAATGGTTTTACCTATCCACATGCTGCTAGTGAAATGAAATACACAGCGACTTATGACTCTGCTCGTGGAGATGGTAGTAACGGTGCTTTTGGTGAACACGGATTTAACGAAGCCGGTGTTTCTATGACCTCAACTGTTACAGCAATTCCAAACAAAAAAGTCTTGAAGACTGACCCGTTGACAGAAAACGGAATTCCAGAAGCTGCTATGTTGGACGTAGTGTTACCACGCGTTAAGTCTGCTCGTGAAGGGGTTGAATTCCTAGCTAAAGTCATTGAAGAAAAAGGATCGGCAGAAGGGAATGTTGTCGTTTTTGCAGACCAAAATGAAACTTGGTATATGGAAATTCTTTCTGGACACCAATATGTAGCGGTAAAAGTCCCAGAGGACAAATATGCAGTCTTTGCAAATACCTACTACCTTGGTCATGTGGATTTGAATGATAAGGAAAACGTGATCGCTTCGAAAGATGTCGAAAAGGTAGCTAAAGAATCTGGTAACTACAAGACAGACAAAGATGGGAACTTCCATATTGCTAAATCTTATGGACCAGAAAAATATGCTGAAGGAGACCGTTCACGTACTTACGCAGGAATCACTCTTTTGGATCCAAACTCAAAAGTGACTTATGAAGATGATGAATATGAACTCTTCCGCTCACCAACAGATCCAAACAAGAAATTTACTTTGGAAGATGCTTTTGCATTGCAACGCAACCGTTTTGAACACTTAAATGGTCGTTTTGTTCCAGATGATCAAATTGGTGTCAAGAAACAAGGGGATAATGGTAGCAACGATACTGTTCGGAAAGACCAATACAAGTATGCTTTAGGGAACGAAAACGTCATCGATGCCCATGTCTACCAAATCAATCCAAACCTTCCAAAATCATTTGGTGGAACTGTATGGCTCGGAATGGGACCTTCACGGAATACTCCTTATGTTCCATTCTATGGAAATGTAAAAGATACCTATAAAGCTTTCAAACCTCAAACTGCTACCTATGATCCGAATTCATGGTATTGGACAGTATGGCATATTGACCAGATGGCAATCAATAATCAAGACCTCTTTGGAAAATCGATTCAAAATCACTGGAAAGCTCTCGAAGAACAATTGATCATTGAACAGAAGGTTAGTGATAGCAAATATGCAGCCTTGAAAGCTGATGAAGCTGCAGCAAAAGCAGTTGAAGATAAAGTGACTGAGGATGCTTTAGCTCGGTCTGAACGTCTCTTCAAACAATTCAAGCAATATGAGTCTGAATTATCTGCAACTCTTAAAGAAGCAGGTCGTACAGATGATCCATACCGTGCATCTTTACCAGATGACTACAAGGATCCAACAGAATCAAGTACCGAGCCAAGCAAGGAAGAAACAAAGCCAAGCACAGAGTCAAGTACAGAACCAAGCAAGGAAGAAACGAAGCCAAGCACAGAGTCAAGTACAGAACCAAGCAAGGAAGAAACGAAGCCAAGCACAGAGTCAAGTACAGAACCAAGCAAGGAAGAAACGAAGCCAAGCAAAGAGTCAAGTACAGAACCAAGCAAGGAAGAAACGAAGCCAAGCACTGAGTCAAGTACAGAACCAAGCAAGGAAGAAACGAAGCCAAGCACTGAGTCAAGTACAGAACCAAGCAAGGAAGAAACGAAGCCAAGCACCGAAGCAAGTACAGAACCGAGCAAGGAAGAAACGAAGCCAAGCACTGAAGCAAGTACAGAACCAAGCAAGGAAGAAACAACACCAAGTAATACAACTACTATTGTTCCTACAAATAGTAACAGTGTTAGTACCGTTGGTCGCCCAGTTTTACCAACAAATTCATATATTTTAGTAGACCAGGCAACAGGTATCGTCTTGCAAAACCCTGATTTTGCTCAAGGTGGCTATAGTCTTCTTGTTGAAGTTTTGAAAGATGTCAAAGAACTAGCTGGTAAAGATTACAAGGCATATAATATTCAATTATCGAACCAAAATAATCCTATACATCAAATTAGTCCAACGGTTGTGACCATTCCAGTCAATGGGCAAAAAGAAGTAGAAGCAGTTTATGGTATCGGTGAAAATGGTCAATTGGAATCCTTCCAATTCCAACTAAATGAAGAAAAGTCAGCCGTAACATTTACAACCTCTCATTTCTCAACTTATGGTGTAGTTTATAAATCTGCAGCAAAAATTGAAGAGAAGAAAGGTGAGAAAAAATTACCATCAACCGGACAAAGTATCTCAATCGCGACGATGGTAGGCGGAGTTCTTTTGACAGTTTTTGGATTTGGCTACTACATCGAAAAACGTAGAACCCATTAAACGATACAGTTTATAAGATACAACAAAAAAGGAAGTGAGAATGAAATCTCTCTTCCTTCTTTTTTAGTCTGCAGTTTGTTCAGATGCTTCTAATTTTTTTCCAAGGTCGATAATATATTGTTTGAGATCATCTTTGACTTGAGGGTGTTTCAAGGCATAGTCAATCGAAGTTTTCATGAAGCCGAATTTATCACCCACATCGTAGCGCTGGCCTTTAAATTCACGGGCAAAGACTCGTTGGGTCTTATTGAGGGTGTCGATCGCATCCGTCAATTGAATTTCATTGCCGGCACCTGGTTCTTGATTTGCAAGAATATCAAAGATTTCAGGAGTCAAGAGGTAGCGTCCGATAATAGCGAGATCACTTGGAGCGTCCTCTGGGTTTGGTTTTTCGACAAACGTTTCAACGCTATAAAGACCGTTAATACCTTCGCCTTGAGGTGCAATCACACCGTAAGAAGAAACCTCTTCGTGAGGGACTTCCATCACAGCGATAGTGGATGCATGGGTTTCATCGTAGTCGTTCATCAATTGTTTGGTCAATGGCAAGGCATCATCATTGGTGATGTCCATCAGGTCATCTCCCAACATGACAACAAAAGGCTCATTCCCAACAAAAGCTTTCGCCTGCAGGACAGCGTCTCCTAAACCTCGAGGGTGACTTTGACGGATGAAATGAAGATTGATCGCTGTTGTATCATTGACCAACTTGAGTAAGTCAGTCTTACCTTTTTGCTCGAGGTTGTATTCCAATTCAAAGTTAGAATCGAAATGGTCTTCGATCGAACGTTTGGCCTTCCCTGTTACGACAAGAATTTCCTCAATTCCAGATTTCAGAGCCTCTTCTACGATGAATTGGATCGTAGGTTTGTCAACGATTGGCAACATTTCCTTTGCCAAAGCTTTGGTAGCTGGGAGGAAGCGCGTCCCCAAACCAGCCGCAGGAATGACGGCTTTTCTAACTTTAGTCATATAGTTTCCTTTCTAAAAGGTAGGATTGATGTTAGGGTGGTTGACTTATTTCCACTCGTTTTCTTCTTTAAATTCATTGCTCATCATGTGGTGGATAGCTTCGCGGATATCTTTTCCTTCGTAGATGACTTGGTAAATGGCCTGTGTAATCGGCATGTAGACATCCAATTCTTGCGCCAGCTCATGGGCGACTTTGGTCGTAGAGATCCCTTCAATGATCATGCCCATGTTGGCTTCGATATCTTCCAATTTTTCGCCACGTCCAAGAGCATCCCCAGCTCGCCAGTTGCGGGAATGAACAGAAGTACCGGTAACGATCAAGTCACCAACCCCAGACAAACCGCTATAGGTCAAGGGGCTAGCTCCTAGCTTAACGCCAAGGCGCGTGATTTCAGCGAGACCGCGCGTGATGATGGCTGCTTTGGCATTGTCCCCATAACCAAGACCGTGCAGGGCTCCAGCTCCGACCGCGATGATATTTTTCAAGGCTCCAGCAGTTTCCACTCCGATAACATCTGTATTGGTATAGAGGCGGAAGTAGTGATTGCTAAAGAGTTCTTGAACATAGCGTGCAGCTTCTAAATCTTTTGAGGCTGCTGTAATGAGGGTGATGTCCCGTACGATGGTTTCTTCCGCGTGACTCGGTCCAGAAACGACCACTACCTCACTGCGAAGAGAGGCAGGGATTTCTTCTTCGAGGATTTGAGAAATCCGATCGTGTGTACCAGGTTCTAATCCTTTAGAAGCGTGCATGACTGTGACAGGGTGATCCAGTGTTTCAGCAACTTGTTTAGCGACCAAGCGGGTCACCTTTGTAGGAACGACAAAAAGGATAGCATCCACGCCGTCCAAAGCTGCTTTCAGATCGGTCGTAGCGGTAATTTGATCGCTAATAACGATGTCTTTGAAATAGCGTTGATTGGTATGAGCGGTATTGATTTCATCGATTTGTTCTTGGATATTTCCCCAGAGACGGACTTCATGGCCGTTATCATTGAGGACTTGTGAAAGGGCTGTTCCCCATGAACCAGGACCCAATACTGCAACGGTTTGTTTTTCCATTGTATCTTCCATTTCTATGTCTATTTTTTCAACAAGGCTAGGAATCTAGCGCTTGCACCTTCGAAACGGCCTAATGTGTGCCTTGAAGGACGATTCTATTTTCCTCTCTATTTTAACATAATATAGGTAAAAAAACTTGTATGATCATCAATTGTTTTGTGAGGAAGATGAGGGTGATAAATAAAATCTATCACGGTTTTAAAAAATACATATTAGACACTATCACTAATGGGTGGTAAGATAAGTAGTAGTTAAAATGAAGGAGGAATGAATATGTGCAGAACAATTGTTGGAGTATCCGCTAATCTCTGTCCGGTGGACCCGGAAGGGAAAAACCTTCATTCCTCCGTGTCTAGTCAGTTTGCGGAAGGGATCCGTCAAGCAGGTGGACTTCCAATGGTCATCCCGATGGGAGACCCTTCCTTGGTTAAGGACTATGTTGAAACGATTGACAAGTTGATCTTAAGTGGAGGTCAAAATGTCGATCCTAGTCTCTATGGCGAAGAAAAAACCATCGAAAGCGATGATTACAATATCGAACGGGATCAATTTGAGCTTGCCCTGCTGAAGGAAGCGGTTCGCCAAAACAAACCGGTTCTAGGAATCTGCCGTGGGGTTCAGTTGATCAATGTGGCTTTTGGAGGAACACTCAACCAAGAGATTGAAGGGCATTGGCAAGGTCTTCCATTTGGGACTTCCCATTCTATCGAGACTAAAAAAGGTAGTGTGGTAGAGCAACTCTTTGGTCAGGCCAGTCGAATCAATTCCGTGCACCGTCAAAGTATCAAGGATCTTGCACCAAATTTCCGTGCGACCGCCTTTGATCCGCGCGATCACACCATCGAAGCGATTGAAGCAGTAGACGGTCATCGCATTATGGGCTTGCAATGGCATCCAGAATACTTGGTCAATGAAGAAAAAGGGAATTTAGAACTCTTCCGTTATTTATTACAGGAATTATAATGAAGTTAGAGATTGGACTTGAGCCGATCTCTTTTTTGTGTCTTAGAAAGGGCGCAAAAACACCGGAAATAAGATCAGAAAACAGGACTGTCATCAATAAAAAACAGGTCCATCTAGCAATGCTAGATGGAAACCTGTTTTAGAATTATTCGTGGCGTTTTTTAGCAACGAGCATGCTTCCAGCACCTGCAAGGGCAAGCCCTGCTGCAACAAGTCCAGTACTTACTGTTTCGCCAGTAGAAGGAAGACCTTGTTTCTTACCTTCTTTTGATTGTTTACCAGAAGGCTGATTTCCTTTAGGTTTATCAGTTGAAGGCGTTGGAGGTGTTGAAGGAGTAGTTGGTGGAGTTGGAGGAGTTGGAGGAGTTGGTGGAGTATATGGCGGAATTTTATTATTCACCACATTCCCTTTATCCACGACCAAATCTTTAGCTTGGGTAAAATCATTAGCTGAAACTATGATAGGATTCGTTAACAATTGGTATCCAGTTGGAGCTGTCAATTCCTTGATGACATAATCTTTCGCTTCAAATCCAATGAAGGTTACAAGACCTTTCTCATCAGAGGTAGCAGTCGCTTGACCTTCGCCATATGGGTTAGCGACTGGGGTCGTACCATCTGCTTCATAGAGTCCAAATACCGCACCTAGAAGCCCTTGACCTTCTTCACTCACCTTATGCAATTGAATGTTGTAAAGCTTCAACTCAGGCTTATCAACAGTCGGAGGAGTTGGTGGGATAGAAGTAAATGGTTTGTTAACGACATTTCCTTTATCTACTACACTGTTTGAAGCAACCAAATCACTAGCTGCGATCTTGATGACTTCATCTGATAATTGGTAACCGTCTGGAGCTGTAAGCTCTCTCACTACATAATCTTTTGCTTCTAATCCTGTAAAGGTTACAAGACCATTCGCATCAGAAGTTGCAGTTGCTTGACCTTCTCCATAAGGATTTGCTACAGGAGTCGTACCGTCGGCTTCGAAGAGACCGAATACGGCACCAACAAGTGGTTTACCTTCATTGTTGACTTTATGTAACTGAATGCTATAAAGCTTCAATTCAGGTTTGTCAACAGTTGGAGGAGTTGGAGGAATTGAAGTGAATGGTTTGTTGACCACTGTTCCTTTGTCTACGACGAGGTTAGTCGCAGCTTTCAACTCGCTAGCAGAAACTTTAATCACATCTGTTGATAGTTGGTAACCGTCTGGAGCTGTAAGCTCTCTCACTACATAATCTTTTGCTTCCAATCCCGTAAAGGTTACAAGCCCCTTCTTACCTTCTTCATCTGATGAAGTAGCAGTTGCTTGCCCTTCTCCATAAGGATTCGCTACAGGAGTAGTACCATCGGCTTCAAAGAGACCAAATACAGCACCTGCAAGAGCATTTCCATCTGCGTTAGCTTTGTGCAATTGAATGTTGTAGAGTTTCAATTCAGGTTTGTCAACAGTCGGAGGAGTTGGTGGAATTGAAGTGGTTACCAATTTGTTAGTGAAGGATGTCTTATCACCATATGTCACAGAAGCTTTGAGTGTATTGCTTGCATCATCTTTTGTGACAGTTACAGTCACATCAATATTTCCTTCATCGTAGGTCATTCCTTTTGCTTTGCTTTCAGGAATGACTTCTTTAATCGTGTAGTGGAATGTTTTTCCTGCGTCCTCTAATGAATATGAAATGTCATCAAAGGCTACCGTACCATCTGCAGCATTTTGTTTTGTTTGAAGAACTTTTCCAGTTTCATCTAACAATTGGAAATTGAATTCGCCATTCTTCAATTCAGCACCTTCTAAAATCTTGCTCGCTGAAATTTTAGCTTTTGCTGGTTGAGGAGCCGTATAAGTATTTGAGAAGGTTTTATTTTCTGGATAAGCAACATCTGCTTTAAGGTTGTCGCCATCTTTTTTCACCTTAACAGTTACTTGTTTATCAGTCTTGTCATAGGTAATACCTGGGGTATTTCCAGCTACTTCCTTAACAGTGTAAGTATGTTCACCTTCTTCGGTGTACTCAATTGGTGCAAATGTTACTTTTCCGTTTTTGTTTGTAACAGTTTGAAGCTTAGTTGCACCCTCGTACAATTCAAAGCTGAATTCGCCATCTGTTAGATCACGACCGGTAAGAGTTTTATCAAGTTCGATGGTAGCTTTTGTTTCTTTTGGCTTATCTTTCGGATTTACAATTGTTTTCGTTACTGAATGATCAGCACCAAAATCTTCAACATTAACTACAGTATCAGCTTCTTTAATGATATGACCTGATGGGGCTTCAATTTCAGTTAAGATATATTTATCTTTTAAGAGTTTTCCAACAGCAATATTACCATTTTCGTCTGATTCAAACTCACCGATAACTTGATTATTCGCTTGACGAACAACTCTAAACTTAGCACCTTTAAGTGGTTGATTCGCATCATCTACTTTATGGATATTGATTGAGTAAACATAACCAAGACCAGCACCACCAGCAATTTGAACAGCAGCAGCATTAGTTACATTTTTGCTTTCAATACCTAGACCTTTAAGAGTTGCTTCATTTTTCAAGACTTCTCCGTCGGCAGGATCATAATTTAAACGAACTTTATAATTAATACGATACTGATCTTGATCTGTAATGTCACCTAAATCAATAACAAATGATTGACCATCTTCGCTAATTGTAATCTTATGCTGGTCTGTTACATCAACTCTATCAGAGAATACCCATTCACCAGTATCATATGAGAATTTACCTTTAATAATCTTAATGCTATCTTTTACGTAGGAAGCATTTGTAAATTGCAAGTGGTCCTCAATCGTTACACCTTTGATGTTTTGTTTTGTACGATTGACTGAAATAGTGTATTGGACCTCTCTTTTATCACCTTCATTAACCCAACTAGTCTTTGTTAAAAGATAAGGATTACCATCACCGACACCAGTAAATGTAACTTTACCGCCAAATTTTGTTTCTTTGTTAATGGTGATTTCTACTGGTATTTCACCTTTTTCTGGGTGTTTTTTGAAATCTATACGAGCGTAAAAGAAGAATGATCCACTTGTATCAGAGTGTTTTTCGACATAATCTGTATAAGTTAAAGAAATGGACTTGTTATCTACATTCACTTTGGCATGTGCGATAATCTCATTTGTATTGATATCTTTAACATCGAATGATTGTGAAGTAATCATCAAAGCGTCCGGTACAGATATAACAGTAGTATCCCCCGCTTTGACATTTTTTCCAGCTAAATCAAAATCTGCATTGATTCGGAAAGTTGCCCACTGTTTCAAGTCCCAGTCGAGAACTCCACCTTCATTATTTGATACTTTAACATTTTGGATTGTATCCACAAATTTCCCTGATACTGAAACCTCAGGAGTTTCTGCTGAAATCCGATTCCATCCTAAAGCGAAAAGCGTCGCTACTAAACAAAGGATAAATGAGAAAATTTTAATATTTCTATTCTTCATCTTATCTTCCCTTTTCATAAAAAATTAGTGCCTAGTTATCAATGCCTGATTACTCTTAAAGATAGGAATGTTCCAATCCAATCTGTTGGTAATAAGAATTGAGTGCTGAGACACGACCTCCATAAAATAATTTTATAGGGTAAAATATTTTACTTTTAAAATTATTCCCTACACAGGGAATTATAGCAAAAATAATGAGTAGCTTCAAGCTAAAATTGATGAAATGAGACAGGAATTACGAACTTTTAAGAGATTTCATCAACTTTTGTTCTCTTTTCGAAAATAACCATGAAAATACCAACCGATTTACAAAAAAGAAGGACGGAAAAGTAAGTTTTTATTGAAAGAATACGAATAGTAGAATTGAGAAGACGCTAGGGCAAAGTGATGGTATAATAGAAGAGATAGAAACATTTTAGAACGAAAGAGGAATGATGATGACAAAAATTCGTGGATTTGAACTTGTATCAAGCTATACCAATCAGGACTTGCTGCCAAAACGGGAGACGGCTCATGCGGCTGGCTATGATTTGAAGGTAGCCGAGCGCACAGTGATTGCACCAGGAGCAATCGTCCTCGTCCCAACTGGGGTCAAGGCTTATATGCAAGCGGGTGAGGTGCTCTATCTCTATGACCGTTCCTCTAACCCTCGCAAAAAAGGCCTGGTCTTGATCAACTCTGTGGGTGTTATTGATGGCGACTATTATGGCAACCCAGGAAATGAAGGCCATATCTTTGCACAGATGAAGAATATCACAGATCAAGAAGTTGTTCTTGAAGTTGGGGAACGTGTGGTTCAGGCTGTCTTTGCTCCTTTCTTAATTGCAGATGGAGATGAGGCGGATGGAGTACGGACCGGTGGATTTGGGTCAACAGGGCACTAAGATGAAGATTATCTTTGTCCGTCATGGGGAGCCAGATTATAGTATGCTTGATAAACTTGAAAATCCGCGACTCTATAGTGGTTTTGGTCGTGATTTAGCACCATTGACAGAAAAAGGTCGTAGTCTGGCAAAAGAAGTTGCTAAAACTGCATGTTTTGGAAAGGCAGAGATTATTATTTCATCGTCTGTGACGAGGGCTTTAGAAACAGCACATTATATAGCAGTTGAAACAGGATTGGACTTATTTGTGGAGCCGTTTTTTCATGAGTGGCGTCCAGACTTAGATGGTACTAACTCTGATTTAACTAGTGTATTGGTAGCTCATGAATATTATCTAAAACATCAAGGAGTTTTATCTGAAGATTCTCCTTATCGCTATGAAACTGATCTAGAGATGCGTCATCGTTTTTTAAGAGCTTTGGAAAAATATAAAGATTATAAAACTATTATCATTGTAACTCACGGAATGCTCATGCGCCAATTTGTACCAGACGAGAAGATTGATTTTTGCCAAGTGATTGAATGTGAGATAGAGATGTAGAAAGAGCTTTATTATCGCAAAGAAAAAGGCGACATTTGTGTGTCAAAATTGTGAATATAATTCCCCAAGTATATAGGGCGCTGTCCAAACTGTGGGTCTTGGTCTTCTTTTGTTGAGGAGGTTGAGGTTGCAGAGGTCAAGAATGCGCGTGTGTCCTTGACGGGGGAGAAAAGACAGAAAGAAGAAATTTGCGACCGGCTTGCTGCTTGTATCTTCTCGTATCTTTGAGAAGCGTCGGGCTTCTTGCTTTACTAATCCAGATTTAAAAGATTTTTTAGAGGAAAACGGTGCTAAAAGCATAGAGTTTATAGGGGTAGATGGCAAAGGCTGTGTTAAGGCTTCCGTTTTGTCAGCTACCAAGGAGAATTAATAGTTTTATGGGGAGCTTAATATGAAAATTATTTTTATCCGTCATGGAGAGCCAGATTACCGTGAGTTAGAGGAGCGTTCTTATACGGGATTTGGGATAGATTTGGCGCCCTTATCTGAGAAGGGAAGGAAACAGGCTCAGGACCTTTGCCAAAACCCCTTGTTCCAATCAGCTGATCTGCTAGTAGCTTCAGCAGTGACGCGAGCTTTAGAAACAGCTTCTTATCTGGCTTGTGCTACGGGCCTTCCTTTGAGGGTAGAGCCTTTATTGCACGAATGGCAGGTTTATGAAACAGGTATAGAGAACTTTGAAACAGCTAGATGTCTGTTTTTAGAAAACAAGGGGGAGTTGCTCCCAAATTCTCCTGTTCAATATGAGACAGCTATAGAGATGAAGTCTCGTTTTCTAGAATGCATGGCTAAGTATCGGGAACATCAAACTGTGGTAGTTGTAGCCCATCGCATGCTCATGCGTCAATTTGTACCGAATGAAACCATTGATTTTTGCCAAGTGATTGAGTGTGAGATAGAGATTTAGAAAGAGGTTTATCATCGCAAAGAAAAAAACGACATTTATTTGTCAAAATTGTGCCTATAATTCACCCAAATACCTAGGGCGCTGTCCTAACTGTGGATCTTGGTCTTCCTTTGTGGAGGAAGTCGAAGTTGCAGAGGTCAAGAATGCCCGGGTATCCTTGACAGGTGAAAAGACCAAACCCATGAAATTGGCGGATGTGACCTCCATCAATGTCCATCGTACCAAGACCGAGATGGAAGAATTCAACCGCGTCCTTGGTGGAGGAGTGGTCCCAGGGAGTCTCGTTCTCATCGGTGGTGATCCTGGGATTGGGAAATCAACCCTGCTCCTTCAAGTATCGACCCAACTGTCTCAAGTGGGAACGGTTCTCTATATCAGTGGAGAGGAGTCGGCCCAGCAGATCAAACTCCGTGCAGAGCGATTGGGAGATATCGATAGCGAGTTTTACCTCTATGCCGAGACCAATATGCAGAGCGTGCGAGCAGAGGTAGAGCGGATCCAACCTGACTTTCTTATCATCGACTCCATTCAGACCATTATGTCTCCTGAGATTTCAGGGGTCCAGGGATCGGTTTCTCAGGTGCGGGAAGTGACGGCAGAGCTCATGCAGTTGGCCAAAACCAATAACATCGCCATCTTCATCGTCGGGCACGTAACAAAGGAAGGAACCTTGGCAGGTCCTCGGATGCTGGAACATATGGTGGATACGGTCCTCTACTTTGAGGGCGAACGCCACCATACCTTCCGGATTCTGAGAGCGGTCAAGAACCGCTTTGGCTCGACCAATGAGATCGGTATCTTCGAAATGCAATCAGGTGGCTTGGTCGAGGTTCTCAATCCTAGTCAGGTCTTTCTGGAAGAGCGCCTGGATGGCGCGACTGGCTCGTCCATCGTGGTCACCATGGAAGGGACGCGTCCAATTCTAGCTGAAGTGCAGGCCTTGGTGACGCCAACTATGTTTGGAAATGCCAAGCGGACGACAACGGGGCTTGATTTCAATCGGGCCAGTCTCATCATGGCAGTGCTAGAAAAACGAGTGGGTTTGCTCCTTCAAAATCAGGATGCCTACCTCAAGTCTGCAGGTGGTGTCAAGTTGGATGAGCCAGCTATCGACCTAGCCGTAGCCGTAGCCATTGCCTCGAGCTACAAGGACAAGCCAACCAACCCGCAGGAATGTTTCGTTGGAGAGTTGGGCTTGACAGGAGAAGTTCGCCGGGTCAACCGGATCGAACAACGGATCAATGAAGCTGCCAAGCTCGGTTTTACCAAGATTTATGTTCCGAAAAACTCTCTGACGGGGATTTCGACACCATCAGGGATCGAAGTGGTCGGTGTGAGTACACTGTCTGAAGTCTTGAAGAAAGTATTTTAATAGTTGAAAAGAGGCTGGGAAAAAACTGTCCAGTCTTTGATGTTTGATAGTAATAACATCATGACGCAGTGGTTGATTGGCATCTTTGTTCGCTTTTCAATCTCCAAAGATGACCTAATCAACTGTGCGGGGGTGGGAAGACGAACTCTTTTTAATTAGTTGGAGTTCTTTCCCACTCCCTTTTTTCAGATGTGACAGATGACAGGAGGTATCCCCTGACAGAAAGGATCGGATGTGGTAAAATAATAGATGATTTGAATTTCAAAGGAATAAAGGAGAGACCATGTCTTATTTTGATAATTTTTTAACAGCCAACCAAGCTTATGTGGCGCTACATGGAGACCTCCGTCTTCCGATTAAGCCAAAAACACAAGTCGCCATCGTGACCTGTATGGATTCCCGTCTTCACGTGGCGCCTGCACTAGGTCTGGCTCTTGGAGATGCCCATATTTTGCGGAATGCTGGAGGGCGCGTGACCGATGACATGATCCGCTCCTTGGTCATTTCGCAGCAGCAAATGGGAACCCGTGAAATTGTGGTCTTACACCATACAGACTGTGGCGCACAGACCTTTGAAAACGAAGGTTTCCGTCAGCATCTCAAGAAAGAACTGGGTGTGGATGTAGGAGATCGCGATTTCCTTCCGTTTCAAGATATTGAGGAGAGTGTCCGCGAGGATATGGAGCTTTTAAAAGCTTCTCCTTTGATTCCAGAGGATGTGGTGATTTCAGGAGCAGTGTATGATGTGGACACCGGGTTGATCTCAGAAGTGAAATGAATTCAGTAAGGTAGACATATTAAAAAGTTCTTCGTTAGCTTGTAAAAACATGCATATATATTATGAAATGTTTCAGAAATTATTCGATTAGTCGTTTCATTCTGTTACTAGTTTCATAGAATTTCCATTGACTTGAAGTGGAGAAAACAGTATACTAGTAAAGTAATTTGATCTTTCAAACTGCCGGCAACAAGGGGAATGAATCCACTTTGAATTGGAATTACAGTAGGGTTTGGAGTGGAAGAACTTCACACCCTTATTGTCGTCGGTTACCTTCATAAAAGGAGTATAGACTCTGAATAAGTTGTATAAATATAAAAAACTTCCTTGGAACAGAATTCCATAGGAAGTTTCTTTTTGTTTGGGAACTAACTAATCATGTTTCTTTTTGAAAGCGACAAGACTGGTAAGGCCTGCTAAGATACCAAGTCCAAGTAAGGATAGGTGTGAGGTCTCTTCACCTGTTACAGGTAGGTGAGTTCCTTCTTGAGGGGTGTTAGGAACAGCTTCGGGGAGCTCCGCTGTTTGGCTTGTAGTTTCAAGAGGTTTATCCTCTTCTGTTATAGAAGTAGATGGGATTTCTTTTATTACTGCTGGTTGTGTATGAGAAGTACTAGGATGAACGATTTCTTTCATTCCTGTTTCTGGGAAGGTTTGTGGAGTAGGGATTTCTTTGACCTTGTAGGCAAAGATCAAGATGGTTGTTCCCACTTCTACGTTCCCAGTTTGTTCAGCTGCACCGATCCGTTCGTAGATGTGGCCGTCGTAGGAGATCTCATCTGGTGCGCTAGCGATGTAATGAGTTCCATTGTCCACATTCGTTGCAACAGCAAGTTCTGGTTGCAATTCAGTGCTCGTATCTTGGATGACAAATCGCGCGATGACCGTTCCCGTAGCTAACTTGTAATCATAGATGACGGTTTTCATCCCCTTAGTGACTGTGCCACTTGGATCAGCAGAATCAGCACGGTGTCCAACTAGATGGTAGATACGACCATCTTTTGTGATTTCTGTTGGGGCCTCACTGGTGTACTTGGTACCGAAATCTACCTCTGTAGCGAGGTCTTGCGCCTCTTGCAGATCAGTGTCGCCTCCCTCAGTGAGGAATCGTACTCTGACAGATCCTTTGCTGATGACATAGGAAATAGCAGTATCAGCTGTTGGAGAATCAGGGCTTGGAAGAAGATAGCCTTTGGTCTCGTCAAGAGGATCCACAAGGTTTAAGACTTGTCCACGAGCATCTTTTGGCTCTAATCCCTCCACGTACGAAAGAATGGTAGTAGGAGTCGCGATGGCGGTTGGATTTGTGAGATCATTTAGATAAGGGATCTCTTTTTGAGCATTGGCTGGTTCTTTACCAGTAGCATAGCTGATCCTATAGGCACCGACTGGGCGATAGATGACCGTATCTGTGATGTCTGCTGCATCAGCATGAATGCCAGTATGTTCTCCTGCTTTTGTAAGATCAGAAGAGACGGCATCAGTCGATTCTTCTGCTACGACAACATAGCCTTTTTTGACGGGATTTTCAAGAGCTGCAAAGCTTGTGCCATCTTGAGCTGTCCAGTCTTCAAGACTTGTCTCGCCTGTCACCAAATTGATGGTTCCCTTGCGAGTGAAATGAAGGCTGTCAGTTTGATCGGCCATTCCTGCAGGCTGGCGGTTAGATCCATCCTGATCCTCTGTTACATAGGTCACTGTACGGATCACTGTTTCAGATAAATGATTCAGATCAGCCGTTGTTTGACCAGCTGGAGCTAGAGGAGTTGGATAGACACGCCCCTCGCTATCTCCTGGAACAACTTTACCTGCTTGGATGGGCTGTGTTGCAGAAAATTCTACAATTTTTGGTGCCAAGCGGACAATAAACTCTTGAACGCCATCTTCATTGGTGTTGGTAGCGTCGCGGTCAAAGTTTGGTTGTCCGTCTGCATCGAAGCCATTCTCTATTAGTTCATAGCCTTTCTTCAAATAGTTGGCAATGGTTTCTTTTGTAGAGTAGTTGATCTTTTCACCTGTATGACCAACCAAGTCACTGGAACGCTCGAGCTCAACTCCGTTTTCGTCTTGATAAAGAACATGAGCGGCTTCATTGAGTTTGACGTAGAGCATATCCCATACATCTAGACTAGGAACATCGATAGCAAGCCCCTCCGTCATAATAAACATTTGCGCTTGTTTCTCGGAGGTTGATGTTGTATTTTCCTTCAACAGCATCGGGTGTTGCCCAGTAAATGCTGGCGTGTTCAGCCTGGTCTTTTGTGATTTTTCCGAGTGGAACAAAAGCTTGAATATTGGTCAATTTTTCGGTTGTATTCACAGCGCTGTTCCATTTGTTTTCAGTGATGCCGACCAAATTGATCAAGTGAGCAATCCGATCACCCGTCTTGGTTTCTTTTGTAATGGTATAAACGGTTCCAGGTTGAACTCCATCAGCATTATCCAGGTTGGATCCGATGAAGTTGCCGTTCACCAGTACATTGGTATTGTCTACAATCCGACGAGTATCATGCGCCAAGGTTTCGCGCCCGCGGAGAAGCTCTTGGTAAGCAACGATGAATTCTTGGTAGTTGAATTCTGTATTGGCAAAGTCAGCATTGACTGGTAGGTTTTGATTGAGATACCATTCTGCTTGGATCACCCCAAAACCTTTAGCATCTTGAGAAGTATTGAGGGCAGCAGTTGTCATATGGTAACCACCGCTCGCTGCGATAATAGCATCTGTCAGCAATTCGTTGTCTTTGCTGAGGGCTGATGCATTTTTACCACGATGGGTATAAGCTGCGATGATAGGAGATTTCCCCTTGTATAAATCACGCATCCGTTCGGTAAGGCGCGTCAAGGCTTGGTAGGTAGAGTCATAGGCAATGCTATCTCCCCAAACTTCCGCATAAGGTGCAGAGACATTGGTCTTACCTAGTCGATTAGCATCTCCAGTAGAGATATCGTTGATCATGAAGTCATAGCCTTCTTTTTTGAGGGCCTCTGTTGCAGCTGTGGCTAGTTCTGGATAGTGTTCGCTCAAAGAGAAGCCTTTTCCAGGTTCACTGACTTTTTCCACCCAGTTAGAGCCCATGGTATCCCCTTGCCATCCATCAAAATTCCCTTCTTTCATGGCTTTGGTCATGACTTCAATGATAAATTTTTGCCAATTTGGATCACCCGGATCGAGAAATTGTTGGATATCAGTCGCTGTGACATCACCCTTTTTACCAAAGTTGAAATGGTCTTGTAGATTGCGAACAATGGCACTTTTCACTTCATTTGGGACCCCTTCTTCGAGGGAAACCGCGTAAATCATGTTATACAGCATGGCTTTGGCACCAGTTGAATGGACATGAGCCACTAGCTCTTTGACTGCTTCTGTATCGATGACAGGTAAGTAGGACTTGCGCTTGTCAGGATCTGTTTCGCTATTTGGAATCAAGAAAGTTGCCCAGTCTTGAGTGAAACGTTCAACATTTGCTGGGAATGGGTTGGCAGGTGTATTGTAAACGTCGTAGAAGAAGTAGTTGTTGATGTGCATATTGGCCAATTGGTCAATACTATTCTTGTAGCCTTCTACCTGATCATTGGTAATGGAGTTGTGATTGTCTTTTGAGCCGGCAACCACCCCATAACGTGGGTAGATCGTCCAGTCATCTTCAACAGCAAGCCCCGCTGCCTTATGAAAGGCTTGGGAGCCATCTGCTTTCTTACCAAGGACATCAACGATAAATCCAGCATTAGGTGAAAAGACCGTACTTGGAATTGTCAGCTCGCTACCTTCAACGTTTTTCTTTTCATAAATGACCTGATTTAAATGAGAGACAGTGACATCAGAAGAAACTACTTCAGAGTTGTTGATGGAAATGCGGATGTCTTCCCCACTTTTATAAGTCGCTTTATCAAAGGTGACGTCGTTGGTGATTTTTGGAGTATTATAAGTAGTTGCTGGAGCTGCACTGACCGGTTGAGTGGCAGTAACAGTTGGTGTTGATTCCGATGGCGAAGACGTTGCTTCCGTCGTAGCACCTTCCTCACTAGTAGTGGTAGGAGTACTGGTGTTGGTTGCTGCTGGTTGAGCGGTTGCTGGGATCTCAGAAGTCGGATTGGTGTTGACCTCGTCAGCCAGGGCAACAGAGCTTACCATCAAGGCTCCAAAAAGGGTAATCATAGAGACCAATGTCTTGTTGCGTTTGCGGAAATAGCCGTGCCCTTTTTCAGAGACACTATTTTTTTCTTGTTTCATTTTTTTCTCCCACATACAGTCTAAATAAGTAAATCAACGTTTCTGTGTTATTTGTTCATTTTATACCAAATAAGTATACGATTTTTCACTAGATAGTGTCAATTTTGGAAAGAAAGTGAATTTGATGTTTTCATGAAAGTGCCAGAAAATAGCTTTAAATGTGAGTTTTTAAATATTGATATTTATATCCAAAAAAATATTTACAAAAAAATGAACCGCAAAAATAGTTTAGTTCGTTTTTTTGACATAAAATTAAACAAAACACAAAGGTAAAAAATAAATGCAAGAAGAAGCATCAATTTCCTATAGGTTCTCCTTCCTATTTATGTTACAATTAAACTACTATTATCGAAGGGAGAAACTATGATTAATTCAATTGTTTCACAAGGTTTGATTTGGGCCATTTTAGGGTTAGGAATCTTTATGACGTTCCGAATTCTAGATTTTCCAGATATGACGACAGAAGGCTCCTTCCCGCTTGGAGGAGCGGTGGCGGTGACCTTGATTACTAAAGGGGTCAACCCGCTCCTTGCGACGCTGGCTGCTATTGGTGCAGGGTGTTTGGCGGGACTTGCGACGGGTCTTCTCTACACAAAAGGAAGAATCCCGACACTCTTGTCAGGGATCCTCGTGATGACATCTTGTAACTCGGTCATTCTATTTGTCATGCAGCGGGCTAATTTGGGACTTTTGGGCTATAAAAAATTACAGGAATTTCTTCCTTTTGCCAGTGGGTTCAATGAGATTCTGATTGGTTTGATTTTCGTAACGCTTGTGATCCTTGGTTTGATCTTCTTCTTGGATACACGCTTGGGTCAAGCCTATATTGCGACAGGGGACAATCCAGATATGGCCAAGAGCTTTGGGATCAACACCGACCGGATGGAATTGATGGGCTTGGTCATTTCAAATGGGATTATTGCTCTTTCTGGTGCACTGATGGCCCAGCAAGAAGGCTATGCGGATGCTTCACGTGGGATTGGTGTCATCGTTATTGGGCTTGCCAGCCTTATTATTGGAGAGGTGCTCTTTTCAAATGTCACTTTGACAGAGCGCTTGCTCAGTATTGCGATCGGATCGATCGCCTACCAATTTTTGATTTGGGCCGTGATTGCGCTTGGCATCAATACCAGCTATATTCGAATCTTCAGTGCCTTGATCTTGGCTATCTGCCTGATGATTCCAACCTTTAAGGGAAAAATCATGAAAGGAGCGAAACTCAGTAAATGACAGCAATTGTAGAATTAAAAAATGTAACCAAAGCCGTGAGCAATGGGATGAACGAAGAAAAAGTCATTCTGGATGATGTTTCCTTGGAAATTCGAGAGCATGATTTTATCACGATTTTGGGGGGCAATGGAGCTGGAAAATCAACCCTCTTTAATACCATTGCTGGGACGCTTCCGGTGAGCAGTGGGAAGATTTATATTCTAGGGGAAGATGTAACCAACTATTCTCCTGAAAAGAGAGCCAAATACCTATCACGGGTCTTTCAAGATCCTAAAATGGGAACGGCACCTCGCATGACAGTAGCGGAAAACCTCTTGGTAGCGAAGTTTCGCGGAGAAAAACGTGGCTTGATTCCGCGTCACTTGGCAAGCTATAAAGAAGAGTTTCAAACAGTTCTTGCTAAGATCGGCAATGGCTTGGAAAATCATATCGATACAGCAGTTGAGTTTCTATCAGGTGGGCAACGTCAAGCTTTGAGCTTGTTGATGGCGACACTAAAACGTCCAGAACTTTTGCTATTAGATGAACACACTGCAGCCTTGGATCCGAAAACCAGCCAGGCTCTGATGACCTTGACCGATGAGTTTGTGAAACAAGATGCCCTCACTGCCCTTATGATCACCCACCATATGGAAGATGCTTTGAAATATGGAAATCGCTTGATTGTGATGAAAGACGGGCACATCGTCCAAGACCTCAGTCAAGAAGAAAAAGCCCAAATGACCATCGCAGACTACTATGAATTGTTTGAGAAAGAATAAGATACAAAGCCCGTAAAATGGGAGTAGGACAGAAGCGACATCACTTAGGCTATTTGATGTAGAAATAGTTTGTCTGCATGCTAGAGAGTGGGACAGAAATCGGTAATTCGTTAGAATTCGATTTCGTCGTCCCACCTCCGCACAGTTGAGTAGGGCTGTAAAAGCTGATGAAATCAGCGTAGTAGAGCCCACTCAACCACTGCGTCTTGCTCGACAATCTAAAAATAATTGAGAGGCTAGGACTTTTGTCCCAGCCTCTTTTCTTTTCCTTAAATCATCTATAAAACCGCATAAAAATTGGAACTAGTTTCAGCTGGAATCGCTTGCAATTGCTTAGGCGGCTGAGTATAATATAGTTAGAAAGATGAAGAAGGGATTGATACCAATGCCTTATCGAGTTAAAATTTAGGTTACTTCGTTTTAGGCCTGTTTTGCTGATATCTGTTCATGCTCTTATCGTAAAAGAGCAGTCATGTCGTGTGTGTCGGATCGGTTGGACGGTCGGGCAAACCTGCTTAGTTTGTCCGGAGACATAAGAAAACGTGGAAATAGTAGGTAGAAGCTTTTTGTAAAGGTTTTCAAACTTCGATGCGTCCAGTCGAAAACTAATCATTTGGATTTAGGATAGCAAAGAAAACCTCTGGTATTTTACACAAATACTATTAAATGAAATCAACATCATAAACATTGTTTTGTTAGCCAAAAGGTTAATTGCACCAAGTCAGTGAAGCAGACCAGGCCTCTAGTCCCGTAAGACTGGAGGCCATTTTTATAAAATACTCAGGAGGAGGTGAGAGTATGGGATTGTCGTATGCGCAAGAATATAGTTGTCGGGACCATTTTCGGCAAAGAGCTTTTGAGCGCTTTGGCGTAGATGATCAGCACTTGAATAAGTGGATCAACCAACACCTCTCCTCCCTCTCTCCTTATGATAGTAATGTGGTTCAACCCGCCAACACAGAAGCCTATGTAGCCAGTGATGGCGTTATCTTTGTTTGCAATATCAAAAGTCGGGAGTTCATCACTTGCTTTAAGGCGGTTAATTACCAAGAATCTAAGGAAGAAGAGGAAGCCTATACGGACATTCACGAAAACAATGTCGCTTCCTTCAAAAAAGATGTGAACCACCTAGTCAATCGCTACCGACTCAAGGAAGCCAAAGAGCTGTTTGAAAACATTGGGGAGGACTTGGATGATTTTTATCGCCTGTCCCAAGCGGTCAAGAACGGCCAATTGAGCGAGCGAAATAGTAAGCGCCTAGAGGAATTGTTAGGCAAGTTTCATGTGATCAAGGCAGCTATGCGGATCATTGAAAATAAACGGGGAGATTACCATCTTTAGGGTCTTTTCCCCCTAAAAATAGGCGCCTAGAAGCCCTCTCATCTACTTCAGATGAGAGGACTTTTTTGCTGTGGAAAGCTTTTTGAAAAAAAGAGAAAAAAATTGTATAATAGAGTAGATATGCAAGTATTTGCAAAGCTGTAATTCGACTTGGGCGACCAAGGACCGTAAGTATTAAAATAATCACACTAAAGGAGACAACAGTGAGTAGTATTAAATTAGTCACTCTTGGCGGTGTTCGAGAAAATGGGAAAAATCTCTACGTTGCCGAAGTGAACGATTCAATTTTTGTCTTGGATGCAGGTTTGAAGTATCCAGAAAATGAGCAACTTGGGGTGGATGTCGTTATCCCAAACATGGATTATCTATTTGAAAACAAGGACCGCATTGCGGGTGTTTTCTTGACCCATGGTCACGCGGATGCCATTGGGGCCTTGCCTTATCTTTTGGCCGAAGCCAAAGTTCCTGTATTCGGGACAGAGTTGACCATTGAGTTGGCTAAACTCTTTGTCAAAAGCAATGACAGTGTGAAGAAATTTAACGACTTCCATGTCATCGATCAGAATTCTGAGATTGATTTTGGTGATGCCGTCGTCTCTTTCTTTCAAACAACCCACTCCATCCCTGAAAGTATCGGGATTGTGATTGGCACTCCTGAGGGCAATATCGTCTACACAGGAGACTTTAAATTTGACCAAACTGCCAGCGAGTCTTATGCGACGGACTTTGCTCGCCTAGCTGAGATTGGACGCGAAGGTGTGCTTGCCCTCTTGAGTGATTCAGCCAATGCGGATAGCAAGATTCAAGTTGCCAGTGAGCAAGAAGTGGGCGATGCTATCTTAGATACGATTGCAGACTGGGATGGTCGTGTGATCGTGGCGGCGGTAGCCAGCAACCTTTCTCGGATCCAGCAGGTCTTTGACGCTGCAGCTGAGACTGGCCGTCGGGTGGTCTTGACAGGGTTCGATGTGGAAAACATCGTCCGCACAGCCATTCGCTTGAACAAATTGTCTCTTGCTAATGAAAAACTCTTGATCAAGCCAAAAGAAATGAGCCGTTTCGAGGATCATGAATTGATCATTTTGGAAACAGGCCGAATGGGTGAGCCGATCAATGGTTTGCGCAAGATGTCGATTGGTCGTCACCGCTATGTGGAAATCAAAGATGGAGACTTGGTCTACATCGTTACAACGCCATCGATTGCCAAAGAAGCAGTGGTAGCTCGTGTAGAAAACATGATCTACCAAGCAGGTGGAGTTGTCAAATTGATCACGTCCAGCTTACGCGTATCTGGTCACGGAAACGCACGGGACTTGCAGTTGATGATCAACCTTCTTCGTCCTAAATATCTCTTCCCGATCCAAGGGGAATACCGTGAATTGGATGCTCATGCGCGGGTGGCGATGGAAGTCGGTATCTTGCCTGAAAACATCTTTATTCCAAAACGCGGAACGGTAATGGAGTATGAAAAGGGTGACTTCGTTCCTGCCGGTAGCGTCTCAGCGGGAGATGTCATGATCGATGGGAATGCCATTGGTGATGTGGGCAATATTGTCCTTCGTGACCGCAAGGTCTTGTCAGAAGACGGGATCTTTATCGTGGCGATCACAGTGAATCGCAAAGAGAAGAAAATTATTTCCAAAGCGCGCGTGCACACTCGTGGTTTTGTCTATGTCAAGAAAAGTCGGGATATTCTTCGTGAAAGTTGCGAATTGGTCAACCAAAGCGTCGAAGATTATTTGAATCAAGATAGCTTTGACTGGGGTGAGTTAAAAGGTTTGGTGCGCGACAACTTGTCTAAGTTCTTATTTGAACAAACCAAACGTCGTCCAGCCATCCTACCAGTCGTGATGGAAGTAAAATAATGGAAGAAATGGAAACGCTTGGCAGCCGAAGGCTTGCCGAGTGTTTTTAACAGTAGAAAGAGGGAAGCAAATGGCAGTTATGCAGATTGAGTATTATTCAGAAGCCTTGAAGATGGAGTGGGGGGTGTCCGTTCTTTATCCCGATGCATCGCGCGTGGAAGATCCGGCAGATACGGATATTCCGGTTCTCTATCTCTTACACGGGATGAATGGCAATCACCACTCTTGGTTGAAGCGGACCAATGTGGAGCGCATCCTGCGCAATACCAATCTGATCGTGGTCCTACCTAACACCAATAATGGCTTTTACACCGATACCCAGTATGGCTACAACTACTACACGGCCATTGCGAAAGAATTGCCAGAGACTCTTTCTCGCTTCTTCCCGAATATGACTAAGAAACGGGAGAAAACCTTTATTGCGGGTCTATCCATGGGCGGCTATGGATCAATGCTCTTGGCCCTCAAGACAAATCGTTTCTCTCGAGCTGCGAGTTTCTCTGGAGCACTTAGTTTTCACGATCGGGATTTTGAAAACAATGACTTGGAACAACCAGCTTTTTGGAAGGGAATTTTTGGAGAGATTGAGGATTGGACGACCAGTCCCTATTCGCTAGAGACTGCTGCCAAGAAGTTTTCAGATAAGAAGACAAAACTCTGGATCTGGTGTGGGGAGCAGGATTTCCTTTATGAGGCCAATAATTTTGAAGTCAAGGAACTAGAAAAGTTAGGTTTGGATGTCACTTATACCCACAGTCCAGGCAAGCACGAATGGTTCTACTGGGAACGTGAGTTGGAGCACTTTTTACAAACCCTACCAATCGACTTTGAATTGGAAGAACGGTTAAAATAAGATACCAATAGATTGGATATGAGGCTGGGACAAAAGTCCTAGCCTCTCAATTGTTTTTGGATTGTCGAGCAAGACGCAGTGGTTGAGTGGGCTCTACTACGCTGATTTCATCAGCTTTTACAGCCCTACTCAACTGTGCGGAGGTGGGACGACGAAATCGAATTCTAACGAATTACCGATTTCAGTCCCACTCTCTTTTCATACATATAGGAAGAAAGACTAGAAAGGTCACTTATTCATTTCAGTCCTGCTTTCTTTGTGGTATAATAGGAACGATTGAAAATGAGCTAGAAATAGCGAACAAGATAAGAGGAGAGAAATATGGCAAAAGATATTCGTGTGCGTTATGCACCAAGTCCAACAGGGCTACTACACATCGGAAATGCTCGTACAGCATTGTTTAACTACTTGTATGCGCGTCACCATGGTGGAACCTTTATCATCCGTATCGAGGATACAGACCGCAAACGTCACGTCGAAGACGGAGAACGTTCACAGCTTGAAAACCTGCGTTGGTTGGGCATGGACTGGGATGAAAGTCCTGAGACGCATGAAAACTACCGCCAGTCTGAACGTTTGGAACTCTATCAAACATACATCGACCAACTCTTGGCGGAAGGAAAAGCTTACAAATCTTACGTCACTGAAGAAGAGTTGGCAGCTGAACGTGAACGCCAAGAAGCAGCAGGTGAAACACCTCGCTACATCAACGAATACCTTGGCATGAGCGAGGAAGAAAAAGCTGCTTACGTTGCAGAACGTGAAGCAGCGGGTGTGATTCCAACGGTTCGTTTGGCAGTGAATGAGTCTGGTATCTACAAGTGGCATGATATGGTCAAAGGCGATATCGAGTTTGAAGGTGGTAATATCGGTGGGGATTGGGTCATCCAGAAGAAAGATGGCTACCCAACTTACAACTTTGCCGTTGTGATCGATGACCACGACATGCAAATCTCTCACGTCATCCGTGGAGACGACCACATTGCCAACACCCCAAAACAGCTCATGGTCTATGAAGCTCTTGGATGGGAAGCACCTGAGTTTGGACACATGACTTTGATCATCAACTCTGAAACAGGTAAGAAGTTGTCTAAACGGGACACCAACACCCTTCAATTTATCGAAGATTACCGTAAGAAGGGCTACCTTCCAGAAGCAGTCTTTAACTTCATCGCTCTTCTTGGTTGGAACCCTGGTGGGGAAGACGAAATCTTCTCTCGCGAAGAACTCATCAAGCTCTTTGATGAACATCGTCTCAGCAAGTCTCCAGCTGCTTTCGACCAGAAGAAAATGGACTGGATGAGCAATGAGTATATCAAGAATGCGGATCTTGCGACTATCTTTGAAATGGCCAAGCCATTCCTCGAAGAAGCAGGTCGTTTGACAGACAAGGCTGAGAAGTTTGTAGAACTCTACAAGCCACAAATGAAGTCAGTGGACGAAATCGTTCCATTGACAGACCTTTTCTTCTCAGACTTCCCAGAATTGACAGACGCTGAGCGAGAAGTCATGGCTGGTGAAACGGTTCCGACTGTACTTGAAGCCTTTAAGGCCAAACTCGAAGCCATGTCAGACGATGAGTTTGTGGTAGAAAATATCTTCCCACAAATCAAAGCGGTCCAAAAGGAAACTGGTATCAAAGGAAAGAATCTCTTTATGCCAATCCGTATTGCCGTTTCAGGTGAAATGCATGGTCCTGAATTGCCAGATACCATCTACTTGCTTGGACGCGAAAAATCCATCCAACACATTGAAAGCATGTTGGAAAAAATCAGATAACCGTGAAAACCTCATTTACATGAGGTTTTCAGATTGAAGATAAAATCATCTTAAAAACTTTCCTTAGGTGAGTACGGACGTCAGCGAACTTCTTTGAAGTTCCATGACTAAATCAAGATACTAAGGGCGTCTGCGGATAAAGTCAAAATAGGAAGTTTGACGCAGAATCTTTCGATTCTAGGAGAACTTATCTTTTTGACACAATCCGCAGCCCGTGTTCAATTCATATTGAGCCCCTTCGCTCTTTAATTTCTGGGCTCAGGCTAAAACAGTTTCCCAAACTGTTTTACTCTCAATAATTCCAAGTGCCTGAAACGTTATTGTTTCAGGCACTTTTCTCACAGCGGAAAGTTTCAGTATTTTATTTAATCGATTTAACTATTGGAACTCAATTTTGTTTTTTGCAGAATCACTTAACTTATTTTACTTTAAAATAGTTTGTCTACATTCTAAAAGCCTCATTTAAATGGGGTTTTTGTTTTTGATATCAAAGTTTTATTTTAGAAAAAGATTTTTAAAAAAATGCCCCAGTTCAACAAAAAAACATATGAAAACGGATTTCTTTATATAAAGAAAAAAATTTTTAAAAAAATAGTAATAATTGAGAATAATTGCTTGAAATATTTGAAAAGTAGTCTATAATATAAAGGAAATAAAAAATGTATTAAGGAGACAGAAATGTTTTTTAAGCGTTCGAACGGTGAATTCCGTGAAACGGATCGTGTGACTCGTTTTAAATTGATCAAGTCGGGTAAGAACTGGTTGCGTGCAGCAACTTCTAACTTTGGTCTTTTGAAAGTCATCCGCGGTCAGGTCGAAGAAACTGTAGTAGCTGAAGTTCGTGAAGATGAAGTATCAGCAACAGAAATGACAAGCCGAGGCTTGCTCAAAGGGATCGTGGCAGCAGGGGCTGTTCTTGGTGCAGCTACAGTAGCGAATACTGCTAAAGCTGATGAAAATGGTTCAGACGTTGCAACAGCATCTGAGCTTTCAAGCCAAGCTCTTGTAGAACGAGGAAGTACTGTACTTGGTACAACTTCAACTACTCAATCAACTACTGAATCTACAACAGAATCAGCAAGTGCATCAACATCAGCAAGCACTTCAACATCTGTAAGTGTCTCTGTATCTGAGTCAGCTTCATTGAGCGAACAAGGATCTGCAGAACTTTCAGCTGCTCTTAGTGAATCAGCTGTAGCAACAGAATCTGAAGCAGCTTCAGAAGCATCTACAACAGCTACTAAATCTGAAGATAAAGTTGTCCTAGAACAAAACACTTCAGAAGCAGCCTTGTTGAACAAGATCGCAGGAGACTACTCAGCTACTGTTTCAGCTCCAGAAAAGAAAGCAGCACTTGATGCAGCAATCGCTAAAGTTCAAACAGAATTGACAGCAAGCAACAGCTTGATCAACGCTAATGCTTCAGCTCAATCATACGCTGAGCAACGCGAACGTTTGAGCAAGTCAGTAGATGACATGATGGTAACCTTGACTGCAGCAGGATTTACTGGTAACACAACAGTAAATGGTGCTCCAGCAGTTTACGCACAATTGGATGCTATTGCTACTTCAAGCACAAATCCATCTGGTGTTAGTGTAACGCCAGGAATGTCAGATCCAAACGGTGCGACCCTTACAGATCGTCCCCAAACTATCCCATCAGGATACGCAGCTGACCCAACTTCAGGTCGTTTGACATTTGGTATTTGGAATCTTTCTTCATACAACCAACTTTACAACAAAAACTATTACATCACATTGTCTGTAGACAAGACAAATAGTGCATCAAATCCAAATGTATTTGTTCGTTTGGTTGATAAAACAACTGGTAGTGAAGTTGCGAATACAACATTAAGTAATGCTGTTGCTGCCAAAGAAATCAATCTTGGTGACCTTTCAAGTCAGAAGTACTATCCATACCTTGTTTATAATGCTTCTACTGATGGAAATCCGTCTAGTGTCGATATCATTATCAAGCACAATGAAGATTTGAACCCTAGTGGTTTTGATTACAAGACAGAGCAAGTCTATGACTACCTTACACCTGCTAACCAAGGTGAAAAGAAACCGAACGTTGAAATTGCTGTACCATCAACCAAGATGAATCAAACAACTCACTATAAAGTGGTTGATACAGCTTCATCAACTTTTGATGCATCACGTTCTAAAGCAGATACAACAACTCAAAGTTACAAACCGACTGGTAATGAAACAGAACTTGCTTCATATACTCAAACAGGTATCCAAGGTCAAGACTACACTGCATCAAATCCTCGTACATTTGATGGTTATGTTTTGTATCAACAGGCTGATTCTTCAACTATGTCTGGTGAATTAGGTAACACTGTAGGTACTAAATATGCCGAACTCAAGGGTAGCCGTCAACATTACTACGTAAAACGTATTCGTGAAATTGTTGACAACGATGGTTCAACAGTTACTAAGATTTATGTATTGGATCCATCTGCTGTTTCTACTTATAATGAATCAGTAATGGCAGATAACACTGATACAACTGGATATACACTTGTTTACACTACTCCAGTGATTAAACCAGGTGACAAGTATATTCCTGCAGCAACAAACATGGAAGCTGATAAACGTCTCGTTTCAAGCAAGAACGGTGACTACCAATTGTCTGTTTCTCCATGGCACAATCCAGATAAACCAAATGAAGGTTTAGTATATATTACAGGTTGGTTTACAGCTGGTCATTACAACGATGCAAATTATATGTTCGTTGATGAACCTAAGGGAACTGCAAGTGCTGTGCCTGGTGGTAATACGCAAAATGTTATCGGTGGACGTACGAAATATGCTATCGATAAAGCAACAGGTAAGATTGTCACTGATTCTTTCGGTAATCCAAAGAAGACTACTGGTGGATTTGGTAACCAATACTCAATTCCAGATGCAAGTGAAAAACCATCTGGTGATACCGTACACTACTACCGTAAGATGAATGATTCTGAGTCAGCATCACAATCACAATCGCAATCTAACTCACAATCATTATCTGAATCAGAAGTTGTTTCTAAGTCACAATCTGTTTCACAATCACAATCAACATCTGAAAAGACTTCTAAATCAATTTCTGAATCTGCATCAGCATCGTTGAGCGAATCGACACGTGAATCAGCATCAACATCAACAAGTCAATCAGTATCATTGAGCACATCGGCTTCAACAAGTGCATCAACCTCAGCAAGTCAATCAGCATCATTGAGTACATCGGCTTCAACAAGTGCATCAACATCAGCAAGCCAATCAGTATCATTGAGCACATCGGCTTCAACAAGTGCATCAACCTCAGCAAGCCAATCAGCATCATTGAGCACATCGGCTTCAACAAGTGCATCAACGTCAGCAAGTCAATCAGCATCATTGAGCACATCGGCTTCAACAAGTGCATCAACATCAGCAAGCCAATCAGCATCATTGAGCACGTCAGCTTCAGTAAGTGCATCAACAACTCAAAGCAACTCTGAATCAAATACTGAATCAGCGTCACAATCTATTTCAGAATCACGTTCTGAGTCAGCATCAATTTCATTATCTGAATCAGTGTCATTGTCTGAATCATTGTCTGAATCAGCTTCAATCTCAGCATCTGAATCAGCATCATTGTCTGAATCATTGTCTGAATCAGCATCAACATCAGCATCTGAATCAGCATCAACATCAGCAAGCCAATCAGCATCATTGAGTGCATCGGCTTCAACAAGTGCATCAACATCAGCAAGCCAATCAGCGTCATTGAGCACATCGGCTTCAGTAAGTGCATCAACATCAGCAAGCCAATCAGCATCATTGAGCACATCGGCTTCAGTAAGTGCATCAACATCAGCAAGCCAATCAGCATCATTGAGCACATCGGCTTCAGTAAGTGCATCAACATCAGCAAGCCAATCAGCATCATTGAGCACATCGGCTTCAGTAAGTGCATCAACGTCAGCAAGCCAATCAGCATCATTGAGCACATCGGCTTCAGTAAGTGCTTCAACATCAGCAAGTCAATCAGCATCATTGAGCACTTCAGCATCAGCATCTGAGTCAGCTTCACAATCTATTTCAGAATCACAATCTGAGTCAGCATCAGTATCATTGAGCGAATCAGTATCAGTATCTGAATCATTGTCTGAATCAGCTTCAACGTCAGCGTCTGAATCAGCTTCAACATCACTAAGCCAATCAGCATCATTGAGCGAATCAGCGTCTGCATCTGAGTCAGCATCACAATCTATTTCAGAATCACAATCTGAGTCAGCATCAGTATCATTGAGCGAATCAGTATCAGTATCTGAATCATTGTCTGAATCAGCATCAACGTCAGCGTCTGAATCAGCATCAACGTCAGCAAGCCAATCAGCATCATTGAGCACATCGGCTTCAACAAGTGCATCAACGTCAGCAAGCCAATCAGCATCATTGAGTACATCAGCGTCTGAATCAGCTTCAACATCAGCAAGCCAATCAGCATCATTGAGTACATCAGCATCTGAATCAGCTTCAACATCAGCAAGCCAATCAGCATCATTGAGTACATCAGCATCTGAATCAGCTTCAACATCAGCAAGCCAATCAGCATCATTGAGTACATCAGCATCTGAATCAGCTTCAACATCAGCAAGCCAATCAGCATCATTGAGTACATCAGCATCTGAATCAGCTTCAACGTCAGCAAGCCAATCAGCATCATTGAGTACATCAGCATCTGAATCAGCTTCAACATCAGCAAGCCAATCAGCATCATTGAGTACATCAGCATCTGAATCAGCTTCAACATCAGTAAGTCAATCAGTATCTGCGTCTGAATCAACTTCAACATCAGTAAGTCAATCAGTATCAGCATCTGAATCAGCTTCAACATCAGTAAGTCAATCAGTATCTGCGTCTGAATCAACTTCAACATCAGTAAGTCAATCAGTATCAGCATCTGAATCAACTTCAACATCAGTAAGTCAATCAGTATCAGCATCTGAATCAACTTCAACATCAGTAAGTCAATCAGTGTCTGCATCTGAATCAACTTCAACATCAGTAAGTCAATCAGTGTCTGCATCTGAATCAACTTCAACATCAGTAAGTCAATCAGTATCTGCGTCTGAATCAACTTCAACATCAGTAAGTACTTCAGTTTCAGTTAGCCAATCACAATCACACTCAGGATCAACATCTGGTAGCGGTTCATACTCTAACTCAATGAGCCAATCAGGATCAACATCTGCTAGTGGTTCATACTCTAACTCAATGAGTCAATCAGGATCTACTTCTGCTAGTGGTTCATACTCTAACTCAATGAGTCAATCAGCTTCTGGTTCAGAGTCATTGTCTACATCAGAATCAGCAAATGGATCACAAAAACACAGCGAATCTGTAGCACTTCCAAATACTGGTGAAACAACATCTGTAACATCAGCTCTTCTTGGAGCGGTTGCAGGACTTGCTGGAGCGGCTGTTCTTGGTCGTCGCAAAAAAGAAGATGAAAAATAATCTTCTATCCTAATTTGATTCGATCATTTCAGGTATGTGGTCAATGAAAAAGGATCCAAAAAGAGAACCTCCGGGTTCTCTTTTTGTGTATTGTTTTCGTATCAGAAAATGGTCTTAATTAGTTACATTAGGGAAAAAATAATGTATAATAACTTGATATCTAAAATTTAAGGAGCGGACATGTTTTTTAAACGTTCGAAGGGTGATTTTCGCGAAACGGAGCGAATCACACGTTATAAATTAATCAAATCAGGAAAGAATTGGGTACGGGCATCTGTTTCTCGGTTAGGCCTATTTCGTGTCATGCGAGGTGGTGTAGATGAAAAGATCGTGGTTCAATACGAAGCCTCATCACACTCGATGCCTGCAGATCTGGTCAAAGGGCTGGTTGTGCTAGGAGCTCTGGCTGGGGCGACCACGGTTGCCAATCCAGTATTTGCTGAGGAAAATGAGATGAATGCGACTGTTGGGTCTGAAATCAGCCCATCGACTGGTGTAGCGGGTTCGGATAGTCTTGTTTTGGGGACGACGTCTACCACAGACTCTGTGTCAGCGAGTCAGTCTGCTAGCGAATCTGAATCACTCTCGAAGTCAGGCAGTCAGTTGCTTTCAGAAAGCAGTTCACTTTCTCAGTCGGTTTCTTTGAGTGAATCTCATGTTGTTAGTCATTCAGCGAGTCAGTCCACATCAGAAACTGCTAGTAGCACTCTCTCAGAGAATAACGCTATTCATGTAGCTACTTCTGAAACGAGTGAGAAAGTAGCAGAGGCACAAAACACTCGCTCAGAAGATCAGGTGAAGCGTCTGCAAGTTTTGGCTTTGGATTTATACACCTATCGTGCGCAGGCTTTGGAAATTCCTGGGACAGAATCTGCTATTGAAAGTGGAGATCTGGCTTTAGAAGCAATTCGTACTGGTTTGTCCAATCCCGCAATCCAAATGGATGCTGTAGAAAGTCAAGCCAAGAGTGCTCGGAATCGCTTGGTCAATGCGGTGCTTCGTGCGACATCTGGTCAACGGGATCCGCGTAACGGGAATCGTATAGATGCTGATACCAGTCTCCGTGCGCCTCAGTATAATTTAGGTCTGGCTAACAATGCCTTGATTTCTGTGTATAACTCTGATTACATTAATCAGGCTTATAATGTTGTGGAAACCAATCCTACACGAAATAGTATTAAAAGCATTGGCTACGCTTCTGGTAGTGACCGTGTGAATGGCATTAATGTTCCGCAAACATCGGCCTTGAAAAATAGTGCAGTGGCCTTTAATATCATGGGAACTGTTGGGCAGACAGAGGTCGCAACGCCTGGGAAAATTTATAATGTTTCTTTTGTAGTGACTAATACGGCTAAGCAGTCAGTGACACGCACGCTACGCATTCAGGTCTTGCCGCAAAATGATGGTATTCGTAATCCGATTACGGCGGTGACAACGAGTACTTTTGTTAATGACACAAGTAGTCTAGCTCAGGCTGAAAAAGAGAAGGTTTGGGAGGCCTTTAAGACTGCTAACCCAAATATTGCCACTTCAAAGGATTTTAAATCTTATTCCGTTTCATCATCTGGTGTGGTAACCATTACTTATAAAGATAACACCACTAATGATGTGACGGCTCCAATGAAGCGACTAGCAGCACCAACTGTTGAAACGAGATTATTGGATAAGGCTTACACACAGACGCCTGTAACGGTGACGGGAGCTGAGCCAGGTTCTACAGTCGTTCTATACAATAATGACGACGAAGTGGGAACAGCTGTGGCAGATGCTTCGGGTCAAGCGATTGTGACGCCGACTGTTAAGTTACAAACGGGTGGTGTAACAGCCAAAGCTCGCATCATGTATGGTGATTATGCGGTGTATTCAGATGCCAGTAATTCCGTGGCTGTAACTGACGGAACGCGTCCTGAAGTGACGGCCAAGTTGACTGTCGATGGTGTGGAACCTAAGTTTACGCCTCTCGAAGGTGGTGGGAAGAATTATACTATTTACGCTGGTGATGATGCGGTTGTGACCTTTACAGCTACTGATGACAGTGGCAAGTTGAAAGAAATGAAAGTCGTTGCACGAGCGGATCTGAACGACAATGCCTTGAACGGGAATTTCTTTGGTGGCAGCCAGTATGGAACAGGTGATATTGCTCCTATCACGGGCGATATTACGGCTACCAGTGCGAACCCTGCAACCATCACAACGACCATTCATTTGAAGGATGACCTTTACCATACCTACCGAAATACATGGCAACGCAACGTCGCGGCTATTGACAATGCCTCCAATATGAACCGTCCAAACGGTTTGGGTGAGATTCGGATTACCCAAGGGCGTCTCGCTGATCGTACGCCAGGTGTGGCGCCGACAAGCACTATTCAGGTGACGAGTCTAACTGCATTGACAGATACAGATAAGAGCAAGGTGATTGCTGCTGTGTCGGCTGTTAATCCAGAGGTAGCCAACCGGATTAAGTCCTATACGGTTAATAGTGATGGTACAGTCACCATTACTTATAAAGATAGTACGACCAATGTCGTAGCGGTGAAACTGTCAGATAGCGATCACAGTCAGTCTGTATCAAACAGTCAGAGTGCGTCTACGAAGACTTCGCAATCGATCAGTCAGTCTTTAAGTGCGAAGCAATCACAGAGCGTATCGACACAGCAGAGCATTTCATTAAGCCAGTCTCTGAGTTCAGTCCGTTCGCAAAGTTTGTCGGCTTCATTGAGTCAATCAGCATCGGCAAGTGTCTCAGCTCAAGCTAGTTTATCTCGCAGTCAATCGTTGAGCAAGGAGGTTTCTCAATCTCAATCCGCTTCAACGAGTCAATCTGTATCGGTAAGAAAATCTGAATCTGTGAAGGTTTCAGAGTCAGCTTCTGCAAGTGTCAGTGACTTGCAGTCTGCTTCAGTATCGGCGAGTGTATCCAAGGTGGTTAGCCAGTCTATCTCAAGTTCGACATCCGCTTCAACGAGCGCCTCTGTTTCAGTGAGTCAGTCAGCTTCAGCATCGCTATCACAGTTGGCATCAGAGTCACTAAGTCAATCTACTCGCGAGTCGGCTTCAAAATCAGTGAGTCAATCGCAGTCGGAGTCTGCATCAGTATCTTTGAGTGAGTCCGCTAGAAAATCAGCATCGTTGAGCACTTCCGTATTAGAGAGTCAATCAGCCTCTACTTCGGTGTCGGTTTCAACATCTGAGTCGGTGTCGACTTCCGAATCAGTATCTGCATCTGAGTCAGTATCGACTTCCGAGTCAGTATCTGCATCTGAGTCAGTCTCAACATCTGAATCAGTGTCAACATCTGAATCAGTTTCAACGTCCGAATCAGTGTCAGCGTCTGAGTCGGTATCAGCGTCTGAGTCGGTATCAACATCCGAATCAGTATCAACATCCGAATCAGTCTCTACGTCTGAATCATTGTCAGCGTCTGAATCAGTTTCAACGTCCGAATCAGCATCTGCTTCTGAATCACTCTCGACATCCGAGTCAGTATCAGCGTCAGAATCAGTATATACATCAGAATCGGTTTCAACCTCTGAGTCAGTTTCAACCTCAGAATCAGTATCGACTTCAGAGTCTGAATCAACATCTGAGTCTGTATCGACATCCGAGTCAGTTTCAGCGTCGGAATCTGTATCAACGTCGGAATCTGTATCAGCATCGGAGTCAGCATCAGCTTCTGAATCGGTCTCAGCGTCCGAGTCAGCATCTACATCAGAATCGGCCTCAACATCAGAGTCAGTCTCAGCGTCTGAGTCAGTATCTACGTCAGAATCGGCATCAGAATCAGCCTCAGCGTCAGAATCAGTATCGACATCTGAGTCAGTTTCAGTCTCTGAATCGGTATCGACGTCAGAATCGGTTTCTGTATCAGAATCAGTGTCTACTTCTGAATCTGTTTCGACTTCCGAATCATTGTCAACATCAGAATCAGTTTCGACATCAGAGTCTGAATCAACATCCGAATCAGTGTCAACGTCTGAGTCAGCCTCTGCTTCTGAATCAGTTTCAACGTCTGAGTCGGTATCAGCGTCTGAATCAGTTTCAACGTCCGAGTCAGTGTCAGCGTCTGAATCAGTGTCAACGTCTGAATCAGTGTCGACATCCGAGTCATTGTCCGCGTCAGAGTCAGTCTCAACGTCCGAATCAGTATCTACGTCTGAATCAGTCTCGACGTCAGAGTCGGTATCTATATCAGAGTCAGTGTCAACATCCGAGTCAGTCTCTACCTCTGAGTCAGCCTCTGCTTCTGAATCAGTGTCTACTTCAGAATCAGCCTCTGCATCCGAATCAGTCTCAACGTCTGAGTCAGTTTCAGCATCTGCATCCGAGTCCGTTTCGACTTCTGAATCGGTGTCGACTTCCAAGTCTGTTTCTGTATCGGAATCAGTATCGGCATCCGAGTCAGCATCTACATCAGAATCTGTATCAACGTCTGATTCAGTATCAACGTCCGAATCAGTTTCAGCGTCTGAATCGGTTTCTGTATCAGAATCAGTGTCTACTTCTGAATCTGTTTCGACTTCCGAATCATTGTCAACATCAGAATCAGTTTTGACATCAGAGTCTGAATCAACATCCGAATCAGCATCTGCTTCTGAATCAGCCTCAGTGTCCGAATCAGTCTCGACATCCGAGTCAGTTTCTGTATCTGAATCAGTTTTAACGTCTGAATCAGTCTCGGCATCTGAGTCAGTTTCAACATCAGAATCAGTATCGACTTCTGAGTCAGTTTCAACATCAGAATCAGTCTCGACATCCGAGTCAGTTTCTGTATCTGAATCAGTCTCAACATCTGAGTCGGTCTCAACCTCTGAATCAGTATCGACATCCGAGTCATTGTCCGCGTCCGAGTCAGTTTCAACTTCTGAATCGGTGTCAACCTCAGTCTCTGAATCAGCCTCTGCGTCCGAGTCAGCGTCAACATCCGAATCAGTGTCTACGTCTGAATCGGTGTCAACATCAGAATCAGTGTCAACCTCAGAATCGGCATCTGTATCCGAATCGGTTTCTACGTCAGAATCGGTATCTGTATCCGAATCGGTTTCTACGTCAGAATCAGCGTCAATATCAGAATCGGTTTCGGCGTCTGAGTCAGCGTCAACATCTGAATCAGTGTCAACGTCAGAATCAGTATCAGTGTCCGAATCAGCTTCAACCTCAGTAAGCCAATCAGTGTCAGCATCTGAATCAGCTTCAACCTCAGTAAGCCAATCAGTGTCAGCATCTGAATCAGCTTCAACCTCAGTAAGTAAATCGGTTTCTACGTCTGAATCGGTGTCTACATCCGAATCAGTATCAGCGTCTGATTCAGAATCAGCGTCCGAATCAGTATCGACATCTGAGTCAGTGTCAACGTCCGAATCAGTATCGACATCTGAGTCAGTGTCAACGTCCGAATCGGTTTCTGTATCTGAATCAGCGTCCACCTCAGAATCAGTTTCTGCATCCGAGTCAGCGTCTGAGTCAGAATCTGCGTCCGAATCAGTATCGACATCTGAGTCAGTGTCAACGTCCGAATCGGTTTCTGTATCTGAATCAGTGTCAACGTCCGAATCGGTTTCTGTATCTGAATCAGTGTCCACCTCAGAATCAGTTTCTGCATCCGAGTCAGCGTCTGAATCGGCATCTGCATCCGAATCAGTGTCTACTTCTGAATCGGCATCAACATCGGAGTCAGTCTCAGCGTCAGAATCATTGTCTGCATCTGAGTCAGCATCAACCTCTGAATCAGTCTCGGCGTCTGAGTCGGTATCCGAGTCAGTATCAACGTCTGAATCAATCTCGACATCTGAATCATTGTCAGCCTCTGAGTCAGTGTCTACATCCGAATCGGTTTCTACCTCTGAATCAGTATCAGTGTCCGAATCAGCTTCAACTTCAGTAAGCCAATCAGTCTCAGCATCTGAATCAGTGTCGACATCAGAATCAGTTTCAGCCTCTGCGTCGGTATCAATATCGGAGTCAGTTTCTGCGTCTGAATCAATCTCGACATCGGAGTCAGTTTCTGCGTCTGAATCAGTTTCAGCATCCGAGTCGGTTTCTACCTCTGAATCAGTATCGACCTCAGAGTCCGTTTCTGTATCAGAATCGGTTTCTACGTCAGAATCAGCATCAGCCTCTGAGTCAGTTTCTGCGTCTGAATCAGTGTCAACATCAGAATCAGTATCAACATCTGAATCTGTGTCAACATCCGAATCGGCATCTGTGTCCGAGTCATTGTCAGCGTCTGAGTCAGTTTCAGCGTCTGAGTCAGTTTCAACATCAGAATCTGTGTCAACGTCTGAATCGGTGTCTACATCAGAATCAGTATTAACGTCCGAATCAGTATCGACATCTGAGTCAGTGTCAACGTCCGAATCGGTTTCTGTATCTGAATCAGCGTCCACCTCAGAATCAGTTTCTGCATCCGAGTCAGCGTCTGAGTCAGAATCTGCGTCCGAATCAGTATCGACATCTGAGTCAGTGTCAACGTCCGAATCGGTTTCTGTATCTGAGTCAGTGTCAACGTCCGAATCGGTTTCTGTATCTGAATCAGTGTCAACGTCCGAATCGGTTTCTGTATCTGAATCAGTGTCCACCTCAGAATCAGTTTCTGCATCCGAGTCAGCGTCTGAATCGGCATCTGCATCCGAATCAGTGTCTACTTCTGAATCGGCATCAACATCGGAGTCAGTCTCAGCGTCAGAATCATTGTCTGCATCTGAGTCAGCATCAACCTCTGAATCAGTCTCGGCGTCTGAGTCGGTATCCGAGTCAGTATCAACGTCTGAATCAATCTCGACATCTGAATCATTGTCAGCCTCTGAGTCAGTGTCTACATCCGAATCGGTTTCTACCTCTGAATCAGTATCAGTGTCCGAATCAGCTTCAACTTCAGTAAGCCAATCAGTCTCAGCATCTGAATCAGTGTCGACATCAGAATCAGTTTCAGCCTCTGCGTCGGTATCAACATCGGAGTCAGTTTCTGCGTCTGAATCAATCTCGACATCGGAGTCAGTTTCTGCGTCTGAATCAGTTTCAGCATCCGAGTCGGTTTCTACCTCTGAATCAGTATCGACCTCAGAGTCCGTTTCTGTATCAGAATCGGTTTCTACGTCAGAATCAGCATCAGCCTCTGAGTCAGTTTCTGCGTCTGAATCAGTGTCAACATCAGAATCAGTATCAACGTCTGAATCTGTGTCAACATCCGAATCGGCATCTGTGTCCGAGTCATTGTCAGCGTCTGAGTCAGTTTCAGCGTCTGAGTCAGTTTCAACATCAGAATCTGTGTCAACGTCTGAATCGGTGTCTACATCAGAATCAGTATTAACGTCTGAATCAGTTTCTGTATCTGAGTCAGCATCAGCCTCTGAGTCGGCCTCTACCTCAGAATCAGTCTCAACCTCTGAATCAGTCTCAATGTCCGAATCGATTTCTGTATCTGAATCAGTTTCAGCGTCCTTGTCAGCGTCTACGTCTGAATCAATCTCGACATCCGAATCAATGTCAGCATCGTTGAGCAGTTCAGTATCAGAAAGCCAGTCAGTCTCTACTTCGCTTTCGGTTTCGACATCAGTATCTGCATCAGAGTCAGCATCATTGAGTACCTCTGCACCTGAATTAACTTCAACATCAGTAAGTACTTCAGTTTCAGTGAGTCAATTACAATCAGGATCAACATCTGGTAGCGGTTCATACTCTAACTCAATGAGCCAATCAATTTCTCGTTCAGAGTCATTGTCTGTATCAGAAACAGCAAGTGGATCACAAAAACACAGCCAGTCTGTGGCCCTTCCGAATACTGGCGAAACAGGATCTGTAACATCAGCTCTTCTCGGAGTAGTTACAGGGTTAGCTGGAATTGCTGGACTTACCCGACGTAAAAAGAAAGGGAACTGATCTAGTAGGAAAAATCATTTTTTCGAGTGAATCTCATAGGAGATTCACTTTTTTTCTAGTAGAATGAGGTGTTTTTAATGTGTTACAAAAAAATTTGAAAATTAAACAATAATATAGAAGTTTTTTGTAGCAAATTACTTGAATCTACGTAGTATTCCTGTATAATTAATAATGACTACAATGTAAGGGGAATATCATGCAATTTAAGCGTTCAAAAGGAAACTTTCGTGAAACAGATCGTGTCGTACGCTTCAAATTAATTAAATCAGGAAAAAATTGGCTTCGGGCATCAACGGCTGCTCTAGGCCTCTTTCGCGTGGTGCGTGGGCAAGTGGAGGAGACCATCATTGCCAACGTACAGCAAGATCAAATAGAAAGTCAAAAGCATAACCAAGCCTTCTTAAAAGGTTTGATTACGGTAGGGACTGTTTTTGGTGGTGCTGTGATTGCTACGACTGCTAAGGCGGAGGATGCAACATCACTTGCACCAACGGTTTCTGAGACAAAAGAGGAAACCTTGGCAGAAGCAGATAGTGTGGTCTTAGCGAAAACCTCAAGCCAGCCTTCAGAATCCAGCTCTGTTTCAGAATCAACTAGTTTTTCTACATCTGAGAGTGCGTCTGCTTCGATCAGTGAATCCACGTCTTTGTCTTTGAGCGAAGTTGGATCAACTGCATTATCAACGGCACTTAGCGAGTCTGCTCAAGCTCTAGAGTCAGAAGCAGGTATTGAAGAGCCGACTAGTTTAGAAGAAGCCACTGTTTTAGAACAAAATACCTCAGAAGCTGAATTGCTACAGGAAATTGCAGGCAATTACGCATCTAAAATGACAGACACCGATCGCCGAGCAGTGGTCGAAGCGGTCATTAACAAAGTGCAGGCTGAAGTGACTGCAAGCAATAACTTGATCCAGACCAATGCCAGTGCTCAAGCTTATGCTGACCAGCGCGATCGTTTGGAGAAAGCTGTCGATGAGATGATGACGACCTTGACAGCTGCAGGTTTTGTGGGAAATACAAATGTAGATGGGAAACCTGCGATCTCTGCTCAGTTGGCTCCTCTAGCTGAGGAAACATACTTGGCTGATGATGTATTGGATATGACCCCGAACCCAGAAGATCCCAATGGTGCGAGTGTAGAAGATCCTACACTGGACACACCAGGATATGCTAAGGATCCTCATCTAGATAAAGATCTCTTAAGATTTTCGCCTGAAGAGTTGAAAAATTTTTTAGGTGAACCCTACACCAATCGTTATACATTTGGTATTTGGGACTTTGTGAATAAACAAGGAGAGTCACTTGGTTACTATGCGACCATGTCGATTGATATCAGTGAGATAGACCCGGAAAAGCATAAGGCAATGGATGTTTATTTCCGCATTGTTCGGCAATCAGATGGGGTTGAGATTTTTTCACAAACTGTATCTCCAGAAGGATATGGCCAAGATATTCAATTACCAAAAGAAGTACTGATTGGTCAGGCTCCCTTTGGGAACAAGGTTTTTAATTCGAAACCTACTACAGGTAATGGGACTTTTGGAATGCTGACGAATTTTATTCCGGAACAGGCTTTCTTATTCCGGAGTATTTATGATGTCATGACGCCTGAGAATCAAGGGCAAGTGATTAGGACCTATCCTAGTATCAAAATTCCATCTATGATGGGACAACAATCGACCTTCTATAGAGAAGTGGACCCGAATGGTAGATGGTTTAATGGGGAATATGAACCAACGGGGAAAGAAAGATCCTTACTAGAGTATAGAATCTACGGATTGGAAGGTCAGCATTATACAGCTTCCAATCCACGCGAATTTCCTGGTTATGTACAGGTCCCAGCGCACACCGTGTTCCCGAATCGTAAAAGTGGGGTGTTCGATAATAGTAAGAATGGGAAATCAAGAGTTGAACTATTAGGGGATGCGCGTGAGCATTTCATTAAAAGTGAAATTGTCACCCTTAATCAAAATGGTGATTATTCTCTTCGCTACTATGTTTTAGATCCTTCTAAAATCCATGATGTTAGTAGTGGTGACGTAGGCAATACTCAGGTAACCGATGTATATACACTTGTTTATGAAAAAGAATTTAAACAGGATAGTACGGATAAGCTTTCAGATTTAGGTGGAACTCGTAAAGTTGAAAGTAAAAACAAGGACTATTTCCTAAATGTCACACCAAGACGAATAGATTACCAACATTTCGAATTGGATATAACAGGTTGGTTCTCTAGTAAGGAGACAGTTACTTACACTGATGAGAAAACAGGAATAGAATATACTGTTCCAAAACCATTCACGGAACTTCCAAAATCAGCATACCTCTATAAAAATACGACCATGGTCGTTGGAGAAGATGCAACACCTCAAGGAGCAGATGGTTTTTCCAACTTCAAACAAACGATCAAAAAAATAGTAGATTCATACCCATTAACGAGTGTGAATTATTACTATCGGAAGATGACACCGTCAGAATCTGCTTCACAATCTCAAAACTTCTCGATTTCAACTTCAGAGTCACTAGTTTCAGAATCCATTTCATCTTCTCAATCTGTTTCGGTCAGTGAGTCCGTTTCCTTGTCACAAGCATCTAGCTCCGCCAGTCAATCAGATTCACAGGTTTCAACCTCGATTTCCTTGTCACAATCTGTCTCGACAAGTGAATCCAACTCGTTGGTTCAAGAATCGATTTCAGCAAGTCAGTCGGAATCCTTGGTTCAAGCCTCGGTCTCTGCTAGCCAGTCCGATTCGTTGATTCGAGAATCCGTTTCTGCGAGTCAATCGGATTCGTTAGTTCAGGCCTCAGTCTCTGCTAGCCAGTCCGAGTCGTTAGTACAAGAATCCGTTTCTGCGAGTCAATCGGAGGCTCTAGTCCAAGCGTCCGTATCTGCCAGTCAGTCCGATTCGCTTGTTAAAGAATCTGTATCCGCCAGTCAGTCAGACTCCTTGGTTCAAGCATCCGTATCTGTCAGTCAGTCAGACTCGCTGATTCAAGCATCAGTTTCCGCGAGTCAATCCGATTCGCTAGTTCAAGAGTCAGTTTCCGCCAGTCAATCTGAGTCCTTGATTCAAGCATCAGTTTCCGAAAGTCAATCGCAATCTACTTCTGATATCGAATCTAAGTCTCAAATTACAGAATCTATGTCCTTTTCTCGTTCTGATTCAATGAGTCAGTCGGAATCGCAAGTATCGACTGATTTGCAATCAACATCATTGAGTCAATCAGAATCGTTGGTGCGAGAGTCAGTTTCTGCGAGTGAATCGGAATCCTTGGTTCAAGAATCGGTATCGGCCAGTCAGTCAGACTCGCTGATACAAGAATCAGTTTCCGCTAGTCAGTCCGAGTCGTTGGTTCAAGAGTCCGTTTCGGCTAGTCAGTCCGAGTCGTTGACCCAGGCATCCGTTTCCGCTAGTCAGTCAGAATCACTGGTCCAAGAGTCAGTTTCTGCGAGTGAATCGGAATTATTGGTTCAGGAGTCTGTATCGGCCAGTCAATCAGAGTCGTTGATTCAAGAGTCCGTTTCGGCTAGCCAATCCGAGTCATTGGTTCAGGAATCTGTATCTGCCAGTCAATCAGAGTCTTCAGTTCAAGCATCCGTTTCAGCAAGTGAATCAGAATCGCTAATCCAAGAGTCGATCTCAACTAGTCGATCCGAATCTTTGGTTCAAGCGTCGGTATCGGCCAGCCAGTCTGATTTGTTGGTTCAGGCATCTGTATCTACCAGTCAATCAGAATCGCTAGTCCAAGAGTCGATCTCAACTAGTCGATCCGAATCTTTGGCCCAAGCATCCGTTTCAGCAAGTCAATCTGAATCCTTGGTTCAAGAATCAGTCTCAGCGAGTCAATCAGAATCGCTGGCTCAAGAATCAGTTTCGGCGAGTGAGTCCGATTCCTTGGTACAAGCCTCAGTTTCAGTCAGCCAATCAGAATCTCAGGTTCAAACATCAGTTTCAGCTAGTCAATCAGAGTCGCTGGTTCAGGCATCTGTATCTGCCAGTCAATCAGATTCCATGGCCCAAGCATCCGTTTCAGCAAGTGAATCGAATTTATTGTCTCAAGAATCGATCTCAGCAAGCCAATTCGACTCGCTAGTCCAAGAGTCGATCTCAACTAGTCGATCCGAATCTTTGGTTCAAACGTCGGTATCAGCCAGTCAGTCCGATTCACTGGTTCAAGCTTCTGCCTTAACAAGCGAATCAGCTTCAACTTCTATTGTCGTAGCTGCATCGCAGGTTTCAGAGTTTGGATCGTTCTCTCGATCCGTTTCTGAGAGTCTATCTGCTTCACAATGGACATCCTATTCAGAATCTCTAGCGTCAACATCTGTTTCAAAATCTGACTCCTATAGCCAATCAGCTTCACTCCTTTCTTCAAGCGAATCGGCTTCAACGTCCATGCCTGTATCTGAATTTCCTTTGACGAGTGTTTCAGATTCTATAAGCGCATCATCGACAGAGAGTCAATCCTTATCGCAGGAAATTTCTGAATGGATCAGTGTGTCTTATGCGTCAAGTTTCTCTGCTGTGACAAGTTCTTCGGAGTCTGTCGTGTCTTCGTTTGGCACCTCTTACTCAGAATCTCCATCAGATGCAAGCTCACTAACTGCGACGCACTCTTCCGGACCTGCTCTTCCAGAGACAGGTGCCCATCCTTCATCTAATATTCTTGCTACAGGAGCTTCCATTCTTCTGTCTGGATTAGCCCTTTTAGGAATTCGGAAAAAAGATGGCAAATAAAACCTTAAAAGACCGGAATGAACCGGTCTTTTATTGATCTAGAATGTCTAAGAAGTTGGGAAATATGTTATAATGAATGAGGAAGTTTTCGTTGAGGGATATGAAAAAGGTTACTTTGTGAAAAGCTCTGTTTGCCCTCATATCTTCAGAAAATATGGGATTAAAAAAGAAGAGTCAGAGGAAAGAGATGAAAATCCATTTTACAAATTTATTTGGGCAATCTTCGAAAAGTGTTGCCCTGATGGCACAAAACGATATTATGAATGTGGTTCGTGAACTTGGGGTTAATGAACTAGGGATCTACTTTTATGATCATAGCAATGAACCAGCTAGCGAATTGAACTCGCGAATGGATGGGATTTTAGCAGGCGTTGCTTTTGGGGATATCGTCTTCGTTCAATCTCCTTCTTGGAATGGAATTGAGTGGGACCGCCGTTTGGTTGATAAGTTAAAACTCCTTCAAACCAAGCTGGTCATGTTTATCCATGATGTTCCACCACTCATGTTTGAGAGCAATTATTACCTAATGCCTAACTATATCGACATGTACAATCAGAGTGATCTGGTCGTTGTTCCGTCAGAGCAAATGTACCATCGTCTAGTATCAGAAGGGCTCACAGTGAAAAAATATGTGGTCCAAAAGTTGTGGGATTTGACCCACAGTTTGGATCTTTACACTCCGCAATTTGAGAAAAAACTGATCTTCTCAGGAAATCCTTCACGTTTCCCACATATCATCGATTGGAAATATGAGACACCCCTTCATGTCTATACCGAACCAGTTGAAGGAGTCGATTATTCTAAGATCCATATGGAAGGCTGGCGGACTAAGCAAGAGTTGCTTCTCGAGCTTTCCAAGGGTGGTTTTGGGCTTGTCTGGGGAAATTCTGAGAATCCTGAGGATGAGCGGGATTACTACAAAGAAAATATTTCCTACAAACTATCGACTTATCTATCTGCAGGTCTTCCGGTAGTAGTGCCAGACTATTTGTCAAATGCAGACTATATTCGAGAAAAAGGGCTCGGCTTTGTAGCTTCCAGTCTTGAAGAAGCCAATCGTTTGGTCCAAAACTGTACAGAAGAAGAGTACGCCCAAATGGTCCGAAAGGCTCAATATACTTCTTATTTGATCCGCAATGGCTATTTTACAAAGAAATTATTTGTCGATACCATCATGGCTTTGGGGGAATAACAGCCAATCAAACAAGATTCTTCAGACAAAGATCTGAAGGATTTTTTGTTGAATACGGTACCAAATGGGGAATTTGAAATATTATCAAATATTAGTGACAAATGAGTTTGGAAAAGTCGCAAATTATGGTAAAATAAGTTGAGATAAGATGCTCTAAAGGCACATATTTAAAGGCTGTTTCCCTGGTGGAAGAGTCAAAATGAGTAAGAGAAAGTTTAAAAGAAATGTTAAAACGATCTGAAGTAGGAAAGAGATTTTGTTGGACGATATTTTTCGTCTTTATTTATGTTTTGGGAAGTAAAATTTCCCTGCCTTTTGTTGACTTATCAAAGGCCTTGAGACTCAATGAGGGAACGACAACGGGCTTGCAGCTCTCAAGCGCTGTGATGGGGGGAAACCTCCGCGGGATGTCGATCTTTTCGATCGGTCTATCCCCATGGATGTCTTCCATGATTTTGTGGCGGATGTTTACCGTTTCAAAACGCTTTAACCTCGAAAAAACCAGCACGGAGATTGTGGAACGGCGAAAGATGTACGTAACCTTGGTGCTCGCCATCGTCCAGTCTTTGGCAGTGGCCATGTATCTCCCTTTGAAGACAGGGTTGAACTCTGGACTTGTCATTGCGGTCAATACCATGATTATGGTAGCTGGAGCCTTCTTTTTAGTTTGGCTCTCCGATCTAAATGCCGCTTTGGGGCTTGGAAGCTCTGTGGTCATCATGATGGCTGGGATGGTTATGTACCTGCCAGAAGACGTGATGCAGACCCTTTCAAATGTCAATAATATACCAGAAATCGCTTATGTTCTGGGCGTGATTTTCATCTTGATTTTTGTCTATGTGGCAGTCTTAGTGGAATATTCCAAGTACCAGATTCCTGTCAATAAATTAGGGATCCACAACAACTTGAAAAGTTATACTTTTTTGGATATCAAGATCAACCCAGCAGGAGGGATGCCCTTTATGTACGCCATGACCTTGGTGTCCATTCCTCAGTATGCCATGCTCTTGATCTTGTCTATGGATTCCAATGCCAAGTGGGCTGCTCATTTAGCCAAACACTTGGTGATGGGAGATCCGATTTGGATCCTTCTTTACATTCTGATGATCGCCCTTCTCTCTTTTGCTTTCGCCTTTGTCAATGTGAACGGAGAAGAAATTGCAGATAAGATGATGAAGGCTTCTGAGTATATCGATCATGTCTATCCTGGAGCAGATACACGTCGCTATATCAATAAAATTGTGCTACGCTTGACTGTTTTTGGGACCTTGTATCTGATCCTCTTCACAGCGCTTCCTTTTTCTCTCTTGTTATGGGATAAGGATCTCTTGCGCTTGACCATGATTCCAGGAACCTTTCTCATGTTTGTCGGGATGATTTACAATATCCGAGAAGAAATTCGTGCCCTTCGAGTGAATCAACGTTATACAAGAATATTCTAGGAGTAACCATGTATTATTTTGTACCAGCTTGGTATGGAACGGACCGCATCTGGCAGCAAACAGCTACCCCTTGGTACTGGATGCGAGAGTCCATTGAATTTGACGATACCATTAATCAAGTTCGTATTTTTCAAGAAGCAGAAATGGATCGGATCTTATTGTTGCCTCAATATAGTCCACAACTGCGCTATTTTTTACACCGCCAAGATTTGTTAGAGACAGATGTTCTTTCGATTTTTGATAAAATCCAACAGGTTCCGTCTGATTTGACTATGCGCCCAGTCCAGCTTCAGGACATCGAATGGCCAAGTGAGACCACTTTTTTCTACACTCCCTTTTTGGTAATGGCATTTCGAAAGGGCCACCACCTAGCGAAAATTGATATGGGAGTGGATGGAAATATCCTTACCCTAACCCGTTATAAAGAGGATGAAATCCTATATGTCGAATATTTAGATGACCGTGGGTTTATTTCTAGTAGGGTATACTATAAAGATGGCAAACCTTATTTCCAAGAGTATCTGAGTTTTGATGGACAATGGGTTTTGAGAGAGATGTTGATCGAAGAGAACCGCTCCGTCATGGTCAATGAAGCTTTCTTTCATGCCTTCAAAAAAGAAAGCTACTCTGATATAGGAGAAGTTGTAGCTGAAAAAATGAAGGAACATTTACTGACTCTGGTTCCAGGACGAGATCAGTTGGTTCTGGCAGCTCATCCAGCAAATTTGGCTTTTTTACAAGATACAGCAAGTAGCGTCAAGAAAGTCTTGTCTTTCTATGGGGATCGTCAGCCCTTGTCTGCTGAAAATTTTGCCCTCTATTTTGATATGATTGATGCCCAGCTCTTGATTACAGATAGTGAAAAAACCAAAGAAGCGATTGGAGTCTTTTCTCCTAGTTTGGCTCAAAAGACACACCGGATCACCTCTTTTGACTCCCGACTCCGTTTGGGTTCTAGTCAGGAGCGCAAGGAATCGAAGATTTACTTTTATGTCAATGAAGCCGAGCTCCCAAGTAAGAGCCAGCTCAAGAAGGTCTTAGAAGTGTTGTCTCACCATCCTTTATTTGAAGTTGTTTTTGCATTTTACAATGGCTCGCCGGAGCGTGTTAAGGAATTAGAAGGGCAACTCGAGGAATTGATTGCTAGCGAGCAGGACTTGCATCTGGTTCAATCACCAGCCCAAATGGAAGGGCTTGGGGAAAACCAGATTATCGATGAAGAGTCCGTACAAGACGCACCGGACTATCGCTTTGTAGTTAAGAATTTTTCAAATGAAAATGACATTATTCAAGAGTTGGAAAAAACCCGCTTGATCGTAGATTTAAGCGAGGAACCCAACCTCTATACTCAGATTGCAGGGATCTCTGCTGGGATTCCTCAGGTCAACCGCGTCCAGACAGAATATGTTGATCATTTGAAAAATGGCTATGTCTTATCAAAGGGAGACAAGGAATTAGAGAAGGCGATTACTCACTTTTTATTGGAATTGAAGCCTTGGAACGAAGCCTTGGTCTACTCGATCGAAAAAATTCAAGAATACACCGGTCAACGCTTGATCGAGAAATGGGAAGGATGGATGAAAGAACGTCATGGATAAAAAACAACAAATACCCCATATTCTCCAAATCGGCTCAAGTAGCTGGCAGGATCAAATGGAACTTCCTGCTGGACTTGGCTGGCACTTTTTTCAAGCCACCGCTCTTCCATCGCTCAAAGACTATATGGAAGAAGAGGAAATCTCTAAATTTAAAGCCTTGATTTTAGAGAAGCCAGAAGATTTATTAGCTTTAGGAGAAGACCTGGCTTATTTCCAGCCGTATACCGTTTTTTATGATAAAAGCCATGAACTAGAGGTGCCTTCTGAAGAATTGACCCACCTCTTAAGACTCAAGCAAGCAAGACCCTGGGATTTCTCAAACAAGCATCAATTTCTCTATGTCTTGGAGCGCTTTTTATACGACAATCAATATGGAGATGCCTTTACGGTTCGTGACCTGCGAGTGAGACCTGATTTTACAGGTCAGCAAACGGTGTTGGGGCAACATTTTCTGAAGCTCGAAGGTTCATACGGCGAGGACTATACACCGATTGCTCAGTGGGTCTACAACTATGTGTACGATGCTAGCCGTCCCATCAATTTTTGGTTGGAATATGAAAAAGATCCAAGCTGTCAGCTGCAATTGCGGATTCAATTTTACCGCTTTGGTGCTCTGGGAGAGTGGGTCAAAGATGCAGTCTTTTCAGAAGAAGAGATGCAGCAACCACTAGAATTGGATGGAGCAGAGCCTTATTACCTAGCCTTTTCGCTGGAAGCAAAAGGAGAAGGGACGCTTACGATCGGAGCCTTGCATAAGCGCTTGTCACATGGTCCTTTAGGAGAAATGACCGTAGGAGCTAAGACGCTACGGGACCACAAACGCCAAGAAATTTTTGCTTATTTCCATCCTGGCGATATGAAACCACCTTTAAACATTTACTTTTCTGGGTATCGTCCGGCCGAAGGATTTGAAGGGTTTGGGATGATGCGTGCGATGGGGAGTCCCTTTATTCTCTTTTCTGACCCAAGACTGGAAGGTGGATCCTTCTATATGGGCTCAGAAGAATTAGAAAATCAAATCACAGCCTTTATTGATCAGCACTTGGACTTGCTCGGCTTTGAGCCCAAAGAGATGAATTTCTCAGGCTTGTCCATGGGGACCTTTGGTGCCCTTTACTATGGTGCTCTTTATTCTCCTCATGCGATCTTGGTTGGAAAACCCATTGTCAACCTGGGGGATGTCGCTGCCAATCTGAAATTTAAACGTCCAGATGAGTTTGGAACGTCTCTAGACATGATGCAGTTGATCATTGGGCAAGTGTCACAAGAAGGGATCGGCCAGCTCAATCAACGTTTCTGGGACCGGTTTGAAAAAGCGGACTTTAAGAATACCATTCTAGCCCTTGCCTATATGCGGGATGATGACTACGACCAGCAGGCCTATCCAGATATTTTAGAAGCCTTGTATGAATTACCGGTTCGTATTATCAGTACCAGCCGCGCTGGTCGACACAATGATGCGAGTGGTCCGATCATTGAGTGGTTTGTGACCCAGTACAAAGAAATCATGGAAAGAGACTTTGGAAGAAACCAATGATAAAAATAAAAGAAAATGAAAGCAGACGAATCTACTGGGGCGATACCGTTCTTGCAGATTATCTTTGGGGGTCAACGATTCAAGCAACTGCCCAAGGAAGCGTTCAATTTCAGAACCCCCTCATGCCATCTGGTCAAGTACTGAAAACCTGGCATTCGCAGACAAATTTTGGGGCAACTCGTCAAATTCCTAGTCTGCCCCTGCTCAAACGAGAGCAAGATTATGAATTGGTTATCACGATGGAAGCGACTCCCACTCATACCGTTATGGTAGAAATTATCTTTAGAGATCGCTTTGGAGAGCTTGTTGGCCGTCGAGTAACCGCAGAAGGTCGCTTGCCGTTTACCTATCCAGATCAAGCTTACGCCTACGAAGTACGCTTGCTCAGTGCAGGTTTGCAAGAGTTTACCATCCACTATTTCACTATTCAACCAATATCGTCTGAGGGAGCAGAAGTTCTCGAATAGACGAACATCACTGCAAAAAAGAGGATCACATTGGATTACGTTAAATTAAGAAACATCAAAAAAATCTTAAAAGAAGTCAATAGCTGGAAGGATGACATGGCCCGTTTGACGGATCGTCAGCTGCAGGAGAAGACTGCAGAATTTCGGGAACGTCTAGCAGAGGGTGAGACCTTGGATGATCTCTTGCCAGAAGCATTTGCGGTTGCGCGGGAAGCGGATAAACGGGTATTAGGTATGTTTCCTTATGACGTGCAAGTCATGGGAGGGATCGTCCTACACCAGGGGAATGTCGCTGAAATGAATACCGGTGAAGGAAAAACCTTAACGGCGACCATGCCGGTTTATCTCAATGCCCTAGAGGGCAAAGGGGTTATGGTCATTACGACCAATACCTATCTGGCAACTCGGGATGCAGAAGAGATGGGACAGGTCTATCGCTTTTTAGGTTTGACCGTTGGCGTTCCTTTGAAACAGTCAGAGGACGAAGAATTAGATCCAGAAGTCAAACGCGAAATTTACCAATCAGACGTCATCTATACGACCAATACCAGTCTGGGCTTTGACTATCTAACAGAGAACTTGACGGCTTCAGCAGATGGCCAATTTTTGGCAGACTTCAATTACGCTATTGTCGATGAGATTGATTCGGTGCTTCTAGATAGTGCGCAGACCCCCTTGATTATTTCTGGTTCTCCTCGGGTTCAGTCCAACCTTTATGGGATTATTGACACCTTGATCCAAACCTTCAAAGAGGGGGAAGACTTCAAGTTTGACGAAGAAAAGAAACGCGTTTGGTTGACTCGAAAGGGAGCTCATGCAGCAGAAGCTTTTCTTGCCATTCCCAATCTCTATGATCCCCAATACCGTGATTTAGTCCGCCATATCAGCTTAGCTCTACAAGCCAATAAAAACTTTATTAAGGACAAGGACTATGTCATCCATCCCAATGTCGAAGGACAACCTGAGATTGTCTTGCTAGACCAGGCAACAGGACGTTTGATGGAAATGACCCGCTTGCAAGGAGGACTCCACCAGGCGATTGAAGCCAAAGAAGGCCTCAAGCTAACCCAAGAAACACGGGCCATGGCTTCTATTACCTACCAAAATCTCTTTAAGATGTTTCGGAAGTTAGGAGGCATGACAGGGACTGGGAAGGTCGCTGAGGCAGAGTTTCTTGATACCTATGCCATGTCAGTGATCAAGATTCCAACCAATCGCAAGAAGATCCGCAAAGATTTGCCGGATGAAATCTATCAAACCTTGCCGGAAAAAATCGTGGCTTCTTTGGACTATGTGAAGAAAATCCACGAAAAAGGTAATCCGATTCTGGTCTTTGCCGGATCGGTTGAAATGTCGATTCTTTATTCGAATCTTCTCTTGCGTGAAGGGATTCCACACAATCTTCTTAATGCCAACAATGCTCCCCGAGAGGCCCAGATCATTAAAGAATCAGGTCGAAAAGGAGCGGTGACAGTTGCGACCTCAATGGCCGGTCGGGGAACCGATATCAAGTTGGGACCAGGGGTCGCTGAGTTAGGTGGTTTAGTAGTTGTAGGGACTGAGCGGATGATGAACCAGCGGATTGACCTTCAAATTCGTGGGCGTTCAGGTCGTCAAGGAGATCCCGGTTTGACCAAGTTCTTTGTCTCTTTAGAAGACGATTTGATGAAAAACTGGGGACCAGACTGGATTCAGGATACCTATCAAGACTATGATGTGGATGAGCGGATTGGTTCAGCCAAAGCTCTGACTAAGCGCAAGTATAGAAACTTGGTGGAACGAGCTCAAAATGCTAGTGAAAGTTCTGGTCAGGCTAGTCGTCGAATGACGCTAGAATTTGCGGAGAGTATGAACATTCAGCGTGCCATCGTCTACGAAGAGCGTGACCGCTTGATTAAGCAAGAAGGACGCTTGGACGACATCGTAGAAAAAGCGCTCCGTTCTGTCTTTTCAAGCATTGTTCATAAAAAAGAATACAAGGAACCTGTAGCTTTTTATCGCTATATTTTAGACAATGTTAGCTACCAAGTGGATCCGGAAAAGGCCCACCAAACCTTCCGTAGCAAAAAAACCAAAGAGAATTTCTTATGGGAGATTGCTAAAAGTGAGTTAGAGGCTAAGTATGAAGTCCTAGGCACCGATGAGGTGATCGCCCAATTCCAGCGCATGGCCATTCTAAAAGCTATCGATGAAAACTGGGTCGAGCAGGTCGACTATCTGCAACAATTGCGGATGGCTCTGTCTGGCCAATACACCAGTCAGAAAAACCCTTTGGTAGAATTTTTCCAAGAAGCCTACCAATCCTTTGATCGAATGAAAGGGGCGGCCAAAGAACAAATGGTCCGCAATCTTTTACTGAGTCGAATAGAAATCAATAAAAAAGGGGAAATTGTCTTGCATTTCCCATAAAAGAGGACATTATGACAGTATACAATATCAACCTTGGAATCGGTTGGGCCAGCAGTGGTGTTGAGTACGCTCAGGCCTACCGAGCCCAGTTGTTACGCAATATCCATCAACCAGCTAAATTTGTTTTTATGGATATGATTCTAGCCGATAATATCCAGCATTTGACAGAAAATATCGGTTTTAAAAATGATGAAATCATCTGGCTCTATAGCCATTTTACAGATATAAAAATTGCACCAACGACCTATACCATTGATCAGGTCTTAGCAGGATTTGCTGGAAAACCGACTCGTGAAGAAGTCGATGGCAAGATCAAGCGCTTCTTTTATGAGGACCAGGACAACTTTTTGACCTGCTACCTGCGCGAAGAAAACAGTCCCTATGTCGAACGTTGCGAGTACGTGTCTAGAGGGATTTTGGTGAGAAAGGATTATTTCTCCTATGCCCGCTATTGTACGGAGTACTTCATTCCCAAGAACAACCAAGCCAACTTGATTGAGCGCCGGTTTTACAATGAGGACGGGACGGTTGCCTACAGCATGCAGATGGCGGATGGCCGCGAAATCTATCGTTTCCCAGATCGTTATCTGGTTGGTCGCCAAGAATTGATCCGCTACTTCATGCAGACCCTTCAATTGACCAAACAAGATTTGGTGATTTTGGATCGGGAAACCAATATCGGGCAGCCTATCTTTGAAGAAGCGCAAAAAGCCCGTCTAGGTGTGGTCGTTCATGCAGAGCACTTCAGTGCCAATAATGTTGACGATCAGTATATCCTGTGGAACAACTACTACGAGTACCAATTTACCAATGCAGACAAGGTGGACTTCTTTATTGTTGCGACCGACCGCCAAAAAGAAATCTTGGCCGAGCAGTTTGCCCAATACACCAACCATCAGCCGGCCATCTATACCATTCCAGTTGGGAGTCTTGCCAGCTTGCCACAAAACGAAAATCGCACGCCATTTTCTATGATTACCGCCTCTCGTTTGGCGACTGAAAAGCATATTGACTGGTTGGTGCGTGCAGTGGTTCGGGCCAAAAAAGAATTACCAGAATTGTCCTTTGACATCTATGGAAAAGGTGGAGAAGAAGGCAAATTGCGTTCTCTGATTGATGAATTGGGGGCGGCAGACTATATCCACCTCAAAGGGCATGCCAATCTAGAGGAAATTTATAAGAATTATGAAGTATACCTGTCAGCGTCAACCAGCGAAGGCTTTGGTTTGACCTTGATGGAGGCGATTGGTTCGGGTCTTCCCATTATCGGTTTTGACGTTCCTTATGGCAATCAAACCTTTGTCACAGAAGGTAAAAATGGCTATCTCATTCCACCTTCAGCAGATCAAGTGGTAGATCATATCGCTGCTGCCTTTGCTGAAAAAATCATCCAGCTTTACAAAAAAGACGATCTAGCCAGCATGCGTCAAGCATCTTATGCGCGTGCAGAAGACTTTTTGATCAGCCGAGTAGAAGAAGCTTGGACACAATTGATAGAAGAGGTGACACATGCTGAACGTATTTGATAGCTATTCTCGTGAAAGCCAAGACCTACTCCACTCCATGAAAGAGTCTGGCTTTGACCATCCGACAGTTGTTTTGGAGCCAAACGGTTTCTTGCCCGATGGTGTTGAGTCTCCATTCATCTATTTCTTGGGTCAACCAAAAGGGAAGAAGCGCGGACGCTACTTTAATGAAGTTCCGGTTCCCGATTTTTGGGAAGTTTCTGGGGATAACAGTTCGGGAAAAGTCACCTACTATGGTCAGGAAAAGGCTCGGATTGCTTACCATACTGCTTCCTATAAACGCATCGTTGAGCGCCTGGAGTGGCTGGATGACAAGGGGCAAGTGGTTATGATTGAGCACTATGATCAATACGGTCGTAAGATAGCCGTAACGACTTGTGGTGATCAAGGCCAGCATTTGGTGACCACTTATTTTGAAGGGGACATCGAGCGCTTGACAGAGAATCACCAAACAGGGGATTTGATCTTGACCTTGGACCACCAGCCGATGCGAATTTTCAAGAATCGCTTAGAATATTTTGTCTTTTATCTAGAGCATCGTGGGTTTGATTTGGATGGCTTGGTCTACAATACCCTTGCCACCTCCTTTAGCATTAGTCTTCAGTTGGGCAATAAAGGGATCAAAGGACGCGACGTCTTGGTTTGGCAAGAACCTCTTCATGACAGCCTTCCAGGCAATATGCAGTTGATTCTAAAGAGCCCAGAAATCCGGACCAAGAAGATCTTGATTCCACAAAATGCGACCTATCACCGTGCTCTCCAGTTGACCTCGCAAGACCAGCATAGCTATTTTGGTCCTCTTGGCTACCTGTATGATTTCAAGGTGAAAGACGATATCCGTAAAGACGCCTTTGTCTTGACCAATTCGGATCAGATCGAAGCCCTGACTTACTTAGTAGAGAGTTTGCCGGATGTGACCTTCCGTGTAGCGGCTTTGACAGAGATGTCTGCTAGTCTTCTATCTATGGTTCGCTATCCAAATGTGGTCTTGTATCAAAATATCAGCCAAGAGCGGATCAAAGAGTTGCTTAAGGTCTCTAGTATTTATCTGGACATTAACCACTATGCAGAGGTACAAGGCATTGTTCGCAAGGCCTTCGAACACCAGCAAGTCATTCTTGCCTTTAGCCACACCCTGCATGACCGCCACTTCCTCGCACAAACCAATGTCTTTGACCAAGGAAAAGAAGCGGATATGGTGGCCCGTATCCAGGAAATCTACCAATCTGTGGATAGCTACAGAGAAGCAGTCGCGCAACAAATTGCTCAATCAAGTAGCGTTGATCCAGCAGTTTTCAAAGCTCGCTTGCAAGAAGGGATCGGTGGACAAGGTGAGTGATCGTAAGAAAGATTTATTTTACAAAGAAGTAGAAGGGCGGATGGAGTCTCTCAAACGCCGTCCTTCTGAAAAAGAAAAAGCGACGCGTTCCGAAAAGATCAATGTTACCTTTAATGTGATCATTGGTTTGGTGATTCTGCTGGGTGTTATTTTTACCCTCTTGAGAGTATTAGGAGGATCCTAATATGGAAATGGTATTTGCAATCTTCATCTCGATTTTTTCCCTTGCTCTGGTGGTTCTCATTACTCTGCAACCTCGCCAGCAACAATCGCTCTCAACAGATGCAACCAGTAACTTAGGGAAGCCAAGCTATTGGCGCTCCCACCGCGGGCTCAAGCTAGCAACCCTTGCCGTTAGTATCGTCTTTCTCCTATCTTTATTTCTTTATATGATGGTCGTACAGGCCTAGTGTCTAATAGAATGGATAAAAAGAAGTTGGTATTCTCCAACTTCTTTTAAATTGTAGATAGAGTCATCTTAGAAACTTTCCTTAGGTGAGTACGGACGTCAGCGAACTTCGAGGAAGTTCCATGACTAATTATTGAGCCTAAGGTCTCAATAATCCCGAGTGCCTGAAACATAATTATTTCAGGCACTTATCTCACGGCGGAAAGTTTCAGTAGATGTCTAAGTGAGCCTAATAGTTGATATCTTTTTAATTTTTTAAGTATCATTTAGGATGTATTATGTAAGAAACAGGTGGATTACATTCTAAAAGAAGTTGGTTCTCCAACTTCTTTTTTGATGATGCTTCCTTCTCTTTTGTGGTATACTGAAAGCGACAACATGATTGGAGCTTCCGATGAAAAAGATCCCCTTAGTATTTTCAGGCTGTCTGTTAGGACTGGTTGGCGCTGGAAACCTTCTTGCAGACTCGCTACCCTTCCTTGCTCACGCCTTTAGTCTGACAGGTTTGTTCTTCTGGTTTTTCTTTGTCGTTTATCATGCGATTCGCTGGCAAGAAACCAAGATAGAATTCCAACAACCAGCCCTTTTATCTGGGATGGCGACTTTTCCCATGGCAGGGATGATTCTATCCACCTATCTTTTGCGCCTCTTTCCAGCCTTTGGGGGTCTATCACAGTTGGTCTGGTGGTCTGCCTTTCTCTTGGATCTGGGCTTAATTCTCTATTTTACCAAGACACATGTCCTAGCGCGACCAAGAGCCAATGCCACTCCCAGTTGGACCGTTCTCTATGTAGGCATTGCAGTAGCAGCTTTGACTTATCCAGTTGTAGGAATCAGAGAGATTGCTTATCTCGCTTTAGTGATTGGTTTTGGTTTGACCTTTCTTCTTTATCCCCTTATCTATCATGATTTGAAGCAGTCCCCCTTACCCAGTCATCTGTTGGGCCAAGAAGGCATCTATTGTGCTCCCTTTTCTCTTCTTTTAGCAGCCCTGGTTCGTGTGGGTGGAGCGAGCTTGCCCACCTGGTTCTTACTGATCATGGTGGTGGCCTCGCAAGGTTTTTATTTCTTTGTTTTGACGCGCCTACCGAAAATGATCAAAGAAGGTTTTCAACCTGCTTTTTCAGCCCTGACCTTTCCAACAGTCATCACAGCGACCTCTTTGAAAATGGCCCAAGGCTTGTTGCAACTGCCTTTCTTGACAGCTCTTGTATGGCTGGAAACTCTTCTTTGTCTCTTGATTTTAGTCGCTGTCTTAGGAGGTTATGTGGCTTATCTCAGGGAGTAGGAAGTCATCCTTTTTCATTGAAACCTTGTCACGATTATGGTAAGATGCACTATACGATTTGTCATACTTTATAGGAAAGGTATCTATGAAATTCATCAAAGGAAAGCTCTCACTGCTGTATCCCCTCTTTCTGCTCTTGTTTTATTTTTATGTTCGGCCCCAATTTCGCCCTTTGGCCCAGTATGTCTCCAATAGTGTAGCAAGCGCCAATAGCTATTATTGGACCTTATTTGGCCTAGAAGGCCTCTATGCAGTATTTACAGGATTTTTGGTCTATCGTTTTTCTAAAAAAGCGCAGTTTAAGCTGGGGAAGAATCCTCTTCAAGCTCTGATAGAAGCCGTTTTTGCGGCCTGTTTGGTTTACTGGTTGGACTACTTCATCAGTGGTTTTGTTCAAGGACGGGCAGCCGTTTTGAGTCTGTTTCCACGGGAAATTAGCCCCACAGGGGTGCTTATCCTAGTGATCGCAATGGTTATCATCCGGCCAGTGACAGAAGAGCTGATCTTTCGTGGAGCCTTGGTGAATGCCTACTTTAAAGACTGGAAACTCTATGCTGAGATTTGGCTTCCAGCCCTCATCTACAGTGGCTTACATTTTCTCCACACTCCCTTTTCGCTAGGAGCTTCTATCATCTATCTCCTGCCGAGTGTGATTTTTGGGATCCTGTATTATCGGAGTAAAACGCTCCTTTCTCCTATTTTGGCTCATATCTTGCTCAATCTCTACTACACCTTGCCTTTACTTTTATCTGTATTTAAGTAGCAACCGATTTCCTGAGTGAGATTGGTTTTTTTTGAAAATATGGTATAATAGAATAAATTTAATAGAGGGAGTTGAGGTTTGAAAAAAAGCTACCGCGTCAAACGTGACAAAGATTTTAATGCTATTTTTAAAAGTGGTCAAAATGTTGCCAATCGGAAATTCGTTGTTTACCGCTTGCGCAAAGACCAACCGCATTTTCGAGTCGGCCTGTCTGTTAGTAAGAAACTGGGAAATGCTGTGACCAGAAATCGCATCAAACGTTTGATTCGCCATGTTTTGATCAAACACCAAGCCTTCCTTACGACCGATGATTTTGTTGTCATTGCTCGTAAAGGAGTGGAGGAGCTCGACTTTCATCAAGTAGAGAAAAATCTTGTACATGTCTTAAAATTAGCGCATGTCTACCAAGAAAGGGAATAATGTGAAAAAGAAACTGAAGTTAACTGGATTATTAGGAGCGGCCTTATTGGTCTTGACAGCTTGTGGAACTTCTCAAGTGACAGCTCAGTCGACAGGTGGTTGGGAACGCTTCGTCTACTTCTTTGCAGAAGCCATCCGCTTCTTGTCCTTTGGCGGAAGTATCGGTGTAGGGATTATCGTCTTTACCATTGTCATACGGACTGTCCTCTTGCCTCTCTTCCAATATCAAATGAATTCAACCCGCAAAATGCAGGAAATTCAACCCCTCCTCAAGGAATTGCAAGCTAAGTATCCTGGGAAGGATCTCGATAGCCGGACTAAGCTTTCTGAAGAGATGCGGGCCCTTTACAAGGAAAAAGGCGTCAAAACGTCTTCAGCCTTCCTTCCTCTCTTGATCCAGATGCCGGTCTTGATGGCCTTGTTCCAAGCGCTGAGCCGTGTCGAATTTCTTAAAGTCGGTCACTTTCTCTGGTTGGACCTTGGTGCGATCGACCCGACTTATATCTTGCCGGTTCTTGCAGCACTCTTCACATTTTTCAGCAGTTGGTTGACCAATAAAGCCATGCCAGAGCGTAATGGTAGTGCGACAACCATGATGTATGTGATGCCTGTGATGATCTTCTTCTTTGCCTTGTTCTCAGCCAGCGGGGTCGCACTATACTGGGTGACTTCCAATGCTTACCAAGTCGGGCAAACCTATCTCTTGAACAACCCCTTCAAGATTATTGCAGAGCGTGAAGCAAAAGAACAAGCTTCGCGCGACATGGAAAAACAAAAACGCCGTGCCCTAAACAAAGCACAGAAAAAGAAAAAATAAGAAAGAGGTGGACATATGGTCCTATATACTGGAGCAACTGTTGAAGAAGCGATTCAAAAAGGTCTGAACGATTTAGATATTCCTCGTATGAAGGCACATATTACGGTTGTAGCGCGTGAAAAGAAAGGTTTTCTTGGCTTGTTTGGGAAAAAACCAGCCCAAGTAGAGATTGAGCCCATTGCAGAAACAACTGTTGTGAAAGCTAATCAAAAAGCTGTCAAAGGTGTCCCAGATGAGATCAATGCACAAAACGAACCGGTTAAGACGGTGAGCGAAGCAACGGTCGATCTCGGACGCGTCGTTGCAGCGATCAAAAAGGTCGAAGAAGAAGGAGAAGTTGTCTCTGAAGAAATCAAGACCGAAATCCTGAAACATGACAAAGAAGCAGATACCGTTCTTGAAGAAAAAGGACATGAACATATCCTTGAAAAAGTTAAAGAACCAGCGGCAAAAGAATCAAGCGAATCTGATTTCTCAAACCTTGGTATCGAGGTAGAGGAAAACTACAACATCGAAGAAGTCGTAGATGATGTGACAGCCTATGTTCAAACAGTGGTCGATGAAATGGATGTGGATGCGACCATCTCAAGTAGTCACAACCGCCGTACAGTCAATATGCAAATTGATACCAATGAACCAGGACGTGTCATTGGTTACCACGGAAAAGTCTTGAAGGCTCTTCAACTTTTGGCGCAAAATTACCTCTATAACCGCTACTCAAAGAATTTTTACATTACCATTAATGTGAATGACTATGTAGAACACCGGGCAGAAGTTCTTCAAAGCTATGCTCAGAAGTTGGCAACACGTGCCCTCGAAGATGGGCAAGCCCAACAGACAGATCCGATGTCAAACAGTGAACGCAAAATCATTCACCGGATCGTCTCTAAGATGGAAGGAGTCACTAGCTACTCTGAAGGGGAAGAACCAAACCGTTACGTGGTGGTAGACATCGAAGGATAATCTAGCTATTATTTCCCATAAGGGAGAGACGGGATTGAGCCGATCTCTCCTTTTTTAGGTTTAGAAAGGAAGCAAATGGCATTTGCAGCGATTCGAGAGTTTTTAAAACTTCAAGGGATGAAATATCAGGCACCAGCAAAGGCAGGGGTGCTAGCCTCGGAGATGGAGCAGTATCGTGTCTTAGCTCAAGCGGCTCGTAAGGAATTCACCGATTTGGTCTCGGCCTTTCAGCAGCGTCACCCTTACTTGGAGCAGGATCGGACCAGCCAATGGATGAACCAGGCCCAGGTCTTGCGGCCTCATTTTTGGGCCTATCTAAAAGGAGAAGGGACGATGGCAGAACCTATGTTTGCCTTGAGGCTCTATGGAGATGCAGCTGATTTTGGAGTTTCCTTAGAGGTGAGTTTTATCGAGCGAAAAAAAGATGAGGAGAGTCTTCAAAAACAACACATGGTTCTCACCCTTCCCATCACTCAGCCAGTTTATTATTTCGCCCAGAAAAATGGAGAGAGTCAAAGGGTAGAAGGAACAGAAAAGAATCGCCATGATCTGTTACAAGCAGTAGCAGAAGGGGCGGTTCGTAAGGTCCTCGTTAAATACGATGTTTCTCTAGTTGAGGAGAGTTCCCTAGAGAATATCCTGGATCAGTTGCAAGAGGCGCTGGTGGCTCTGGAACCCTATTACTTGGCAACCCGTCAGGTGTAGAAAGGTGTTCTCCGACCTGTATTTGCAACAATTTTGCCATAGCTATTGACAAATAGAGTCGAATCCGATAGAATAGTAAAGTATGTTTAGTAACTGATCACAACTAGCCGGCTAAACGAATACAAAATCTATGAGGAGGTATTCATCGTGAAACGTACTTATCAACCAAGTAAACTTCGTCGTGCGCGCAAACATGGTTTCCGTCACCGTATGGCAACTAAAAATGGTCGTCGCGTATTGGCAGCTCGTCGTCGTAAAGGACGCAAAGTTTTGGCTGCCTAATTCAGATAAAAACCTAAAAACCAGTAGAAACTCGAGACTACTGGTTTTTGTTTTGTCCGAAAGTGAATTTAGAGGCGCTTTCTGCTATAATAGAAAGAAGAAAAACTCGGAAGAAAAGGAAGATCATGCAGATTTTTGATACCCACACACATCTTAATGTGGAAGAATTCGCAGGAAAAGAACAAGAAGAGCTCGACTTGGCCAAGGAAATGGGCGTTGTAGCTCATAATATTGTTGGTTTTGACAAGCCGACGATTGAGCGTGCCATGGAGTTGGCAGATCAATATCCAGAACTCTATCTCACGCTTGGCTGGCACCCCACTGAGGCAGGAGATTATAGTCCTGAAGTGGAGGCCTATTTACTTGAACAGCTAAAACATCCCAAAGTCGTCGCACTCGGAGAAATCGGTCTGGATTACCACTGGATGACGGCACCAAAAGATGTCCAAGAAAAGGTTTTTCGTCGTCAGATTCAATTGTCTAAAGACTTGGACCTCCCCTTTGTGGTGCATACACGTGATGCTTTAGAAGATACTTATACCATCATCAAGAGTGAAGGAGTCGGGCCTCGCGGTGGGATCATGCATTCTTTCTCAGGAAGTTTAGAAGAAGCGAAACGCTTCATGGATCTGGGGATGATGATTTCCTTTTCTGGAGTGGTCACTTTTAAGAAAGCCACAGATGTCCAAGAAGCGGCAGCTGGCCTTCCGTTAGACAAGATCTTGGTTGAAACAGATGCTCCTTACCTGGCACCAGTTCCCAAACGTGGTCGGGAAAATAAAACAGCCTACACTCGTTATGTGGTAGATTTTATTGCAGAACTACGTGGCTTAACAACAGAAGAAGTATCTCAGGCAACCTATGACAATGCAAGAAAGGTATTTGGCCTTGACTGAGAAAAGAAAAATACCAGAAGTGATTGTCGTGGAGGGCAAGGACGACACAGCCAATCTCCGCCGTTTTTATGAGGTGGATACCTATGAAACCCGAGGTTCTGCGATCGATCAAGATGACTTGGAACGAATTGCTACCTTGCAAGAGTTGCGTGGGGTCATTGTCTTTACGGATCCAGACTACAATGGCGAGCGAATTCGCAAGATCATTATGCAAGAGGTGCCCCAGGCCAAGCATGCCTTTTTAAATCGTGGCGAAGCAGTCCCCAAATCCAAGACTAAGGGGTGTTCCTTGGGAGTGGAGCATGCCAGTTTTGAAGACTTAGAAAAAGCCCTAGCTGGACTGGTCGGGTCTTACGAAGATGAAAATTTCTTTGATATCACAAAGACCGACTTGATGCGTCTCGGTCTTTTGATGGGAAGCGATAGTCGCAAACGACGAGAATACTTAGGAGAAGCCTTGCGCATCGGCTACTGCAATGGCAAGCAATTGATCAAACGCTTGGAGTTGTTTGGAATTAGTTTGGCTGAGGTTGAAGCTACCATGAAAAGTTATGAGAATTGAGAAACTCCCCCAAAAGCAAGGGGAAGATGACGCAATAGAAGTAAGTATATACGGTTTAATCAGGCTTGGTTGCAAGCATTAGAAAAGTGACTCCATAGGATTTGTTATGAGTGTAGATAATGAGGATAATTTATGGGAATCTTCGATTTTTTAAAAAAGACAGAAACAACTGAAGCAACAAACAAAACAGTAGAGTCAATTGACAAAACATGCTTGGGAGTTCTAGAACTATTTCCGATAAAGGAGACGAATGAGTTATTGATTATTGGGAGCTTAGAGGGCGGACTCAAGGTTGGGGATTGTCTGCAATTTTGCAATCCCGATCAAGGTATGGACGCTCTTGGTTCTGTAGTCGTGAAAAAACTCATTAATCAAAATAAGGATGTAGATGTTCTCACGGATGAATCTCTAGCTCATTTGGTCATCGATATGGAAACTTCCTTGGTTAATCTTAAAAAGGGAAGTGTTCTCTATAGTTATGGTGTCGATGAGGAACAACGGCTATCAAGCTATACAGATGCTCTTTATAACGCGTTTGTAATTGTCCAAAAAGGTCAAATGTCCAATGAAGACTATCAAGCCGCTAGTCTTGATGATAGCATAGAAATATTGCGCCTCTTTTTATGGGAGTGCCGTCAAAATCAGAAAACTGAAAGTGAAGAAAGCTATCAAGCTAACACTCGAAAGCTAGAACGCCTAGCAGAAATCGTCAAGGACAAGTTGTTAGCAGCAGATTCGATTTACGCGGTCTTTTCAGAAAAAACGGGGGAAGCGTATCTTTTCTCAACGACCTATGATAAAGGTGAAGAGGGCTATCTCTGTTCAGACCCGATGATCATGCTATATACGCCGCGTTGGTATCACCAATTTAAGGAAACCATTGATCGTCGACCAAATTCAGTTGTGAAACTGATTGAAAATACAGCAGATAAAAAAGGAATTGAGAATTTTCTTGGGACAGCCTTTTACTTAAATGGAGCTTTGGGAGCAGCCTTTAATACCAAGGAAGTCAGCATTAGTGCTTCTGTTTTGGTTCAGAAACCAGATTTTTCGAACCTACCAGAGATACAAGTTCCTGTTATGAATCCTGATATTGTAAGATGGATGCTGTTGATGGGGCAGATGGATAAGCCTACAACAGATGACGAAGAAGTAATATATAAGCTCTATTATAAATTCTTCTCAGCAGCCATGCCAAAAGCCAAACTCCTCATTCCTTTAAATGCTACTTCGGGATTCCCCGATAAGAGTCAGGGAGCCAACTCCTTTGTATTGAAAGAAGACGCTAAGTTCAGCATCCCAGTCAGAGAAGGAAAAGATGGGCGCAATTCTGTGCCAGTATTTACTGATTGGAAACGTCTGCGAATGGTCTTTGATGAAAAGTGGAATGGCATGATTGAAGAAGCTGGTGGCATGATTGAAGGCTTTGACTATGCCATAAATCCAACGGAGTATTATGAAGCGGGTGCCTATGTTAGCCTAACAGCTTTTAAGGAAATGCAAAAGTTTAGTGAGGAACTAGAAGGCAGAGATAAAGATTAGAGAGTTTCTTTCATTGGGAAACTATATAGTTTTATCTACATCTTACCTGAACCACTACCCTTTTTCAAAGATTTTGAAAGGAAATGGAATGGCGAATAGAAGTTATATTTACTTAAAAAACGGAGATGAAGCTCGTATCTTAACAGAGGGAATTTACACGATACCTTATTTTTGGCAATTGTTTTGGGATGAAGAAGATTTAAAAGCTCCTATTGCTCTCTGGGAAACAGCAGAAGAACTTGAAGAAGATGAAGAACAAGCAGAAAGATTTTACCAAGAGCAGAATGTAGATATCTTGCTTCCTATTGAAAAATTCCAGCAAAACGCCCTCCAAAATCGGTCTTTTTTAGAAGAAAATGCTTCTCAGACCTTACAATTATATGATGCCTTTGTTCGTTATATTCTTGCAAACGTAAAAGATGGTGATGTGCTCGGATTTGATGTCTTAGATGTTGTTTTTATGGACCAAGTGTCTGTTGTTTCTGATAAACTGTTAAAAAATATACGAGCTATTCGGGAAAATCAACCCAAAGATTTAGATTTTTCTTTGACAGAAAAGAACTTAATTGGTCTTGCTATGGGCTTTCCTGATTATTATGCTTCAGAATTATTGCCAGAAGACAATATTCTAGATTCGGTTGCCTATCAGGATGAACTGAAGAAAATGAACCCCCAAGAAGATAAGAAAGCGATCGATATGACTGGAGCCGATTCACAAGGGAACAAGTCTCGTGTTCTTTTAGTGTTTTGGATTTTGTTGGCACTAGGAATTATGTGGGTTTTATATATTGTTTTTAGCTAATAAATAGAAAAGAGAATACATGAGAATTGCAGATTATAGCGTGACCAAGGCAGTGCTGGAGTGTCACGGATTTACCTTTAAAAAATCCTTCGGTCAAAACTTTTTGACCGATACCAACATCCTTCAAAAAATTGTGGATACGGCAGAGATCGATAAGCAGGTCAATGTCATCGAAATCGGTCCTGGAATTGGAGCTTTGACTGAGTTCTTGGCGGAAAATGCGGCAGAAGTCATGGCCTTTGAGATCGATGACCGCCTGGTTCCCATTTTGGCGGATACCTTACGGGATTTTGACAATGTCACGGTTGTCAACCAAGACATCCTCAAGGTAGACCTCAACCAGTACATCGCAGAGTTTAAAAATCCAGACCTTCCGATCAAGGTGGTGGCTAACCTTCCGTATTACATCACAACTCCTATCCTCATGCACTTGATCGAATCCAAGATTCCTTTCCAAGAATTTGTGGTCATGATGCAAAAAGAGGTGGCAGACCGCATCTCGGCTGAGCCCAACACCAAGGCTTATGGTTCTTTATCCATTGCAGTCCAATACTATATGACTGCCAAGGTAGCCTTTATCGTGCCTCGCACCGTCTTTGTGCCAGCACCAAACGTCGACTCTGCCATTTTGAAGATGGTCCGTCGCGAAGAACCAGCAGTAGCAGTCAAGGATGAAGATTTCTTCTTCTCTGTCAGCAAGGCTAGCTTTGTCCACCGACGCAAAACGCTTTGGAACAACTTGACCAGTCGCTTTGGCAAGACCGAAGAAATCAAAACCAAGCTGGAAGCAGGAATCCAAGCTGCAGGCCTGCAACCTTCTGTACGAGGAGAAGCTCTTAGCTTAGAAGACTTCGCTCGCCTAGCAGATGGCCTTCTAGAAGCAGGAATAAAATAACAGAAAAGCCATAGGTTATAACCTATGGCTTATTTGTATCGTAAGGAAAGGACGGGATTTGAACCCGCGCGTGAATAAAATCCACTTGCCGGATTTCGAGTCCGGTGCCGTACCGAGCTGGGCCACCTTTCCAAGATGCGGAGAAAGGGATTTGAACCCTCACGCCCGAAGGGGCACATGCGCCTGAAGCATGCGTGTCTGCCGTTCCACCACCTCCGCATAGTTCTATTATACACTTTTTAGGAAAAATGCCAAGGAAAAAAAGGAAGGTGCCCTTTCCCGAATTCTGCTAAAAGACAAGTCATAACGGATACTCCGTCTTCTGTTTCTATCCGTTTAAAAAACGAACCTATTCGTTTCTAAAAGCGTTCGGAGAGGTTCACTTTTCGTTTTTTATTATCAAGCAATCCAGCCTTATTTCTCATTTTTTGGTATAATAGATAGTATTAATCTCAAAGGAGTGCGATTTGCAAGGAACAATCGTCAAGGCCTTGGCTGGCTTCTACTACGTGGAGTCAGATGGTCACATTTACCAGACACGGGCTCGTGGAAATTTTAGAAAAAAAGGACAGACTCCTTACGTGGGGGATCAGGTGGAGTTCTCTGCTGAAGAGAATTCAGAAGGCTACATTTTGAGCATTGCGCCTCGAAAAAATAGCCTCGTGCGCCCTCCTATTGTCAATATTGATCAGGCAGTAGTGATTATGTCAGCTAAGGAACCGGATTTCAATGCCAATCTTTTAGATCGTTTTCTGGTTCTTTTGGAGCATAAGGGGATTCATCCCATTGTCTATATTTCAAAACTGGACTTATTAGAAGATATGGAAGACATCCACTACTACCAAGGAATCTATCAGGCTATCGGCTATGATTTTGTCTTGTCGATTGAAGAACTCTTGCCCCTTTTGACCAATCAAACCACGGTCTTTATGGGACAGACCGGTGTAGGAAAATCGACCTTGCTCAATAAAATTGCTCCGGATCTGGAGCTTGAAACGGGTGAGATTTCAGATAGTCTGGGGCGCGGTCGACACACGACCCGAGCTGTCAGCTTTTACCATTTAAATGGAGGAAAGATCGCAGATACGCCTGGCTTCTCCTCCCTCGATTATGAAGTGACGACCAGTGAAGACTTAAATCATGCCTTCCCAGAAATCGCCGATGTGAGCCACTCTTGTAAATTTCGTACCTGTACCCACACGCATGAGCCTGCTTGTGCGGTGAAACCAGCCGTTGAACGAGAGGAAATTGCACCTTTCCGTTATGAGGATTACTTGCAATTTCTAAGTGAGATTGAAAACCGTCGCGAAACCTATAAAAAAGTTTCGAAAAAAATGCCAAAATAGGAGATACTACAACGATGAAAACAATGAAAATTGCACCCTCAATTTTGAGTGCCGATTATGCCAATTTTGAAAGTGAATTGAAACGCTTAGAAGCAGCTGGAGCTGACTATGCCCATATCGATGTCATGGATGGTCATTTTGTGCCCAATATCAGCTTTGGAGCTGGTGTCGTAGAGAGCATGCGTCCACATAGCAAGTTGGTCTTTGATTGCCACTTGATGGTCACCAATCCTGAACACCATATCGAAGAATTTGCCCGTGCAGGAGCAGATATCATCAGCATCCATGTGGAAGCTACTCCCCATATTCACGGAGCTCTTCAAAAAATTCGTCAAGCAGGTGTGAAGGCCAGTGTTGTGATCAACCCAGGGACTCCTGTAGACAGTATCAAACATGTCTTGAACTTGGTGGATCAAGTCTTGGTCATGACCGTTAATCCAGGATTCGGTGGTCAAGCCTTCTTGCCTGAAACCATGGACAAGGTGCGCGAATTAGCCGCTCTTCGTGAAGAAAAAGGCTTAGACTTTGATATCGAAGTGGATGGAGGAATTGATGGCCAAACTATTTCCCAAGCCAAAGAAGCTGGGGCCAATGTCTTTGTAGCAGGCTCTTATGTCTTTAATGGAGATGTTAATGAGCGCGTTCAAACGCTCCGAGATGCTGTAAATGGATAACATCGCAATACTGGCAGGAGGTGACAGCACGCTCTTGCCAAAAGATCAAGAACTTTACGTAGGTGTCGACGGAGGCTGTTTGAAGTTACTGGAACAAGGCCTGCCTTTAGATATAGCTGTGGGGGATTTCGATTCTGTCTCTGAGACTGATTTGAATAAGATCCGAACCCAAGCCAAGCAGGTTGTTCAGTCCGTTCCTGAAAAGAATGATACGGATTTGGAATTGGCCTTGAAAGCAGTCTTTGAGGCCTATCCAGATGCTGGTGTCACCGTTTATGGTGCTTTTGGCGGTCGTTTGGATCACTTTTTGTCCAATATCTTTTTGCCGACCGACCCAGACCTAGCTCCCTACATGGAGCAAATCCAATTAGTCGACGGTCAAAATCGCTTGATCTACAGACCAGCCGGCTGTCATGAGATTCAGCCAGATCCAGCCATGTCCTATGTTGGTTTTATGCCTGTCGGAGAAGGCCACTTAGAGATCGCAGGGGGCAAGTATCCGCTCCATCAGGAGAATTATTTTTTGAAGGCCATGTATGGCTCCAATGAATTTTTGGATCAACCGATTCAAGTGAGTCTTGACCGTGGCTATCTTGTCATTGTTTATAGTAAAGACAGAGGTTAATATGAATATCATTCTGCTTCTGATTGGCCTGCTCAATCTAGGCCTCCTCATCTATCTCTTGCAACGGTCAGATGACACAAGACCGGCATTAAGAGAGATGCTGGAAGATCATGAGGATCATTTGACAGACCAGTTGGACTATCGTTTTGAAAAAGAAAGACAAGCAAGCCAGATTGCCAATCAGCAGTTAGAGATCGCCCTGACAGATCGCTTAACCGAGATGCGAGTGGAGATCCACCAGCAGACGACGGCTCTGCGCGCTGAGATGAACGAGCACTTTACTAAAAATCGGGACAAAACAGATGAGCGCATGCGCCAGATCCAAGAGTCCAATGAAGTGCGGCTAGAACAGATGCGCCAAACGGTAGAAGAAAAATTGGAGAAAACCTTGCAGCACCGCTTACAGACCTCCTTTGAGACGGTTTCAAAACAATTGGAGTCGGTCAACAAAGGGCTAGGAGAAATGCAGACGGTGGCGCGGGATGTCGGAACCCTTAATAAAGTTCTCTCCAATACCAAGACGCGTGGGATTATGGGCGAATTGCAGCTGGGTCAAATCATTGAAGATATCTTGACTCCAGCCCAGTATGAGCGGGAGTTTGTCACCGTTCCCCAATCCAGTGAGCGCGTGGAGTATGCTATTAAGCTTCCAGGACAAGGAGAGGAGCCAGTCTATCTGCCGATTGACTCTAAATTCCCACTGGAAGACTACTATCGTCTGGAAGAAGCTTATGAATCAGGAGAGAAAGAGGAGATCGAGCGTTACCGCAAGGCCCTTCTTGCTAGTATCAAGCGTTTTGCTAAGGATATCCAACAAAAATACCTCTTTCCACCAGCGACAACGAATTTCGGAATTCTCTTTTTGCCAACTGAAGGCCTCTATTCCGAAGTGGTTCGCAATCCAGAATTCTTCGATCGCTTGCGTCGGGACGAACAAATTTTAGTGGCTGGGCCAAGTACGCTATCAGCCCTCTTGAACTCCTTGTCTGTTGGCTTTAAAACGCTCAACATCCAAAAGAGTGCAGATGACATTAGCAAGGTGTTGGGATCGGTCAAATCAGAATTCCATAAGTTTGGAGGGATTCTGGCCAAGACTCAGCGCCATTTAAAGAATGCTTCCAATAATATTGATGATTTGCTAACCAGACGGACCAGTGCCATCGAGCGGACACTCCGCCAAATCGAAAGCGATGAGGACCTGCTGGGACTAGATGTATATATAGAAGATGGAGAAGATGATGGTCAAAATTAACCAAATGAAAAAAGATGAATTGTTCGAAGGATTCTATTTGATCAAGTCAGCAGAAGTGCGTCAAACGCGGGCCGGGAAAAACTACCTCGCCTTTGTCTTCCAGGATGAGACCGGTACAATCGAAGGTAAACTATGGGATGCCCAACCTCACAATGTAGAGAGCTTTACAGCTGGGCGCGTGGTCCATATGGCTGGTCGTCGGGAGGTCTACAATAATACTCCGCAAGTTAATCAATTGAATATGCGCTTGCCACAAGCAGGAGAGCCCAACAATCCAGCAGACTTCAAGGAAAAACCACCAGTAGATCCCAAGGAATTGCATGAATACCTGTCAAACATGATTTTCAAAATTGAAAATCCAGTTTGGCAACGGATTGTCCGTGCCCTCTATGGGAAATATGAGAAAGAGTTTTATAGCTATCCAGCTGCTAAAACCAACCATCATGCCTTTGAAGCAGGTCTCGCTTATCATACAGCGACCATGGTCCGCTTGGCAGATAGTATCGGCGATATCTATCCTCAGTTGAATAAGAGCTTGCTCTTTGCAGGGATTATGTTACACGATTTGGCCAAAGTGATTGAGTTGACGGGACCTGAAAATACAGAATACACTGTTCGAGGCAACCTCATCGGCCACATTGCACTGATCGATGAAGAAATCACCAAGGTCTTGCAAGACTTGAAGATTGATGATCAAAAAGAAGAAGTGATCGTCCTTCGCCATGTGATCTTGAGTCACCATGGCTTGCTCGAATACGGTAGTCCCGTTCGTCCAAAAATCATGGAAGCAGAGATTATTCATATGATCGATAATTTGGATGCGGAAATGATGATGATGACAACAGCACTTGGCTTAATTGGTCCTGGCGAGATGACCAATAAAATCTTCGCTATGGAAAATCGTTCCTTCTATAAACCGAATCTCGACTAGTAAAAACAGAGATAAATACGGGAATGATTCTGCCAAAAATAAAATAATCAGGAAAAAACGGCCTTCTGTAAATCAGAATGTTCGTTTTTTTCGCTTCTTATGGTATAATGATAGAAAAAACTACATGGTGAGAAAATGAAATTAAGAAGAAGTGAACGGATGGTCGTAATTTCTAATTACTTGATCAACCATCCCTATGAATTGACTAGCCTCAATACGTTTGCGGAAAAGTATGAGTCTGCCAAGTCTTCCATCTCAGAAGATATCGTGATTATTAAGCGGGCTTTTGAAGAGATGGAAATCGGAAATATTGAGACCATTACAGGAGCTGGTGGAGGCGTGATCTTTACACCGTCTATCTCAGATCAAGAATCCAAAGAAATCGTTGAGGATCTTTGCAAGCAACTGTCTGAAAGTGATCGTATCCTTCCTGGTGGCTACATTTACTTGTCTGATCTTTTGAGCAATCCGAAGATTTTGAATCGGATCGGACGCATCATTGCCAAAGCCTTCCGAGATAAGAAGATTGATGCTGTCATGACCGTAGCGACCAAGGGAGTTCCACTAGCCAATGCAGTAGCTAATGTCTTGAATGTTCCATTCGTCATTGTCCGTCGTGATTTGAAAATCACAGAAGGGTCAACCGTTAGTGTCAACTATGTTTCAGGCTCAAGTGGGGATCGCATTGAGAAAATGTTCCTTTCAAAACGGAGCCTAAAAGCAGGAAGCCGGGTCTTGATTGTCGATGACTTCCTTAAAGGTGGCGGAACGATTAACGGGATGGTCAGCCTCTTGTCTGAATTTGATTCTGAATTAGCAGGAGTAGCTGTCTTTGCGGATAATGCTGCAACCGACCGTGAATTCTTTGAACACAAATCCTTATTGCGCGTGACCAACATCGATGTAAAAGAAAATAAATTGAGTGTCGAAGTTGGGAATATCTTTGATTAAGAGCAGCAAAGGAGGATCAAAAAGTGAAAAGAATTTTAGATCGATTTGATAATAGCCCTTTGTGGATTCGCTTGGTGACAGTTCTGTCTCTATCCTTTATATTGGTAGCTGGTTTGTATACCGTTAAAAAGAATACGGCTGCCCAGGTAACGACAGAAATTCAACCTGCTAAAAAAATAGGTTCCCTTCCAGTGAAAAAGGAAACAAAGGAAGAAAAAGAAAAGAAGGAAGAAAAGAAAAATACAGAAGCTGCTGAAAAAGCAGTCGTTCAAATGGAAACAACCCCAAGTCAAGATTCTGTGAACGCTGCCCAAGCTGCTGTGAAGAAAGTCAAAGATGCGACTCAAAAGCAATCGCTTGATGCCCGTATCCAATACATCGCTAACTATTATGGACTGACCTATGAGAGTGACACAGCGGCAACGCAGCAGACTCAAACAGACGCTAATACCAATGCTGGAGTAGCTGGAGCCAATGCGACAGTTCAACCACAACAGCAACAACAGTATGCTCCGGCTGCAGATGCAGGGGCAGAAGTACCTGCTGAAGCTGGTCAATAATGAACTTTTTCGACTTCTTTAAAAAATAAAAAAACATCTTGCAATCAAAGTGCCGTCATGTTATAATAATAGACGGTACTTTTTACTTTTGGTCTCTCAAGAGTGTACAGGGACGTGCTGACAAATGTTGCAAAAGTACACACAGATGGTAGCTGTCACCAAGTGTACCATCACCAAAAATAAAAAATTTCACAGGAGAATGTAGATGCCTACAATTAACCAATTGGTTCGCAAACCGCGTAAATCAAAAGTAGAAAAATCTAAATCACCAGCTTTGAACGTTGGTTACAACAGTCATAAAAAAGTTCAAACAAACGTTTCTTCACCACAAAAACGTGGTGTTGCAACTCGTGTTGGAACAATGACACCTAAAAAACCTAACTCTGCCCTTCGTAAATTTGCCCGTGTACGTTTGAGCAACTTGATCGAAGTAACTGCTTATATCCCAGGTATCGGACACAACTTGCAAGAACACAGCGTGGTTCTTCTTCGTGGTGGACGTGTAAAAGACCTTCCAGGGGTACGTTACCATATCGTCCGTGGAGCACTTGATACTGCAGGTGTAAACGATCGTAAACAAGGCCGTTCTAAATACGGTACTAAAAAACCAAAAGCATAAGGAAAGGGGATAAAGAAAAATGAGTCGTAAAAACCGTGCGCCTAAACGCGATGTATTGCCAGATCCGCTTTACAATTCACAATTAGTTACTCGTCTTATCAACCGCGTTATGCTTGATGGTAAACGTGGTACAGCTGCTTCAATCGTTTACGGAGCTTTCGAACAAATTAAAGAAGCTACTGGAAACGATGCTCTTGAAGTATTCGAAACAGCTATGGAAAACATCATGCCTGTACTTGAAGTACGTGCTCGCCGTGTCGGTGGTTCTAACTACCAAGTCCCAGTTGAAGTTCGTCCAGAACGTCGTACAACACTTGGACTTCGTTGGTTGGTAACAATCGCTCGTCAACGTGGTGAACACACAATGGTTGATCGTCTTGCAAAAGAAATCTTGGATGCAGCGAACAACACTGGTGCAGCTGTTAAGAAACGTGAAGATACTCACCGTATGGCTGAAGCTAACCGTGCATTCGCACACTTCCGCTGGTAAGATCATGATGCTAGGAACGGTAAGGATGCAAAGTGAAAATAGGAAACTGACGCAGTATTCGATGAATACAAGGAAGTTTATCTTTTTCACACAGCATCCCGTTCCGGCTCAAATCGGCTAACTAACTTTAGCCCTGGTTCAATTAAGCTTCGTCAGCTCTTGGACCCAATTCAACTCTTCTTACAAGTTGGAACCAAAACTTAGCATGAAAACACTGAAAACGGGTAGGTCCTGCCTATCCGTTTTTATTAAATCATGTTATAATAGAATATAGAAATAAAAAATATAGGAGAAACAAACCTCATGGCACGCGAATTTTCACTTGAAAAAACTCGTAATATCGGTATCATGGCTCACGTCGATGCTGGTAAAACAACTACAACTGAGCGTATCCTTTACTACACTGGTAAGATTCACAAAATCGGTGAAACTCACGAAGGTGCGTCACAAATGGACTGGATGGAGCAAGAACAAGAACGTGGTATCACTATCACATCTGCCGCTACAACAGCTCAATGGAAAGACACTCGTGTAAACATCATCGACACACCAGGACACGTGGACTTCACTATCGAAGTTCAACGTTCACTCCGCGTTTTGGACGGTGCTGTAACCGTTCTTGACTCACAATCAGGTGTTGAACCTCAAACTGAAACAGTTTGGCGTCAAGCAACTGAATACGGAGTTCCTCGTATCGTATTCGCTAACAAGATGGATAAAATCGGTGCTGACTTCCTTTACTCAGTAAGCACACTTCATGACCGTCTTCAAGCAAACGCTCACCCAATTCAATTGCCAATCGGTGCTGAAGATGACTTCCGCGGAATCATTGACTTGATCAAGATGAAAGCTGAAATCTATACTAACGACCTTGGTACAGATATCCTTGAAGAAGATATTCCAGCTGAATACCTTGAACAAGCTCAAGAATACCGTGAAAAATTGGTTGAAGCAGTTGCTGAAACTGATGAAGACTTGATGATGAAATACCTTGAAGGGGAAGAAATTACTAACGAAGAATTGAAAGCTGGTATCCGTAAAGCTACAATCAACGTTGAATTCTACCCAGTACTTTGTGGTTCTGCCTTCAAGAACAAAGGGGTTCAATTGATGTTGGATGCAGTCCTTGACTACCTTCCAAGCCCACTTGATATCCCTGCAATCAAGGGTGTAAACCCAGATACAGACGAAGAAGAAGAACGTCCAGCATCTGATGAAGAGCCATTTGCAGCTCTTGCCTTCAAGATCATGACTGACCCATTCGTAGGTCGTTTGACATTCTTCCGTGTTTACTCAGGTGTCTTGAACTCAGGTTCATACGTATTGAACACTTCTAAAGGTAAACGTGAACGTATCGGACGTATCCTTCAAATGCACGCCAACACTCGTAAAGAAATCGAAACAGTTTACTCTGGAGATATCGCTGCTGCCGTTGGTTTGAAAGATACTACAACTGGTGACTCATTGACAGATGAAAAAGCAAAAATCATCCTTGAATCAATCGAAGTTCCAGAACCAGTTATCCAATTGATGGTTGAGCCTAAATCTAAAGCAGACCAAGACAAGATGGGTATTGCCCTTCAAAAATTGGCTGAAGAAGATCCAACATTCCGCGTTGAAACAAACCCTGAAACTGGTGAAACAGTTATCTCTGGTATGGGTGAGTTGCACTTGGATGTCCTTGTTGACCGTATGAAACGTGAATTCAAGGTTGAAGCTAACGTTGGTGCTCCTCAAGTATCTTACCGTGAAACATTCCGCGCTTCTACACAAGCACGTGGATTCTTCAAACGTCAATCTGGTGGTAAAGGTCAGTTTGGTGATGTTTGGATCGAATTCACTCCAAACGAAGAAGGTAAAGGATTCGAGTTCGAAAATGCGATCGTCGGTGGTGTGGTTCCACGTGAATTCATCCCTGCAGTAGAAAAAGGACTTCAAGAATCTATGGCGAACGGTGTTCTTGCTGGTTACCCAATGGTTGACGTGAAAGCTAAGCTTTACGATGGTTCATACCACGATGTCGACTCATCTGAAACTGCCTTCAAGATCGCTGCATCTCTTGCACTTAAAGAAGCTGCTAAGACTGCACAACCAGCTATCCTTGAACCAATGATGCTTGTAACCATCACAGTTCCTGAAGAAAACCTTGGGGATGTTATGGGTCACGTAACTGCTCGTCGTGGACGTGTAGATGGTATGGAAGCACACGGTGCAAGCCAAATCGTTCGTGCTTATGTGCCACTTGCTGAAATGTTCGGTTACGCTACTGTCCTTCGTTCTGCAACTCAAGGACGTGGTACCTTCATGATGGTATTTGACCACTACGAAGATGTACCAAAATCAGTACAAGAAGAAATCATTAAAAAAGCTAAAGGTGAAGCTTAATTTACCAATGCTTAAAAACTCTTCCCACTTTGGGAAGAGTTTTTGTTCGTTCCAAAAGTGAGTACAAGTAAAATAGCGCTTTTCCTATCGATCAAGACTTTGTGAAAAACTTTAATAAAAGAGGTGGTGATCTATGATAAATCTTGCTTTTCGTTGGGAAATAGTTGCTTTTTAATGCAATAAAGTATATAATAGAGACTGTTAAAAGATGTTTGGCGCTGTGTCAAGTTACTCTTTTCACAAAAAATTTTTTTGATTTTCATAAGGAGGAAATCACGAATGGTAGTTAAAGTTGGTATTAACGGTTTCGGTCGTATCGGACGTCTTGCTTTCCGTCGTATCCAAAACGTAGAAGGTGTTGAAGTTACACGCATCAACGACCTTACAGATCCAGTTATGCTTGCACACTTGTTGAAATACGATACAACTCAAGGTCGTTTCGACGGTACTGTGGAAGTTAAAGAAGGTGGATTCGAAGTTAACGGTAAATTCATTAAAGTTTCCGCTGAACGTGATCCAGAACAAATCGACTGGGCTAACGACGGTGTAGAAATCGTTCTTGAAGCAACTGGTTTCTTTGCTACTAAAGCAGCTGCTGAAAAACACTTGCATGCTGGTGGTGCTAAGAAAGTTGTTATCACTGCTCCTGGTGGATCAGATGTTAAAACAGTCGTATTTAACACTAACCACGATATTCTTGATGGTACTGAAACAGTTATCTCAGGTGCTTCATGTACTACAAACTGCTTGGCTCCAATGGCTAAAGCTCTTCAAGATAACTTCGGTGTTGTTGAAGGATTGATGACTACTATCCACGCTTACACTGGTGACCAAATGATCCTTGACGGTCCACACCGTAAAGGTGACCTTCGTCGTGCACGCGCTGGTGCTGCTAACATCGTTCCTAACTCAACTGGTGCTGCTAAAGCAATCGGTTTGGTTATCCCTGAATTGAACGGTAAATTGGACGGAGCTGCACAACGTGTTCCTGTTCCAACTGGATCAGTTACTGAATTGGTAGTTGTTCTTGACAAGAACGTTACTGTTGATGAAGTGAACGCAGCTATGAAAGCAGCTTCAAACGAATCATACGGTTACACTGAAGATCCAATCGTTTCTTCAGACGTTGTAGGTATGTCTTACGGATCATTGTTTGACGCAACTCAAACTAAAGTTATTGACGTTGACGGTAAACAATTGGTTAAAGTTGTTTCATGGTATGACAACGAAATGTCTTACACTGCACAACTTGTTCGTACTCTTGAATACTTCGCAAAAATTGCTAAATAATTCATGCGTATGATGAGAGGAGGGAAACCTCCTCTTTTTTTGTACTTTTTTTAGGGCTTTCTCATCATATTATAGGAATTGGCAAAATAGATTGACAGTGCTAAATAGATTAGGGTATCCTATTCTTGATTGGAGATTTCTAATACAATAAAATGAAAGCGATTACAGTTCGTAGAGAAAGGAGCCAATGGAAATCGCTCAAGAAAAAGAAAAAAACCATACAAGGAGGTCAAGATGAAAGGTCATCTATTTGAAAAGAAAGAACGATTTAGTATACGAAAATTCAGTGTGGGAGTTTGCTCCGCATTGATTGGGTTAGCATTTTTAGGAACAGGAGCTGTCTCTGCAGATGAGACAGTTTCTACTAGTGAACAACCCTTAGAAACATCTTCAGTAGCGACAGAAGATGTCAATCATCTAGTGAGAGAAGCTGGCGTCTATACTGCAGATGCGGCCTTGCCTGCTGCAGAAACGGAAAAACCAGTCGCAGAAGCGGTCGCTCCGGAGGCTAGTCCTACAAGTACAGAAGCTAGCTCGACAACTACAGATACTCCAGCTGTTTCAGAGACTGAAAAACCGAAAGCTGCTGCAGAAAAAGTGGCCGATTTACCAACCAATGAAGAAAAACAATTAAGACCCAAAGAAGTTAAGTTCGATACCTGGGACGATCTCTTGAAGTGGGAACCAGGAAAACGAGTGGATGACGATATGAACAGAGCAAGCGTTCCACTTGCGAGCCGCTTTCAAGGGAAACAAATTAATGAACAAGCCAACCCTGAAGCGAAGATCCAAGCGCTGTCAAACATGAACTCCAAAGCCAAGGATCATGCGTCTGTCGGCGGGGAAGAGTTTAAAGCCTATGCTTTTGATTACTGGCAATATTTGGATTCCATGGTCTTTTGGGAAGGACTGGTTCCATCAGCAGATGTGATCGATGCAGCCCACCGAAATGGGGTTCCTATTTATGGAACAATCTTTTATAACTGGTCTAGCAGCATCAAGGATCAAGAACATTTTGCAGAAACCTTGAAAGAAGATAGTGAAGGCTCTAAAACTTTCCCGATCGCTCGTAAATTAGTCGAACTTGCCAAGTACTATGGCTTTGATGGTTACTTTATCAACCAAGAAACGACCGGAAATCTTGTAGAACCATTGGGTCCAAAGTTGAGAGATTTTCTTCTTTATACCAAGGAATATGCGAAGAGTCTGAACTATCCGATTAAGTATTCCTGGTATGATGCTATGACCTATGAATATGGCCGTTACCATGAGAATGCGCTGGGGGAATACAACTACAATTTCATGCAGCCAGAAAATGGGGAAATTCCAGTTGATACCTTCTTTGCTAACTTTAACTGGGGCAAATCAGAAGTTGATTATTCCATCAGTACAGCCAAATGGATTCATCGGAATCCTTATGATGTTCTTGCTGGACTCGAGCTCCAAAAAGGAGGCTCTTATAAGACTAATGTAGACTGGAATGCCATTTTAGATGAACATGGCAAGTTGCGTCTATCCCTTGGTCTTTATGCGCCAGATACCATTACGGGCCTAGGAAAGACTGGTGAAGGTTACCATACCCATGAAGATCTATTCTGGACAGGTTTCCAAGGAGATCCGACTAAAGGAAAACCAGCAGACCAATCTTGGTACGGTATGTCCAATCTAGTAGTGGATAAAACTCCTATTACAAGTGAAGATTTCAATACTTCCTTCAATACTGGACACGGAAAACACTGGTTTGTCGATGGCAAGATTTCTAAAGAAGGGGAGTGGAACTACCGTTCTGTTTCTGGCTACCTTCCAACCTGGCGTTGGTGGGTAGAGCATAGTGAAGATAGTGCGCCATTGAAAGGTCGTTATGATTTTGATCAAGCCTACAATGGAGGAAATTCTCTAGCCTTTGAAGGAGATTTAAAAGCCAATAGCAGTCAAAATGTCATGCTCTATTCGACCAAGATTCCTGTGACAGAAACGACAAAATTGAGCGTCAGTCATAAAGGTGGGATCGGAGCTGCTGCCTGGGTAGCTGTTGCCACCAAAGAAGACTACTCTGAATACGAATGGAAAGAATTGACACCGAGTGCGGATTGGTCTACTCAAACCTTTGATTTGGGAAGTTTGGCTGGCAAGACCATTTATGCTGTGAAGATGTTCTTTGACCATGATACGGATGTCAAAGACTACAAATTTAATCTTGGCCAATTGTCGATTACGTCGAATCAAGAGAAACCAGCGACTCCAGCAGAAGTATCCGTTCGTGCAAAACGTCTACAAAATGCGCAAGAAGCAGAAGCAGTCCTTAATTTTAAAGGGGTAGCAGATGCGGATTATTATGAAGTCTATGAAAAAGATGGCGATAACTGGCGTCTCTTAACAGGGTCTTCTGCGACAACCGTCTATCTACCAAAAGTTAGCCGTTCAGCAAGTGCCGAAGGAACCACTCAGGAACTCAAGGTTGTGGCAGTTGGGAAGAACGGTCAACGTTCAGATGCGGGAACTGTAGCCTTTGATTGGGGCATGACCGTGTCAGATACCAGTCTACCAAAAGCTTTAGCGCCAAACGTAGTCATTGGAGCCAAAGTGATCGGTTCGAGCTTCCCAGATGCGGATGGTAGTGAAGGCATTGAAGGCATGTTAAATGGGACCATTACCAGTCTTTCAGATAAATGGTCTTCTGCTCAATTAAGTGGAACCGTCGATATCCGCTTGACACAACCTCGGACAATTGTTCGTTGGGTCATGGACCATGCCGGTGCTGGTGGGGAATCTGTCGATGATGGCAAGATGAATACCCGTGACTTCGACCTTTACTACAAGGACGAAGCCGGTGAATGGAAGCTCGCTAAGGAAGTTCGTGGCAATAAAGCCCATGTATCTGACATTACACTTGATCATCCGATCAAGGCTCAAGACTGGCGTCTCCATGTCATTACAGCCGATAACGGCACCCCATGGCAAGCCATCCGGATTTACAACTGGAAGATGTATGAAAGTCTGGATACTGAAACGGTCAACATCCCGATGAAACATGCTGCAGCGCAAAACCTAGGTAATCATTTTGTCCAAGTCGGTTTCAAAGATGTTCCGGCTCATACTACTCTGACTCTTTATGCCGATAAAGAAGCCACTAGTCCAATTGCGACCATGACAGCCGATCAAGCTGGAAATCTCATCTTTAAACCACTCGCTTTTGAATCAACCCCGTCTCTTCTTTACTATCGCGCACAAGTTCCTGGTAAAGATATCAGTAATGTTTTGGCGATCGAAGTTCCAAAGAATGATAAAGAAATTGCAGGACTTCAATTTGAAGATGGATTGACTAAGAAGGTCTACCGGGAAGGTGATGCCCTTTCCTTGAAAGGGGCAACTCTCCGCGTTCATTATAAAGATGGCCAAGCAGATCAACTGGTCAACCTCACCAACTCAGGTATAGAGATTCATGGATTTGACAGTAGCAAGCTGGGAGAACAACATCTAGAAGTCTCTTACCTTGGTCAGAAATTGGATAAGACTCTCACTGTTTTTGTGGTCAGTGCAGAAGAAGCAGGTGAAAAAGCAGTTGCTGGTCTAGAATTGACCGACAAACCAAAAGTGGAATATATTGTCGGAGAAGCATTGGAGAAAGAAGGCGGACGCTTTACAGTCGTCTTTGAAGATGAAACGACCGAAACACATGCCTTGACAGATGAAGGTGTGGAAGTAACTGGCTTTGATACGACTAAGGAAGGTCGTCAAACCATCACGGTCCATTACAAAGGAGCTAGCACAAGCTTTGATGTCCTCGTGAATCCAAAACCAGCTCTCAACGATGAATACCTCAAGCAAAAATTGGCTGAAGCTGAAGCTGCAAAAGCCAAAGTAGACTTTACTTTTGCGACTTCTGAAGTCAAAGAAGCTTTGCTGGCTGGAATGGCTGCTTCTGAAAAAGTCTTGAAAGAGCATGATACCAGCACACAAGATCAAGTCAATGAGCAGTTGAACCAATTGACCGCTCTCTTGAAAGCCTTGGATGGTCAATCCAATCTAACAAAAGAAAAAGAAGCTCTCTCTGCTCTGACAACAGAAGCGACTGCTCTATTAACAAGCAAGCCAAATCACCCTTCTGGAGAGGCTTTGCAGGCACTGGTTGAGAAAAATAAGGAGCTCCTAGCTTCTTCAGAGCTCACTCCTGAAGCGCTTGAAACAGCTAAGACAGGTCTAGAGACCTTGATTGCGCTCCTGAAAGAAGATAAGCCAGCGGTCTTTGTAGACCCTGCGACTGGAGTCGAAGTTCAATTCTCCAACTTAGAGCCAACCGTTGTCAAAGGACTAAAAGTCGCAAAAGTTGAAGCCAATCAGGTAGAAAAAGAAGAGCTGAAGGGCCGAGAAGGAATCGTATTTGATATTGAAGGCGTGGATGCAAGCGGTCAAGATATCGATACCCACCATCCATCCCTTGTGAAAATCCCTGTGGATAAGGATAAAGAAGTGGAGCAAGTTCTCTTCTTCCCAGAAGGTCAAGCTCCTCAATCCTTGGCCTTTGAGAGAGTTGGAGATGTAGTCATCTTTACAGCTCCTCACTTTACTCACTATGCGATTGTCTATAAGCCAGCACAAACGGAAGGACCAGATCAACCGATCCAACCAGAGGAACCGGCTAAACCTGATCAGCCTGTTCAACCAGCTCAACCAAATCAACCAGTCCAACCAGCTGCCCCAGTGACTCCGGATCCAGCTAATCCATTGAAGCCTACAGAGTCTTCTCAAGTGGATCAGTTGGCCCCAACGACTTCTACTCAAGCGGGTCATCAAGAGGAAGAACACAAGGATATGGTTGATCAAGAGATCCATCAGTTGTTAAGTGCCCACCAAGGAGCGAACTCACAGCCAACAGTTCAGCAAGAAACAAAAGATGCCAGCAAAGAAAGTCAATCGGAACACTTACCAAATACGGCAAGCCTAGAAGCTTCCTTTGCAGCTGAAGCTGTTCTCCTATCAGCCTTAGGCGGATTCCTCTTGGCTGGTAAGAAGAAAGAAGAGTAAGCCTTTTACAGGATTCTTTCGTTCTTTTAAAAAGTCACTCTCAAAAAAACCTCTCTGGTGAAAACCAGAGAGGTTTGATCTTGTATCTAGAAGTGTCGTTCGGATCCTGTGAATTAGAGGGGAAAAGCATTGGATTTTTCTACCTCTTTTACAGCTTTTGTGATATAATTATCATGTATTAAAAAAAGAAGGAGTCATATCTAATGGCAAAATTGACTGTTAAAGACGTTGACTTGAAAGGGAAAAAAGTTCTCGTTCGTGTTGACTTCAACGTTCCTGTAAAAGATGGCGTGATCACTAACGATAACCGTATCACTGCAGCTCTTCCAACTATCAAGTACATCCTTGAACAAGGTGGACGTGCAATCCTCTTCTCTCACCTTGGACGTGTAAAAGAAGAAGCAGATAAAGAAGGTAAATCACTTGCTCCTGTAGCTGCTGACTTGGCTGCTAAATTGGGTCAAGAAGTGAAATTTATCCCAGGTGTTACACGTGGTGCTGAATTGGAAGCAGCTGTTAACGCTCTTGAAGATGGACAAGTTCTCTTGGTTGAAAACACTCGTTTCGAAGATGTTGATGGCAAGAAAGAATCTAAAAACGATCCTGAACTTGGTAAATACTGGGCATCACTTGGAGATGGTATTTTCGTAAACGATGCATTTGGTACTGCTCACCGTGCACACGCATCTAACGTTGGTATCTCTGCAAACGTTGATAAAGCTGTTGCTGGATTCCTTCTTGAAAACGAAATTGCTTACATCAAAGAAGCAGTTGAAGCTCCAGAACGTCCATTCGTAGCTATCCTTGGTGGATCTAAAGTATCTGACAAGATCGGTGTTATCGAAAACTTGCTTGAAAAAGCTGATAAAGTCCTTATCGGTGGTGGGATGACTTACACATTCTACAAAGCACAAGGTATCGAAATCGGTAACTCACTTGTAGAAGAAGACAAATTGGATGTGGCGAAAGCTCTTCTTGAAAAATCAAACGGTAAATTGATCTTGCCAGTTGACTCAAAAGAAGCGAACGCATTTGCTGACTACACTGAAGTGAAAGACACTGAAGGTGAAGCAGTTGACCCAGGATTCCTTGGTCTTGATATCGGTCCTAAATCAATTGCTAAATTCGACCAAGAATTGACTGGTGCGAAAACAGTTGTATGGAACGGACCTATGGGTGTATTTGAAAACCCTGACTTCCAAGCTGGTACAATCGGTGTGATGGACGCTATCGTGAAACAACCAGGCGTTAAATCAATCATCGGTGGTGGTGACTCAGCAGCTGCTGCGATCAACCTTGGACGTGCAGACAAATTCTCATGGATCTCTACTGGTGGTGGAGCTTCTATGGAACTCCTTGAAGGTAAAGAACTTCCAGGATTGGCTGCTCTTACAGATAAATAATCTAATGAGAATGAAAAGAGTTGGGAAACCAACTCTTTTTTTCTTTCTATTTTTACCTGTTCTCTCCTTTCTGAAAATATGGTAGAATAATAGAAATAGAAAGATAGGTGACCATGGATTACTTTAAACGACACAAATTTGATTGGTCCAAATTCCGTTTGGGGATGAGAACCTTTAAAACAGGGATTGCCGTTTTTATTGTGCTACTTATTTTTGGAATATTTGGCTGGCGAGGCCTTCAGATCGGGACTTTGACAGCTGTTTTTAGTTTGAGGGAAGACTTTGATAAGAGTGTCCACTTCGGTGCTTCGCGTGTCATGGGCAATAGTATCGGAGGTTTTTATGCTGTATTGTTCTTCCTTTTAAAAACGCTCTTTCATGGGGCATATTGGGTGACTCTGATTTTTGTACCTATTGCGACCATGTTAACCATTATGACAAATGTCGCTATGAATAACAAAGCAGGAATTATCGGAGGAGTTTCGGCAATGCTGATCATTACCCTTTCGATTCCTAACGGAGAAACCTTCTTGTATGTTTTTGCCCGAATATTTGAGACCTTTATTGGCGTTTTCGTTGCGATTTTGGTCAATTCGGATGTGGATCGCATTCGCGATTTTCTCAAGAAACACAAAAAAACTATGTAAGATTATATAACATTTAATCTTGACATAGATTTTTTTTTCGATATAATAGAATAGAAAGAGGAATGGTATGAAGGAAAAGGAATTACGACGCTCGCTGGCAGTCTTTCCGATTGGAAATGTTATGAAGCTGACTGACTTGACAGCTCGCCAGATTCGTTATTATGAAGATCAGGGATTGATTTCTCCTGATCGGACAGAAGGCAATCGCCGCATGTATTCGTTGGACGATATGGACCGCCTACTTGAGATCAAAGATTATATCTCAGATGGCTTCAATATTGCGGATATTAAGAAGAAATATGCGGAAAAAGAGCAAGAGCAAACCAAGGTTGTCAGTCAAGAAGAGATCCGTAAGGCTCTTCATCGTGACATTCGTCAGCAAAGTCGCTTCACATCTTCCCCATCGCCATATGGTCAATTTCGTTGATCATTTCATAAGCTTGTAATCTATTTTAAGGAGACAAAAATGTCAATTACTGCTGCAGATATTCGCCGTGAAGTAAAAGAAAAAAATGTTACTTTTATTCGCTTGATGTTCTCTGATATTTTGGGAACCATGAAGAACGTCGAAATTCCAGCTACCGATGAGCAACTGGACAAGGTTCTTTCAAACAAAGCCATGTTTGATGGTTCTTCTATCGAAGGATTTGTCCGTATCAACGAGTCAGACATGTATCTTTACCCAGATTTAGATACATGGACAGTTTTCCCTTGGGGAGATGAAAATGGTAGCGTAGCTGGCTTGATCTGTGATGTCTATACGACAGAAGGGGAACCATTTGCAGGAGACCCACGTGGCAACTTGAAACGTGCCCTTCGTCATATGGAAAAACTTGGATTCAAATCCTTTAACCTTGGACCAGAACCAGAATTCTTCCTCTTTAAGTTGGACGAAAATGGAGATCCAACTCTTGAAGTAAATGACAAAGGTGGCTATTTTGACTTGGCTCCAACAGACCTTGCAGATAACACTCGTCGTGAAATCGTAAATGTCTTGACCAAGATGGGTTTTGAAGTAGAAGCCAGCCACCACGAAGTAGCCGTTGGTCAGCATGAAATTGACTTTAAGTATGACGAAGTTCTCCGCGCTTGTGATAAGATTCAAATCTTCAAGCTTGTCGTGAAAACCATTGCCCGTAAACACGGTTTGTATGCAACCTTTATGGCCAAACCAAAATTTGGAATTGCCGGATCAGGTATGCACTGTAATATGTCTCTCTTTGACCAGGATGGCAACAATGCCTTCTTTGATCCAGAAGATCCACGTGGAATGCAATTGTCAGAAACTGCTTATCACTTCTTGGGTGGTTTGATCAAGCATGCCTACAATTTTACAGCTGTGACCAATCCAACCGTCAACTCTTATAAACGTTTGGTTCCTGGATATGAAGCACCTGTTTATATCGCTTGGGCAGGTCGCAACCGTTCTCCATTGGTACGTGTGCCAGCATCACGTGGTATGGGAACTCGTTTAGAATTACGTTCCGTAGACCCAATGGCCAATCCTTATGTAGCTTTGGCAGTCTTGCTTGAAGTCGGCCTTCACGGTATTGAAAATAAAATCGAAGCACCTGCTCCGATCGAAGAAAATATCTATGTGATGACACCGGAAGAACGTAGAGCAGCTGGAATCACAGATCTACCTTCTACCCTTCACAATGCCTTGAAAGCCTTGACAGAAGACGAAGTGGTGAAAGCTGCCTTGGGTGAACACATCTACACCAGCTTTCTTGAAGCCAAACGAATCGAATGGGCAAGCTATGCGACCTTCGTATCCCAATGGGAAGTAGACAACTATTTAGATCTTTATTAAGAAACAAGAGTAAAGAGGCTGGGACAAAAGTCCTAGCCTCTCAATTATTTTTGGATTGTCGAGCAAGACGCAGTGGTTGAGTGGGCTCTACTACGTTGATTTCATCAGCTTTTACAGCCCTACTCAACTGTGCGGAGGTGGGACGACGAAATCGAATTCTAACGAATTACCGATTTCTGTCCCACTCTCTTTTTGATCCTCAAAAAGTCATCATAAAACCAGTTGAAACAGTGGTCTCAACTGGTTGTTTTTTTAATTTTCGTCATCTGGTGTGAGAATCATTGGGATAATGATAGGTTCACGTTCCGTGCTCTCGTATAAGAATGGACGAAGGGCATTAACAATCGCACCATTAACGGTTTGGATATTGGCATCTTTGTTCTTCAAGGTGATACGAATAGCATTGAAGAGAATGCGTTGGCTTTCACGAATCAGATCTCCTGATTCACGCATGTAGATGAAACCACGGCTCAAGATGTCTGGTCCAGCCAGTATCATCTTCGATTTGAAGTCAACAGTCGCAACAGCAAGCACAACACCGTCTTCGGAAAGGTCTCTCCGGTCACGAAGGACAGCAGCCCCGATTTCACCGATACGATTTCCATCGACATATATATCTTGGGCGTTAAAGCTTCCTGCGATCCGAGCAGAGTTGGCTGTAAGAGCGAGGACATCACCATTACTCATGATGTAGATATTGTCTTTTTCCACTCCGCAATCACGCGCAAGTCCTGCGTGGATCTTCTGCATCCGGTATTCACCATGGACAGGCATGAAGTATTTTGGTTTGATCAAGCGGAGCATAAGTTTTTGTTCTTGTTGCCCCCCGTGTCCAGAAGTATGGATATTGTTGATCTTCCCGTGAATGACCTCTACACCCGCTTCAGAAATCGTATTGATCAATTTATTCACACTGGTTGTATTTCCAGGAATTGGACTAGAAGAGAAGATCACAGTATCTCCTGGTTGGAGTTGCACTTGGCGGTGCGTTCCGTTGGCAATCCGAGAGAGGGCTGCCATTGGCTCTCCTTGGCTTCCTGTACACATGATCAGGATCTCATTGGCCGCATAGTCTTTGATCTCATTTGGCTCGATAATGGTTCCAGCGGGGACCTTGATGTAGCCAAGCTCGATTCCATTGACGATGGCTTTTTCCATCGAGCGTCCAAAGACGACGATCTTGCGACCGGTCTTGACAGCAGCCTCAGCAGCTTGTTGGAGACGGAAGATATTCGAAGCAAAGGAAGCAAAGATGATGCGTCCGTGGATCCCTTCGATGATCTTCATGATGGATTGGCCAACCACTTTTTCAGAGTTGGTAAAGGTTGGGATTTCCGCGTTGGTTGAGTCTGAAAGCAGGCAGAGAACGCCTTCTTCTCCAAGAGCTGCCATACGATGGAGGTCAGCTGGTTCCCCAACAGGTGTGAAGTCGAATTTGAAGTCTCCGGTACAAACAATCTTTCCTTGAGGGGTGTGAATCACAATCCCTAAAGGTTCTGGAATCGAGTGAGTCGTACGGAAGAAGGTTGCTTTAAGATTTTTAAATTGAAGTTCAGTGTTTTGGTTGATTTCGTAGAGTTTGGCATCACGAAGAAGACCATGCTCTTCTAATTTTCCACGGATTAAGGCAAGCGCCAAAGGCCCAGCATAGATAGGGACATTGGCTTGCTTCAAAAGGAAAGGAATCCCACCGATGTGGTCTTCGTGCCCGTGGGTAATGAGGACCGCTTTGACGCGATCGATATTGTCAACGATATAAGAGTAATCTGGGATTACATAGTCGATCCCAAGGAGGTCATCTTCTGGAAATTTGATCCCGGCATCGACAATGATGATTTCATCTTGGTATTCGATCCCGTAGGTATTTTTTCCGATCTCTCCAAGTCCACCAATGGCAAATACACCAACTTCTTCAGGTTTTAAGGTATAAGCCATGGATTAGTACTCCGTTAGTTCAAAAGCACCTGACTCTTTCTCGTAAGCAAGATGTTGCTCAGAAAGTGGTGTGATAAATTCAATGTTGAAATCTGTGTTTGCTTCAACCAATTGACGTGCTTGGATGCGTCCTTCGCGTTCATTCGGTGCATCAATATCGAGATAAAGTGCATGCGTCGTTTCACGACGAGGGTTCCGTTCTTTTGTTTCCTGATAAAAAACTTTGTAAATCATGAAGTAATTTTCCTTTCATTATTTCGGTCTATTTGTTAGCTGCGAAGGAGTGCAATCACTAGAGTTTTCTACTCGCAACTAGTGGACCTGATTCGATACAATTAATTATCATTATATCATAAATTCGCCTGTAAGTAAAAGATAGACTGGAAAAGTCAGAGAGGCAAAGACCTATAATAGAGAAGCTTTTGAGAGGTTTTGGATATGAAAATCCTGCACTCTAAGGGAAAGTTTCGCTGGGATTTGAAGGGAATTTGTAGTATAATATAATCCAGTTCAAGAGGAGTAGGAAATGAAATTATTAGCATTTGATACCTCGAGTAAGGCTCTTTCTGTAGCGATTTTAGAAGATGAGACTCTACTTGCAGAAACAACTTTAACCATTAAAAAGAATCATAGTATCACCTTGATGCCGGTCATCGATTTTTTGATGCAACAAATCGACTTGACACCCAAGGACTTGGACCGCATCGTGGTGGCAGAAGGTCCTGGGAGCTATACTGGGCTGCGCATTGCAGTCGCAACCGCAAAGACCTTGGCTCATACTTTAGGGATTGAATTGGTCGGGGTTTCAAGCCTCTTAGCCCTAGTGCCGGATGATCTAGAAGGTTTGGTAGTACCTGTCATGGATGCCCGTCGGAACAACGTCTATGCGGGTTTTTACCAAGGAGATCAGCTGGTCGCGCCAGAAGGGCATTTTCCATTTGAGGAAGTCCTAGAGCGTGCAGCAACGAGTGAGCAGGTCACCTTTGTCGGAGAGGTCACGGCTTTTAAGGAGCAGATTGCCTCTAGCCTGCCAAGTGCTACTTGCTCTGAAACACTGCCAGATGCAGTGAAAATCGGACGTCTCGGCCTCAAACAAGTACCTGCTAGCCTCCATGATTTTGTCCCCAATTATCTCAAACGGGTCGAAGCGGAGGAAAACTGGCTCAAAGACCACACGGAAACAACGACCTCCTACATCAAGCGTCTATGATCAAAGTAGAAATCAAAAAGGGGCGAATTCAGGATGCAGCCGCTATTCTCTCTGTGATGGAAGATGTCTATGAAGCTAGTCCCTGGAAGTTGGAGCAGATCGAAGCCGATTTAGAGCAGGAATCGATCTCCTATTTCCTAGCTGTGGATGAGGGACAAGTCCTTGGGTTTGTCGCCATTCAAGATACTCTCTATGAAGCAGAGGTTTTGCAGATTGCGGTCAAGCGCGCCTTTCAGGGCCGAGGCCTAGCTCAGCAGTTACTCGCGCAGTTGCCGGACCAAAAAGAGATTTTCTTAGAAGTGCGCGTGTCCAATCAACCGGCCCAAGGCCTATACAAAAAAATGCATTTTGAAGAAATTGCACGGAGGAAAAACTACTATCACGATCCGATAGAGGATGCCGTGATCATGAAGAGGAACCCAAATGAAAGATAGATATATTTTGGCTTTTGAGACATCGTGTGATGAGACCAGCGTGGCTGTCTTGAAAAATGACGACCAACTCTTATCCAATGTCATTGCCAGTCAAATCGAAAGTCACAAGCGTTTTGGTGGAGTAGTGCCTGAGGTAGCCTCTCGTCACCATGTGGAAGTCATCACGGCATGTATTGAAGAAGCCCTAGAAGAAGCCGGCATCACAGAAGACGAGGTCACTGCTGTAGCCGTTACTTACGGCCCAGGCCTGGTTGGGGCTCTTTTAGTCGGCTTGGCTGCAGCTAAGGCCTTTGCCTGGGCGCATGGACTCCCTTTGATTCCAGTCAATCATATGGCAGGGCACTTGATGGCCGCTCAAAGCGTCGAGCCCTTAGAATTTCCGCTCTTAGCCTTGCTGGTGAGTGGAGGACATACCGAGTTGGTCTATGTCAGTGAAGCGGGGGATTATAAGATCGTCGGAGAGACCCGTGATGACGCTGTAGGAGAGGCTTATGACAAGGTCGGGCGCGTGATGGGCTTGACCTATCCAGCAGGACGTGAGATTGATCAGCTAGCCCACCAAGGGGCTGATATTTATGATTTTCCACGGGCCATGATCAAAGAAGACAATCTGGAATTTTCTTTTTCAGGGCTCAAATCGGCCTTTATCAATCTGCACCACAATGCCCAGCAAAAAGGGGAAAGTCTCTCTAATGCGGACCTGTCAGCGAGTTTCCAAGCAGCCGTCTTAGACATTCTCATGGCCAAGACCAAGAAGGCTTTGGAGAAATATCCAGTCAAGACTCTAGTCGTTGCGGGTGGGGTCGCAGCCAACCAAGGTCTCCGTGAACGCTTGGCTTCTGACATCACGGATGTTAAGGTCATCATTCCGCCTCTGCGTCTCTGCGGGGACAATGCAGGGATGATTGCCTATGCTAGCGTTAGTGAATGGAACAAAGAAAACTTCGCAGGCTGGGACCTCAATGCCAAACCAAGCTTGGCCTTTGAAGGAATTGAATAAGAAAAAGGAGCCAATTGGATGTGCAAGGTCCAATGGCTTTTTTGCTGGAATCTCACCAACTAGTAGCGGATTTGCGAGGTGAAAGAAAATTCGGTATGATAGAAGGAATGAAACTGAGGTGGAAGAGAATAGATATGAAGAAAGAGAAGAGCTATAAATATAGAATTGGTACGATTCTTGTCTTTGCTGTCTGTTTGCTACTGGTTGCAGGATGTGAATCAAAAAAGAAAATTGAAAAAAGTGACAAAGATAAAGAGTCTTACGAATTCTCGGTCTATAATGCGAAATCTGATATTAAAGACTTTCAATTTATCCATGCAAAAAATGGGCTTGTGGTCGAATGGAAGTTTGATGAAAAAGAACGGAAGAAATCTTTGAAGTCTCCTGATTCATCAGATTGGGTTGAGGTGAACTCTAATTATTTGGTTAGACAAAGGAACAGAGTAAGAGGTATTATTCCATCGAAAAAAATGAAATCAGATGAATTTGCCCATTTAGAGATTTATGATTTGACAGGGAGTAAGGCGAAACGAAAGGAAGTCGATCTTTGGAAGATGATGGTGGAGTATGTAAAAAACGATGATTTTGAGCTCTATAGTCCTTTCCCTACTCTTCGAAAAATGAATGGGAATGACTACGCTATCATTAAAATTATGAAGCAAACTCAGTCACGTTATTTCTTGCTTAATCTTAAAACCCTTAAAATCGATAAAGAAATAACGGAAGAAGAAGTTAATGAGAAAAATAGAGTGTATCTCTCCATTTCTACCCGTAAAGGCTACACTGCTGGAGTTCTTCCGTTTGATAATTATTTTTGGAAGGAAAAATCTTTCAAAGGGGATATCAATTTAAGAGCATCTTATCCGACAGCATTTAAACTCTTTTCAAAACCAGAAGGTTTTGCGTATAAAGTGATCAATTCTGAGAATGGTGCCATTACGAATGGAAAAGAATTGATAGATCTTGAATCAGAATTTCTTAAATTAGGTTCTTCTGTGTACGATCATGCTTACCTACCTAAAGAACTGAGTATAGAAAATAAGGATACGAAAATCTCTCAGTTCGACGAGATTCAAAAGTATTATAACGGTAAATCTTTTTCATATTGATACTGAGAGAATTTTTAGAAAACATACAAGGAGAGTGAAAAAGAGGTTGTTATGCAAACAATGATTAATTTAGGAATATGGGAGAACAAGAATTTCCATTTTGATTGGGAGGAAAAAGTCATACTAGAAGAGACATCTTCTCTTAACTACTGGTCTTATGTACTGCTCCCTATTACATTATTTATTATCAACAAAATTTCGGATGGATTAGCGGAGGCTGGAATATTTGACAATCAGTTGGTACGACTTGGAACGATTCCAATTTTAGGTGTCTTCTCCTACTTTCTTGCGGCGTGGATCATTCGATATTACCATGCGAGTCTGAAATTACAGCCATCCAAGTTAGAGGAGGATCAAGGAAAAAAATTGATCAGTTCCTTGAAGAGACGAAGGGTGTACTTCACCTGTATCCTTAATCTTTTTAGACTCCTAACTGTAGCCGCGATTCTTTTGTTTGTGATTGGCAATGAAACCATTGCAGTCCTCTTTTTGCTCATTAGTTTTTTAGTGATATTTATGTTTAAATTTGATTACCAATTATCCAAATGGCCTTATATGATAGAGATCATATCTCAAGAAGTGGAAAATGGTAAGTAAGAAAATCTCTGATGGTCAAGAGGATTTTGAAAAGTAGGTGGATGTATTGAAAAAAATTTTAAGTTTGAAACTGGTTTTCATATTGGGTGTTATAGTTGGTTTGGTGTTTTATTTTAAACCTTCAGAGACTAAGAAAAAACCTATCGAAAAGAGACCTAGCTCAACAAAAATCATTCATGAAGGGAATCTCAAGGATGTTCAGCTATTTGGTGAGAAAAATCAATTTGTTTTGAGTAAGGATCTGACCTTGGTTGATGGGAAGTATCTGGTTGGTTTTGACTATGTAAAAACCGATGACAGAATAAAATGGGAGTATGTCGGATTCCGATATTACGAGATTGACAATCATTTTAAAGAAACAACCGTAAATGCTTTAGATGAGATTCGTAAGACAGCACCAAAAGCCTTTATTTATGATTATCAAATAAATGTTAATAGTGGAGTAAGTGTTGTAGATCTAATCTATTTTGATTCTCGTAGCGCAATGGAACGTAGTATTGGAAATGGGAAAAATATTTATTACAAGTTGGATGAACAGAAATACTATAGCAAATATGCCATCCCAGAGGGCAGTGCAGTTAAGGAAAAAATAATAGACTATACAAATTTAATGGAATTAATCGATAAGAATACCGGTTTTGACCTTCAAGCAGGATTTAAATTTCAGAAACAGGCTAAGAATGTAAATACAGATATCAATTTATTTGTAATTTATCCGGAATTCAAAGAGAAAATGTTGAGTGGTGAGTACTGGATTGAACCTAGATTACAGTTGTTAAGTAGTAAGGAATGGTTTGATACTCTTCTTCACTGGTTTGCACCTAAAGGACAGGACACCTTACCTGGTGTAAAAATTGAAGCTCGGTACTCAATAGATGGTCAAGAACATGAAATTCGTTCTTATGATGAGTTTAAACAATACTACAATGGAAAAGGTGGTGAATTGGCTGAGTAAAGCCTCATCTGGAAGGTTGGGAGAAGAAAGCTGGATTTGATCAGGTTAGTACCGTCTAGGACGCTATGTTGAAAGCATGTAGGAAGTAAATAGGATGTTAGAATATAAAGAAACAAGTATTTTCTGTCACCAACTGGTAGAGTACAATGGCAAAAAATTTCTGTTAGATGCTAGTACCATGAAGCCTAAGCTCTATTATTGGGGGATGCCAACGGAAGCTATCACTGTTGAGATGATGGAAGTAAATAAAAAAGTTGAAATTCCAGGCACACCCATCAATAAAATAAAAGGAGGGACAGCAGCCATTATAGTCCAGCCATTTGTTGGAGTGGTTTATAGACTCTTACAAAATCTATTCAGTGAGTATGATATTAGTCAGCAAATTTTTCTAAAGATGGTCTTATTCATGGTTGCCATGCTTATATCTTTTGCGTTCTTTCGATTTTCTATAGCAAAGGCTCGTAAAAAAGTTAAGAATCTATTTCCTACAGCGAGGAAGAGATACAGGGTGACTTTCAAGCCGATACCAGAAAGAAAGCAAATTTTTGATGCCCATCTATTAAATGTTGTCTTACTGGCCTGTTTAGCCATGTATTTATTCAACAATAATGGACAAGAGGGGATCTTTTTGGTGATAGGCGGTATTCTTACGGCTTTTCTATTGACCTTTGAATTTGGTAAAGTTCCAGTTCTTTTAGGAGCTAAAACAGGGAATTTACAGTTTGATAGTGTAGAAGAGATAGTCATCGAAAAAAGTAACTAGAATGAAATGGACAAGAAAAAGGAGTAGAAATGATGAAAAAACGATCGTTTTGTTAGTAGCGCTTCTATCATTAACAGCATGCGTCCAGTCTCGACAGGAATCAAAAGATTCTTCGCAGAGCAAAACGGAGCAGATTTCAAAAGAGTCTTCAACTGTTAAAAATGAAAAAGGCTTGCAGTTTGTGGTGGGACCACAGTATGAAGGAAAAGAATCAAATGTAATTGAATTAGGGAAGAAATTAACCAAGGAACATCCAGAACTTGGAAATAAAGGAAGCCTATCGATCAACTATACTGGAGCAACTTTCTCATCTAATCAACAAGAATATGCCGTTTTTCTATTGATTAACAAAGCTGGATTTCAAATTGATAAGGATTTTGACTTTTCATTAAATTGGAAATATGATGGGCAATTCATTTATCAACATCAACGGATTGGCTATAAAATTAGTGACAGTGGAGCATTGCCGGATCAATCTGCTACGATTTTGATCTTGCCAATATCCAGCGAGCAAAAACAAATTGTCGAGAGCATGACACAAGAAGAAAAGATGTCATTAGAGATGTCGGATTTAAAAGTGAATCATTAGGGGAGAGATAGAAATATATCGAGGCTTATCCATTCTCTCTCATTGGTCCCTTTTCAACTTTTTTTCTTGTGTTATAATAGAGGTCAATGATTCAGAAAGGAGTGAGAGAGTGGAAAAAGATTTTTGGCAGGGGGTGAGGGACGCGCTACCGACTGCTTTGGGCTATATCAGTATTGGCCTAGCTTGCGGTGTGGTGGCGTCTCCCTATCTTTCTCCTTTGGAGATGGCCTTGATGAGTGTCTTGGTCTATGCTGGGGCAGCTCAGTTTGCGATGCTCTCTCTGATTGCGGCCCACTCTTCGATTCTGAATATGGCCTTGACGGTGTGTTTGATCAATCTCCGGAATATGTTGATGAGTCTGCATACGTCCACGGATTTTAAGGATGCGAGCCTTGCTCATACCATTGGGATTGGAAGTCTCCTGACCGATGAGAGTTATGGGGTCTACTTGAGTGAGAAGTTAAAGACGGATACCATTACAGTTCCTTGGATGCATGGGAACAATCTAGTAGGCTATGTGGCTTGGATCAGTGCGACGGTTATCGGAACAGCTCTGGGATCTCTCCTACCTGATCCAAAGGCTTTTGGGCTTGATTTTGCCTTAGTGGCTATGTTTATTGGGATTTTTGCAGCCCAGTTTCAAGGAATGCAACTAACAGAAAAGACCAAGACCATGCTCATGGTGCTGTTAGCAGTAGCAGTGAGTTTCTTTCTCTTACTCTTTTTTGTTTCGCAACCTCTAGCAGTGTTAGCTGCGACCTTGATCGGCTGTTTTGTGGGGGTGGTCTGTGATGCGCGTGAATAGTTATATCTTCATGGCCATTCTGGCCTCAGCCCTCGTTACCTGGATTCCTCGGATCTTGCCCTTCCTCTTAGTCAAATACAAGGGACTGCCGGCTCCTGTGACCCGCTTTCTCAAATACCTGCCCATTTCCATTATCTTTGCCTTGGTTTTATCAAGCTTAGTAGATGGAAAAATTGGAAGCCTCCCGCAGTTTCACTGGTTGGACCTAGTAGTGACCATTCCCAGTCTCTTTGTCGCCTTTCGTTACAAAAACCTTATGGGAACCGTTTTGTTTGGAATTGTCTTGATCGCCCTATTGCGATTGGTGTTTTAAATGGAAAAATATGTTACAAAAAAATTACAATTGTTACAAAAAAACTTGATTTTTGTAACAATTGGAGTATAATGGAAGTCAGAAAGATAAAGAGGTGATCGTATGAAAAAATCAATCTTCCGTTGGAGTGCCGCTGTTCTGGTGGCTGCTTCACTTGGTCTAGCTCTCGGTGGTTGTGGTGCTAAGGATAAAAAAACAGCTTCCTCATCCGAAAAAGCATCTACCAGCAAGGTAGAGAAAAAAGCCAAAAGTAATAGCAAAAAGAGTGCGGCATCTTCCTCTCAGGCAAACGATACAGCTAGCTCTTCGACTCAAGCCAGTAGCGCGACAGCTGCAAAAGACTCTAGTAAGACTGACAATGCGTCTACTACGACGCAAGCTACTGTCCCTGCAGAACTGGTGGGAACTTGGGTAGGATCTAGCCCACAAGCGGATGCGATTAAAATGACAGTGGATGCCAATGGAGATGTGACAACAGTGGTTAGCTTCAAAAATGATAGCGAACCAACTCGGACAGCTACCTATACAGCAAGAGCAGTAAAAGCAACAGGCAATATCTACTATTGGGAGTCAGAAGGATTGGATGGAGCTGATGCCTTGCTTCCTGGGATCACAGGGCTAGGTGTAGCCAACTTCCGACTGGAGCCAGGTTTTGTCTTGGAAGAAGGCCATTATACCCCGATTGTTTTCACAGCGCCTGTCAATACAGAATTTGACTACACCAAATACAATGATTTCCGTTTTTCATTAACCAAAGAACAATAAAAAGACGAACTCGATGGAAAATCGAGTTCGTTTTTTTAGTAATGAGGGCTCCCTGCTACCCAACCGGTGCAGAGGGCGGCTGTAATATTGAAACCGCCTGTATGGGCATTGATATCGAGGACTTCTCCTGCAAAGTGGAGTCCAGGAACGAGCTTACTTTCTAGGGTTTTAGGATTGATTTCTTTAAGGCTGACACCGCCCTTGGTGACAAAGGACTTGGCTAGTGACATCTTCCCAGTGACGGGGATAGGCAGCTCTTTGATCTTTTGAATGAGCTCTTCTGTTTGAGGAGGAGTGAGTTGCTTGGCTTTTTCAGGGAATCCTTGCGCCAAGAAATCAGCTAATCGTTCAGGAAGCAGGGCTTTGAGGCTATTTTTAATCGCCTTTTCTCGATGCTCTTCTAGAAAGTCTTTTAACACTTGAGAAGAAGTGGTCGGAAGGAGGTCTAGAGATAAGATTTCCCCGCCTTTAACAAAGCTAGACATCCGAAGGGCTGCAGGGCCAGAAAGTCCAAAATGGGTAAAGAGCAGGTCGTGTGTGATGATGTGTTTGCCGTAGCTGAGGGTCACATCTGTCAGAGAGATCCCTTGGAGGGCCTTGTGTGGAAAATCTGTCAAAAGAGGACTTTCTGCCGCTTCTAGATCGGTGATGGTGTGTTTGAAGTGGCGGGCGATTTCGTGTCCGTAGCCAGTAGAGCCGGTAGAAGGGTAGGATTTGCCTCCAGTCGTAACGATCAGCTTATCGGCTGTCCAAGTATTTTCAGATGATTTGACGATGAAGACGTCTTCTGGCTTGGTGACAGAGACCACTTCACAGTTGGTGGCAATGCTAGCACTAAGCTCAAGAATCTTATTTTCTAAGGCTTGAATAATGGTGCGAGATTGATCACTAACAGGAAAGACCCGGCCATGGTCTTCGACTTTTAACTTGACGCCATTATCGGTAAAAAATTGGATGATATCATGATTATCAAATTGGGAAAACACACTGTAAAGGAAACGGCCATTTCCAGGGATACCGGCCATCAAATCGTCTAAGGTCCCGTTGTTTGTGACATTACAGCGCCCCCCTCCGGTACCTGCAAGTTTCTTACCCAGCTTTTTATTTTTTTCGATCAGTAGCGTAGGTTGGCCATAAGAGGCGCTGGCAATGGTCGCCATCATACCTGCTGGGCCACCGCCGATGACAATGGTGTGAAAATGAGTCATGTCGTTCTTCCTTCTTTTGTTTCTTTCATGATTTGCTTTGTCCATTATATCATTTTATGGACGGCTTCGGAAAATGAAGGAATCAAAAAAACAAGCATCTTTCGATGCTTGCTTTTGAATGATTCTTCGATCAACTTATTACATGATTCCAAGGAAGTAACGGATGAAGAAGAAGGCAAGGACAGCACCAACAAATGGAGCAGTACCTGGTACAAGAAGACCATATTGCCAGTCGTTGTTTACTTTATCTTTGATTGGCAAGATTTGGTAAGCGAAACGAGGTCCAAGGTCACGCGCTTGGTTCATCGCGAAACCTGTAGTACCACCAAGACCCATACCGATAGCCCAAACGATCAAACCAACAGTGAATGGAAGCATTGCTTCGTTGGCGTGTTCAGCAGCCATGATAGATGTCAAGAAGATAAATGTTGCGAACGCTTCGACGAAGTAGTTACGTGGAAGGTTACGGCAGTTAGGGTTAGTTGAGAAGATGTTACGGATAGCAACACCATCAATTTGACCTTCAGAAATCTTGAAGTGGTCTGCGTACATAAAGTAAGCAATGACTGCACCAAGGAAGGCACCTATCATTTCAGCGATTGCAATTGGGAAGAATTGAGCGATTGTCAATTTACCAAGAAGGACTTTCAACAAAGCCATAGCAGGGTTCATTGAAACGCCGCCAAAGACGAACAAGCAGACAGTGATACCGAATGCCCATGTAGTGATCGCGAATAAGTGTCCAGTTCCAGCATATTTTGTTTTCTTCAAAACGTCGTCACAGTGTACGCCAACCCCGAAGATAATCATCAAAGCTGTACTCATAACTTCTGCAAGTAATTGATGTGTCATGTTAATTAATGTCTCCTAAATTAATAAATGTATTTTTGTAATTGGTGATAAACTTCTTGAATCGGCAACTGCATCTCCGTAGCAATACGCTGACAGTCTTCGTATTCAAGTGTTTTTTTAGTGGTAGATCCGTACTGGTTAATTTTTACCGTAACGGGTCCAAATTCCGTATCGATTTGTTCAAATCGACGTTGCATGACCTTTCGGTCGACTTGTTGGTATCGAAAACCAATGGTACTGGTTTCTTTGAACAAGAGGGCTGAAAAATCTTCCAACTGACTTCCTTGAATCAAGAGAATCAATTCAAAGCCAGGGCGATTCTTTTTCATAACGACGCTACGATAGTAGACATCTAAAGCTCCAGCGTCCAGGAAACGGTGGATAATATAACCAAGTTGCTCTGGTGTTTGATCATCGATCGTAGTGGTGATCTCAATAATTTGATCTTCCGTGCGATGAACAACAGTGGTGCTGTGAGTGGTGTCTTCTTTCAATAGCGAACCGCGTAAAGCATTGAATTTTCCAGTCTCTCTTTTACCAAATCCATATCCCACACTTTCGATGGAAAGGTGAGAGGGGATTGGTTCAAAGATTGGTGACAATGCTTTAAGGAGGGCTAACCCTGTCGGAGTAATCAACTCCGTTTTAACTGTGAAGTCTTGAGTAATCGGAATAGTCGTTCCTTTTCTCAACTGCATCACAGCGGGAACCGGAACAGGCATTTCTCCATGGGCAACTGAAATGGTCCCACTTCCCTCAGTGAGAGGAGTAGAGTAAACTGTATCGATACCGAGCGATTCCACTAGGATGAAAAAGCTAACGATGTCGACGATGGAATCAATTGCACCAATTTCATGGAAATGAATCTGTTCGACAGGCATGTTATGCACAGCTGCTTCGGCCTTTGCGATATCAAGAAAGACTTCAAGACTCTTTTCTTTCACAAAAGGACTCAACTGTGAAGCGGCAATCAGATCGTGGATATCCGCATAACTGCGAGCATCCGCGTGGGAATGGTGATGATGGTGTTCATGATCGTGATGGTGTTCATGATCGTGATGATGTTCGTGATCGTGATGATGTTCGTGATCGTGATGATGTTCGTGATCGTGATGATGTTCGTGATCGTGATGATGTTCGTGATCGTGATGATGTTCGTGATCGTGATGATGTTCGTGATCGTGATGATGTTCGTGATCATGATGATGTTCATGATCGTGATCAAAATCACCTTCAATCCCCGTATCTTTCTCCCCGTGGTGAAGGTGAACATCGAAATCAGTTCCCCAAATTGCGCTTTTTGCGACGCGATGAACGTGGAGGTGGAAACCATCCACTCCCAGTTTCTCGAGTTCTGTGTGAAGAAGCTCGACATCTGCCCCAAGGTCCACAAGAAGACCATTGAGCATATCGCCACTTATTCCAGAAAAAGGTTCTAAAAATAGACTGGTCATCAGTTTTCCTTTCGATTGTGGTTGAGTCGATTGATCATACATGCTGAATAAGCTGCACCAAATCCGTTATCAATGTTGACGACCGTTACGCCAGAAGCGCAAGAGGTCAACATACTCATCAGGGTCGTTAGCCCTTGAAGGTTGCTTCCGTATCCAATACTAGTCGGAACGGCAATAACGGGGACATCCACAAGGCCTCCTACGACACTGACAAGAGCTCCTTCCATACCAGCAATCACGATGATCACACTGGCTTTTTGGATCTCTTCTAAGCGATTGAAGAGGCGATGGATGCCGGCGACTCCCACATCATAGATTCGGCGAACCGAATGGCCAAAGGTTTCTGCAGTGACTGCAGCTTCTTCTGCAACAGGAACATCACTTGTCCCTGCTGTGACGACCGCAATGTAGTGTTCAGGATCGGCTTCTTCCTTTTTAGAGTTGAGAACGAAGCAGCGGGCTTCTGGATAATAGTGGCCAGTCGGAAAGCGCTGAGAAAGAGCCTCTCCCTTTTGGAGAGAGACTCTTGTTGTGAGGATCGGCAATTCTTTTTGTGAAAGAAATTGCAGGATTCCTTCAATTTGCTCAACTGTCTTTCCTTCGCCGTATACGACTTCAGGGAAGCCGTTGCGACGTTGCCGGTCAGTATCAATTGCTGCATACCCTAGTTCTTTAACCCCGTTGATTTGCTCAAGCGCATCCTCAACGGAGAGATGACCTGCTTGCAAAGAACGGAGTGTTTGTTCTAGATTGGGTTGAAAATCCATGTTTGATTCTATTCAACAACGACAGAAAGTCCGTCGCGGATAACTGCTACTTTAGCATCTTTTCCTTCACGAGCAAAGGCTTTTTCAAGCGCTTCGTCAAATGAAGTTGCAAGTTCCATATGCATACCTGTGATCAATTCAGGATCTACAAGGTCAGATACAAAGATAACATGGTGGTGTACCAAAATACGTGCCAAGATTTGAGAAGTCCATTGGTCTGGGACAGTCTCTAAACGAGGTGTATTGATGGCTTGTTCCAAGAATTCTTTTGGATCTTCTACGTCAGCAAGGTTGCGATAGAAACCTTCTCCACCGTGACCATCTGCACATCCAGCCACCATGATGATTGTTCCGCCTTCTTTGTTAGAAGCTTCGGCTGCAGTCATCCCTTTAACAGCTTGGTAGATATTTTGGTCAAGTGGGAAACCACCGTTTGTTGAAATTGTGATGTCGCTTTCGATCTTAGACACATGTGCCAAGTCTGCAACGAAGTCACAACCAACTTTGTGGGCTTCAACCATGTCCCCAGCGAAAGATCCGATGATGTGTTTTTCGCCGTCCAATACAACGTTGACGATGAAGGCCAAGTTTGCAGTACGAGCAGCGTAAAGCATATCTTCGTGGATTGGGTTGTGGTCAAGGTTACCAGTACGTGCCTTATCAGAATTGATGAAGTCACCTGAGTGGTTCGCCATGATAGTTTTGTATGATGCGATACCTGGAAGGACTGATTTACGTCCACCTGAGAATCCAGCGAAGAAGTGAGATTCGATGAATCCTTCTGCTATCAACAAGTCAGCTTCAGCAGCGATTTTGTTGATGATACAGTCACCACCTGAAGGGAGTTGTCCAATTTTAACCATGTCATCGTCGTTTGTTGAAATGTGCATAACGATTTCTTCATTGTCAACGATTTCTTGGCCGTATTTATTGATCAATTCTTCACGAGTTGAAGGACGGTGGAAACCAGTAGCAACCAAGATACGCACGCGTGCATCAGGGTTAACTGAGCGAATACGACGCAAAATGATTGGAGTGATGATGTGAGAAGGAACGGGACGAGTGTGGTCAGAACTGATCAACACGATGTCTTTTTTGCCTTTAGCAAGTTCTTCCAAAGTAGGGCTGCCGATAGGGTTGTCCATTGAACGTTCAACAGTTTCTTCTTCAGACAGTGGGTTATGGAAGTTTTCCGCCTTAGACTCTAACAATCCTGCAAAGTTTTCATCTGGAATCTTTGCAACAATCGATTTTTTGTCGTACGGTAATTTAATTTCTACCATTATTTGCGATCTCCTTTATTAATACTGATACTTATAGTATAATTCTTTTTAAAAAGAGGTGTGCATCAATTGATGTCAACAAATGTTAACTATATTGTTTAAGAACAGGTGTATCATTAGTGTGATTTCAAGAAAGAGCAGATGGGGAGGAAAAACCGTCGTGAATTCAGAATTTTTAGTGAAATTTTTGGAAGATAGGCGAACGCCGATCGTCAAGAAAAAATACCATAGTTACCTCTCCTATCGTGGGATCAAAGAGGATTACATCTACATCTTGAAAGAAGGTGTGGTCAAGACAAGTGTCATCATGCGTGATGGGCGTGAGTTTAACTTTTCCTATCTAAAAGCCATTGACATTGTCTCTTTGATTCGTGATGAGGTGTCCAACTATACAGACTCACCTTTCAATGTGCGAGTGGAGACAGAAGAAGCAAGTTTTTATCGTATTCCTCGGGTCAAGTTTTGGAATTTTGTCAAAGAGCATAAAGAGCTGCAGGACTATGTGAGGGACTATTATCGTAATAAACTGTCTGAAAGTATGGAGTCTCAGCAGTATATGATGATGAATGGTAAAAAAGGGGCGGTTTGTTTTCATTTGCAAAAACTAAGCAGTTTGTTTGGTGTGGAGCAAGAAGACGGCTTCTTGATTGATTTTAATATTACCAACGAAGATATTGCTGGTTTTTGTGGGATCTCAACCCGAAACAGTGTCAACCGCATCCTGAACGAATTAAAGCGGGAGGGTGTTTTAGACATTCGACAGCAAAAGATCGTTATTTTGGACATCGAACGAATCGAAGAATTTATTGGAAGGGAAACATTCTAACATGGCAACAGAAGCACAAATCAGAAAAGAAAAAGAAGAAAAATTACAAGATATTTTACGAAAAATCGGAAAGGTAGCCGTTACCTATTCAGGTGGGATTGACAGCTCTTATCTCTTGAAGGTGGCCTTGGATACCTTGGGACCTGACAATGTTATTGCGGCCGTCGTGAACTCTGAGATGTTTTCAAATGAAGAATTCGATCTAGCGCTCGACTTGGCCGATCAGCTAGGAGCACCTGTGCTTGGACTGGAAATGAGAGAATTGAGTGATCCACGGATTGCTGCCAATACGCCCAATATTTGGTATTACACCAAACAATTGATGTACCAAACTATTAAGGATTCAGTTACAGAACTGGGCTTTAAGCAATTGGTAGACGGCAATATTATGGATGATATCGACGATTTTCGCCCTGGTATCAAGGCTCGGGACGAAGCGGGTGTCCGCAGTGTCTTGCAAGAAGCCGGCCTCTATAAGACAGAAATTCGTCAATTGGCCAAGGAAAGAGGGGTCTCCAATTGGAATAAGGTGCCATCTTGTAGCGTTGCCTCACGCTTCCCATACGGAGTGAAAATCACTTCAGAAAATGTACAACGGGTTTTTGAAGGGGAAGAGTTCCTTGTAGGACTTGGCTTTGAGCAAGTCCGTGTGCGTGTGCATGGAGACTTGGCGCGCATCGAAGTGGAAGAAGACCATCTGCTTAAAGCCATCCAACTGCATGACAAGATCAATGACTACATGAAAAAAATCGGATTTACCTATGTAGCCTTGGATTTGGCTGGATATAAGTACGGCCGGATGAATGATGCATTGGATGAAAAAACAAAAGAAAAAATTATGGCAGGTTAAGCAATGAAGGAAGTGATAAGGTTCTGGTTCGAAGAGTTGAAGCCAGAGGATTGGTTCAAAAAATCAGAAGCACTGGATCAAGAAATGCGGGAGCGCTTTGAGGAACTTTATTGGAAGGCCAGTCGTGGGGAATTGTTTCACTGGCGGGCTACGGCAGAAGGGCGTTTAGCAGAGATTTTGCTCTTGGACCAAATTCCTCGCAATATTTTTCGAGGGACTGCCCAAGCTTTTGCGACAGATTCCCTGGCCTTGGTCTTGGCCCAAGAAGGCTTAGAGCAAGCCTTGGATCTACCAGTTGTACAAAGAGGATTTTTCTACATGCCTTTTATGCATTCGGAATCTTTAACCATTCATGAAGAAGCTCTGCGCCTATTTGATCAACCGGGCTTAGAAAAGCGTTTGAAGTATGAGAAGATGCACATGGACATTCTTCAACAATTTGGGCGTTATCCACATCGGAATGCCATCTTAGGACGGCCTTCGACCAAGGAAGAAGAGGAGTATTTGAAAGAACATTCTGGCTTTTAAGGGAAGATGAGGCCCACAGATTTCAAAACTCTTTTCTCTCTTCATGAAATTGCCTGAAACAGCAGGCATGATGTCAGAGTTCCCTCACCTAGGCTTTTCCAAGCGTCTAAAAAATGGTATAATGAACTGTAAATTTCAGAAGTTGGAAGGAATGTCATTACTATGATGAATATGCAAAATATGATGAAGCAAGCTCAAAAATTGCAAAAGCAAATGGAGCAAAGCCAAGCAGAATTAGCCGCAACTCAATTTGTAGGGAAATCTGCTCAAGACTTGGTTGTTGCAACTCTTACAGGTGATAAGAAGGTTGTTTCCATCGATTTCAATGCTGCAGTGGTCGACCCAGAAGATACAGAAACTCTTTCTGATATGACGGTGCAAGCCATCAATGCTGCCATTGAAGAAATTGATGCGGCAACCAAGAAAAAACTCGGTGCTTTCGCAGGAAAATTACCATTTTAAGCTAAAGAAGTTTTCATTAATTCAAAAGAGGCTGGGACAAAAGTCCTAGCCTCTTAATTGTTTTTGGATTGTTGAGCCAGACGCAGTGGTTGAGTGGGCTCTACTACGCTGATTTCTTCAGCTTTTACAGCCCTACTCAACTGTGCGGAGGTGGGACGACGAAATCGAATTCTAACGAATTACCGATTTCTGTCCCACTCTCTCTTTTTATTCATCAAAAAATCCGGATAAGTCCAAGCCTCCGAAGGGGTTGGTGGAGAAGTTCTCTTGTTCTTCAAGGAGGGTGCGGCCTTGATCAAATTCGAGGAATTGTTCGTAGACAAGAGCTGTCATGCGGGCGTCTTCTAAGCTATCGTGTGATTTTCCTGCTACCCCCAAAAATTCTGCAACGGTGTGGAGTTGGAGATTTTTAATGCCGTGGAGGTCAGATGGACGACGTTCGAAAGCCTCGTCAAAGACATCGACAGCGTACTGGTCTTCTAGATCCAAGCCATTTTCAAGTAGGATGGGTAGGTCGCTCTTTTTGGCATTGTATCCGATCAAGGGCCGGTCTCCTACAAAGGCCTTGAATTCACTGAGGACCTGCTCGAGTTGAGGAGCATTTTGGATCTTGTCCTGGGTTATGCCAGTGAGGCCGTTAATAAAGCTTTTTAGAGGCTTATCGGTGTAGACGTAGGAGTCGTAGTGGTCGACTTCTTTACCGTCCGTAAAACGCACGGCAGACACCTGGATGATCTGATAGGCACCTTCGTATTGGTTAAATTCGAGATCGAAGGCGATATAATCTTCTAATGTTTTCATGGAAAATCTCCTGTGGTAGAAAAGAAAAGGGACTGGTAGGATCCAGCCCCAGATTATCGACGGAAAACGCGTGCCCAGAAACCTTTGCTTTCTTGCTCTTGAACTTTTTCATTGGCTTGTTCGAGTTCAAGTTTCAAGGTGTCGCGGTCATTCATTGCTTGTAAAGTCAATTGTTGTTGTTGGTCCAATTGCTTGTCTTTTTCAGCAATTTGAACGTCTTTCACGCGCAACTGTTCATCTTTCTTAGCGAGTTGCTCGTCTTTGGCTTTGAGTTGCTCGTAAAGACGGACGATTTCAGCATTTTTTTCATCCACTAAAATTTCCATCAATTCGCGTTGCTTCACATCATCGCTGACTGGCTCATCTTCAAAAATAGTTTTTTTGTAGATTTCTTCGAGCTTGATCAAGCCACTACGGGTTACAACGGTAACCCCTTTTTCGTTTTTTTGTGTATCTTCTGGAGCCAGCGCCTTGACACGGTTATTGACCGCCTGGCGGCTGACTCCTAAAATTTCAGCAATTTCGCTGACAGTTTTTTCAATCGCCATAACTTCCTCTAATATCTTTTTCTATGAAATACTCTATTAGATAGTAACATAAGTAGGCTAAGCTGTCAAATGAAGCAAAGAAAGGCTAAGCCTTGATACCACGATTAGTGGACCTCTGTCATTTCAGGAAGATGGAGGCTTGATTGTGCTAAGTCAATGGTGAGTTGGTAATCGGTTTGATCACGCACAGTGATTTCAAAGTCCGTCGTGTAAAGGACCAAGCGAAGAGTTGCACCTTTTTCGAGCTTGTAGATGGTTGGTTGGAGATCAAAGTCAAATTCCATCCACTCGCCTGGTGTTACGGCCTCAACCTCTAAGAGGTCATGCCGGTTTTGGAGGTTGAGATAACCTTTCGAAATCACTCGTTGGCCCGCTTCCTTGAATGGCAACTCGGTCAAGTTGTCTAGCATATGGTAGCGACCGTTATCCAGTGTACGGACCGATAAGACTGCAGGATAGGGTTGGAGGTATTTCTTGCTTCCAAACTCTAAGAGTTGGGCTGAGAGAAGGCCTTTATTGGTGCTGGAGTAAAGTCGCAGGTGAAGGCGAGCTTTCCCGTTGAGGTGCAGGTCTTCTTCGATTGGAAGATCGATTGTCACCTGTTGGGCCTTGTCTTGGTAAAGATCGCTTAAGAAGGTCGGATAAGCCTTGCCATAGCGCTCGTAATCTTTTGTCTCGTAGCGGTTTTGGATGACTTTTTCGTCATCTCCCAGGGAGAAGGTCCGCTGACTTGTTTGGTTGCCAAAATCATCCAAGGAAGTCCAACTTTGTTCTCCTGTGTTGTCCTGCCAGATGACAGTTGGCAATTCATAGTTTGAATCGTAGCCCAGCAATTTTTTAGAGAGAAGGGCATTCATGCTCTCACGGAAGTCAATGGATTGCCAGTTGTTGAGGTAAACATGGGCACCATTGTGGTAGAAGAGGTGCTTCTTGATGCTTGCTGGAAGAGCCTGGAACATATTAAAGACGTGAAGCGGTTTGACGTTCCAGTCTTGGGAACCGTGAGTGAAAACCACCTCAGCCTTCACCTGATCAGCATGTAAGAGATAATTGCGGTCGTGCCAGAACTGGTTGTAGTCCCCTGTTTTGCGATCCAATTGCTTTTTAACCTCTTCCAAATCAGCGACATGGGCTGCGTGGTGGCGGAGATAGTCTCCAGCCCGAAGGGCGCGGGAATAGGTCAACTCAGCAAGCGAATCAAAATCCTCTCCAGGATAGCCACCAGGACTCGTCACGAGGCCGTTTTCGCGGTAGTAGTTGTACCAAGAAGAGATCCCAGCCTCTGCAATGATGACTTCAAGACCGTCCACACCTGTGGTCGCAAGGCCGTTAGACATGGTTCCAAGGTAAGAGATCCCGGTGGTTGCGACCTTTCCATTAGACCAATCAGCTTTGACTTGGCGTTTGCGTGTGTGATCTGTAAAGGCCCGGCAACGGCCATTGAGCCAGTCGATAACGTTCTTGTAGGCTTCGATTTGTTGGTAATTTCCATTGGTCATCAAGCCTTGCGAATCTTTTGTCCCCACTCCAGATACGTAGAGATTAGCGTAGCCGCGTGGAAGGAGGTAGTCGTTGAGGGTATAGCTGGAATTGATATGGGTGAGAGTTTCTTCAGCTTCATCGACTAGCTCAGCTGAACCGACAGGATCCACCAATTCTAATTGAGGTACTTCTACTTGAATGGTATGAGGTTCTTTGACCTGGAGGTTCACATTCATATTGTAGAGGGCCTTGTCGCTGGCCTTATCGTTGGTCCCTTGGTGATAAGGACTTGCGGTCATAACAGCTGGAATCTTGCCTTCATAGCGAGGACGGATAATGCTGACCTTGACCAAGTCTGGCAGACCATCTTGGTCGGTATCGACCCGACTTTCCACATAGACGACCTCGCGGATGGCATCATGGCTCGTAAAGGTTGCGAGGCTCTTGCCGTTAAAATAGTGATACTGGTTATCTTCAGGAATCAAGCCATCGCTGACCAACTGATCGATGAGTAAATTTCCTTTTACTGTTCGAGTATTGAGAAGGTGATAGAGGTTTTCTACCAAGTTTCCATACTCAATCGGAAATTGGACTTCTTTCAAGAAGCTATCCGTATCTTCAAAATCAATAAAATAGCGGAAACCGAGTAATTGGAGGGCTACTGTGTAAAAAATGTTCGGAGACCATTCGCAGTCAGATTGGATATACGTTAAAAAGTCTGTTTTAGAATCCACCACTAGGTTAGAGAGGGGATAATCTGTATCTTTATAGGTGAAGTAAACCTTGCGGACAAACCATTCAAACAGTTCTTTTTCTGGGAGGTGGGTGGGAAGGTCAAACCCAATTTCTTTTAGTTCCTTAAGAATGTCTTTTTGGTCAACAGATAGATAGCTATATTGATTGTATTTCATAGACTGCTCCTTTTATCAGTTTCTTTTTTCTTTACTTCTTATATTATACTTGATAAAATAGTATTTGTCTAAAGACCTTTCGTCTATAAGGAGAAGGAATATTGAAAAAAATATCTTTTGAACAAGTTGCAAGAAGACGGACCTTATTGTTTGGGGTTCTTGCCGTCATTTTTGGGATTCTCATTTTTCGAAACGGCGTTGGTTTCACCAAATTTTCCTTGGATCTATTAGCCATTTACTTTTTAGTTGATGGACTAGGAAGCTTTCTTCTTCGCTTTTTGTTACGTAGCAAGTCTATTTCCTATAGCCACTCTATTTGGTTTATTTTTCTTTCACTTGCGTTGATCTGGTTGAATCGACTGAGTAGTCTGCCCGTAAACTTAGTTGTGATTTGTTTAGGGGCATATCAGTTGGGGAGTGCCATTGTCTATGGGATCACATTTTGGCTTTATAAGGCCAATCGGGTAAAAGGAGGCTGGCTCTATTTATGGGATGCGCTTTTAAACGGTGGGCTTGGTCTAGCAACTGTCTTGGAACATGGTTCAGATGGGCACTTCCAATTTATCCTCTTGGGGGCTTATCTGGTCTTGTTGGGGATTTCTAATATTCGAGATGGTATTTTATTTGACAAAGACCAACAAGGCCAAGAGTTAAAACGTCGCTTTCGTATTAGCCTACCGGTTATCTTTGCAGCCTTTATCCCTGCTAAGGAGTTAAAACGGTTTAACCAGTTTCTTCAAAAAGGGAGCTCGGCGGGACACACAGGCCCTTATCGATTGGTGAAAAAAGAAGAAGAGGCAAGGGAATTAGAAATTTTGGTTCATACTTCTGACAGCAACTTATTTGGAGCGATTGGGCATGTAGATATTTGTTATCAGGGAAAGGTCATTTCTTACGGAAGTTACGATCCCTTTTCAGAGCGTCTATTTGGGACGATTGGGGATGGCGTACTGTTTAAAGTGGATAAGGAACCATACATCGAACTATGTAAAAAAGAGAGTCAAAAGACGCTGTTTGGCTACAGCCTATCCCTTACCGAAGAAGAGAATCAGGCAGTAGAGAAGCGTCTAGCTGAAATTGATCAGTTGTTAGAACCTTGGGATCCACCTAGTAGGTTACTGGAAGACGGTCAGCCGACCTACGCTTACAAATTGAAATATGATTTAGGGGCTGAGCTATATAAATTTACTTCTTCGCGTTTTAAATCTTACTTTGTTCTGTCTACGAATTGCTGCCTGTTAGCAGATTCCATTGTGGGACAGGCGGGAACGGCTGTATTAGATGTGCGTGGAGTGATTGCACCAGGGACCTATCAGGATTACTTAGAATACGAATTTGAAGCTCCAAACGGGCGGGTCCATACACGAACAGTATATTAAGAAAAGAAAGACAGATTCTAAATTTTGAGAAATCTGTCTTTTCTTGCGCAAAATTTCTTGTAAAAAACCAGAAAATTATTTACAATAAAAAGAGCTTGGAGGAAGTTATGACAGCAAATCAGATCGTAAGAGTGATCCCAGTCTTGAAAGTGAATAACCGAAATGTCAATCAACGCTTTTATGAAGAGACATTGGGAATGAAAGTATTAGTGGAAGAAGGAGCTCTCCTATCTTTAGGAGATGCCTCAAAAGTAGAAAAAATCGTCTTAGAAGAGTCACCGAGTATGCGTTCGCGTAAGGTCGAAGGTCCAAAGAAATTGGGTCGCATCGTGGTGAAAGTGGCACAAGCTCAAGAAATTGATTATTTGTTGGCCCGCCAGCCAGAAACAAGCGCCCTTTACCAAGGAGCTAATGGTCGCGCCTTTGAAGTTGTGTCTCCTCAAGGAGATACCATTTTCGTGCATGCTGAAGAAAATCTTGAAAGCCTAGAACCGTTGGAGAAAGCGCCTCTTGTAGAAGCTCCCGAAGATTTCAAAGGTTTGACGAACTTTGATGTGGACTTTCTTGAGGTCAACGTGGCTGATCTTGCTGAGTCTGAGAAGTTCTATAGTAGCTTGCCAGATCTTGCCCGCTTTATCCATTTGCAGGAAGCTCAAGGAGAAGATCTCCAAGTGGAGAACAAGGTGACCTGGGATTTGAGCATGATCAAGATTGAATTGGCATCTTTTGATGTGGAAGTCTTGAAAGAACGCTTGGGAGAAGCTGTCGATTTTGTGCACCGTAAGGGAACTTTCTTGATTGCCAAGGATCCAAGCCAGATCGAACTCTGGTTTGAAGCCAATCAAGATCAGGTCCATATTTCTTATGAAGAATAAGAATGGAGTGATGAGCGTGAATGCAATCATCGAAAAAATTACCGAACAAATCCAAGAAGGCATCTATCCAGGTGCCTCTCTTGCGCTTTACCGCAATGGTCAGTGGAGTGAGCACTATCTAGGACTTGCGGACCCTGAAAAAGAAGAGCCAGTAGTGGCTGACCTGGTCTATGATTTGGCCAGTGTCAGTAAGGTCGTCGGAGTCGCTACCATCTGTGCCTTTTTGTATGCGAAAGGGGAGCTTCCGCTCGATCGCCCCTTTAAAGAGCTTTACCCGTGTTTTGCTCATGAGAAGACAACCATCCGGGAACTCTTGACCCATACGTCAGGACTTGATCCTTTTATCCCCAACCGGGATCAATTGGATGCGAGACAGTTGAAAACGGCCCTTGAAAATTTGCAGTTAAAAGAAGACAAGAGTTTTCATTACACCGACGTCAATTTTCTTTTGCTGGGCTTTTGGTTAGAAGACAGGTTTCACCAGCCCTTGGATCGCTTATTTGAAGAGTTGATTTTTGCGCCCTGGAAGATGATGGAAACACGGTTTGGACCGGTCGAAAAGGCGGTGCCAACGGTCCGTGGCCTTGCTTCTGGAAGTGTTCATGATCCCAAAGCGAGAGTTCTGGGTCGTCATGCGGGAAGTGCTGGACTTTTTTCAACTGTTGCTGATCTAGAGCGCTTCTTAGAGCATTATCTGAAGGATGATTTTGCGCGTGACTTGTCTCAGAATTTTGCGCGTGAAGAGGGCAAGACCCGCGCTCTCGGATGGAATCTAGAGGGTGACTGGTTGGATCATACGGGCTATACTGGAACCTTCATCATGTACAATCGAAAGAGGCAGGAAGCTGTGATCTTTTTGTCTAACCGGACCTATGAGAAGGACGAACGGGCCCAATGGATCTTAGACCGCAACTCTTTGATGGACTTGATCAAACAAGAATGTGAAAAATAGAAATGGATGGCTGGGATGACGGATCCCGGCCTTTTCTTGTCTGTCCATAAGAAGGAGCTCTTCTGGGTGATTCATTTTTGGACTCCGTCTTAGGTTGGATTTCCTTCAAAAGCATCGCTTTTTTGGCTGATTTATATTAAAATAGTAATGACCTTAGTAGAGCGAGATGAATATGCATAAAGAGATAGGCGTCGGAAAGGCGCATAGTAAAATTATCTTAATTGGAGAGCATGCGGTGGTTTATGGTTATCCGGCTATTGCCCTGCCACTCCATCATATCGAAGTGATCTGCCAGATCATCCCGGCAGACAGTCCATGGATTTTGTTTGAAGATGACACATTGTCCATGGCGGTTTTTGCGTCTCTTGAGCACCTCGGGATTCGTGAGGCCCGGATTCGCTGTCGGATTCAGTCTATGGTACCGGAAAAACGGGGGATGGGGTCCTCTGCGGCGGTCAGTATCGCAGCTATTCGTGCAGTTTTTGACTATTATCAAGAGGAGCTGGACGATGAGACCTTAGAAATCCTGGTCAATCGAGCAGAAACCATTGCCCATATGAATCCAAGCGGTCTGGATGCCAAGACTTGTCTGAGCGATCAAGCCATTAAATTCATCCGGAATGTCGGCTTTTACCCGCTGGAGCTGGGTATAAAAGCGAGTTTGGTGATTGCGGATACGGGGATTCACGGCAATACCCGTGAGGCGATTCAAAAGGTTGAAGCTAAAGGGCAGGAAGTTTTGTCCCATTTCCATGAGATTGGTCAGTTGACCCAGCAGGTAGAAGCGGCTCTGAAAATGAATGATCTAACGAACCTAGGACAGGCTCTGACTACTTGCCATGAGCACTTGAGAGCCGTAGGTGTCAGCTGTGAAAAAGCAGACCACCTGGTCGCCGTTGCCCTTGGAAATGGGGCCTTAGGTGCTAAAATGAGCGGAGGCGGTCTTGGAGGCTGTGTGATTGCCCTCGTCAAGGATTCTCGTGAAGCAGCAACCATTGCCCATGCATTAGAAAAAGAAGGAGCGCACCATACATGGATCGAAAACCTGTAAAGGCTAAGTCCTATGCTAATATTGCGATTATCAAATACTGGGGAAAAGAAGATGCCAAACAGATGGTCCCTTCGACCAGTTCGATTTCGTTGACCTTAGAGAATATGTATACAGAGACGAGTCTCTCTCCCTTGCCAGCAGATGCGACTGCGCATAAATTTTACATCGATGGGGAATTCCAAAATCCAGCTGAGCAAGCCAAAATTGGAGCTGTGATTGATAGCTTGAAGCCAGCAGATGAAGCAGGATTTGTTCGGGTGGATACCAGCAACAACATGCCAACCGCAGCAGGCTTGTCCTCTAGCTCGAGTGGCCTCTCTGCTCTTGTCAAGGCTTGCAATCAGTATTATGATTTGGGCTTGAGCCAGGAGGAATTGGCTCAAAAAGCCAAGTTTGCTTCGGGCTCTTCTTCACGGTCTTTCTTTGGTCCCTTAGCAGCTTGGGACAAAGAAAGTGGAGAAATTTATAAGGTTAAAACAGACCTGAAACTCGCGATGATCATGCTGGTTCTCAATGACAAGCAAAAGCCCGTTTCCAGCCGGGAAGGTATGAAACGCTGCATGGAGACTTCGACTAATTTCAAAGAATGGATCGAAGAGTCTCGACAAGATTATAAGGACATGCTGGACTATCTAGCTGGCAATGATTTTGAACAGGTCGGTCAGCTGACAGAGCGCAATGCCCTTGCTATGCATACGACGACTAGAACAGCCACTCCAGCCTTTAGCTACTTGACAGAAGAAAGCCACAAAGCCATGGACTTTGTCCGTGAGCTTCGCGCAGCAGGCCATGCTTGTTACTTTACTATGGATGCAGGGCCAAACGTTAAGGTTCTCTGTTTAGAAGAAGACTTGGATCAGCTGGTGCCTTTATTTAAAGCCCGCTATCGGACCATCGTATCTAAGACAAAGGACCCTCAAGATGAAGACTAAGTATCAGGTACAGACTGGAGGCAAGCTCTATCTAGCTGGAGAATACGCGGTGCTAACGCCTGGCTATGGAGCCGTGATTCAGTTTATTCCCATTTATCTGTCAGCTACTATCCAAGAATCTAGAAGCTATCAGCTAGCCTCAGATCTCTTTGGTTACCGGGTGGATTTGACCCCAAATAAGGACTACGCCTTGATTCAAGAGACCATTCAGCTCATGGAAGAGTGGCTGAAAGATCAGGGGATAGCCCCTAAACCCTTTGATCTTCACCTTAGAGGGACACTGGGCGAAGAGGGGAAAAAGTATGGGATTGGTTCCAGCGGAAGTGTGGTCTTGCTCGTGATCAAGGCCATGGCCACTCTGTATGAACTAGACCTAAGTCCAGATCTGCTCTTTCGACTAGCAGCAGTGGTCTTGGTGCAAAGAGGGGACAATGGTTCCATGGGCGATTTGGCTTGTATCGCCAACGAGGACTTGATTTATTACCAATCCTTTGATCGGGCTTGGTTGCATGAAGTCTTGACTTCTCAGCCTCTTTCACAAGTTTTAGACCTGGATTGGGACTACCAGATCCGCTTGATCCAGCCAGCCATCTCTTATGATTTCCTGGTTGGTTGGACCAAGGAACCAGCGATTTCAAGTGATTTGATCCGTCAGGTCAAGGGAGCGATCAAGGAAGAATTTCTTCAGGAGAGTCAGAGTGCAGTGAAGAATCTTGAAAAAGGCCTCCGTGAAGGGAACCAAAAGGAAATTGAGGCCAGTATCAAACGTGCGGATAAGAACCTAAAGGCCTTGAACTCTTTGATCTATACCCCAGCTCTAAAAGAGCTGCAAGAAGCGACAGAGGGACTTTCTGCCTGTGCCAAATCCAGTGGTGCTGGAGGAGGCGACTGTGGAATCGCCCTTAGTTTTGACCCAGTTGAGACTCAGACCTTGATAGACCGCTGGAAGGAAAAGAATTTTGAAGTCATTTACCAAGAAAGGATGGGAGATTCGTGAGCGAAAATCGAAAAGACCAGCATATTCGCTATGCCTTGGAGCAAAGCTCCTCCTATAATAGCTTTGATGAGATCGAGCTGATTCACCGATCCCTCCCCCTTGTGGATCTAGCGGAGATTGATTTGACAACCCATTTCGCAGGGCGTGATTGGGAGGTTCCTTTTTATATCAATGCCATGACAGGCGGGAGTAAACGGGCTAAAGAGATCAATCAAAAGTTGGCAGCAGTAGCCGAAGCTTGTGGGATTCTCTTTGTGACTGGCTCTTACAGTGCAGGGCTGAAGGATCCGAGCGATCAATCGTATGCGGTCAAAAAAGACCATCCTCATCTTCTTTTAGCGACCAACATTGGCATCGATAAAGAGCCAGATTTGGGCTTGCGAACAGTGGAAGAGCTACAACCCCTCTTTCTTCAAGTTCATGTGAATCTGATGCAAGAGCTGCTCATGCCCGAAGGGGAGCGGATTTTCCACACTTGGAAAGACCATCTCAAGAGCTATGGGCAGGGCTTTCCTGTACCTGTAGTCCTGAAGGAAGTCGGTTTTGGCATGGATCCTAAAACAGTCCAGTCGGCGCTAGATGCTGGGATCACAACCGTTGATATTTCTGGACGCGGTGGCACTAGTTTTGCTTATATTGAGAATCGTCGTGGTGGCAATCGCGCTTATCTGGATGATTGGGGACAATCAACTGCGCAGTGTCTCTTACAGTTACAGGATCAGATAGATCAGGTTGAGATCCTCGCAAGTGGGGGCATCCGTCATCCCCTTGATATGGTCAAGGCCTTGGTCCTTGGAGCACGTGGCGTAGGACTTTCCCGCGTTTTTCTTGAGATGGTTGAAAACAAAAGCATTGAAGAAGTGATCGTCCTTGTCCAAGGATGGAAAGAAGACCTCAGATTGCTCCTTTGTGCGCTCGGTTGTCAGAACCTGAAAGAGCTCCGTGAAGTTGACTATCTCCTCTATGGAAAATTATGGCAAGCGAAGCAACAGAGAAAATGAAGAAAAATCATTTTAGAAACTTTCCTTAGGTGAGTACGGACGTCAGCGAACTTCTACGAAGTTCTATGACTTAGTTTTGAACCTAAGGTTTCAAAACTCCCGAGTGCCTGAAATAAAAACGTTTCAGGCACTTTTCTCACAGCGGAAAGTTTTCGTATATTATGATTCATTTTGAAAATTAGAACTCTTTTATAGTTCTTTGAAGAATCACTTAACCTATTTTACTTAAAAATTAGTTTCTATACGTTTAGGATTGGCTTTAAAAAGTCAATCCTTTCTTTTTTTGAAAAAGTGTTCTCCTCAAAAATTCTGATAGTTTACGAATCGTTTACGGTTACTGGAATCGCTTGCAAAATAGGCTTGTAAAAGAGTATACTAAATAAGGAAAAACATTTTTAAAAAGGAGTTTAGGATGAAGAAGCACTATTTTCGATCAGCTGTAGCAGCCTTGCTTCCGCTTTTGTTAATTGCTCAACCTGTTGAAGCTTGTACAGGGTTCATCATAGGTAAGAAACTGACAGCCGACGGTTCGACCTTGGTAGGGCGTACCGAAGATTTAGAGCCCAACCATAATAAAAATTTTGTGGTCAGAGAGCGTGTCTACAATAAAAAAGGAGCCATTTTTGAAGATGCTGCCAACGGTTTTCAATATCCCTTGCCAGAGATTAGCTATAAGTATACAGCGGTTCCAGATGTCACCCCTGATCAGGGAATTTTTGACGAAGCAGGATTCAATGAATATGGGGTTTCCATTTCTGCCACTGTATCTGCTTCAGCAAATGATAAGATCCAAAAAGTGGATCCCTATGTTAAGGATGGCCTCGCAGAATCGGGCTTGACCAGTATCGTTCTCCCTAGTGTGAAAACCGCAAGAGAAGGGGTTGAACTCATTGCTAAAATCGTCGAAGAAAAAGGCGCTGCAGAAGGAAATATTGTGACCATTGCCGATAAAGAAGGCGTCTGGTATATGGAAATCCTATCTGGCCATCAATATGCAGCGATTCTCTTCCCAGAGGATCGATTTGCGGTCTTTCCAAATACCTTCTTCTTAGGGCATGTCGATCAATCGGATACCGAACGCACGATCGCTTCAAAAGATCTTGAAAAAGTCGCCAAAGAAGCCAATAGCTATAAGGAAGTGGACGGAAAATTCCACGTTTCTCAATCCTATAATCCGCCTTTGCAAGAAGCAGATCGCTCTCGGGTTTGGTCGGGAATCAAATCGCTAGACCCAAGCTCTCCTGTTAAATATGACGATGCGTCCTTTGACCTTCTTCATACAACCGATCGAAAATTAACCCTCCGCGATGCCATGAATCTCCAACGCAATCGTTTGGAAGGAACCAAATATAAACCACAGGATCAAATGGAGTTGGATGGAAAAGGCATTCCGAAAAAAGGGGAGTTTGATGCGGTTTATAAATACCCTATTTCCAATCCAAATGTCATGGAGGCCCATATTTTCCAACTGAAAGATGATGTCCCAGCGAGTGCAGGTGGAGGCACCATGTGGCTGTCGATGGGTAGTCCACGAAATGCTCCATACCTACCCTACTATGGCAATATTCTCAACACCTATCAAGCCTACCAAGAATTAGGGGATCATTACAATGATCGCTCTTGGTATTGGACCATTTCAAGAATCAATGACCTTGTGGCCAAGTATCCAGATTTATTCGAAGATGGGGCGATTCGTACTGAAATGGAACGATTGGAGTCTCAGTGGATGGTTGAACAAGATCTGAGTGATAAGGAACAAATTGCTCTTGCTTCTCAGCCTGAAGAAGCTAGTAAGAAGTCAACAGAGGAAAGCTTGGCGAGAGCTGAGAAAACCTTCGAACGCTTGCAAGAAATCAGAAAAGAAGCAGAGCAAAAGGTAGCAGATGAACACGGAAAAAGTGCCCTGCAAGATCTAGATGACGAAGAAGATGCTGCTTATGAAGAAAAGATTGATCTCGTTGAATTTGACTATGATTACATTCTAGCAGCAGGCTTATTCGGGGCAACCCTTCTAGCGATTGTGATCTACCTGATTCGCTCAAAGAAACAAAAGGGAGGAAAACAAGATGACTAAAATTCAAAGAGCCTCGATCTATCTTTTTCTACTGTTGGCAGGAATTGGCTTGGAGTTTGAACTCGGTCATCTTTCTCAACAAGAATTTAGCCAGTCTGCAGGCAGAGATTTGGTCTTAAACTTGTCTGTCTTAGCTGCTATTATTATCCCGCTCTATCTCTTTTCAAAACGATTGGCCAAGAAGTTGACTGTCCCAACCTATCTCTTATGGATTGCCATGTTTGGAGGAGCCTTCGTAGCAGGCTGGTTGAGCTTTTCAGGCAATAGCTTGATTGATATTATGAATAGCCATGTGATCAAGGATGCCACTGTCTTTAACAAGTGGACCGATGCCTTGACGGCCCCATTTTCAGAGGAATTCTTTAAGGCCCTAGTTGCCTTTTGGGTTGTCTTGATGGTTGGCAAGAAAGATCTAAAAGCGATTCTAATTGCAGGCTTGGGCTCTGGCTTTGGTTTTCAAATCATTGAGGATTTAGGGTACGTTGCCCGCCAAACCAAAACCAGTCAATTAGCTGCGGTTACTGAGGCCATCAACCGGATCTCTGGTGGATTAGCTTCACATGCCCTCTATACAGCTGTTGTATCCGTTGGTATCTTCCTCTTGTTGTCTCAAGTAACCCAGCAAAAGGAAAAACTCTTTGGGCTTTGGTGTGTTCTCTCGACAGTAGCCAATCACTTCTTATGGAACTCTCCGTTTTATGAAACAGACCATCGGATTAATCTTCTCGTCGGACTACTCTTTGCCGTCCAAGTAGGGACCTTTATCGAGGTGGTGCTCTATACCAAGAAACATCCCGAGTTGCCATTTTTAAAACAATAAGAAAAATTTTTCAAACACAAAAGAGAGTGGGACAGAAATCGGTAATTCGTTAGAATTCGATTTCGTCGTCCCACCTCCGCACAGTTGAGTAGGGCTGTAAAAGCTGATGAAATCAGCGTAGTAGAGCCCACTCAACCACTGCGTCTTGCTCGACAATCCAAAAATAATTGAGAGGCTAGGACTTTTGTCCCAGCCTCTTTTAGAATGTAAACAAACTGTTTTTTACATAAAACAAGCTAAGTGATGCAGAATAATTAAAACTGATACATACCAATAGGCTCATTCAAACATACACTGAAACTTTCCGCCGTGAGAAAAGTGCTAGAAATAGGATTGTTTCTAGCACTCGGGAGTTTTGAAACTTTAGGTTCAAAACTAAGTCATGGAACTTCTTCGAAGTTCTCTGACGTCCGTACTCACCTAAGGAAAGTTTCAAAAATGACTTTGTCTTCAATCTGAAAACGAAAACCTTATCTTAGTTCTTTTATTTTCTCAATTCTTGTAAGAGTGTTTGTGCCTTCTCTAAGTTAAAGGGTTTGTTTTCAAGGAGTTGGCTGACCAATCGGGGAACTTCCTCTTCCTTAGCACCTGCTAGAAGGGCTAGGGAGCGTGCTTGGAGTTTCATATGTCCTGCTTGGATTCCTGTGGTGACAAGGGCTTTGAGGGCTGCGAAATTCTGCGCCAAACCGAGCGAAGCGATGATACCTGCTAATTCAATAGCAGAAGGTTCTCCTAGCAAACGGTGGCTGACTTGAACCGTTGGGTTGAGGCCGATAGAGCCCCCTTTTGTCGCAACTGGCATTGGCAGGGTGATCTCCCCATAGAGTTTTTTCTCTTCTGGCTGACTTGTCCAGTGGCTCAAGCCCTTGTATGAACCACTTTGTGCAGCATAGGCATGGGCTCCTGCTTCGATGGCCCGCCAGTCATTACCTGTCGCAAGGACCAGGGCATCGATCCCGTTAAAAATTCCCTTGTTATGTGTGGCTGCACGGTAAGGATCCGCTTGAGCCAGTTGGCTAGCTAGCTCCATCCGGTGGGCAATCTCAATGGCTTCCTCAGGATTTCGACTCAGTGCTTTAAAATCGATCGCACACCGTGCACTCACCAAAGAGCGAGTGGCCAAGTTGGATAAAATTGCCATCAAGGCCTGACCACCAGAGAGTTCCTGGATGCGATCGGTCAGAGCTTCTAACATGGTATTGAGCATATTGGCCCCCATGGCTTCTTTGGGATCGACAGCCAAGTAGACAATAAGAAAGTCCCCCTTGTTTTCGACCCAAAGATCTCTCGCTCCACCTCTACGCTTAACGATAGAAGGATAGGCTTCATTAGCCAGCTGAAGAAGGGTTTCCCTGTCATCTAGGATGCGTTTGCTCGCAATTTCCCAATCCTTAACATCCGTCAGAGCAATCTCACCGATCATTTGGCGCTGGTGCACCTGGGTGGTGAAACCGCCCGAACGTTGGATGAGCTTGGCTGCAAAGCTGGCAGCCGCGACCACGGATGGTTCTTCTGTGACCATGGGAAGGACATAGTCACGACCATTGATCAGGAAATAAGGAGCGAGGCTAAAAGGCAAGTCAAAAGTCGACAAGACATTTTCCGTCAGTTGATCTGCAATAGAAAGGGGGAATCCCTTTTGTTCTTTTAAGATCTGTGCTTCATCCCAAGTTAAGAGGCCTTCCTTCAGTAAGGCCTCTATGCGTTCTGTGGGAGAAAGTTTTGCAAAACCTGGTAATCGTGCCATTATTTTTCTACTTTCTGGTAAGTGCGTTGGTGTTCCTTGATCTCTGTCAAAGCAAAAGTTTGATGAGTAGCAGGCTCAAACACTTGATTGCCACTAGGATCTAGATCTACTTCCTCATAAAAGAGTCGTTCGTAGTCAGCAACACTAAGAACCGTACGTTGGTCCAGTTTTTCCATGCGTTTGTGATCTAAGAGTTGCTCAAAACCAGGAACGAGATTGGCACTAAAGATCTCAGAAACCGCTCCACTTCCATAGCTAAAGAGGGCGATTCGGTCTCCAGCTTTGAGTTGGGGGTCATTTTCCAGTAGTGACAGCAAGCCTAGGAAAAGAGATCCAGTGTAGATATTTCCCACGCGTTGGCTGTATAGAATCGATTGATCAAAGTTGTATTGTAATTGATCTTTTTTCTCTTCTGACACTGACTTATACAGGATTTTTTTCAAGCCCTTGAGAGCTAATTTCGGATAAGGCAAGTGGAAGCAGACGGCCGCAAAGTCTGTCAAGGCAAGGCCAGTCCGTTTCTGGTATTCCGCCCAGGTTGTTTTCAGAGAATCTAGATATTGTTGCGTTGAATAAATCCCATTCACGAAGGGAGTTGTCGCGTAATTTGGACGCCAAAAATCCATGACATCGCGTGTTTGGGCAACATTATCATCGTTAAAAGATAGAATACGAGGATTTTGGCTGATTAGCATGGCAACCGCTCCAGCCCCCTGTGTTGGTTCACCAGGAGTCCCAATTCCGTATTTAGCAATGTCACTGGCAATGACCAAAACCTTACTCTGTGGGAATTTTTCAACATGGAGTTTAGCATAATCCAAAGCAGCAGTTGCAGCATAGCAAGCTTCTTTCATCTCAAAAGAGCGAGCGAAAGGCTGGATGTCTAGTAAGCCATGGACAAACACAGCAGCGGCCTTACTCTGGTCGATTCCAGATTCTGTCGCAAGAATCACCATGTCGATCGCTTCTTTATCTTCGTCTGTTAAAATATCATCTGCTGCAGTAGCAGCCAATGTGACGATGTCTTCTGTGATCGGTGCAACACTTTGTTCTTTTAAGAGAAGACCCTTGCTCAGTTTTTCGGGATCAGTATTACGAGCAGCAGCCAAATCTTCTAAACGCAAGACATAAGGGCTCGTCGCAAAACCAATCTTATCAATCCCAATTGTCATTCTTAACCTCTTTTTTATTTGATATCTACTAGTATATTTCGTTACTATTTTACCATATTTAAGGGTAAAACTCCCTTGAAAAAGCTAGATCAGCAAGGAAATCATTCTCGGGACCGATTTTGCAATGTTTCAAATAAAAAATAGAAAATCTATAAGAAAAAGCCATCCTCAGATGGCTTTTCAACTCTTATCCTTGCTTATCTTTTTTAGGATTGCTCATGATTCGTATGAAGAGTTCTTTGCATTTGTCTCTTAGAACATTTTCGTAGAAGACGATTAAAGCGATGTACACAATCAGAAAGTTCAAGGTCAGATAGAACAAGTCAAATGAATTACGGGCATAGATAGTTGCTGATTGATAGGAGGGGAGGGCTCCTAGGATCATCCAAGGAAGATACTTGATATACTTGTTTAGCATCATACATCACCTCGCATACTTTAAAGGATTTGTTTTTTCACTTTTATTGTATTCTTTTATGTGGAAAATGCAAGCGATGACACTCATAAAAATTGAACAACCAATGCTAGTTGGCATTGGTCGTTTTTCTTTTTTGATGGCGTTGGTAGGAATGGTAGAGTTTCAAGACGACAGATCCACTAGCCATCCCGATGGAGATGACCAAGGCCAGAATCACAACTAGGGTCACGCTGGTCACTGCTTGGCGATATTGGCCACTGACAAAGAAGGAAGTGGTGCGATAGGAAATATATCCAGGAACCAAGGGTGCGAGAATGGACAACATAAAGACCACGACAGGCGTCTTGAGAATGATACTTAAAATCTGACTGATACAGGAGCCGACAATGGCTGCGATAAAGGTTGCAACGATGACATTGGTAGGCCCTTTCAGGATATAGTAAAGTAGCCAGATGCCCATACCGAGGATTCCTCCAGGAATCAACATGGAGCGCTGCACATTTAGGACAATTAAAAAGGTGATGATGGCAATCAAACTGGCCACCGCTTGGATTAAAAATTCAGTTAGGTTCATGATTTTATTTCATAAGGACGAGGGCAACGGTTGTACCGGCACCAAGTGCAAGAGTAATGAGGAGAGTCTCAAAGAGTTTGCTCATCCCAGAGTTGAGGTGGTAATTCATCAGATCGCGGACGGCATTGGTCATAGCGATTCCAGGAACGAAGGGCATGACACAGCCTGCGATAATGAGATCGGTATTGGAAGGAAAACCACTATAGCGCGTCCAGATATGGGCCAAAAAACCAAAGACAAAGGCGGCCGCAAAGGCAGTGACAAAAGGAATGCGAACGTATTTCTCAACGACAAGAGAAAAAGCAAAGGCAAAGACAGTCGCAATACCCGCTCCAATCGCATCATAGAAATTTCCTCCAAACATGATGGAGAAGAAAGGCGCACTAAGAGTTGCCGCAATGGTCAACTGGAGATTGGTATAAGGAACGCGCTTCATTTTCAACTCGCTCAGGGCTTTGTAGGCTTGCTCGAGATCTATCTCTCCAGAGACGAGTTGACGGGAGATCTGATTGACGTCACAGACCTTTTCGATATTGTAATTGGTCCGCAAGATCCGTTTCATGCGCGTGACATTGGCATTCTCGATTGAAAAGAAAATAGCGACTGGCATCGCTAAAACATTGCAATCGACGATTCCTTGTGAATGGGCGATCCGGATCATGGTATCTTCGACCCGGTGAATCTCAGAACCGCTCTCGATCAGGAGGGTTCCAGCTAACATCAGGACGTCGATCACTTGGTTGATCTGTTTTGACTCTTCCATAATTTCCTTCTTACTAAATAATCTGTTTCTATTATAGCAAAAAAGGACGAGAGACAGAACTAAAATCTGACAATTCTAGTTTGTTTCTTATCCTTTCTGAATTCGTTTAGAATAGCTATTGTTTAGGCTTATCATTCGTTAACTCGGGTGGTGGTGCTGCACGGTGCTATCCTGGACGAGAAGGGTTGCTAAAAAGATCAGTGCAATCAGGATAAAGAGCCAAATAATAGCGAAAATAAATGTTAAAAACATAGGATCACCCCTTCTATATTATTTACAGCTCTACTATAACACTTGGAGAAAGCGCTGTCAAACTCTATATAGTAGGCTCTTAAACTCTTTCAAAATTCAGAATACTCTTGCGATGGGGATGAAAAAACCAGCCGTTTCCGACTGGTTTTTAAGACCTATTTGAATCTTAGTTCAAGGCATCATCCATTGAAAGAACTTCGTGGAAGACACGTTGTGTCAATTCAGTTTTTTGTTCTGGAGTGAGGTATTTAGTGTTTACACAGTATCCAGAGATACGAACGATAACGTCTTCACCTGACATGATCTTTTCGTAAACATCGTTCAAGTCCATAACGTTCAAGTTACAGTGTTGTCCACCGTTTTCGAAGTATCCATCAAGGATGGTTACCAAGTTATCAACTTGTTCGTCACGAGTTTTACCAAGAGCACGTGGTGATACTTGAGTAGTGAGTGAGATACCATCAGCTGCGTAACCAAAGTCAAGGCTAGCAAGTGAGTTCAAGTTTTGCAACCATCCACCTTTAGCTTTGTTAGATGGGTTAGCACCTGGTGAGAAGAATTCCAATTTAGACAAGTTCACAGAACCATCTTCGTTGAGGTATACCCCTTTGTGGACTGGTGAGTTACCAGTTTGTTTAGAGTAAGCAACGTTAGAAGTGATGGTAAGAAGTGAAACAGTTGCTTCAGCGTTCTTGTAAAGTTTGTGGCTGCGAAGACGAGTAGTGTAAGCTTCGATCAACCATTCTGCCAATTCGTTAGAACGTGGGTCATCTTCACCCCAACGTGGGTATTCACCGATTGTTTCGTAATCGTAGATGTAGCCATCTTCGTCACGGATTGGTTTAACAGTAGCGTATTTGATTGCTGACAACGTATCAACAGTGTTGGCAAATCCACAGATACCGAATCCCATGTTAGCGCGTTGGTGAGTTGGCAAGAAGGCCATTTGAACAGCTTCGTAGTTGTACTTATCAGTCATGTAGTGGATGATGTTCAAAGCATCTACGTAAGTGTCTGTCAACCAGTCAAGAGATTTTTCGAAGTTTGCTTTAACAGATTCGAATTCAAGAACTTCGTCACGGATTGGATCGATGTCAAATACTTTATAGTCTTTATGAACATCGTCGTAACCACCGTTCAAACCAGTAAGAAGAGCTTTAAGAACGTTAACACGAGCACCGAAGTATTGGATGTTGTGGCGTTGTTCTTCGTTTTCTGGGTCAAGTGGAGATACACAACATGAGATACAGCTCATTTCACCGTATCCGTCTTTCGCCATTGTTGTTACACCTTCGTATTGGATAGAAGAGTGTTTATGGCTCATATGCATACAGTAGCGACGGAAGTTGTATGGCAATTTGTCAGTCCAAAGAACTGTCAAGTTTGGTTCTGGAGAGTTACCGATGTTGTCCAAAGTGTTCAAGAAACGGTAGTCCATCTTAGTAACACGGTGACGTCCGTCGTTACCCATACCAGCCATAGAAGTTGTGATGAAGGTTGGGTCACCTGAGTACAATTCGTCGTAAGCTTTTGTACGAGCAAATTTAACAGTACGCAATTTCATAACGAAATCATCAACGAATTCTTGGATTTCTGATTCAGTGTAAGTACCACGAGCCAAGTCACGTTCAGCGTAGATATCCAAAACGATTGGCACACGTCCAAGAGAAGTAGCAGCACCGTTGATCACACGGCAGACAGCCATGAAGGCGATGTTTGTCCATTGGATCGCTTCTTTTGTATCGAAGGCAGGACGACGTACGTCTACACCATAAAGGTCACCCAATTTAACAACTTCTTGAAGTGCTTGGTATTGAAGGTTTACTTCTTCACGAAGACGGATTGATTCTTCATCGATTTCAGTAATAGAGTTCCAGTCGTTTGCTTTTTCAGCCATCAAGTAGTCAGCACCGTAAAGAGCCAAACGAGCATAAACCCCGATGATACGTCCACGAGAGTAAGCGTCTGGAAGACCAGTTACAGTGTGAGCGTGACGAGCACGACGGATGTTAGAAGTGTAAGCGCGGAAGATACCGTCGTTTACAGTTGTAACGTATTTTGTGAAGATTTCATGAACTGCAGGATCTGGTTCGTATCCATTTTCTTTCAAAGTAGTTTCCGCCATACGGATACCACCACGAGGCATGAAGTTCAATTTGAACAATTCATCATTTTGGATACCGAAGATGACTTCGTTTTCTTTGTCGATATATCCAGCTGCGATATCAGCGATAGATGTTGGACGGTTATCGTATGGGAAACGAGTTTCTTCGTAATGAGCTTTTGTTTCTTCAACAATCTTCTTGATGTGAAGAGAACGTTCAGTTGGACCAGCTAGGAAGCTTTCATCTCCATCATAAGGTGTGTAGTTAGCTTGAACGAAGCGAGAAACGCTTGCTTTTTCTTTCCAATCTTCACCTTTGAAGCCTTCCCAGGCTTTGTCAAAAATATCTTGTGCTTCAACGACTGTTTTAACAACCATTTTTATTTTCCTCTATTGTCTTTCTAGCAACTATATCTGTTGCACTTACAATAGTAGTATACCATACAGAAACCGGTTACACAAAGACAAATTGCGAAAAACAGCAGATTCTTTTGTAATACAGTTTCAAATCCTCTGCGATACTGTACTATATTTTTGAAAACAAACACAGTTTTTCAACAATTTTCATGTTTTCTGGAGAGCCGATTTTTGCAATTCTGAAATTTTCTTCCTATAATAGAAAGAAAGGAGGGTGAAAAATGCTGATATTTCCATTAGTGAATGATACCAGTCGCAAGATTATTCATATTGATATGGATGCATTTTTTGCTGCCGTCGAAGAAAGAGACAACCCTAGTTTAAAGGGTAAGCCTGTCGTGATTGGCCAGGACCCTCGTCAGTCAGGAGGGAGAGGTGTTGTCTCGACTTGTAACTATGAAGCAAGGAAATATGGCATTCATTCAGCTATGAGCTCTAAAGAAGCGCTGGACCTTTGTCCTCAAGCCATTTTTATCTCTGGAAATTATGAGAAATACCGAGAAGTAGGTGAGCAGGTCCGTGAGATTTTCAAGCGTTATACAGATCTCATCGAGCCCATGAGTATTGATGAAGCCTATCTAGATGTGACGGAAAATAAAATCCAGAGCAAATCAGCTGTCAAAATCGCCCGCTTGATTCAGCATGCTATCTGGGAAGAGTTGCATCTCACAGCTTCAGCGGGTGTTTCTTATAATAAGTTTTTGGCCAAGATGGCGAGTGACTACCAAAAGCCTCGTGGCCTAACGGTGGTCTTACCGGAGGACGCTGAGGATTTCCTGAGCCAAATGGACATTGCCAAATTTCATGGAGTAGGAAAGAAGACAGTAGAGAGACTACATGAGATGGGTGTCTATACTGGCGCGGATCTTTTAGTCATCCCGGAGATGACTTTGATTGATCGGTTTGGGCGATTTGGCTATGATCTCTTTCGCAAGGCACGAGGGATTCATAATAGCCCTGTCAAAAGTCACCGCATCCGCAAGTCGATCGGAAAAGAGCGGACCTACCGCAAGCTCCTTTATGCTGAGGATGATATTTTAGAAGAAATTGCCAATCTGTCCAGTAAGGTGGCCCAATCGCTGGAAAAACATGGCAAGCAAGGAAAGACCTTGGTCTTAAAAGTGCGCTATGGAGACTTTACCACCTTGACTAAGCGTATCACCTTGACGGAGCCAACGCGAGATGCTGAGCGCATCAATCGTTCAGCGCGTCACATTTTTCAAGAAATCGAATCGATAAATACAGGAATCCGCCTCTTGGGTGTCACCATGACCAATTTCGTCGATCATACTGAACTGCCTCTGGTAGAGGAAGAAAAAGACAACTAGTCTGTTCACTAGTCGTCTTTTTTGATATCAAAGAAGGCTGCAATCTCTTCTTCTGTTAGTCCAATCATAGGCGAGATGGTGTGGAGATTGTCTTCTGTTAGTCGATAGACAGTAGGTTTAGACGTCTCTGCTTTCGTTTCAACAGTTTCTTCCTTGCTTCGTGCAGATTCGACTGTAGCAGAAGCCGTTGCAAGGGATGAAGAATAGTCTGTGGTTGCTTCGCCTCCGTCCAGTTCCTTGAAGCGTTCAACCAAATAGGTCTTGCGCGCTGTACCTGTATTTTTAGTAGCGAAATCAAAGGCGCTGTATTCTCCTAAGAGAATCAGCTTGCTCTTTGAGCGCGTGATGGCGGTATAGATCAAATTACGCTGCAACATCCGGTGGCTTTGATTGGTAATGGGTAAAATCACCACAGGAAATTCGCTTCCTTGCGATTTGTGAATACTCATCGCATAGGCTAAGCGAATCTTGTACCATTCATTGCGCGGGTAGACGATTTCATTGCCATCAAATTGGATAGTCAATTCATCTTGCTTGGATTCTGTATATTTTCCTGGGAGAAGATCGGTAATGTAGCCGATATCTCCGTTAAAGACATTGCTTTCTGCATCATTGACCAGATGGATGACCTTGTCTCCATCGCGGTATTGGCAGTCTGGCGTGTCAAAGACGACCTGATCTTTGACAGCTGGATTGAGAAGGTCTTGCATGAGCGTATTGATATTGTCAATGCCGGCCTGGCCCTTGTACATGGGTGCCAAGACTTGGATATCTCGAGCAGGGATTTGACTACGAAGGGCAGCAGAAGTGATTTGTTCGATCATCTTAGGGATGTGTTCGCTTCCGGCTTCGAAATAAGAGCGGTCGGCTTTTCGTTCTGTGAAATCTTGAGGAAGCTTGCCCTGGCGAATATCTCCTGCTAGTGAGACAATGGTCGAGTCCTCACTCTGTCGGAAAATATGTTCCAGTTTGGTCTGAGGGATGCTCGGAATCTGCAAGAGATCAGCCAAGACCTGACCAGGGCTGACGGAAGGTAATTGGTCGGCATCTCCCACAATCAAGAGTTTCGTATCCGTTGCAATGTTGCTAAGTAATTGATTAGCCAGCCAGGTATCAACCATGGAAAATTCGTCCACAATGATAAAGTCTGCATCCAGATAGTCCTCTAAGTGGCTGGTGTCATCATCTCCTGTCATCCCCAAATGGCGGTGGATGGTGGCGCTCGGAAGTCCTGTCAGCTCATTCATGCGCCTAGCTGCCCGTCCCGTTGGAGCAGCCAAGAGGATCGGCAGGTCTTGTTTCTTGCGAAGATCCAGTTGGTGGAGTTGGGCATAGACACTGATCATCCCATTAATAACGGTAGTCTTTCCTGTCCCAGGACCCCCAGTGAGGATAAAGACCTTGTTTTGGATAGCCTGGTGAATGGCCTCTTTTTGAATGGCATCGTAGCGAATCCCCAGATCTTTTTCAACCGCCTCGATAGCCCGGTTGATTTTCTCGGCTTCAAATGAAGCTTGCTTTCCTTTTTCCAACAATCGACCAATATGGCTGCGAATGCCTTCCTCCGCAAAGAAGAGGCTGTTGTCAAAGATCTTGGTGTCCACATTTTGAACCTTGTCTTCCTCAATGAGGCGTCCTAATTCTTGGGCGACAGTGGAAGGATCCAATTCTATTGGCCGAGCTGATTCTAACAGGTCAATGGTATAGCGCAGGAGATCCTTGGCTTCGATATAGGTATTTCCAGTCTCGATAGAGTAGCTAAAGAGGCTGTGGATCAGACCCGCGCGGAAACGCTCAGGAGCGTCACTAGCAATGCCCAATTCTTCTGCCAATTGGTCCGCGATTTTAAAGCCCATGCCTTGGATATCTTCCACCAATTGGTAGGGCTGTTGCTCCACGATCTGGAGGGTTTCTTCTTTATAAAAGTCTTGGATCTGAAAGGCCAATTTATTGGGAATGCCATAGTTGGCTAGTTGGGCGAGAATGCGCTCTGTCCCGTAATTCTGACGGAGTTTTTCTACAAAAGCCAGGCGGTTTTTCTTGGAGAGGCCTGTGATTTCTTCTAATTTTTCAGGGGCCTCCAAAATTTTGTCAATGGTATCGTCCCCATAGAGGTCCACGATTTTTTGGGCTGTTTTGAGACCAATTCCTTTAAAGTGATCACTAGAAAAATATTTCACTAAGCCCTTGCTAGAGGGTTTGGCACGTTCATAGCGACTGATTTTGAGCTGCTCTCCGTATTTAGGATGATGGACCAGCTCCCCCCAGAAGGTGTAGTCTTCGCCTTCCATGATATCTGCCATGGTGCCCGTCACAATAATCTCAAAATCATTAAAGTTTTCGGCATCGGTATCGCTGATATCGAGCAAGAGGATTCGAAAAAAACTGCTAGGATTTTCAAAAATAATGCGCTCAATAGTACCAGAAAAATAATATTCCATCATTTCTTTCCTTTTTATAAAGCAAGGCTGGGACATACTTGTCTCAGCCTCAGTCTGTTAATCTATACTAATAAGTTTTGAAAGGGTAGATCGGCCATAGTCTAAAGACGGCTTGCCCTTTGATTTGTTCTTTCTTGAAAGCTCCGACCTGACGGCTATCTTTTGAAACGATCCGGTCATCTCCAAGTAGGAGGTATTCATCGTCGAGCAACTTCAAGGTAAATTTAGGATTGCCATCCTTGTCTACTGTAAAAGCTTGGGCTGTATTGGCCAATTGGCGGAAGAGTTCTCCGTTTTCTTCGAACCCTTTTCCAGTGTAGGTCGATTGCAATTTATCTTTTTTGAAACGAGCAATGTAGTCTTTCAAATAGGGCTCATTGGTCTTTTTCCCATTGATGTAGAGGGTATCGTTATCGTATTGGATGGTATCTCCAGGAAGACCGATGACCCGCTTGACAATGTCCTTGGTTTTGCCGTCGTCGTCTTTTTCATTGGCAACGACAATGTCGAAACGATCAATTGAGAGGTGGTTGACCACAAGGAGATACTCGCTATCTGCTAGGGTTGGATCCATCGAATGGCCGTCCACCTTGACCGGAGCCCAGAGGTAGATGCGAGAGGCGATAATGAGACCAACAATAATACTGAAGAGGCCCCATTCTTTAAGGAATCTCACCACTGGTGAGCTAGATGACTGTTTTGAACTTCTTTTTGACATAACTTATCTTTCTAGTAATTTCTTTGCTTTTTCTGTGTTTTTAAAATGGAGTTTGGCACAATAACCCAGAGCCTTCATCCCGTAGGTCTGAAGCAATTTAGCAGCGACTTGGTCTGACTTCGCCCCTGCTCCACTAGGGAGATTAAAGCCCAGTTCCTTGCCCAGATCTTCTAGATTTTGAAGGAAGAGATTGCGGGCGATGATGGAACTAACTGCAACCGCTAAATATTTGCTTTCTGCTTTTTCTTCCAACTCAATGGCTTGGGTGACCTGATTTTTTTCAGCTTTCACGTATTTTTGGTAGTTTTTAGCCGTCGTAAAGGCATCGATCACAATTCGTTCTGCTTGGATTCCTTTATTCAATAGAAGATAGATAGCCTGATTGTGCAGGGCCACTTTGACCGAAACAGCATTGTAGCCAGAAGCAATGACTTCATTGTACTTCTTTGGAGACAATAAGAGTGCTTGGTGCTGGATGTTTTCCTCAAGGAGAGGAGCCAATTGCTGAATTTTTCGATCATCCAAGGTCTTTGAATCCCCAACACCGAGCTTTTTTAGCCAGTCGTGCTGGTCAGGTGTGACAAAGGATGCAACGACGGTGAGTCCACCAAAATAAGAGCCGTTTCCAACCTCGTCGGTTCCGATCATGGCTAAATCTTGTCCTGCAGATGAAGTAGTAGAACCTTTAGGGTTCTCAGCATCTTGCCCGAAAAAGGCCAGGTAAGGAGTCAGGTCATTGCCCTGAAGCAAGACTTTTCCAGACTTGTAGATCGAAACGGTCGCTCCCTCTAGTCGAAAGAAATAATCCATATGAGGATTCTTGCTTTGAGAGAGAGAACGGCGATAGGTATGGACAAAATCAAGGATTTGCTCCTGTGTTGGAGTGAGTGTCATACTTTCCATAACCACTATTGTACCACAAATTCAGGGAGAGAGGGAGCAAAAAGAAAGAAAGAATCCACTGGAAAATCCCTGTGAAGAGGGGCTTTGCTACTGACAAAGCTAGCCATTTTTGATATAATACCGTGAGGTGATTTTTATGGCGAGCTTAAATAGATATAAATTTACATTTGGAAACAAAGCGCTCACTTTAACAACCAACCATGATAATTTGTTTATGGAAGAAGTCGAACGTGTTGCGAAAGAAAAATACCAAGCAATTAAGGAACAAATGCCAGAGGCAGATGATGAAACCATCGCGATCCTATTGGCAGTAAATAGTTTGTCCATGCAACTAAATCGCGAGATCGAGTTTGACGACAAAGAAAAAGAATTAGATGATTTTCGTCGCAAGGCTTTAGACGACTTAAAGGATAAATCATCCAAATAAGAGGAGATACATGTTAACTTTCTTAATCTTATTGATTTTGGCATGGAGCTTTTATATTGGCTATGCAAGAGGGATTATCCTCCAGTCCTATTATTTTCTAGTGACCTTAGTGGCCCTCTTGATTGCAGGTGGCAGCTACAAGGGACTGGCCAAGGTGTTGTCTCTATGGGTTCCTTTTTCGAGTCCCACCCAGCAATCGGTGAATTATTTTTATGCCAACCGCTACCTATTTCAATTAGATGACATCTTTTATGCAGGTTTAGCTTATGTGTTGATTTTTGCGATGATCTACCTGATTGGTCGTGTGATCGGGATCTTTATGCACTTGGTACCCCAGCCAGAAAAACTGGAGGATCGCAAGTATCAAATTGGAGCGGGGGTGATCGCCGTCGTGATAACTCTTTTGGTCATTCAAATGGGCTTGACTGTCCTCTCAACGGTTCCCATGGCTTCCATCCAAAATAGACTCAATGCAAGTGGATTGATCCGCTTTATCATCCTTCATACCCCGATCAGTTCCAGTCTGTTCCACAACTTGTGGGTGACTGCGATTATCGGAGCTTAAGGAGCAAAAATGAAGAAAGGAGTGAGACAAGTCCGATTTAAAGAAGGACGCTCACTTTTTTTGTAGGAGAAATATGAACAAAAAAATCTTAGATATTCTGGAGTTTGACAAGGTCAAGCAACTCTTTGAACCCTATCTACAGACAGAACAAGGGGAGATGGAGCTAGCAGCCCTTACTCCAACTGATAAAAAAGAAAGCATCGAAACGGCCTTTATGGAGCTAGAAGATATGGAACAGATCCTCTTGGAAGAGCCTCGCTTTGCCGTGTCGACCATTCAAGATGTCCGTCCAGTGGCCAAGCGTTTGGAGATGGAGGCATCCCTCAATATCGATGAATTACTAGCGCTAAAAGCTGTTCTTCGGGTGACACATGAGCTTAAGGATTTCTACGACAACTTGGAAAATGTCCGTCTGGAAAGGCTCAATCGCCTCTTTGACAACTTGGTGGATTTACCACGCCTACAAGGTGGGCTTCAAGCTATCAACGAAGGAGGTTTTGTCGAGTCTTTTGCCAGCGAAAAATTGGCCAAAATTCGTCGTCGAATCCAGGAAAATGAACACCAGGTCAGAGAGATTCTACAAGATCTGCTGAAAAGCAAGGCCGATATGTTGGCGGATGCTGTGATTGCTAGTCGGAATGGCCGCAATGTTCTACCCGTAAAAAATACCTATCGCAACCGGATTGCAGGGGTGGTCCACGATATCTCAGCCAGCGGGAATACTGTTTATATCGAGCCTCGAGCAGTCGTCAATCTTAATGAAGAAATTGCCAACCATCGAGCAGATGAACGGTATGAAATCATTCAGATTCTGGAGGAATTGTCTGACACCCTGCGCCCTCACGCAGCAGAGATTGCTAACAACGCTTGGATTATCGGTCATTTGGACTTGATCAAGGCCAAGTATCGCTTTATGCGCGATTATAAGGCAGTGGTACCAGAGGTTAGCAGCAATCGCTCTATTCAGCTCTTGCAACTACGTCATCCCTTGATTGAAAATGCCGTCGCGAATGACCTGCATTTTACTGAGGACTTGACAGAAATTGTGATTACCGGTCCCAATACAGGTGGTAAAACCATCATGCTAAAAACGCTGGGACTAGCGCAAATTATGGCCCAGTCTGGTCTTCCCATCCTAGCGGATCAAGGTAGTCGTGTGGGCATCTTCTCACAGGTCTTTGCAGATATTGGAGATGAACAATCGATCGAGCAGAGCTTGTCGACCTTCTCCAGTCATATGACCAATATCGTATCTATCTTGAATCAAGTGGATACCGCCTCCTTGATCCTTCTGGATGAGTTGGGGGCTGGAACCGATCCTCAAGAGGGGGCGGGCCTTGCGATTGCTATCCTAGAAGACCTGCGTTTACGCGGGATTAAGACCATGGCGACAACCCACTATCCAGAGCTCAAGGCCTACGGAATTGAGACTGCAGGAGTGCAAAATGCCAGTATGGAATTTGACACAGCGAGTCTGCGTCCAACCTATCGCTTCATGCAAGGAGTTCCTGGTCGCTCCAATGCCTTTGAAATTGCCCGCCGTTTGGGCTTGTCTGAGACCATTATCCAGGATGCCATGAAGATGACCAATACGGATAATGATGTCAATCAGATTATTGAAAAATTAGAGGCGCAGACCTTAGAAAGTCGCAAGCGCTTGGATACCATTCAAGAGGTCGAACAAGAAAATCTCAAATTCAATCGCGCTCTTCGAAAACTCTATAACGAACTGACCCGAGAGAGAGAAACAGAGCTCAATAAGGCGAGAGAAGAGGCCAAGGAAATTGTGGACATGGCCCTCTCAGAGAGTGACCGTATCCTTCAAGGGCTTCACGCTAAATCCCAGTTAAAACCACATGAGATCATTGAGGCCAAGGCTCAGTTGAAAAAACTAGCGCCTGAAACCGTCGACCTTTCTAAAAACAAGGTCTTGAAAAAAGCCAAAAAGGCGCGTGCTCCTAAGGTAGGAGATGAAATCTTGGTTATCAGCTATGGCCAACGCGGAACCCTGGTCAAGCAACTCAAAGATGGTCGCTGGGAGGCGCAAGTCGGCTTGATCAAGATGACCTTGGAAGAAAAAGAATTCAACCTCATCAAGGCTGAAAAAGAAGCGGCTCAACCTAAGAAACGCCAGGTGAATGTCGTCAAACGTTCGAACACGAGTGGGCCGAGAGCGCGTCTGGACCTCCGTGGAAAACGCTATGAAGAGGCCATGCAAGAGCTAGATGGCTTTATCGATCAGGCTCTGCTCAACAACATGGCCCAAGTCGATATCATCCACGGGATCGGGACGGGAGTCATCCGTGAAGGGGTGACAAAATACCTCCGCCGCAACAAGCATGTCAAGAGTTTTGAATATGCCCCACAAAATGCAGGTGGAAGCGGCGCAACCATTGTCACGTTTAAAGGCTAAGTTAAGCCCTAGTTGTTCATCAGCTAGATCCAGATTGAAGAAAAAGTTATCTTAGAAACTTTCCTTAGGTGAGTACGGACGTCAGCGAACTTCGAAGAAGTTCCATGACTTAGTTTTGAACCTAAGGTTTCAAAACTCCCGAGTGCATGAAACAATTATGTTTCAGGCACTTTTCTCACGGCGGAAAGTTTCAGTATTTGTCTGAATGAGCCTATTAGTATGTATCAATTTTAATTATTCTATATCAGTTAAGTTGTTTTAAGTAAAAATTTTATCTACATTCTAAATCCTAGCTGTTTATCAGCTAGGGTTTTTAAAACTTTATAAAATGAAAATGATTGAAAAATATTGAAAGCGATCCGTTTTCAAATCTGATTTTCAGTAGGTTCTCCCTTTTAAAAGTGCTATAATAGAGGCAATGAATGATTTGGGAGGATACGCATGCGTAAACGTGAAAGTGCAGATTCGTGTACAACGATTCTAGTCGGAAAAAATGCTAGCTATGATGGTTCGACCATTGTAGCACGAACAGAGGATTCTCAAAATGGCGTTTTTACGCCTAAGAAATTAATCGTGGTCAAACCAGAAGATCAACCGCGTCATTACAAGTCTATTTTATCATCTTTTGAAATCGACTTGCCAGATAATCCAGTTCGCTATACGGCGGTTCCAGATGCCATTCCTAAAGACGGGATCTGGGGAGAAGCTGGGATCAATATCTATAATGTCGCCATGAGTGAGACAGAGACCATTACGACCAATAGCCGTGTGCTAGGGGCCGATCCTCTTGTAGAGAGTGGCATCGGTGAGGAAGACATGCTGACCTTGGTCTTGCCTTATGTCAAGACTGCCCGCGAAGGGGTTTTGCGTCTCGGAAAGATTTTAGAAGAGTACGGAACCTATGAATCTAACGGGATTGCGATTTCAGATGTGAATGAAATCTGGTGGTTGGAAACCATCGGAGGTCACCACTGGATGGCGCGCCGTGTTCCAGATGATGCCTATGTGACCAACCCGAACCAACTGGGAAGTGATTATTTTGAATTTGGAAATCCAGGCGAGTTTCTCTGTGACCCAGATCTTGAAAATTTTGTCACAGAGCACCATTTGATTCTGGATCAAGAAGGAAAAGGTTTTAATCCACGCTATGCCTTTGGTAGCCAAAAAGACAAGGACCGTCACTACAATACACCGCGGGCTTGGGCCATCCAGCGTTTCCTTAATCCTGAAATTGAGCAGGATCCACGGAGCTTTGAGATTCCTTGGTGTCAAAAACCCTATCGCAAGGTGACGATTGAGGATGTGAAATATGTCTTGAGCAATCACTACCAAGATACCATCTACGATCCTTATGGACCGGAAGGAGATCACGTGAGTCAGAGGACTTTCCGAACAATTGGGATCAACCGGACCAGCCAGACAGCGATTCTGCAATTGCGTCCCAATAAACCACAAGAAACGACAGGCATCCAATGGATTTCTTATGGTTCGATGCCTTACAATACAGCCGTTCCTTTCTTTACCCAAGTGGATACAACGCCAGATTACTTTGCCAATACTACGGCTAAGGTGACAACGGATTCCTTCTACTGGGCTAACCGGATTATTGCAGGACTAGCAGATCCTCACTATGCCCACCATGTTGGGGATCTAGATGATTACCAAGAATCGACAATGGCCTGGGGACATGCACGTATCAATAAAGTTGATCGTGCCCTTGCAGCAGGTGAAACCGTCGATTTTGAGGCTGAAAACCAAGCCATGAGTGATCAGATTCAAGAAGCGACGGATCAACTCTTGGACAAGATTTTGCTCGATGCTAGCAACCTCATGACCAATCACTTCTCTTTGAGTGATTAAAAACCGTACATTTGCAGAAACCTTGCAAGATATTTTCATGAATCGTTGACAAAGCATTGAAAATCGATTAAAATAGAGAAAATTACATACGACCGAATGAAGTTTGCAGGAGCGTGAGTGACTGTGAATGGACGGAACTCTGGAGAGACCAGAAATGGCACCGAAGGGGCAAGGTAGAGGATGCATCTACTCAAACTCTCAGGTAAAAGGACAGAGCGAAAAATAGGGGAAGTCCCCTATTTTAAGCAGGACCAGAGTACATGTTTGACATGTACTCTTTCTTTTTCTCATTTCTGTCGAGCGGTCGATAAAAAGGAGACAGAAAATGGATCATGTATTGCAGTTTTTTCAGCAACTCGATAATTTAGTATGGAATGCCCCGCTTTTGCTGCTCTTGGTTATGGTTGGACTAGGTGGTTTCCTTAAGCTGTATCTGGTCTGGGTCATTGCGGATATCGTCAATGGGCTCATGGCTCTACCCAACCTGATTGCGCTCTTGGCCCTCTCCCCAGTCATTATCAAAGAAAGTAAACGCTACTTTAAGAAATAAGAAAACCCAGATCGTGAGGTCTGGGTTTTCTTGTCTATTTGAGATAGGATCCTTTAATAGCGTTTTTCTTTTGGCCAGCTGCTCATTTCAGCGATGGCAGTGAAGAGCACATCTGTCGAAGAGTTGAGGGCTGTTTCGCAAGAGTCTTGAATGACCCCGATGATAAAGCCGACACTGACGACTTGCATGGCCAAATCATTGGTGATGCCAAAGAGGCTACAAGCAACAGGGATGAGAAGGAGAGATCCTCCCGCAACTCCAGATGCCCCGCAGGCTGAGATGGCTGCCACAACACTGAGGATAAGCGCTGTTCCAAAGTCAACCTGAATCCCTAAAGTATTGGCTGCTGCAAGGGTTAAGGTATTGATAGTTACCGCTGCACCTGCCATGTTAATGGTCGATCCAAGAGGGATAGAAACAGAGTAGGTATCTGGATTCAGCCCCAATTCTTCACAGAGACGCATGTTGACAGGGATGTTGGCTGCAGAACTTCTGGTGAAGAAGGCGGTCACCCCACTGACGCGAAGGCATTTAAAAACAAGGGGATAGGGATTTTTGCGGATCATGAAAAAGACGATCAATGGATTGATGACCAGAGCGACAAAAGCCATCGTTCCCACCAATACTACCAAGAGAATCCCGTAGTTACTAAGGGCACTGAGTCCTTGGCCAGCGATGGTCGTGAAGACCAAACCTAAGATCCCAAATGGAGCTAGGTTGATAATCCACTCGACAATTTTTGAAGTGATGTCTGCTAGGGTTTGTAGGAGGTCTTTACTATGTTCACTCGCCTCTCTCATGGCAATTCCAAACACAGTGGCCCAAGAAAGGATCCCAATGTAGTTGGCTTGCTGCAAGGCGTTGACCGGGTTGTCGACGATCTTGAGCAAGAGGTTACTAATCACTTCGCCAATCCCGTTTGGAGAGGATCCTTCAGCGGCCTTTCCAGTCAGGGTAATGGTGATGGGGAAGATGTAATTGACCAAAACAGCGACGAAGGCGGCTGCAAAGGTTCCTAGGAGATAGAGGACGATGACCTTTTTCATATTGGTCTCTGTCCCTTTTTGGTGTTGGGAGAGAGCATTTGCGACGAGCGCAAAGACCAGAAGGGGTGCGATGGCACGGAGCCCTCCAACGAAGAACTCTCCCAGGAGTCCAATCCCAGTTGCTTTCGGAAATACAAGTGCTAGAACGACACCAAGTACAATCCCGATTGCGATCCTTTTCATAAGGTTGGTTTTATTCCAAGTGGTAATCAGTCGATGAATCATGTAAGGCCTCCTTAAAAAATAATTAAGGAATATTATACGATAGTTAGGGGGGGAAAGCAATGAAATTTTTTAAAAATAGCCTTATTTCCGAATATTTGATATAATCATACTATTCTTTGTTAGAAAGGCCCGAATAAATGAGTCAAGCTTTCCAACGTTATTTCAGTAAAATAGACTGGACAAAGATTTTTGATGACCTAATTTCAAAATGCATCTCCCTGATTTTTGTCTTTCTCTTATTTTTTATCGCTAAAAAGGTCATCCATAGCCTGGTCAAGCGGATATTAACCCCTTCTTTTAAGTATACGGTGCAGGATGAAGCCCGTAAAAAAACCATTCTCCGTTTAGTAGAGAGTCTCTTGAACTACTGCTTGTATTTTATCTTGATCTACTGGATCTTGTCGATCCTGGGTCTTCCAGTCTCTAGTCTATTGGCTGGTGCTGGGATTGCTGGGGTGGCGATCGGTATGGGAGCCCAGGGCTTCCTTTCCGATTTGGTCAATGGTTTCTTTATCCTTTTAGAACGCCAGCTGGATGTGGGGGACAATGTCCGACTTACCAATGGTTCTATTAATATTGCCGGCATCGTTAGCAGTGTGGGAATTCGGACAACTCAAGTACGTGATTTTGACGGGACTCTCCACTTTGTCCCAAACCGCAATATCACTGTCGTCAGCAACCTCTCGCGTGGAGATATGCGCGTGCTGGTGGATATTCCACTAGATGCGAATACTGATCTTGACAAGATCTACCAGGTCATCGCTCAGGTCAACCAGTCTCAACAAGACAAACACCCAGAAGTGTTGACAGGTCCTACCATTTTAGGCCCACAGATTGAAAAAAATGGTCGCTACTCCTTCCGTATTGCGATGACCGCTCAAAATGGAACCCAGGTTACTGTTTACCATACTTACTATAAACTCTATCATGATGCCTTGATGGAAGCAGGAATCAACCTTCCAACAGGAAATAACGGAATCATGTAAAAAAAGCTCAGAAATATTTTTCTGAGCTTTTTTAATCGATGTTACGATCTTAAGTGGCAGTATTTGTCATCCAAATATTTAATCTGATCCCAAATCTTTCGAGCCTCAGGTGGCAAGATCAATAATTGCTTGCGCAATAGGGCGGTGATTTCGAGATCCAATGATTCGATCGGGAGGGCTATGGCTACGGAACTTTTTGCCCTTTGGATCTTGTTAATGCAGTGTTGGATGTGCTGGCAAGCAGTACAAGTCTGTGCTTGACGGCTTGCTGCAATCTCCTGACGCATATCAGAAAGCAGTTGCATCAATTCAGACTTAAGGAATTCAATGGTAGTTGACTTGTCTTGAGCAAAATAAAACATAAGCGCACCTCCTTTTGCTATAGTTTAATACTAATTTATTAAAAATGCAAGGGGGTAAAGTAAAAAAAATAAAATTTTTTTAGAAAAAGATACAGAAATAGAGATGGCTCAAATTTCTCACCACTAATGACGGTTAAGATTCCCTTCTTTAAAAATGATTTTCCTCCCTTGGAACCAATTGTCCTTAAAGAGATCAGTAGCTACAAAAAACTCCTGAAACACATTGGTTTCAGGAGTTGAGAGGCTTTGACCCGAAGGTCTCAAAGAAAAATATCGATTGATTATACAAGACCTTGTGCAATCATCGCGTTTGCGACATTTTCAAAGGCAGCGATGTTGGCACCTGCAAGGTAATCTTTACCAAGTCCGTAAATTTCTGCAGTTGTTTTAGCAGTGTTGAAGATGTTGGTCATGATGTCTTTCAAACGTCCGTCCACTTCTTCGCGTGTCCATGAAAGACGTTGGCTGTTTTGGCTCATTTCAAGAGCAGATACAGCAACTCCACCAGCATTGGCAGCTTTAGCAGGTCCGTAAAGGATACCATTTTCTTTGTATACGTTGATGGCATCGATGTTACTTGGCATGTTTGCTCCTTCAGAGACAACTTTCACACCTTGAGCGACCAAACGTTTAGCAGCATCGCCATCGATTTCATTTTGAGTTGCACATGGAAGAGCGATGTCATAGTTACCAGCGTAAGTCCATACAGAACCTTCGTAGTATGTAGCAGTTGGTTTTTCAGCAGCGTATTCAGTCAAACGTGCACGACGTTTTTCTTTCACGTCTGTAAGAAGGTCGAAGTCAATACCGTTCTCGTCGATCACGTAACCGTTTGAGTCAGATACAGAGATAACAGTTGCACCAAGTTCAGTTGCTTTTTGAAGAGCGTATTGGGCAACGTTACCAGAACCTGAGATCACGACTTTCTTACCAGCAAAGCTGTCACCGTTGGCTTTGAGCATTTCTTCAGTATAGTAAACCAAACCATAACCAGTTGCTTCTGGACGGATCAAGCTACCACCAAAACCAAGAGGTTTACCAGTCAAGACACCAGCATCGAATTGGCGAAGGCGTTTGTATTGACCGTAAAGGTATCCGATTTCACGTCCACCAACCCCGATATCACCAGCTGGGACATCAAGAGAAGGACCGATGTGCTTTTGCAATTCAGTCATGAAGCTTTGGCAGAATCGCATCACTTCAGCGTCTGTTTTTCCTTTAGGATCAAAGTCAGATCCACCTTTACCACCGCCGATAGGAAGGCCAGTCAAAACGTTTTTGAAGATTTGTTCAAATCCGAGGAATTTCAAGATCCCTTGGTTAACAGTTGGATGGAAACGAAGACCACCTTTGTAAGGACCTACAGCAGAGTTGAATTGAACACGGTATCCACGGTTTACTTGGATGTTTCCTTCACGGTCAACCCAAGGAACACGGAAGGAAATCACGCGTTCAGGTTCTGTAATACGAGCTAAAATGTTTTCTTCGATGTATTCAGGGTGTTTTTCAAAAACAGGTTCCAAAGTGCTGAGGAACTCTTCAACAGCTTGAAGGAATTCAGCTTCATGGCCGTTACGAGCTTTTACAGTTTCGAAAGTGCTTTGGATATATTCTTTTGCAGTTGTCATGTTAATTCTCCTTTGTGAATGTAACGAAAACCAGCAAACCCGCTAGGGGAGTGGTTTTGAGACAGTTGACAAACAATGTCACGTTTTATTACATGGATCATTATAGCAGACTTTTTTTGGCTTGTAAAGAAAAAAGTTGAATTTTCTGAAAATTTTATCGCGACTAGGAAAGTCCGAATGTTTGCAAGAATTTTTAGCTTTGTTTGTCCGGAAGCTTCCAAGTGATGGTATAATGAAAGAAGAAAATAGAGAGCATCCCGAACGATTCTGTTGATGGGTGTTTCAAAAAGGAGTACAAGATGGTATCGACAAAAACGCAAATTGCTGGTTTTGAATTTGACAATTGCCTGATGAATGCGGCAGGAGTGGCCTGTATGACCAAGGAAGAGTTGGAAGAAGTGAAGAATTCGGCTGCTGGGACTTTTGTGACCAAGACAGCGACCTTAGAATTCCGTGCTGGAAATCCCGAACCACGCTATCATGATGTGCCACTTGGCTCGATCAATTCGATGGGCCTTCCCAACCAAGGCTTGGATTATTATTTGGATTACCTATTAGAGTTGCAAAAAACAGATCCTGACCGGACCTTCTTCTTATCTCTTGTCGGCATGTCTCCTGAAGAGACCCATACCATCTTGAAAAAGGTGCAAGACAGCGACTTTAAAGGCTTGACAGAACTGAACCTTTCTTGCCCTAATGTCCCTGGAAAACCTCAGATTGCTTATGACTTTGATACGACCGATCGGATCTTGTCCGAGGTCTTTGCCTATTTCACAAAACCGCTTGGTATTAAATTGCCACCTTACTTTGATATTGTTCACTTCGATCAAGCAGCAGCAATCTTTAACAAATACCCGCTTAAGTTTGTCAATTGTGTCAATTCCGTAGGGAATGGTCTCTACATTGAAGATGAATCCGTAGTAATTCGTCCGAAGAACGGCTTTGGTGGGATTGGTGGAGAGTATGTCAAACCAACTGCCCTTGCTAATGTCCATGCCTTTTATCAACGCCTGAATCCAGAAATTCAGATTGTGGGGACAGGTGGTGTCTTGACCGGTCGTGATGCCTTTGAACATATTCTATGTGGGGCTAGTATGGTGCAAATCGGAACCACGCTTCATAAAGAAGGAGTAGGAGCTTTTGAACGCATCACTGCGGAGCTCAAAGCCATCATGGAAGAAAAAGGCTACCAAAGCCTGGAAGACTTCCGTGGGAAATTACACTACATTGACTAATTTTTCGAAAAGAACTTCCTCAAGTGGAAACTTGGGGGAGTTTTTTATGAGAGTGGGACAGAAATCGGTAATTCGTTAGAATTCGATTTCGTCGTCCCACCTCCGCACAGTTGAGTAGGGCTGTAAAAGCTGATGAAATCAGCGTAGTAGACCCACTCAACCACTGCGTCTTGCTCGACAATTTAGAAACAATTGAGAGGCTAGGACTTTTGTCCCAGCCTCATTCTGTTCCTAGTTTTAGGAATTTTCCATTTTTATAGAGAGAAAAAGGTGTACAATGGAGGTGAAAAGGAAGGTTATTTAAATGGAAGAAAGGGATGTGATTCAAGAGGCAAGGACGACGATCACCCTTCTTCAAACAGCCTTTTTGAAAGGATGCACCCCCAGTCCAGATGCCCTTCGATTTCGAGAAAATCTAGATCAGATGTTGAAAGGTTTACGAAAGGCTAGGCGGGTAGACAATCGTCTGTTGATTGAGTTAGAAAAGTTTTATCAGACCGCCAGTCTATTGATTGGTCTGGGTGGGCTAGCTTTGAACGAAGAGGCCTTTCAAGCTTGGCGAGCTTATGATCACTGGCATTATGAGGTAGTGAAGTCTCAGTTACAGATCTACGGACCGACGGTGGTTTTGTAGTTGATGTGCCTGGTGCTTGTCCACAGATATTCAGAGGAGGTGTTGGTCATGGTAGTCCTTCATGATTTTCTACATCAGTTAACCCTATCGTTTTGGAATTTCTACTACTCACTCTTTTTCTTATTTGAAAAATAAGAAGGACTGAATCCCTTTTACATATAGTAGAAGGGATTTTTGATGCAGAATCCTTGACAATCTGAGGCTCTTGGATTATGATGGAGCTAATAGATAAGAAGTGTTCCTTTTAGGGAATGCGGAAAGCGAGGAAGAAAGATGGCAGAGATTTATCTAGCAGGTGGCTGTTTTTGGGGTTTAGAGGAATATTTTTCACGGATCCCCGGTGTAGAACAGACGACGGTGGGCTATGCCAATGGCCAGGTAGAAACGACCAATTACCAACTGATCAAGGAAACGGATCATGCAGAGACTGTACAAGTTATCTACGATCCAGATAAAATCACCCTACGAGCAATTCTGCTCTACTATTTCCGGGTGATCGATCCCTTGTCCGTTAACAAACAGGGAAATGATCGAGGCCGCCAATATCGGACGGGTGTCTATTATACAGACGAGGCAGATCGTGAAGTGATCGCCCAAGTGTTTGCGGAAGAAGAGAAGCAACTGGGACGCAAAATAGCGGTTGAGTTGGAACCCTTGCGCCACTACATCCCAGCTGAGGACTACCACCAAGACTACCTTAAGAAGAATCCTGGAGGCTATTGCCATATCGATGTGACAGATGCTGAGCAGCCCTTGATTGATCCGGCAGCTTATCAGAAGCCAGACCAAGAAATCCTAAAGGCGAAACTGACAGCAGAGCAGTACCAAGTCACTCAAGAAAGCGCGACGGAACGTCCTTTCCACAATGCCTATGATCAGACCTTTGAAGAGGGGATTTATGTGGATATTACGACGGGGGAACCTCTCTTTTTTGCTAAGGATAAGTTTGCGTCTGGCTGTGGATGGCCAAGTTTCTCCCGTCCCATTGCCAAAGATGTTGTCCACTATTACCAGGATCATAGCCACGGAATGGAGCGGATTGAAGTTCGTTCCCGCTCAGGCAATGCTCATCTAGGCCATGTCTTCACCGATGGTCCAAAAGACCAGGGTGGTCTTCGATACTGTATCAATTCGGCCTCTCTGCGCTTTATTCCAAAAGAAGAGATGGAGCAAGAAGGCTATGGTTATTTGTTAAAAGCTTTGAAATAAGTGGGTCTTTCTCGCAGATCAAAAAACGGAGTTTATGATGAAAAATAGAAATTTATGGCGAACGATTTTTGCGCTTTCGGCTTTGGTGACTCTGATTGGATTAGGATTTACTGCCTATAATCATTTTGTATTTCATCAACCTTTTATGAATCGGACGACAAAAGGGTTGCTTTCGGCCTTTTTCCTAAGTCTTGTCATGATTGCGATCAGCTTGTCCAAATCAAACGATAAGAAGTGATTTGCGACCATTTATATGAATCAATCAACTGTGCAAGAGCAGGACGATGAAGCGTTTCTAAACAATGGCGTTTCTGTCCTGCTCTCTTTTTTCTCTTCTTAAAAATTGTGATACAATGAAGAGAAAGTATTTCAATGACAGCTCAATCTGTTGGCGGATCATTGGAGAAACTGGATATGAAGAAGAGGTAGAAATGATAGAGAAATGGGAGAATGTGAAAAGAACTATCAAAACGATTGGAAAAGAACTATCGGCGGCCTTTGATTGGACTTTTGATCGTCTTTTTTCAAGGATTGAGCTGACGAATGAACAGTTTGTCTATGTGCTCTTGTCAGTCGTTTTTATCGTGGCCAATGCTATCTTGTGGGTGCAAAAGTTCCAAGGCTTTCCGATCACCGCAACCGAACGGGCAGAGGTTGTGTACAAGGCCAAGACACCGGCTGATCAGATTCCTCATACAGCTCGGATCATGGCCAATGGAGATCAGCTCTATCACGATCTGGTCTATATGAGTGCGCAAAAAGAAGATGGGACTTATGATTTTCATGAAAATTATGAGTATGTCAAACCCTGGCTACAAAAAGCAGATCTAGCCTTGGGTGATTTTGAGGGAACCATCAACCCAAATTACTATTTGTCAGGTTATCCTCTCTTTAATGCGCCGAGTGAAGTCGTACCAGCCATCAAGGATGCTGGTTATGATGTCATGGATTTGGGACACAACCATATCCTGGATTCAGGTCTAGAAGGGGTCTATTCGACAGCTAAGGCCTTTGAAGATGCAGGCATCACACCTGTCGGTGTCTACACGCATGAAAAGAGAGGGCAGGCCCCCTTGGTGATCAAGGAAGTGAATGGCATCAAGATTGCTATTCTAGCCTATGCTTACGGCTTTAATGGGATGGAAACGACCCTTACTCCAGAGGAGCAAGCAGATGTCTTGTCTGATCTGGATGAAGAGCGGATGAAGGCGGAGATCCAAAAGGCGGAGCAAGAGGCCGATATTACCATTGTCATGCCCCAAATGGGAATTGAGTACCAATTGGAGCCGACAGAAGAGCAAAAAGAGCTCTATCATAAGATGGTTTCTTGGGGAGCTGATATTGTCTTTGGCGGACATCCCCATGTTGTAGAGCCTGCTGAAGTGGTCAATAAAGATGGTCAAAACAAGCTCATCATCTACTCGATGGGGAATTTCCTTTCTAATCAGCGTCTGGAAACCATGGGGGACGTGGAGACTGCCCAGTGGACAGAGCGAGGAGTCTTGATGGATGTAACCATCGAAAAGGTCGGCCGCAAGACAAAGATTAAGACAGCTACTGCTCATCCAACCTGGGTTAGTCGAACTCCGAAGGGGACCTATTCTCCTGAAGGCTATGAGTTGTACAAGTACCAGACCTATATTTTGGAAGATTTTATCCAGGGTGGCAAATACCGCGATAAGCTGGATGAGGAGACCAAGGAGAGAGTGGACACGGCTTACCGAGAAATGAAGGAACATGTTCACTTGGACTGGCCTCAGAGTGGAAAGGAATAGAGCATGGAAGGAAATGTGAACTGGATCCCGCTTGGGATCCTAGGATTGATGGTGGTGATTTGGGCAACCAAATTTCTGACGGCCATCCGCCTCGCGCAAAAGCTGAAAAAAGCTTGGGATGGAGCGCCTTTCTTTCGTAAAAAAGACACGGAAGAAAGTTTGATTGACAGTCTGGCTTATCCAGCTAAGGGAAGGACGATCGATAGCCAAGTGGATGATCAGACTTGGCATGATTTGGCTTTGGATGCGGTCTTTGATCAGCTCAATTACACCCAATCGAGCCTTGGGGCAGAAGCTCTCTATCAAAAAATGCGCCTGCTGGAATTCCAGCCTCAGGACCAACTTCATGACTTAGAAGCCTTCTTTGAAGAGCATCCGGATTTGCGGCTCAAGGTCCAGGTCATTTTCAACCAACTGGGCAAGAAGAACCACAACATGGCGCGTAGCATTGTCGCAAAGCCTGGCAAGCATTATGCAGGTTTGCCCCTCTACATAGCCTTGGCCTGTCTTCCAATCCTCTGTCTCTTTGTCATCCCCTTTGAGCCAGTTGGGGCGATTACCCTCTTGGTGATCAGTGTGGTCTTTAATATCGTCTTTTCAAGTTTGCGCAATTGGTCTAATAAAATCCGTCTGGACAATGTTAGCTACTTGGTCCGCATCTTTGCTTCGGCAGAACGCTTGAGCCATCTAGCCCTACCACAACGAGAAGAACTCAAGCAAGCGGTCAAACCCTTTAAGAAAGCTCGGATCCTTGCCAGTGTCTTGCAGAGTCCAACGGGGACTTCTGAGATGGAAATTATTTTGCTCTACCTTAACGTCCTCTTTTTACTCCCGCAGATCGCTCAGGTTTATATTTACAATCAGGTGAAAGCTCATCAAAAAGAAGCCCAGAAGCTTCTGGATCTGCTAGGGGAGATGGAAGTCGCTATTAGTCTCTTGCGCCATAAGCGGGATCTAGAAGTGGTCTGTCAGCCGGTCTTTACAGAGACGGGTGGGATTGAAGGCGAGACGCTCTATCATCCCTTGCTGTCCAATCCGATTGCAAATGATGTGCATTTTCAAAAAAATATGGTCATCAGTGGGGACAATGCGTCTGGGAAATCAACCTATTTGAAGACCGTCGCTATCAATGCTATTCTGGCTCAAGGGCTGGGCTTTGCCTATGGAGAAACCTTGGCCCTGCCTTACGGTCATGTCCTAACGGCTATGGATGTAAGCGATGATATTGAAGTTGGAGATAGCTACTTTATCACCGAAAGTAAAGCTATTTTGCGTATGATTCAGCACCTCAAAGAGCCAGGTTTTCACTATTTCTTTATTGACGAGCTCTTTAAGGGGACTAATACCATCGAGCGGATCGGATCAGGCCTTGGAATTGTCCGCTGGTTGGCTGCCCAAAACTGCCTCTACATGATTTCCAGTCATGATATTGAGCTGGTCGCGGCCTCTGGTGAAGTGAATGACAATTACCATTTTGATAGCCGCTATGTGGATGGCAAGATCGTCTTTGACTACCAGATCAAGCCAGGGTCAGCTGTGACTAAAAATGCGGTAAATACCCTAGAAAGCCTGCATTATCCAGAGGAGATTACGCAAACAGCCAAGGACTTGATTGACCAGTATGAAGAGACGGGGTACTGGTCTTTGAAAGAAATTGAAAAAGAATGAAAAATGAACGAAGGAGTTTGTAAATGATCGGTTTAGGGACCTTTTATAATGCCTTAGGAGTTGTATTTGGTGGGCTTTTAGGACTGCTCATCGGTCAACGTTTATCAGAAGATTTTCATGAGACCCTTCTGAAAGTGACAGGAGTTGCTGTTTTTGTCTTGGGCATTGCAGGGACCTTGGAAAAGATGCTGGTGGTGCATGGAAGTCATGTGGAAAGTCACGGCAGTATGATGTTGATTCTGAGTCTAGTAATCGGGACCATTATCGGGGAACTCTTGAAGATTGAGGGGGTTTTGAGCGCCTGGGAAGCTGGCTGAAGGAAAAGACGGGCAACCAAGGTGATACCAGCTTTGTCGATGCCTTTATGACGACGGCCTTGACCATTTGTATCGGGGCTATGGCGGTAGTCGGAGCTGTCCAGGATGGCTTGACAGGCGACACTTCGACCTTGTTGGCCAAGGCTATTCTGGATATGGTCATCGTTCTGGTCTTGACCGTTTCAAAAGGAAAGGGTGCCATCTTTGCGGTGGTTCCACTTGTGATCTTTCAGGGGGCGATTACGCTTTTGGCCCATTTGATCGCACCAATCATGACCCCACAAGCCCTTTCGAATCTGTCACTAGTTGGCTCCAGCCTCATTCTCTGTGTAGGGATCAACCTCATCTGGGGCAAACGAATCAAGGTCGCTAATCTCCTGCCTGCAGTGCTGATTGCCATTATTTGGGCTTTTGTTGGTTAAAAAATAGAAGCTAAGCGGTAAGGATCGGTTAGCTTTTTTAATTGCCCTTGTAGTCTTGTTAGAAAAATGGAAGTATTCCAAAAAGGAGGGGATTTCCCTTAAATAGGATAAAATAAAAGAAAGGATGAAAGATTGGATTCATTTCTAAGGTGAAGGGTGAAAGGTTATAATCCAACTAATTGCAACAGATTCTTAAATTGCATCAAGCTATGAATTTTGGGGGAAGAATTTCGGATGTCATCTGGAATTCTTTTTGTTAACATATGTTTCCTTAAAAAAATCATTTTCGATGTGATGATTTGTTAACATTAATTCAAGCATTCTTTGGTAAACTTGTAACAGAAATTAAATAAGCGAGTTGAAAAGGGAGTAACAAATGTGAACCTGTTAGAAGAAATACAAAACTATTGGAATCATCGGTACACAGGCTATTCTAAAGTGAATGAAAAAGAATTAGAAGGAACTCAAAGAGAAAGTTGGAAACAACAATTGCAACGATTGTTACCAGCTAACCAAAATATTAAAGTGTTAGATATAGGAACAGGCCCTGGGTTTTTCACAATTATTTTAGAAGAATTAGGTTATACAACTATAACTGGTATTGATGTTTCCAATAACATGCTAGAAGTTGCCAAAGAGAATATTCAAAAATATGGCAAAGGCCATTCAAGCATCCAACTCATGAAAATGGATGCCCAAAATTTAGATTTTAAACCAGAAAGTTTTGATATCATTGTTAGTCGAAATTTAACTTGGAATCTAGAAAAACCACAACAAGCTTATTCAGAGTGGTTAAAAGTCTTGAAACCAAATGGAACCTTATTGATTTTTGACGCAAACTGGTATGCGTTTCTTCAAAATGAATCATTAGAAAAAGAATTTGAAAAAAAACGCCAAAAAGCTGTTGAAGAGAAGTTAGAAGATTATTGGCAAGGTGAAGGGATTGATGAGGAAAAAATGGATTGGATTGTTCAGCAATTACCTTTGACCTATCAACAAAGACCGCAATGGGATATAGACTATTTTTCTTCACTGGAAGGGATTTCAGTAGAAACGGAAGAAAATTTTGGGGATTTAGTGTGGGATTATGAAGAACAATTAAATTACGGAGCAACACCAATGTTTTGTATCAAAATCGTAAAGGGGGATAAGTGAAGGCTATGGAACAAACCATGCATGAACGAGTTGAACATTATTGGACAAATCGAAGTTCTTCTTTTTTAGAACAACGAACAAGAGAGTTTCATAGTCCCTTAAAAGATAGATGGATTACAGAATTTGAAAAATATTTACCACAAAAGAAACTGTTAAAAATTTTAGATATTGGTTGTGGAACAGGATTCTTTACAGGAATTTTAAGTCAGATGGGACATGAAGTAATCGGAATTGATTTAACAAAGGAAATGATCCATTTAGCTACTGTTTTTGCTAAACAGGAAAAGTTCGATGCACAGTTTTTAACTATGGATGCTCAAAATCTAGCATTTGCGGATGCAAGCTTTGATATAGTGATTGCAAGAAATGTTACTTGGACATTACCAGATGTTCCGAAAGCTTATCGTGAATGGCTTCGAGTATTAAAAAAAGGTGGGTTACTTATTAATATTGATGGAAATTATGGTGCTTCTAGTATGACGGATACGAGTCATTTACCACAGCATCATGCTCATCATCATTTAAGTCAAGATACTTTAACAGAGTGCGAACGGATTCAAAGAAGTTTATCCATTTCTAGTGAAGTACGACCTCAATGGGATGTACAATATTTATTAAATCAAGAAGTTGACTCTCTGCAAATTGATCGATCTATTAGCCAAAGGATTTATCTAGAAAAAGATGAGTTTTATAATCCAACACCTTTATTCTTACTATGTGCTAAAAAGTAAGGAGTGGAAGTAATTGTTTAAAGTAATGAAAAGAATTTTAACCATATTTATACTTTTTGTTGCCATTTCATTTTTTGTATTTTTACTCATTCATATAGCTCCTAGTGATCCTGCTTCTGTCAAAATGTCAGTTGGAACGGGTCGTGTCTCTACAGAAGCTCTTGCACTCATGCGTGAGGAAATGGGGCTGAATCAACCCTTACTTGTACAATATGGAAATTGGCTCCTTAAATTTCTTCAAGGAGATTTTGGAAAGAGCTTAATATCAGATATCCCGACTAAGAATTTAATGATTCCAGCCGTTATGAATACGGTTCAATTGGCAGTGATAACATTAATGGTTTCACTAGGAATTTCCATCCCCTTGTCTATATTTTTTGTACGATGTCACAATCGGATTGTAAAGTCACTCTTTCAATTGATTCTATTTTTCAACATGTCATTACCGTCTTTCGTGATTGGTTATTTCTTAATGTATGTATTTAGCGTTCAATTAAGATGGGTTCCTTTACTAGCTAAACAAGGGGGGAGTGGTTTAATATTACCGGTTATGACGCTTGTTATTCCAATGAGTGCAAAATTTATTCAACAATTTTCGGTCTTGTTAGAACAAGAATTACAACAGGAATATGTTAAAGTGCTTTATTACCGTGGAATAGAAGAGTCAAAAATCTTTCAACGACATTTATTGAAAAATATATTGCCTACGATGGTGACCATTATCTTATTATCGTTTGGTTCTTTAATGGCGGGTGTCGTTGTAGTAGAAACCATTTTTTATTGGCCAGGAATTGGGAAGTTATTAATGGATAGTATTCGTTCGAGAGACTATCCACTCGTACAAATGATTGTAGTTTCTATTAGCTTTTTATATTTAGTGCTCACTCAAATTTCTGACGGAATACAAAATAGGACAGATACCCGTATTAAAGGCGGTGACTTGTCATGACAAATAAGAGAAAATGGAAAATTGGCATGATTGTTTTAGTATTTGTATTACTATTATGGAGTACATTATTTTTAAACTATGAGACGATGAATGCCAATGCTGTGTTAAGTCCACCAAATGCTAGTCATTGGTTTGGTACGGATGATTTTGGTCGAGATATTTTTATTCGAGTGATTGTAGGAGCTAGATATTCGATTGGAGCTTCTCTCTTCATTGTTGGTTTATCTTATTTAGGAGGAATTCTTTTAGGAGGATTAGCAGGGATATTTGGTGAGCGGATTGATAGAATCATAACGAGTATCATTGATATTTTGTTAGCCATTCCTAGTTTACTCATAGCTATTACGGTAGCTGGAGTATTAGGTGGAGGGTTAAGAAATGGGATCATTGCTCTTGTCATTAGTTATTTACCTTATTATGCCAAATTAACAAGAGGAGAAATTCGTAAAATTAAAGTTCGAGAATATGTCACAGTGATGTATATGCAAGGAGCTCCATTGTGGTATCGGCTGATGACGATTTTAAAAAATATTCAACGACCATTAGTGACGTATATGATCGTCAATATTTCAAGTACGATCTTAAGTTTAGCAACCTTATCTTTTTTAGGAATAGGAGTGAAAGTCCCTCAACCAGAATGGGGAGCTATGTTAAATGAGGGAAGATTATCGTTTGAACAAGCGCCATGGTTAATGATTGCTCCAGGACTTGCGATTACGCTAACGATTATTATGTTTAACGGAATTCATCATTGGATTCAACAGACGAAAGAGAGGAAAATATGAAATTAAAAAATTTGTTATGCATCATTGCAGCAGCAGTATTAGTTGGATGCGCACCTGTACATCCAACATCTCAACAACAAAAAGGTAGCCAAAATTCAATTTTGAAAATTGGGGATCCTCAATTTACAGCAGGGATTGATCCAGCAAAAGATTGGGAAGGCTGGTTTACCATTCGTTTTGGGATTGGCGAAACCTTATTTCGTTTAACAAATGACTTTCATGTAGAACCTTGGTTAGCATCCTCTTATAAGAAGATTGATGATCAAACATGGGAAATTCATTTAAAAGAAAATGTAAAATTTTCAAATGGAAATCCTGTTAATAGTGATGCAGTCATTGCTAGCCTGAAAAGAGTAGGAGAAAATCATAAGGAAGGTGAAATTTTTAAAACAGCTACTTATACAGCGAATAATTCACAAACTTTTACAGTTCATACTGAAAAACCAAGTCCTCAATTTATTCATGAATTAGTGGATTCAAAAACGGCCATTGTAGATGTAACAAGCAAGGATAAAATTGTAGGAACAGGCCCTTATGAGGTGAAAGAATTTAAACCAAATGATTCCATTTCATTAACGGCTTCGACTCATTATTGGGGTGGCAATGCTTCCATTAAGGAAGTTCATTATCAATTAATTCCGGATCAAAAAACATTGGAATTAGCGATTAAATCAAAAGAAGTAGATGGTGGAGTAGATTTAAATGATGATGTAGCGGATTCATTAAAGAAAGATTCTTCCGTACAAGTGTATAATCAATCAAGTACAAGAACCTATCATTTAGAATTGAATAAAGCAAGATTGCAAGATAAAAAAGTTCGTCAAGCTATTTTATATGCGATTGATAAAAAAGAATTGACACAAGATTTCTTAAAAGGTCATGTAACTCCTGCAGATGGTGCCTTTTTAGATTCAAGTATTTATTCAAGTGGTACTTTTGCTAATAAACAATACCAACCAGAAATGACGAAAAAATTATTAGAAGAAGCCGGCTATAAAACGAAAAATGCAGATGGTATTCTAGTTAATGCACAAAATGAACCATTACAAATTGTTCTAAAAACATATAAGAGATTAGCCAATGAAAAAATTGCTACAGCTTTGCAACAACAATTGAAAAAAGTAGGGATTGATTTGAAAATTGATATTCAAGAAACTGTCGATGGATTTAATCAATTAGATTATGACATTGCATTAGCTTCCTCATTAACATTGGCAACGGGAGATCCTTATTACTTCCTAAATGCAGCTTTATCGAGTGATGGGGCATTGAATTATGTGAAAAATTCAGATCAATGGTTAGATGAAAAAATTTCTGCCTTAGCTCATGAAGAAGATGCGGATAAACTACCTAGTGAAGTAGCAAAAATTCAAGACTATGCGAAAGACGAAGCAGTTGTTTATTACATTGGATTTGTCAACTTACATGCAGCAATGAACAATTCTATTCATCATTTTGAACTATCTCCGTCTGATATCTATCAAGTTACGAATAAATTGGTAAAAGACTAATGGAAAAGACTATTTTTGAAGTCAAACAATTAAACGCCTCATACGGACAGGAAGTAATTCTCAAAAATTTAGACTTTTCTATTAAAGAAGGAGAAGTCATCGGGATAATTGGCGAGTCCGGTATTGGAAAATCGACTTTTTTAGAATGTTTACTTGGGAATATTCATCAAAAGGTCATGATGAATGCGAGTGAAATGAAGTTTTTAGAAGAAAACTGGTTGACCTTATCTAGTAAAAAGAGAAGAGAATATTTACGACAAGATATTGGCATCATTTTTCAAAATGGACAACATAGCATAGATCCCTTATTTACAATTGGACAACAGTTGGAAGAAATAATGCTAGAAGCCAATCCTCAAAAAATAATTGAAGCACTGAAAATGGTTCAATTAGAAGAAAAAGTATTACAATTATATCCTCATGAATTATCTGGAGGAATGTTGCAAAGAGTAATGATTGCAATGGCGTTTATCAATCATCCGAAATTAATCATTGCGGATGAACCCTTTAGTGCTTTAGACGTTCCATTGCAAATGGAAATGATGCAATTAATTGTTCATCTTGCAAAGCAATATCGTACAGCAACGATTATGGTGACTCATCAACGAGAGTTAGCGTATAATTTTTGTACAAAAGTGTTGACTTTAGAAGAGGGGGAATTAGTCGCACAGAAGGAAGATTCTCATAAGAAATTCAATTTTAATCGATTATCGAATGAGAAAAAAGAAACATTTTTCCAATTGAAACATGTAACAAGCCATTATAAAGATGAGAATGTGATTCTTAAAAATCTTACAGTTGATATTCCAAAATATGAAGTAACAGGAATCATCGGACATTCAGGAGCTGGGAAAACAACTCTTGCAAGGATTTTATCTGGCTTTATTCCATATGAAGGCCATATTCTGATTGAAGGAAAAGAATTAAGAGAAGTATTGGCTCAAGAAAAACAAAGCTATTATCGAAGAGTTCAATATTTATTCCAAAATAGTTTATTATCTTTTAATCCGAATCAAACGATATTGAAAAGCTTAGAAGAACCATTAAGATTTATTCGAAAAATAAAGGATCGTTCAGAACGGATTCGAATGATACAGGAATTATTTACAAATCTCGAGTTAGAATTGGATTGGTTAGAAAAATATCCTCATCAATTATCCGGAGGGCAATGTCAAAGGTGTGCCATTGCAAGGGCAATATTCGCACAACCAGAGTGCTTGATTTGTGATGAAATAACGAGTTCGCTAGATGATGCGAATCAGGAAAAAGTGATACAAGTTTTGCAAAAAGTTCAAGAGGAAACAAATATGACGATAGTCTTTATTAGTCATAATCAGTCGTTAATTGAAGCGATTTGTTCAACCGTCGTTGCTTTAAAAGAGGGTCAATTGATAGAGACTTTAATTTGAAGAACGAGCAGTGAATAATCCTAAACTGGTTTGTGTTGCCAAAAACGATTCCTATTTTAGTAAGCTCCACTGTCAAAATGGAGCTTCCTTCTGAGCTAACCGGTCAGGATCGGTTAGCTTTTTTCTTGCTCTTGTTAGAAAAAAGGAAGAACTTGGAAAAGGAGGGACATTTTCTTTTTGCAAATACGGGAATTCATTTATGGAAAACCTGATTTTTGGTATGATAGTCGTAATTTCGAATAGGGAGGTTGGAGTCGCCATGAGTGATTTGAATCAGACAGTTGATTTTATTAAAGAAATCGAGAAATTAAAGTCAGTAACAAGGTTTAATAGAACCCTTGATGGACGGTTTGAAAATAGTGCCGAGCATTCTTGGCAGGGTGCGATCGCTGCGATGGTTCTGCAAGATTATTATCCTGAAAAATTGAATATGGAAAAGGTCATGTTTCTGTTACTGATTCATGATTTAGGTGAGATTTATGCCGGAGATACTTGGGTGTTTGATGATGAAAAAAAGCTTCATGCTCATGATAGAGAGTTAGCATCTATAGAAAAAACAATGAGCCTCCTTCCAGAAGCAACATATGTGAATATGAAAAATTCGTGGTTGGAGTTTGAAAAAGGCCAGAGTCCTGAGGCAAGATATGCAAGAGTGATTGACGCATTGGTACCACTGATCAATCACTTGGAAGTATCAGAAGTCAATTATAATCCTGATCATATCCGTTCAGAGATGGTATTAGAAAAGAAAAAATTTATAAAAAGTGAATCGGAAGAATTATGGAAACTGACGGAAGAGTTGGTTCAGGAAAGTGTAGAAAAGGGCTTATATTCATAAGTTCCCTTGGCCATCAGTAGCAACCTTCAGCCTAAGAGGAAGGCACCTGTTTTCATGGGTGGTTTTGACTGGCTTGATCTGTGGTATAATGGAACCAGATAATTTACACCCTTTGAAAGGGAAAAGGTTAGATTGTATGATTAAGTTGATAGCAACAGATATGGATGGGACCTTATTAGATGAGCGAGGAGAGGTGGATCTCCCGCGTCTGGAAAGGCTGTTGAACCACTTGGATCAAAAAGGGATACGCTTTGTCATTGCGACGGGAAATGAAATCCATCGCATGCGCCAGCTCTTGGGTCCTTTGGTCAAGCGGGTGACCCTGGTCGTGGCCAACGGAGCTCGGATTTTTGAGGATGACCAGATGATTCTAGGAAAATTCTGGGATCGAGAACTAGTAGAGGCGGTTCTTGCTTATTTTAAGGGGCGGGAAATTTCAGACCAGCTGGTTGTGTCAGCTGTCAATGGTGGCTTTGTCAAGGAAGGAACGGTCTTTACAGAAGTTGAGAAATTCATGCAGCCGGAAGTGATTGAAGCCTTGTACAAGCGGATGAAGTTTGTTCCGGAATTGACAGCAGATCTATTTGATCAGGTGCTTAAAATGAGCTTGGTGGTTGGCTTGGATCGTCTCGATCAAGTGCGCCAAGAAGTCCAGCAGGCTTTTGGAGATCAGCTCATGGCGGTTTCGAGCGGTTTTGGAAGCATGGATCTCTTACAAGCAGGCATTCACAAGGCCTGGGGACTGGCTCAATTAATGGAGAAATGGCAGCTTGATGCCAGCCAGGTCATGGCTTTTGGGGATAGTGGAAACGACATCGAAATGCTTGAGATGGCTGGTCACTCCTATGCTGTGGCCAATGCAGAAAGAGCTGTCAAGGCTGTTGCCAAACACCTAGCGCCGAGTCATCAAGAAGACGGTGTCTACCAGGTGATCGAAGAGTATCTAGGATTGACCTCCTGGGAACAAGTGAAAGGAAAGAAATAGATGGCAGTACAGCTGTTAGAAGACTGGCTCTTAAAGGAGCAGGAGAAAATCGTAACAACCTATCGGGAGCTCAATCAAGCCCCTCTGAAGGAGCCTGGTTTGATCTTTATTGGAGACTCTATCGTGGAGTATTTCCCCATTCATGAACTATTACAAAGTCCCAAACACATGGTCAATCGAGGAGTACGAGGCTATAAGACGGATCTCCTTCGTGAGTATCTAGACGCCCATGTCTTTGGAACGGTGGTGGATCAGATCTTTCTCTTGATCGGGACCAATGATATCGGAAAAGAAATTCCTCAAAAGGAAACCTTGGACAATGTAGAAGCGGTCATACAAGCAATTATGAGAGATTTTCCGCTGACCCACATCAACCTGATCTCGGTTCTACCGGTGAGTCAAGAAGAGCGATACAAACAAAAGGTCTATGTGCGGACCAATGAAAAAATTCAAGCCCTCAATCAAGCCTATCAAGAATTGGCCCAGGCCTACCACCAGGTCAGCTATATTGATGTGTATTCGTCTTTATTGGATGAAAAGAGGCAGTTAGCAGAAGCCTATACGACAGATGGTCTCCATTTAAGTGTGGCTGGTTACCGAGTTCTAGCCCAAGCTCTGCAGGAGACATTATAGAGACAAAATAGGGAGCGAAAAAGCCCAACTAGACAAATCTTCAAAGAAAAATTTCAGATTGAAGATAAAGTCTTCTTAAAAACTTTCCTTAGGTGAGTACGGACGTCAGAGAACTTCTTTGAAGTTCCATGACTTAGTTTTGGACCTAAGGTTCCAAAACTCCCGAGTGCTAGAAACAATAGTGTTTCTAGCACTTTTCTCACGGCGGAAAGTTTCAGGAAATATTTGAATGGTTCTTATAATTGAAATCAATTCTATTTCTTTTTAGATTTCTTTAGATGATTTTTTGTAAAAACAGATTGTCTACCTTCCTCTATTTCCAAGAGGAAATTTTTTTGTCTTTTTGGTTGACAAATGTAAATCTTAGGAGTAGAATGGCATCATAAGATTTACAAATGTAGATTTAGAAAGGAGAAGCCATGCAAATTTCCAATGCGGAATGGCGCATCATGAAAATTATCTGGATGGAAGGCAAGCAGACCAGCAGGGATTTGATCGCCGTCTTGTCCGAGCGCTTTGACTGGTCGAAGTCGACCATCAAGACCCTCTTGACGCGCTTGGTTGAAAAGGGCTGTCTGACCAGAGAAAAATCTGGCAAAGCCTTTGTCTACTCGGCTTTGTTGAAGCAGGACCAGAGTTTAGACTTGGTGGTTGAGGAGGTGAAAGACAAGGTTTGCTCAAAAAGAATTGTCCAGGTGCTTGAAAACTTGATTCAGGAGAGTGACTTTACGCTTGCAGATCTTAATCAGCTGCAGCAGGTCCTGGAAGAAAAGAAAGCAGAGGCTGTCGAAACAGTCCCTTGCAATTGTATGTAATAGAAAGAAGGAATTTCAATGTTTGGATTGTTAATTAGTATTGTTTGTTTACTTGGGGTTGCTTTTATTGCTTGGTGGTTCTTTGCAGAGCATGAAAAGGTAAGCGACCACGCTCGTCAGAAATCAGGTTATCAAGAAATTGAAGTCGAAGTCATGGGGGGCTATTCGCCTGAAACCATCGTTCTGAAAAAGAATGTTCCAGCCCGGATCATCTTTAATCGCAAGGATCCATCTTCATGTCTGGCTCAAGTGATCTTTCCGGATTTTGGCGTTCATGAAGATTTGCCTTTGGGTGAAAAACATGTCATTGAAATTACGCCAGAAAAAGCGGGCGAATATGGGTATTCATGTGGAATGAACATGATGCATGGTCACATGATTGTGGAATAAAGGAGTAGGTATGGTAGAAAAACAAAAAGCAGTTGTGGAAAACGGAGTGCAAAAGATCCGTATTACAGCAGAAAAGGGCTATAGTCCCAAAGAATTTCAACTTCAAAAAGGGATCCCTGCTGAAATCACCTTCCATCGGGTCAATCCTTCCGGCTGTTACAAGGAAATTTTGTTTGAAGATCAGGGGATTTTAGAGCCTTTGGAAGTCGGTGTGGATAAAGTGATATCCTTTACCCCGACAGAAACAGGGGACTTCGAGTTTTCATGTGGAATGAAGATGCAAAAGGGTTCCTACACGGTTGTGGAAAAACGCCGTCGTGTCTTAAGTTTACGGGATCGCTTTTGGATTACTAGTATCTTTACCCTTCCTTTATTGATCTTGATGATCGGGATGTGGGCAGGACTTGTCTCCCATCCAGTCAGTCGCTGGGGGACTTTTCTAGCGACAACGCCGATCATGTTGGTAGCAGGAGTACCTTTTATCAAGAGTGCCTGGGCCTCATTTAAGAAGCACCATTCCAATATGGATACCTTGGTAGCTCTTGGAACCCTGGTAGCCTATGTCTATAGTGTATTTGCTCTTTTTACTGGTCAGCCAGTATACTTTGAGGCTGCGGGTTTTATCATCTTCTTTATCCTCTTAGGGCAAATCTTTGAAGAACGGATGCGTAACAATGCCTCCGAGGCTGTGGAAAAGTTGTTGGATTTGCAGGCAAAAACGGCTCAAGTTCTCCGTGATGGGAACTATGTCGAGGTGGCGGCGGAAGATATCCACATTGGTGATTTGATTCGGGTCCGTCCTGGGGAAAAGATCGCGGTTGATGGGACGATTGTAGAAGGAAGTACGACCATTGATGAGTCGATGGTGACAGGTGAAAGTTTGCCTGTGGAAAAATCAGTTGGTGATGCAGTCATTGGCTCCACTATCAACAGCAATGGGACCATTCTCTTTAAGGCTGAAAAAGTCGGTAGTGAGACCCTCTTATCTCAAATTGTGGACTTTGTCAAAATGGCCCAATCCAGTCGTGCTCCTATTCAAGATTTGACGGATAAGATTTCAGGTATCTTTGTTCCAGTGGTGACGATTTTGGCCATTGCGACTTTCTGGGTTTGGTCCGTGCTTCTGGGCGCGTCGCTCCAAGAGGCCATGCTCTATGCAGTCTCTGTCCTCATTATTGCCTGTCCTTGTGCCCTTGGTTTGGCGACGCCAACAGCCCTTATGGTCGGAACTGGTCGTAGTGCCAAGATGGGGGTTCTGATTAAAAATGGAACAGTTCTTCAAGAAGTGCAAAAGATTCAAACCGTTGTGTTTGATAAGACAGGGACCATCACCATTGGCCAACCGCTCGTAACCGATGTGGTAGGAGATGAAGCGCGTGTCTTGACACTGGCTGCTAGTCTTGAAACTTTTTCAGAACATCCACTAGCCCAAGCGGTGTTATCCCAAGCAGAAGAAAAAGGTTTGGTGCTATCCCCTGTGGAAAACTTCCAAGCGATTGAAGGAAAAGGGGTCCAAGGTCAGATCGACCAGCAGTTGGTGACCTTGGGAAATGGCAAACTTCATGACGGGACAGCGATGGATCCGGAGCTTGAAAAACGGATGGTAGACTTGCAAGAGCAGGCCAAAACAGTGATCAGTTTGTCTGTGGATGGGCAAGTGATTGGCTTGATTGCCATTCAAGATGCTCCGAAGGCCAGCTCAAAAGAAGCGATCAAAAAGCTCAAAGAACGGGGCTTGAAAACGGTCATGTTAACAGGGGATAATGAACGGGTGGCCCAAGCTATTGCTAAGCAAGTGGGAATTGACACCGTCATTGCTGATGTCCTTCCTCAAGAAAAAGCTAGCGCCATCCAAAAACTGCAAGAAAGTAGTAAGGTAGCCTTTGTTGGAGATGGGATCAATGATGCTCCAGCTCTCTCGATTGCAGATGTTGGAATTGCCATGGGATCTGGAACGGATATTGCGATCGAGTCCGGTGGCATCGTGCTCACGCAAAATGATTTGCTTGGCGTTGTGCGCGCCTTTGACATGAGTCAAAAGACCTTCCGTCGCATCTTACTCAATCTCTTCTGGGCCTCTATCTACAATATCCTTGGGATTCCAATTGCTGCTGGAGTCTTTGTAGGACTGGGATTGACCCTCAATCCAGAACTAGCAGGTCTTGCCATGGCCCTTAGTTCTTTGTCTGTTTTGACCAGCTCGCTGCTCCTCAATGTCGCAAAGATTGATTAATGAAAATAAGAAGTGATACAGTATGCAGTAGCGATTAGAACGTAGTCAAACTTTTTTAAGTAATATAAGTTAAGTGATTCAACGAATAAAGTAAAATAAGTTCCAATTTTTAGATTGAATCAAGAAAATACAGAAAACTTTCCGCCGTGAGAAAAGTGCTTGAAACATTATCATTTCAAGCACTCGGTAGTTTTGAGACCTTAGGCTCAAAACTAAGTCATGGAACTTCGAAGAAGTTCGCTGACGTCCGTACTCACCTAAGGAAAGTTTTTTTAAAAATACTTTGCCATCAATTTGAGTACTACAGCATGCTGTAGTACTTTTTTATCATTCCTTACAGCTCTAAGGGAAAATAGAGGGTAAGAAAATATAGTATAATACCCTATTGTAGGATAGTTTGTGAAAATTTCTCAAAAAGAGCATCTGTTATGGAATAGGGATTGAGCATCTCTGAGCAGATCCTTATACATGTGAATCTCTTTGTGATAAATTAATACTGTAATCGTTTTGTAAATCGTTTTCATGAGAAAAGTCAGAAAAAACTCATTTTCAAGGCGAGATGATCGCAAAGATGAAGTAGAAGCGCTATGCTGCATTTTAAGGGATCAAAATAGAATTAAAGGAGAGTTAGAATGACTCAAGGGAAAATTACTGCATCTGCAGCAATGCTTAATGTATTGAAAACATGGGGCGTAGATACGATCTACGGTATCCCATCTGGAACACTTAGCTCACTTATGGACGCTTTGGCTGAAGACAAAGATATCCGTTTCTTGCAAGTTCGTCACGAAGAAACTGGTGCTCTTGCAGCGGTTATGCAAGCTAAATTTGGTGGCTCTATCGGGGTTGCAGTTGGTTCAGGTGGACCTGGTGCGACTCACTTGATCAACGGTGTTTACGATGCAGCTATGGATAACACTCCATTCCTTGCCATTCTTGGATCACGTCCAAACAACGAGCTGAACATGGATGCCTTCCAAGAATTGAACCAAAACCCAATGTACAACGGTATCGCTGTTTACAACAAACGTGTAGCTTACGCAGAACAATTGCCAAAAGTAATCGATGAAGCTTGCCGTGCTGCCGTTTCTAAAAAAGGTCCAGCCGTTGTTGAAATCCCCGTAAACTTTGGATTCCAAGAAATCGACGAAAACTCTTACTATGGATCAGGTTCTTATGAACGTCGCTTTATCGCTCCTGCCTTGAACGAAGTGGAAATCGATAAAGCTGTTGAAATCTTGAACAATGCGGAACGTCCAGTGATCTACGCTGGTTTCGGTGGTGTTGGTGCTGGTGATGTGATCACTGAATTGTCTCGTAAGATCAAAGCACCAATTATTACAACTGGTAAAAACTTTGAAGCCTTCGAATGGGACTACGAAGGGTTGACAGGTTCTGCTTACCGTGTTGGTTGGAAGCCAGCCAACGAAGTTGTCTTTGAAGCAGACACAGTTCTTTTCCTTGGTTCAAACTTCCCATTTGCTGAAGTTTACGAAGCATTCAAGAACACTGAAAAATTCATCCAAGTGGATATTGACCCTTACAAACTTGGTAAACGCCATGCTCTTGACGCTTCCATCCTTGGTGATGCAGGTCAAGCAGCGAAAGCAATCCTTGATAAAGTGAATCCAGTTGAGTCTACTCCATGGTGGCGTGCAAACGTGAAGAACAACCAAAACTGGCGTGATTACATGAACAAACTCGAAGGTAAAACTGAGGGTGAATTGCAATTGTATCAAGTTTACAATGCAATCAACAAACATGCTGATCAAGACGCTATCTACTCAATCGACGTCGGTGACACTACTCAAACATCTACTCGTCACCTTCACATGACACCTAAGAACATGTGGCGTACATCTCCACTCTTTGCGACAATGGGTATTGCCCTTCCTGGTGGTATCGCTGCTAAGAAAGACAATCCAGATCGCCAAGTATGGAACATCATGGGTGACGGTGCATTCAACATGTGCTACCCAGACGTTATCACAAACGTTCAATACGACCTTCCAGTTATCAATGTTGTCTTCTCAAATGGTAAATATGCCTTCATCAAGGACAAATACGAAGACACAAACAAACACTTGTTTGGTTGTGACTTCCCTAATGCTGACTATGCGAAAATCGCTGAAGCGCAAGGTGCTGTAGGATTCACTGTAAACCGTATCGAAGCCATCGACGCAGTCGTTGCTGAAGCTGTTAAATTGAACAAAGAAGGTAAAACTGTTGTTATCGATGCTCGCATCACTCAAGACCGTCCACTTCCAGTAGAAGTACTTGAGTTGGATCCAAAACAACACTCAGAAGAAGCCATCAAAGCCTTCAAGGAAAAATACGAAGCAGAAGAACTCGTACCATTCCGCCTCTTCTTGGAAGAAGAAGGATTGCAATCACGCGCAATCAAATAATTCCTCTCGTGGAAAATCAAATGTAAACATTGTAGATTTTATGCTTTGATTTTCATAGAGAGAAACTTAAAAGACCGGGGGAATCCGGTCTTTTTGTGGAGGATAGTAAATGAATTTAAATCAATTAGATATCATCGTTTCAAATATTCCCCAGGTCTGTGCTGACTTGGAGCATATTTTGGATAAAAAAGCCGATTATGTTGACGACAGTTTTGCTCAGTTCACGATTGGCAGTCACTGTCTCATGTTGTCTCAAAATCATTTGGTTCCTTTGGAAAACTTTCAGTCAGGAATCATTCTTCATATCGAGGTTGAGGATGTAGACCAGAACTACAAACGGTTGAAAGAGCTTGGTATCCAAGTTTTAAACGGTTCAGTTGTAACCGATTGGGGAACCGAAAGCCTGCTAGTTGAAGGCCCAGCTGGTTTAGTGATTGATTTTTATCGTATGAAATAGGAGGCGTGGTCATTTAACGTCAACCTTAGCTATTCTTAAAACAGAATGTGAGAAAATGAACTATTGAAAGATCGGAGCAATCCAGTCTTTTTTATGTTCCAAAGTGTATGAGTTACCTTAGAATAGGTTTAGTTTTCCATAAGATCTTGTAGGATTTTTTGGAAAGAGAAGGGTATAATAGAACTATCAAATCAAGTGAGGTAGAGAGATGACCGATAAACTTCAATTTCCAGATGGTTTCCTTTGGGGTGGGGCGACGGCTGCTAACCAGTGTGAGGGAGCGTATAATGAAGACGGCCGTGGCTTGGCCAATGTGGATGTGGTACCGATTGGTCCTGATCGTCATGCCATTATTACGGGTCAGAAAAAGATGTTCGACTTTGAAGAGGGCTATTTTTATCCGGCTAAAGATGGCATTGATATGTACCATCGCTACAAGGAAGACATTGCGCTCTTTGGGGAAATGGGCTTTAAAACCTATCGCTTGTCCATTGCCTGGTCTCGGATCTTCCCTAAAGGAGATGAACTAGAGCCAAATGAAGCAGGTCTACAGTTCTATGAAGACCTCTTTAATGAGTGCCACAAGTATGGCATTGAGCCCTTGGTGACCATTACCCATTTTGACTGTCCCATGCATTTGATTACCGAGTATGGAGGTTGGCGCAGTCGCAAGATGTTGGAATGTTATGAACGTCTCTGCCGGACCCTCTTCACTCGCTACAAGGGCTTGGTCAAATACTGGCTAACCTTTAATGAGATCAATATGATCCTTCATGCGCCTTTTATGGGAGCAGGTCTCTGCTTTGAAGAAGGGGAGAATGAGGAGCAGGTCAAATACCAGGCGGCTCACCATGAGTTGGTCGCTTCAGCCATTGCTACCAAGCTAGCCCATGAGATTGATCCGAACAATAAGGTGGGCTGTATGTTGGCAGCTGGGCAAAACTATCCGCATACCTGTGCTCCGCGAGATGTCTGGGCTGGTCTAGAAGAAGACCGCAAGAACTATTTCTTTATCGATGTGCAGGCGCGTGGGGAATACCCTAACTATGCCAAGAAAGAGTGGGAGCGTCAGGGGATCACGGTCGAGATGACGGAACAGGACCTTCAATTGTTGAAAGACCATACAGTTGACTTTATTTCCTTCTCCTACTATGCCAGTCGGGTCGCTTCAGGGGATCCAGCTGAAAGGGAAAAAACAGCGGGCAATATCTTTGCCTCTCTGAAGAATCCCTACCTAGAAAGCTCAGAATGGGGTTGGCAGATTGACCCTCTTGGTCTCCGCATTACGCTGAACACCATCTGGGATCGTTATCAAAAACCTCTCTTTATCGTAGAAAATGGACTAGGTGCCGTTGATACCCCAAATGAAGCCGGGGAGATTGAGGATGACTACCGGATTGATTACCTGGCTGCCCACATCAAGGCCATGCGGGAGGCCATCCATGAAGATGGTGTTGTCCTCTGGGGCTATACGACTTGGGGCTGTATTGACCTCGTCTCTGCCGGGACAGGAGAAATGAAGAAGCGCTACGGTTTTATCTATGTCGACCGGGACAACGAAGGCAAGGGAAGCTTGGAGCGCTCCCGTAAGAAATCCTTCTATTGGTACAAAGAAGTCATTGCGACCAATGGGGCTTCTGTTGAATAAAAGTTTTCGGTACTTGCTGGCCGACTTTCTCCTCTCAACGAAAAAGCTTAGAATCCCAACCACAAGCTGGGGTCCTAAGCTTTTTGTATGTAGTTTAGCCAAGTCATTACGGATTTACTGGTCGTAATCTAAGACATTGTTCTCGATGACAAACTTAGATTCAGCGGAAATGTTGGCTGCTCCTAGTTGCAACTGAGAACTTCCGTCTGGCTTCATGATGTGCCACTGACCGTCCTTGTGGGCAAAGATAGCCTGAAATGTGACGTTATCACTCTTGTCTCGAATAGGTAGAACAAATGCTTGATCAGTATTCTCTAAGAGAATCTCTTCTTTTTTTTCAAAGTTATAGATATAAAATTGCCCAGTTCTTTGTCCCAAACCATGGAGTTCATCGACTTTTTGCCAATTCTCAAACTTATTCCGAACAAGGGATTCATTATAAATCTTGTTGAAGGTTTCGTTGCGTTTCTTCGTTTCTTCCTCGTCTAGTGTTTTCTGAAACTCTGCAACCTTTTTAGTCGTTTGAATGGTTTGTCTGTTTTGCTCCCTGATTTGCTGGCGGTGGATGACTCGCATCATTCTTGCAGCAACGCCCAGGATGACAAGGATGGATACAAGACTGATTTTAGTTTTAGCATGATTTTTCATAGATGAGTCTCCCTATTGTGTCATTGGTCCTATTATACCCTTTGAAAGAAAAGATCGTCAAGTTCATCTTGTGATGATCTAACATGCAGATCTAGCTGGGTACAATAGAATTTTATCAGATTTTCATTGACGAAGGTCCCTTTATTTGATAGGCTAGGGGAATAGAACTGATTTCGCAAGAAAAGAAAAAAGGAGCGAGGCAAGTGACACGGATTTTATTAATCGAGGATAATAATGATATCCAAGAAATTTTATACAGTCTCTTAAGTGAAGATCATGAGGTCCTTCAGGCTTTTTCAGGTACAGAAGGGCTGCGGCTCTTCCAGCAAGAAGCCGTTGATTTGGTCCTTCTGGATATCATGCTTCCAGGGAAAAATGGGGATCAGGTCCTTGAGGAGATCCGTTTGCAGAGTCAGACACCGGTTATCATGATGACCGCTCTGGGAGACAAACACCTCATTAGCCAGTATCTCCTTGCAGGTGCCAATGATTATATTGTCAAGCCCTTTAATCTGGACGAAGTGGCGGCTCGGGTGACGGTGCAGTTGAGAAATCAACCGACGGTAGCACAGGAATCTCAAGCGTCGCAAAAGCGATCCTTTAAGAATTTGGTCTTAAATCCAGAAACCTTTGAACTGGAGTCCGGCGAACAGACGCTTCGATTGGGCAAAAAAGAATTTCAAATTTTTGAGACCTTGCTGGCGCATCCAAAGAAGATTTTCACCAAAGAAGAATTGTATGAAGCTGTCTGGGAAGAAGTCTATCTGCCTGGAGACAATACCCTCAATGCCCAATTAAGCAATCTTCGAAAGAAAATTGCCCAGCTTGACCCAAATGAGGACTATATTGAAACGGTCTGGGGCTTGGGTGTTCGCTTGAAAGGAGACAAGTAATGTGGGTTTTAGTTCTAATTCTTGTCGTCCTTGTCCTTCTCTTGGGACTGGGCTACCTTCGCCTACTCTCTGCTCTCAAAGATTTGCAGGAGCAGATTCAACAGAAGCTCCAAAATGGGAGTGGAGTACGGTTAACGTCACGTGTTTCAAAAAAAGAATTGGTTGCCTTGACCAAGCAGGTCAGTGATCTCTTTGATCAGATCGAGCGGACCAATCGGATTGCCTTTCAAGAGAAAAAGACCTTGGATATGGCCATTAGTAATATTGCCCACGATATCCGGACGCCTTTGACCATTGCATCGGGCTATACCCAACAAATCATCAAGGGTGGGACGCAGGAAGAGGAAAAGCTGAAGAAAATTGCTTCCAATCTTCAAGTCGTCTCAAAACGCCTGGAATCTCTCTTGGAATACAGACGCTTGATGGAGGGAGCCATTCAGCCTCGGATTTCAGACGTCGATCTCAGCCAAGTCCTGACTCAGCAGTTGTTCCAGTATTATGACAGCCTGTCTGAGGCGGGGATTGCCTTAGAGGTAGAGCTAGAAGAGCATCTTCATTATGCTACGGATCCAGAGCTCTGGGAGCGCCTCTTGCAAAATATGCTCAGCAATGTCCTCAAGCATGGAAAGGAGCAGGCCCGTTTGACCTTGACCTCAGACGCGGACACGATTCGGGTCGAGCTGCGCAATATTGTGCAACAACCGATCCAGCACTTAGACCAATTGGCTAGTCGATTCTACTCTGAAAATCTCTCGGATACAGAGGAGTCTTCTGGCTTGGGTCTCTACATTATTCAAAATTTTGTAGAGATCTTAGGGGGAGACTTGCAACTGGCAACGGAGGCAGACTGGTTTATCTTGACCATTACACTAAGAAAAAAGGCTTGAGCACTGCTCAAGTCTTTTTGTTATAAATCTTTGTGTTTAAAAGTAGCCAGTCCTAGGAAGCCGAAAACAAGGATGAATCCAAGGGCGATCGAGAGGGTGTTGGTTGTTGCTGTTGTGCTCTGTACCATGGAATATTGGAATTCCAAGTTTAGATAGTGGAGAATATCAATATCTTTAAGGAAGAGCGCAGGAAGGCTTAAGAGGATATTTCCAATGAAGTAGCCAACGAAGGCCAAGGTGATGGATTGGCTGGCATAAAGAAGGAAGGAAATGATGCTGACCCAAGCCAAGGTGGAAAGGAACTGAATCAGCACGGTCAGTCCAAAATGAGCCAAGAAGTGCTCTGGCATGGTGCCAAGTCCATTGTAGAGCGTCGCGATCAAGAAGACGAGACCATAAGAAACAAGAAATTGGAAGAGAGCAATGGTCAGAACAACGGCGCTTTTGGCAAAGTAGTAACTGGTGCGAGAAACGCCATAGGCCAGACTATTCTTGTATAAGTTTTGCGTTAAGTCTGTTCCCAGGACCAAGGTGATGACAATAATGGTAAAGAGGATGGTCACACTGATGCTGGAAGAGTAGTTGGTCAAAGCTTTAAAGCCTGTCCAAACTTCGGTCGCTTGGGGCAATTTGGATTCCGTATTGACGCCGACGTGGCCAGTAGCTCCAAAGATGACTCCAGACAGGATGTTGAGAACGAGAATGGCTTCTGTAATCCAAAAACCTTTGGAGCGAAAAAGTCTGTAAAAATCTGCTTGAATGGTATGCAACATGATAAATCTCCTAAATGAAATATGTGGGATAGGTAATAGAGGAAGACGGTGATTGGACTAGTCTACCAAGTCCGTAAAGAATTTTTCCAGATCTTGGCGGGCATAGTAGATTTCGTCCACGTCAATATCGGCTTGAACGAGGGCTTTGACAATGACTTTAATATCGTGAGTCTGTCCGAAGATATGGATTTCTCCATCCTTATCGATGACCTTGATGCGGTGATGGAGTTGATCCTGAATCAGTTGACTCGCAAGGGCTAGCTGGCTAGTCTTGAGGATGATGTAGTCTTCTCCTTGTTCTTCGAATTCAGCCTTGCTAATTTCTTTGATCAGGCGTCCTTGGTCGACAATACCAAAGCGATTGGCAACCAGATAGAGTTCGGAGAGGATGTGACTGGAAATGAGGATGGTCATGCCGAGTTCATCATTGAGGCGTTTGATCATCTGACGGAATTCCTTGATTCCGACTGGATCAAGGCCATTGATGGGTTCGTCCAGAATAAGGAAATCTGGCTTAGCAATGAGAGCAATCGCAATTCCCAACCGTTGTTTCATTCCTAGTGAGAAGTCACGGAATTTCTTCTTACCCGTATTATTCAGGCCAACATAGTTCAGGGTTTCTTTGATGACCTGGTCGGGATTGGGGATATGGCGAGCCTTGCAATAGTAGACCAGGTTTTGATAAGCGGTCATATGCTTATGGGCCACGGGACTCTCAATGACGGATCCAACCCGTTTAAGCGCTTGGGTCCACTGGGAGCGATTTGTAGAAGCAAAGAGAGAGACGCTTCCATCAGTTTCTTGAATCAGCTGGGTGATGACCTTGATGAGGGTGGTTTTCCCTGCACCATTTTTGCCGATCAGGCCGTAGACGTCGCCTTTGCGAATGGTGAGATTCACATCATTTAAGGCGTATTGATGACCAAATTTTTTACTCAAATGGGAAATTTCTAATACTTTTTCCATGGTTTTCTCCTTCGTCCAAATGACTAGTTGTTTTCTTTACACTCTTAGTATACAGCTTGCTTTTCAAATAACTATCAAGCAATTCTCAAATATTTCTAAAAAAAGAGAGTGGGACAGAAATCGGTAATTCGTTAGAACTCGATTTCGTCGTCCCACCTCCGCACAGTTGAGTAGGGCTGTAAAAGCTGATGAAATCAGCGTAGTAGAGCCCACTCAACCACTGCGTCTTGCTCGACAATCCAAAAATAATTGAGAGGCTAGGACTTTTGTCCCAGCCTCTTCATTTTAAAATCCAGCGACAAACTCTTTGATGGCTTGCGCGAGTTCATAGGGTTTCTCGGTATTGAGTAGATGGCCTCCGTCTGCGATTTCTTGATAGCGGCCTTTTGGCAGGAGCTTGGCCAATTTTTTAGAAGAAGATTGATTGGCCCAATCTCTGCTACCACAAATCACCAAGCTAGGAAGAGGGCAAGCTTTAACGGTATCGGTTAAATTGAGCCCTTTTAATTCGGTCAAGATTTGAAGCATCTGTTGTTTATTGGCATCTTGCTTTTCAAAGACATGCTTGGGAAGTAGACGAAAGAGAAGGATCTGGAGCCGATAGAGGGGATTGGTGTTGAGTTTGTATTGAGTTCCCGCAAGGACCAAGCCCTTGAGTTGCGGGAAGTCTTGTCTGGAGAGATCAAGAGCGAGCACGCCACCTAGTGAGAGTCCTACCAGAATAAAGGGTTCGCTTTCTTGCTGGAGGCGCTCCGTCAACCTTTCTTTGACTTCCTGATAGCTTTCTTTTGGATGGGAGAAAATATCAAAAGTTTTGGAGTGCAAGGGTGAAAGTGCAAATTGGACTCCTTGCCAAGAGAGGACATCCTGTCCTAGTCCATGTAAAAAAATCAGTTTCATCAGGAATCCTTTCTTTGAAAATCTAGTTCGTAGAGACCACGAAGAGCATTGCAGGCATAAATACGATCGGCGTCTATTAAATCGTTCAGAGTTAAGAGTTTTTCTTCAACCTGCTGGGTCTCAAGAAGATGGCGCCGATAAATGCCATCGAGTAAGGGGAGGTGAGCTGGTGGGGTATAGAGTTGTCCCTCTATCTCCAGCACCAGATTGCCAATCGTCGTCTCTAGCAAGCTTCCGTCTGGCAGATGAAAAATTTGCTCGTGATCTGACTGGCCTAGATGGTCTCTCTGACTCGTTTTGAAATAAGTAAATGGCGTCGCTAAATCAAGCTTCTGCTCGGTCAGTTGGGCCTGTAGATAGCTAGCTGGCAAGTCGGTCAGCTCCGTGATCTCTAGGTGGAAGGTCCCGTTTTTTTGCAAGGCAATCCGACAACGATAGTCAAGGTTGAGATCTAAATGAGCGAGTTCTTCTTGAAGTTCTTTCAGGAGCTTCGACTCATCATAAGGATATGCAAAGTAGCGACTAGCTTCTCTCAAGCGTGTTACATGTTGGTCGAGGAAAGTCAACTCTCCTTGGTGGATGCAGCCAGTCGTCAGGAGCTCAAAGCGAGGTTCTTGCCGGTAGAGGACAGCCGATTTTTGCTTGGTTTCCTGGTATTCACCTTCCCATTTGCTGTCCCAAGTGATGCCTCCTCCCACGCCATAGATGGCTTGATTCCCCTGCATTTGAAGGGTCCGGATGGCTACATTAAAAATCCGTTTCCCTTTTGGAAGAAGGATGCCGATCGTTCCACAGTAGACACCTCGAGGAGACTTCTCCGTCTTTTGGATGATTTCCATAGTGGAGATCTTCGGTGCTCCTGTAATCGAGCCACAAGGAAAGAGAGCTCGGAAGGTTTGGATCAGGTCGATTTCAGCTCGTAAGCGACTTTCAATGGTCGAGGTCATCTGCCAAACAGTGGAGTATTGCTCGACTTGGCAGAGATGGGTCACCTGCTCACTTCCAATCTCCGAAATCCGGTTCATGTCATTGCGGAGGAGGTCGACGATCATCATGTTTTCTGCTCGATTTTTCGGGTCGGCTTCTAGCCAAGCAGCCTCTTGAAGATCCTCTTGGTTGGTGAGACCACGGTGCGTCGTTCCTTTCATGGGGCGCGTGGTCAGTAGCCGGTCGTCTTGCTCAAAAAAGAGCTCAGGACTGATGGAGAGGATAGAGACATCATCGTGCTGGATGAAGGCATTGTAATGGGCCTTTTGCTCTACCACTAAGCGATTGTAGATGGCCAAAGGATCTGCTTTTAGCTCTTGAGAAAGCTGGACAGTGTAGTTGACCTGGTAGGTATCTCCCTGGCGAATATGGTGATGGATGGTCTCGATGGCTTCTTGATAAGCAGGCGCCTCTACCTCTTCCTTCCAATTGGCTGGAAGATCCACAGCTTCATAGTCCTCTGGAAAAGGAAGGGTTTCGACCTTCTCGTGGATAGTAAAATAGAGGAGATACTCTCCCATAAGAGGGGCTGGATGGACAGCAAACTTCTTCTCAAAAGCAGGAGCAGCCTCATAGCTGACATAGCCAACAGCATAAAAGCCTTGCTCCTGGTAGGCTTCGACTTCTCTAAGAAGATCCTCTACTTGGTCGAGGTCTCTGGTTTTTAATTCTTTGATGGGCTTGGTGAAAAGGTGGCGCAATCCAAGCTCTTTAAAATCAATAATGGTTTGTTTATGCATGCTTTGAGTATATCAAAAATAGAGGAAAAAAGGTAGATAAGGATGTAAGATTCCTTGCTTGGCCTTCCCTTTCATGCTAAAATAACCATAGAAACTGCTTTGGGCAAGGAGTAGGAATATGCAAAAGAATCCCCTCTATAACACCTCTAGTATCAGCTTTTTTCAATATCTCTTTGCGATTGCAGTGATTTTGGTGCATAGTGGTCGTTTAACCTCTTATGAGCCACTGCATTTTGGTCTCAAGAGTATGCTTGGCCGGCTAGCAGTGCCATTTTTTATCGTCTGTGCCAGCTTTTTCCTCAAGCAATCACTAGGGAATTCTAAGAAAATGAAGACCTATCTGGCCAAAATCGTAAAAACCTATTTGTTTTGGAGTTTTGTTTACCTTCCTTATGCCTGGCTCTTTTTCTCTAGTCTCCATCTTCCTATCTATCTTTTTCCAGCAGGTGTTCTCATTGCACTGATCTATCTGGGGATGTGCTACCAACTCTGGTATATCCCAGCCTTTTTGCTGGGTTTGTTTTTGGTCAATCAATTGGTCAAACACCTAGGTATGGTTTGGACGGGGGTGATCACCTTTCTTCTTTACTGCTGGGGCTTGATCGAGACCTATTCGGCTTATCTGGACACCACAAGTCTTCTCAAAGGTTACCAGCTCTACAGCAATTTATTTTTTACAGCGCGAAATGGTCTCTTTTACACGCCCATTTTTATTTATATGGGTTATTATCTGTATGACCATTTTCATGCACAAACTTTTAGAATTCACCGTTGGCAAAAGCTAGCTCTTGCCTTTGGATTGCTCTGTCTAGAAGGGATCATTATTTTTCAACACCAAGGAATTGATAAGAACTTTTTCTTTCTTCTTCCTTTTGTGACCGTTTATTTTGTCAATGCCTGCCTGCGATCGTCCTTTTTGAAAAGCTATAATTTACAGTATTTAAAGCAAATGAGTATAGCTCTTTACTTTTCGCATCCGATCTTTATCGAGTGGGCTCGCTATGGCTTTAGCAGCCTCCCTCTCTCTTATCCAGACAGGGGCAAGCTGATTTTTGTGACTGCCTTGTTTGGTAGTCACCTTTTTGGACTAGCTATGCTGTGGGTACGAGAGAGAAGGGAAAAACAAAAGATTCCTTCAAATGGTGAAGAGTTAGATAAAATAATCAACCAATAGTAGGGTGTACAAAACTCAAGCAGATGTGTTTGAGTTTTTTTGTATGAAGAAAATCAAGGAAGAATAAGAATTGGCAGACTGCTCCTCCTTGTTTATAAATGTTTTATTTTCTTGCCCTTGGATAGAAGAAAGGGGAAATCAGTACCAGATAGTGATTTATAATATAGACATCATTGCAAATAATGTCTATATTATTGAATAGTGATGATTTAATTTGAAAAGCAAAGGATATTTTAAAAAATAAGTGATAAAATTAAAGGGAGGGCCTTTTGGAAGGCTAACAAAAGTAAAGGAGATAAGACATGAAAAAGCTTCGTTCATTATGGAAAGACTTTTTGAAAAAAGGTTTTGCCATTTTAACAATTTTCATGATGCTAGGCCAGCTTGGTCAAGGGGCGATCACAGCCTTTGCCAATGAGCTAGCAGTCGGGGATAATGGGGCCTTGGATGTTACCCTTATGTATGGGGATAAACAGAACCATCCAGATGGGATGTCCTATTACACAGGGGATACCATGTCTGGTTATATCCAGATCACCCCTAAGAATTTGACAACGGATATTAATGAAGTAACGGTGACCTTGAAGGTTCCTGGAAAGTACTTACGAGAAGTTAGTTTCCCTGACTTCAATAGTGCTTCAGAGCATGACAAACCAACGGTTACAAAAGTTGGAGATGATTATCAAGTCACACTTCACTTTAACAATTACCAAAAGTCAGAGGTCCTGACTTTACCATTTATTGGAAAATTTAAAGTCGGTTATGCACCGACCAATTATTCATTGGATATTACGGGTACCTTGAATATCAATGGTCAAGAAGCAAAACTCAATGATATCATTTGGAAACCCAAGTACAATGACTATCGCTTAACCAAGTATATCAACCAAAACTTGAACGAAGCCATGTCCAAGGACTATGCGGAAGCCATGCCTGGTGTTGTCAAAGGGGCTGACGGAAAAAATTATATTGAAACCCCATCATCTGTTCCATTTGCATTTCAATTGGAGGGAATGCAAGGACAGTATGGGGGACAATATCGTCAATTAGAATCAGTAACGCTTACCGATAAGTTGCCAACCTATACAGATAAAAATGGCAATACCCGGACAGCAGTTTTAGATACAGCTAAGTCTGAAGGTTGGGTAGATAATGGAGATGGCACCGTTTCTAAGACGTTTACAGCAGATGCAAACGGTAATCCAGCAGCTTATCACCAAGAATTCATGGCAAAAATCAAGAATACAAGTTACCTTTACTTGAAGTTTCCTGATTTAGTTTTGGAAAAGGACCAGACTCTCAAAGACGTCCTTAGTAAGGATTTGACAAACTCAGGAAGTATTGTGGGAATTCCTGCCAATCGTGGAGAGGGAGAACCGGATATTACAGCTGAAGATTCTCTTATTTTCCGCTTGACCTCTCGTGACCTGGAAGGGGCTGGAAGTTTTGCCAAAAAAGCAGATGGTGATGTCTATGATTCAACTGAATACAAGGCAGCAAACTATAAATGGATCATCGCTTTTGATAATAAAACTCCTTCGACACAAAAGAATTTTGTTTTCTATGATGAGACAGTGGACTCTCGGTTAAAATTCACCAAGATTGATTACGCTCGTCTTATGCAAGGAAATTACGGTATTGGTGAGTATATTAGCAAATATGTGAAACGCATCATCCTTACTTTAGAAGATGGTAGTCAAAAAGAAGTTCAGCCAGAAACCGATAAAGACGGCAATGGTTTTATCGACTTAACCAAGTATGGAACCGTTGTCGGTTGGCGGATGGAAATGAAGGATGATTTTGTCCTAAAATCTGGTCAAGGAATTCGCTTCAATACCTATACAAGCTTCAAAGATCCAGAGAAGACTCGTTACGATGAAAATGATGCGACCAAGAATGAATTCAAGAATACAGGTCGTGTCACTTATCAAACACAATCAAACCTTGCTAAAGACCAAACATCAGATTGGACCTTTAAGCTGATTCCTTTGAAGGAAAGCTTTGAGATTTCAAAAACGACAGATTACAATGATGTTCGTTATACTGATGGAGAAAATATTCGTTTTGGTTTGATGGCAACCAAAGTGGTCTTGGATCCTGATAAGGATTATGGAGACCTGCGAATCATTGATCTGTATGATCCAAATACCCTTAAAGTCGACTATAAAGATTTTGAAAGAAACCTTGCCTCTAATGAAAAAGGTATGAAATTCTTAAAGAGCTACGATGTCATTGAAAACTACCACAATTCTGGACGGACAGCTCTCATCATGCATTTGGATCAAAAAGAGTTTATTAAGGCTTCTCTTCAAGATCTTAATCGCGTGCGTCTACCATTTATCGTGGCCGATCTGAAAGGGAAAGACGATGGTGGGACCTTCACCAATAAGGTTTATGTCGCTGGAAATGGGATCCACGATCTTGAAAATGCCAACCCTGATCGGGTCACGGAAGATGTGTATGATCTGAACGGAAATGGTTCAACAACGGATAAAATTCCATATGCTCAATCAAACTATACGATTGTTGCTGCTGAAGGAATCTATGCACGCAAATATATCGCTAAAAATGATGACCTGTCAGACGCTTCGATTGTGACACGTACCTTCAAACCAGGTGAAACCTTTAACTACAAACTCACCATTAAAAATAATACGGATAAGGCAGTAGAAGACGGAGTCGTCTATGATGTCCTGCCAAAAGTAAAAGACGTTAACACACTAGACGGATCTGGTCGGATGACAGAATACACGGTCAGCCTTCGTGGACCAGTGACAGCTCCAGAAGGATGGACGGTCTACTATACAACTGATACAGGCGTTACGACAGATACCATGGCGCAAGCTGCTGACAAAGATATCTGGACGACAGCTGTGGCTGATTACAGTCAAGTAACAGGAATCAAGTTAGTTGCAAATGCTGGTACTACGATTCCTGCGCGTGGAGAAGCAAGCTTTGGTGTCCCAGTTGTAAATCCAAGTGAATTGACTGATGAAGTCAAGGCTTTGATGCAAAAACGCACCAAAGATAATGAAGATAACGGCGGTCGTTCTGGTCTTGTTCAAGCCCATAACCAGTTTGGTTACAAGGCGAAAGGTCATGAAGGAAATCGTGAGTCTAATACCGTAACTGCACAAATCTTCTCGGCTGCTTTCCACGTCAAGAAGGTGGACAAGGATGATCCTAAGAAAGTTCTTGAAGGTGCTGAATTTACCTTAACTGATGCAAATGGCGCGGTTGTTGCGACGGCAACTTCTGATAAAAAAGGGGAACTTTCCTTTAACACCTTAACAGAAGGAATCTATACGCTCAAAGAAACCAAAGCACCTGAAAACTACAAGTTGGATGAAACAGAACATGCCGTGGTTGTTACCTATGATGCGGACAAACAAATCTACCACGTCACGGTGGATGGAAAATCAGTCGGATCAAAAGCAGTCCCAGTTGAGATCGCTAATGAAGCAGATATCAAGTATCTCGATCTTGAAGCTTCAAAAGTTTGGGATGACCAAGACAACCAAGAAGGACTTCGCCCGGCAAGTGTGGAATTCCAACTCTATAAGAATGGCAAAGCTCAAGGAAAACCAGTCACGGTTTCAGCCGCAACAGACTGGAAAGCTCACTTTACGAATCTTCCAGATAAAGACAGTGACGGCAAGCTCAATACCTACACTGTTAAAGAAGTGAAAGTTCCGACTCATTATACGGTCGATACAGAAGAAGCCAGCTTCACAGATGGAAAAGCCACCATCACCAACAAGCGCACTCCTGAGACCACGACGGTAACAGTCAAGAAAGTCTGGGATGATGCTCAAAACCAAGATGGTCTTCGCCCATCTACCATCAAAGTTCACCTCTTGGCAAATGGAACAGAGGTGCAAGCACTTGACCTGACTGGTGAAGGAGATGAATGGACTCATACCTTCACAGACCTGCCAGTCTATAAAGATGGTCAAAAAGTTGTCTACACAGTGACAGAAGACAAAGTGGACAATTACACCACTAAGATTGATGGAACTACGATTACCAATACTTACAAACCAGGTAAGACAAGCCTTACTGTTACGAAAAACTGGAAGGATGCCAATAACCAAGATGGCCTTCGTCCAAAAACAATCAAGGTTCAATTGTATGCTGGTGATCAAAAGGTTGGTAAGGCGGTTGAATTGTCAGCAGATAACAAATGGACCCATACCTTCTCAAACTTAGACGAGAAGAAAGCTGGCCAAGTTATCAACTATACAGTCAAAGAAATTGATGTTCCAGAAGGCTACACACAAGCTGTCGAAGCAACTAACCCAGGTCAAGTAGTCGTGACCAACACGCACGAACCAGAAAAGACCAAAGTAGAAGTGAGCAAGAAGTGGGAAGATGGAGACGACCAAGATGGTCTCCGTCCAGCCAGCATTCAAGTTCAATTATACAAAGATGGCTTTGCGACGGATCAAGTGGTAGAACTTTCAGCCGCGAATGACTGGAAAGGTGCATTTGAAAACCTTGATGCCAAGGCAGCTGGAAAAGCAATCACTTATACGGTGAAAGAAGTCGCTGTCCCAGATGGTTACAAGGTGACGGTAAATGATAAGGACAAGGCCAATGTTGTCTTGACCAATACGCATGAACCAGCTTTGACAGAGATGAAAGTTACGAAGAAATGGGAAGATGCCAATGACCAAGATGGTCTTCGTCCAAAATCCATTAAGGTTCAACTCTATGCTGGTGATGAAAAAGTAGGAGATCCAGTGGAGTTGTCAGCGGACAATCAATGGACTCATACCTTTACCAAATTAGCTGAAAAGAAAGCTGGTCAAGCTATCAGCTACCGTGTGGAAGAAGTAGCTGTTCCTGAAGGCTACCAAGTATCTGCTGATACTTCTGACGTTGCTCACACGATCTTGACCAATACCCATACGCCAGCGGTGATCGATATTCCAGTGACCAAGATCTGGAATGACCAAGACAATCAAGATGGTCTTCGTCCAGCAAGTATTGTGGTGAATCTTCTTGCCAATGGTGAAAAAGTTGCTCAAAAAGAACTCACGAATGCGACAGATTGGAAAGAAAGCTTCACAGGTCTACCAAAATTCAAGGATGGAAAAGAAATCGTCTATACTCTTCAAGAAGAGAAGGTAGCTGAATATACGACTACAATTGATCAGGCTGCTTATACCATTACCAATACCCATGCACCTGGTAAGACAAGCGTCACGGTCACTAAGAAGTGGGATGATGAGAATGACAAGGATGGAATTCGTCCGAAGAGTATTCGCGTTCAACTCTATGCCAATGATCAAAAAGTCGGTCAAGAAGTAGAATTGTCAGCTGAAAACAAGTGGACCCATACCTTTGCAGATTTAGATGAAAAAGCAAATGGAAACACCATCACTTATACAGTGAGAGAAGTCAGTGTTCCAAAGGGCTATGAAGCTCGTAACGACGAGGATGGTAAAGGAAATGTTGTGATTACTAACAAGCATGTTCCAAAAGAAACTCCAAAACAACCAACTCCTCCAAGTTCATCTGAACCAAAGAAACCGGGTCAACCTGAACCTAAAAAACCAAGCCAACCAGAGCCGAAGAAACCAGGCAAAATCTTAGGATTCTTACCAAATACAGGTACGACCATCTCTATTATTAGCTTAGTTTTAGCCTTTGTCTTGGCAAGCATTGCAGCTTATATTTTGAAGAAAAAGAAAAAATAAGCTAGTGCTTCCTTTATAAAATGAAACAAACACCAGAAATGGTGTTTGTTTTTTTATAGTGGCCTATTATAATTGTCTAGCGATCATTCTCATGGGCGCTTGCTCTATTTTTCAATTCCCGAACGTTTTCAAAAAAAATTCAGAAAATTCTTGACTTCTATGAAAATAGGCGTATGATTAGTTGTGAACTGTTGAACAATCCTTTTCAAGAGAAACCCTGATGTCGACTAAGGGATCTGTGAAAGGTGAAGCGGTTCAACTATAAAAATCTATAGAGCGTTGCGTCCGAAAGTCTAAACAGACACGGCTCTTTAAAAACAAAAGGAGAAGATTATGAAAACAGAACCGATTCATCGTACCAGTATGTGGAAATTTAAGTTAAGTGCTGCCACCATGACTTTGATTCCCGCTGCCGTGGGGATTAACTATGTTGCCAAAGCCTTGGCGGAGGGGTTAAAGTTGCCCGTTTGGCTGGGGTCTTTGGGAACCTTTCTTGCCAGCATGTTGGCTGGGCCGGTTGCCGGTGCCATCAGTGGTTTCATCAACAACGTGATCTATGGGCTGACCTTATCGCCAATTTCAACCGTGTATGCGATTACCAGCATCGGAATTGGGATTGCTGTCGGAGTTTTGCACGCCAATGGGTGGTTCTCGTCAGCGCGACGAGTATTTGTTTCTGCTATTATTATTGCCATCGTTTCAGCTGTCATTTCAACGCCACTCAACGTCATCTTTTGGGGTGGTCAGACCGGTATCGCTTGGGGTGACTCATTGTTTGCGGTAATGGTCGCCAATCATGCACCAGTGTGGCTGGCCTCATTTACCGATGAGTTTGTCTTGGATATTTTGGATAAAGTCTGCGTGGCCTACCTGGCATTCTTCATCTATCGTCAGCTGCCGAAGCGGATGGTGCACTTCTTTAGCGGTGATAAATGATGACTGATCAAACATTGATTTCTGGAGCGCCACGGGTCAAGCTCAAGTGGTACCAGGTGATCGATCCGATTACTAAGCTCTTGTTCATCTTGGACATGACGTTGTTGAGCTTTGCCAGTATGAATTTATTGCTTCAGGCCGGATTAATTCTTGTCGCAACACTGCTATTGTTATTTTCCAAATTGAGTTCTACCATCTTTAAGGCGCTGGGATTCAGCTTGTTTCTGATTTGCACCATGCTGATCATCCAAGGATTATTTTACAGTCGGAATCAAACTGTGCTGTTTTCTGTGCTTGGGGTGTCGTTCTACAAAGAAGGCCTGATTTACGCCACCACTCTGGGTTGTCGAGTATTGGTGATTATTTTGACCAGTGGCTTTTTTATGGTGACCACGAGTATTTCAGAAAACGCGGCCTATTTGGAACTGTCCGGATTGTCTTATAAAACCGTCTACGTTCTGATGTCGGTGTGTTATATTTTGCCGGAAATGATGCGCAATATGCGGAAAATCCAGCAGGCACAAAAAGTTCGCGGAACCAATCCGCAAAAAACGTTGATTCAGAAATTAAAGTCAGTCCTGCCGGTTCTAATTCCATTGGTGATTAAGACCTTGGATCAATCGATGGCGCGGTCGATTTCTCTCCAACTGAGAGGTTTTGATAATCCCAACCGGACTGTCAGAACCTCCCAGCGCGTGTATCGCCTGTCGCGGACGCTGCACATTGGTCTGACTGGATTGGCAATTTTATTGATTGGGTGGAAGATATGGACGAAGATAAACGGATTGTAATTGAAAATTTGACCACCCGTTATCCGGGTACTGAGCAACCACAACTGCGTCAGATTAACGCGGAGGTTCATACCGGCCAGGTGGTTGGGATTATCGGGAATAGCCACTCCGGCAAATCGACTTTGTGCCGTGTGCTGGCAGGGGTCATTCCCAAAATGGTGTCTGCTGAGATTGAGGGCGACTGGCACATGTTTGGCCAGCGAGTGTCCGACAATTGGCCCGTTTATAATGCCATGAATGGAGTTGTACTGCAAAATCCAGCTGGCCAACTAAGCGGGTTGGCAGACACGGTTGCCGATGAAATCGCCTTTGACTTGATTAATCAGGGAATGGCTGAAGGACTGATTCAAAAACGGGTTGAAGAAGTTGCCACGCAAATGGGGCTGATTGAACAGCTGAATTTGCGTCCCGAGAGCCTTTCCGGTGGTCAGATCCAGCGGTTGGCAATTGCCACGGCGATTGTGGCTAACCCGGCTGTTTTGATTATGGATGATCCGACCAGTCAGATGGATCCCCTTGGCCGCCGACAATTTTTCCAATGGCTGGCCCAAGTCAAAGAGACGACTGTCTTCATTGTCACCAGTGAAATTGACGATTTGTGCGAAGTCGCCGACGTTGTGTGGGTGCTGCACGAGGGTCAAATGGTAGCCCAGGGCAGGCCGGGTGAGGTGTTTAATCATTTGGCAGCTGACTGGCAGATTCCAGCCCCGACAATCCAGCAACTTGCTCAAAAAATGGATTGGCACTTGGCTGATGGCCGGTATCCGGTGAATGACGCTGAACTGAAGGAGGTTCGTTATGTCCACAATTGAACTGAACCACCTGACGTTCACTTATCCGGAACGGTCCTTTAGCTTGGATGTTGAAGACAAACACTTCGCCGATCCGATGGTGGCGATTGTCGGCCAAAATGGTGCCGGCAAATCAACGCTCTTCAAATTGTTGACGGGCTTGCTGACACCACAAACCGGTGTGATTAAGATCGATGGAGAAAATTTTAATGATCTTAAACCAGTCGAAAAGTTACTGAAGGTTGGGATTACTTTTCAGAATCCTGACGATCAGCTTTTCAACCCGACCGTTCAACGAGAGGTGGAGTGGAGTGTCGCGCAGGTCATGGATGACCACGACACGATTACGAGGCGGGCTTTAGCGGCTCTAAAAAGAGTTGGCTTGGATGATAAAGCAGCTGAAAGTCCATATGACCTGTCATTGTCGGAACGCAAGCTGTTGAGCGTTGCCACAGTTTTGGCAGTGGATCCGGCGATTTATTTATTTGATGAGCCGATGATGTCGCTTGATTGGGAAAGCCGGCGCAAGTTGACCGCAATTTTCCATCAGTTGGCTGATTCGGGTCACCAAGTTGTGACCATCACCCATGACATGGATTGGGTCGCCGCCGAGTTTGAGTCGGTGTATGTTATGGAACACGGGAAGTTTGGCTTCGCCGGCAGTCCACGGGAATTGTTCAGCGATCACGAACTTGTCCAGCGAGTGGGATTACTACCACCGCGGATTATGGACATAGCGGAGTCGCTGGGTGATTCACAGACATATTTATCGGTTAATGATTATTGCCAGAAAAATCGAGATGTATAGAAAAAGTCACCTCTGCGGGTTTTCCAGGTTGAAGGATTAACTTCAGCTTCTGGCAAGAACTCACGGTTCTTTTCTACCATTTGTCAAGTCTATCAAGGCTTTAAGTAAAAAAAAGAGATAAGACAGTATCTATTCTGAGGTTACTGTCTTATTTTTAACACTTTTTGATCTATCAAGCCCAGTTCAAAAAAGAACAGCAGGAATTTGTTGCCCGTAAATTGGATGCGGTGGGATGGACCAAGTACCTCTCAATTAGTGTACTTTGGTGGCTAGCTTTTGGTCTTATTTACCAGTCAATTGGAGCTAATCGTACTTATCGTGATTCTATTACTGATGCGACAAACGGTGTTGGTCAGCTCTTGATGACAGCTGTATATCGTGAGCAATGGATTTTCTGGGCAGCCACTAATATTTTCTCTATCTACCTTTGGTAGGGAGAAAGCCTTCAAATTCAAGGGAAATACTTCATTTATCTTATCAACAGTCTTGTTGGTTGGTACCAATGGACGAAGGCGGCCAAGAAAGGCTACTAGTAACAATCAATAAAATACAAGAGGTTGAGCATTTTGATCCACCTCTTTTTGTGATATACTAGAGTAGTTTTTGGGACTTGAAAATAATGGGTTTTCTAGTTCAAATTTATAAAAAGAAAAGGAGAGAACATGGATATCTTTCTTAAGAGCATATCGGGGATCCTGGTCATTCTGGGGATGATATTAGTGGGCTTTGTCATAGGTGAAAAAGGCTGGTTTGATGACAAGTCACGTGGCTTGATCGCAAAATTAGTCACTCAAGTTGCTCTTCCCTGCTATATGCTTTACACCATCACGCAGCGCTTCACAGCAGCGGATCTACTTATAATGTTGCCAGCCTTGCGGTTTCCTGCCCTGTCTATGGTCATTTTACTTGGCATCGCGACAGCAGTAGCAAGGATCTTTGCAGTGAGGCAGGACCGCCGTGGCCTCTTTATTTCCATGTTTTTTAATTCCAATACGATTTTTGTGGGGCTCCCCATCAACCAGGCCCTTTTCGGGGATGCCAGCATTCCCTATGTTTTGATCTATTACATGTGCAATACGACCTTTTTCTGGACCTTGGGGACCTATCTGATTCAGCGAGATGGTGAGGGAGAAGCGCAGTTTGATCTCAAAACGAGTCTGAAGAAAGTCTTTTCTCCGCCCCTGATGGGCTTTCTCTTGGGGCTAGTCATGGTGATGCTGCAGATCAAGTTGCCAGCCTTTCTAGCCAGTGATTTGCAGTATCTGGGTAATTTAACAACCCCTTTATCCATGATATTTATCGGTTTGTCAGTGTCTCATGTAGGTGTGAAGCAGTTGGTTCTGGGAAAAGATCAGCTATTGATTCTACTAGGTCGCTTCCTGGTTGCCCCTCTTTTGATGGCTTCCATCGTCTACTGGTTGCCTCTTCCAAGCCTGATGAAGCAAGTCTTTATCATCCAGTCTGCCATGCCTGTGATGACCAATGCGCCAGTTGTTGCCAGACTCTACGGAGCTGATAGTGATTATGCAGCAGTCATGGTGACAGAGACGACCCTTGCAACCATGGTGGTGATTCCTTTTCTCATGCTGTTGATGGCTTAACAAATAGAAAAAACAAAAGCTCAAGTTTTTCTGCAAACTTGAGCTTTTCTTATAACAAGGCTAACAAGATGGTAAGGACCAGAACGATGCCCATCCGAATCAGGTGGTGGGCTGGATGGAGGTTTCCTTTGTGTTTCCCATTCCAATAGGCCCCGTAGCAAATCAACCCACAGCCGATCAGCCAAAGGACTAGTGCGACAATCGGCAAAAAGAAGTAGAGAATGAGAGAGAAGGCCGCAAGGCTACTTCCTAGAAAAAGTAGGTAAATTCCAAGGGTCTTCTTGCCCTTTTTTAATTCGGAAAGGCTGACTAATAAATGAAGAAGAGCAAAAGCAAGGGCTAAGAAGACTGTAAAAAAGCCAAGAAGAATGGGGAAGAACATAGGGTTTCCTTTCTAAAATATGATTGTCTGAGTGCTATTTTTTGTGACTGATTTTATGAAGAATCATAAATGATACTACAAGATTTAAAATGATAACCAATAAAGTAAAAAGAGAGTAACCATAGAGTTTAATTGGAATTTCATCTTTGATATTACATAGAGAAAACAAACTCGTTAGAATTCCCGTCAACAATCCAGGCACATATTTTCGAATAACGATTGTCTGAATCAGATGTCCGAAAACATGGTAGATATATGCGATTATGATGCTTGCGTAAATGCTATAGTTATTAAACTGGTAACTAAGATATAGCGACGTCATTAGGATGAGAAATTGTTCCAAGACAATAAAGTTGAAAGCAAAAGGAGTGTAATAAGTTAGGATTCGATTGTTTGGATACTGGATTGATATTTTTTTGACAAAGGATGGCATCCAAACGATTTCTTCGAGTTCGTGAAGCATGAAGAGTGATGGAAATAGAAAGTAAAATTGCACGCTGGTCATTGAAAATACTCCCTTCTAGTTCGAGCCCACTTTTAGAATCTCCAAATAAAATTGGATCACTTCTTGTTCGGTGTAGGACTTGCCTTTTTTCAACCACCAGCTGAGGGTTTCGATGAAATGGCTGACGACTAGATGTTTGAGATAGGAGTGAGGGAGAGTTGGATGGGCCTTGATGAGTTCGGCGGCTACCATTGGGTAGACGTCATGCTCCAGTTCTTTTCGCAGTTGCCGGATGAAATAATCGTTTTTAGAGAGCAAGAGACTGGTCACATGATCTTGATTTTTCTTGAAATGCTGAAAGATATGAGCTAGATAGTCTTGTGGTGAGAGGTGTTCAGCACGCTCAAAGAGATGGTGAAAGAGCTTTTGACAGAGTTCATCTAGCAATAATTCCTTACTCTCGTAATGGCTGTAAAAGGTCGAGCGCCCCACATCAGCAAGGTCTATGATTTCCTGAACCGTGATGGCTTCGTAGTCTTTTTGGTTGAGTAAGTGTAAGAAAGCCTGATAGATAGCTTTTCGAGTTTTGGTGATGCGACGATCCTGTGCTGTCATATGGACACTTCGAACAAACTGTTCAGTAACGTACACCCTAAACGGTTTGCCCCTATCCTTTCTGTTGTGAATGTTAGATAATGATAATGAACATGATGTTCATGAATCTATTATAACAAAGGAAATAGGATTATGAAGACAAAACATGCGGTCTGGATCGCTTTTTTCTTGAATTTGAGTTATGCCATTGTTGAGTTTATTGCAGGAGGGATTTTTGGATCCAGTGCGGTCCTTGCGGATTCGGTCCATGACTTGGGGGATGCGATCGCTATTGGGATCTCTGCCTTTTTGGAAAGTATCTCCAATCGCGAAGAAGACAGCCGCTATACCTTGGGCTACAAGCGCTTTAGCCTTTTAGGGGCCATGGTAACGGCAGTGATTCTCATGACAGGGTCCGTTCTGGTTATTTTGGAAAATATAACGAAAATCTTTCATCCACAACCTGTCAACGATGAGGGCATCCTTTGGCTAGGAATCATAGCCGTCAGCATCAATGTGCTAGCGAGTCTCGTCATTCGCAAAGGACAAACCAAGAACGAATCCATTCTCAGCCTGCATTTTCTGGAAGATACCTTGGGTTGGGTGGCTGTTATCCTAATGGCCATTGTTCTACGATTTACCGACTGGTATATTCTGGATCCGCTCTTATCTCTTGCCATTTCCATCTTTATTCTGTCAAAAGCAATTCCACGTTTTTGGAGCACGCTCAAGATTTTTCTCGATGTTGTGCCAGAAGGAGTAGATATCCAGCAAGTCAAGAGTGATTTGGAGCGGTTGGACCATGTCGCTAGTATCAATCAGCTCAATCTTTGGACCATGGATGGTTTGGAAAAAAACGCCATTGTCCATGTTTGTCTAGAGCATGTCAACCACATGGAGGTCTGTAAAGAGTCTATCCGAGACTTGCTCAAAGACTGTGGCTTTCAAAACGTCACCATTGAGGTTGATGAAGACTTAGCAACCCACCGCGCCCACAAGAGAAATATCGAAGAGCTGGAAGTAAGTCAAAGTCATGAACATGATCATCACCATTAATGACGACTTGGTATGAGCAGAAGCTCGATAAAAAGTGTATACTGTAGATAAGTAAGCAATAGAAAGTAGGTTGTTCCTATGAAGAAAACAGTCTATACAAAAGCTGGGCAAGTGGGTCTAGTAGAAGTAGAACGTCCACGCATCGAAGCGCCAGATGATGTCATTCTCCGCATCGTTCGCACCTGTGTCTGTGGCTCCGATCTATGGAGTTACCGCAATCCAGATATTGAAGCAGGTCATCAAAATAGTGGCCACGAAGCTATTGGGATCGTGGAAGAAATCGGTGAGGCCATTACAACGGTTAAGCCAGGAGACTTTGTCATTGCGCCTTTCACCCATGGTTGTGGGGAGTGTGATGCCTGTCGTGCTGGCTATGATGGGACTTGTGACCGCCATATTGGCACCAACTGGTCTGACGGGGTGCAAGCAGAGTACATCCGTTTCCACTTTGCTAATTGGGCCCTTGTCAAGATTCCAGGTCAACCATCTGATTATACAGAAGCTATGCTCAAATCCTTCTTGACGCTGGCTGATGTCATGCCGACGGGCTACCATGCAGCGCGTGTAGCAGACGTGAAGCCTGGTGACAAAGTAGTGGTCATCGGGGACGGTGCCGTTGGTCAATGTGCAGTGATCGCAGCCAAAATGCGGGGAGCATCACAAATCGTCCTTATGAGCCGTCACCAAGACCGTCAACAGATGGCCTTGGAGTCAGGCGCGACAGCAGTTGTCGCTGAGCGTGGTGAAGAAGGCATTGCCAAGGTTCGTGAAATCCTCGGAGGTGGAGCAGATGCGGTCCTTGAATGTGTCGGTACCGCAGCAGCTGTCGATCAAGCCCTTGGGGTTCTTCACAATGGAGGACGTTTAGGTTTTGTCGGCGTGCCTCATTACAATAATCGTGCCCTTGGTTCGACCTTTGCTCAAAATATCTCAGTGGCAGGTGGAGCAGCCTCAGTTACTACTTATGACAAACAAGTTTTGTTAAAAGCGGTCCTTGATGGTGATATCAATCCGGGTCGTGTCTTTACCTCAAGCTATAAACTGGAAGATATCGACCAAGCTTATAAGCACATGGATGAACGTAAGACTATTAAGGCTATGATTGTACTTGACTAACAAAAAAATTCTAGTAGAGGCTGTCTACTAGAATTTTTTGTAGTGAAATAAAATCTTATTTCAAATCCGACATCACTTGTTTCTTGGTGAAGGTGCGCTCTTGTTTGTTGGCTAGGGCCTTGATGCGCGCATCAAGGAGAATGGCACGGCCTTCGGCACTTCGGGTATAGACGAGGTCATACTTGCCCAGACTCTTTCGGATTTGTTCCACAAAGGCTTGGGCATCCTCTTTCCGTTTGTCAAAGAGGCTTGGTACTGCGAAATATTCTGTCTGATCGGACACTTTTTCCTGTGCTTTCAGGATATAGCGCTGATTTTCAATTGGAGCGAAAAACTCGATCATGGTTTGCGAGAAGAGTTCCTTCTCCCGCATGGTTCCGCCTTTCATATAGATTAGCGTGTTGATGGCATCCTTTCTGTCTCGTACGACTTGGATACGGGTCTCTTGAGTCTGAATATGCCCAAAGAGGAGCAGAGCTTGGTGGATAGCCTGTCCAAAGACTTCTAGCCGTTTATAAGGGCTCTTATAAAGATAGTAGCGGAGCCAGGCAAGGAGTGCGAGAACAGCTAGGAAGAATAGAAGAATAAGAGACCCTTTATTCCATCCTCCTCTATATGAATAGTAAATAAAGTTGGCGAAAGCATCGGTCAAAGTGGCGGCCGTTAGCCAACGAGCTAGCTTCCTGGCGTCAAAAAATAGGGCCAGGGGCAGGAAGTGTTTATCCACTTGGACCTCGTTTGCAATCTCCATATTCTCCAGAATAGGCAGGGCTTTTTTCCAGCCGTCTCGGAGTTCTTGACGATGGGTGGAGCGCTCTAAGGTTTCTTCATTGAGTTTTTGCAACTGTTTTTTGGTATAGCGGATATTGTCAAAGGCTAGACGCTCAATACCGGATTCGATGAAGGGCTCCTTGTAATGGAGACCTAAAAATTGCTTCATCCGTCTTTCTAAGAGCTCCAGATCAGGACTGTATTCTTTCAACTGATCAGTGATGGCTTCGATTTCTTCCTTTTCAAGATCGGACTTTTCATACCATTTCTTTAGGGAAAGGTTGATAGAGACTAGATGCCAGATATTACTGGTCTTGTCTGGATCCTCAGGCCACACTCGGATGGCACGACCTCGCATTTGGTTGCTGAGCATAAAGCTGCCGACAAAGCTCGCTAGGATCAGGGAATTGACACAAGGAGCATCCCAGCCTTCTCCTAGAAGAGACTTGGTTCCAATAACAACCTGGATGAGGCCCTCTTGAAAGAGCTGGGTCACAGCTGTCACCAAATCATGTTGAGAACCGACCAAACGAACCTTGAGAAAGTCATCAGGAGATAATTGGCCAACACTTTGATAAGTCAGTCTATTCCCTCCTAACAGCTCCTCTAGTCTTGGCTTAGCAACCGTCGGGATGATGACGATGCTACCGGTTAAGACAGCGATGGCAGGAGGAGTTGCTTGCTCTAAGCTTTCCCTGCGAATAGATTCGAAATAAGAGAGCACTCCCAATTGAGTAAATTGGGCGTCCTTATCTCCTAGATGAACTTCAAAATCTTGACGAATATAGTCTGTTAAGACCAGTTGTCGTAGTTGGCTTCCAAGAGCCTGGTATTCGGCCTTGAAAATCTCTCGGACGGCATTAAGTTTTCCGAGGGATTGGTTGAGTAGAACTTCTTGTTTTTTGTTGCGGACCAGTTTGACTTGTTTTCGATCGATCAAGCTGGCTGCTTTTAATTCATGGAGGACTTGCTTCTCGTATTCCTCAGGTAGATTGTACCAGTGAGGCACCTGAAAGAGCAGACCTTGCAGGAGAATTTCAAGCCAGTCCAGGGTGAAAGCAGGTAGTTTCTTGGCTCCTAAAAGGTCCTGGAAACGTTTGGGAAAGTCAATTCCCTTGCTTCGAAGAAAGATCAGGGTAGCAGAGAGATACTTGGGCTCATTGAGCAATTCATCATCGCTAATCTGACCAGATAAGGCCTGGCAGGTTTGGAGGTATTGGCAAAAGAGGGGATCGGAAGTCAGTTGTTGCAAGAGAGCATTCTTTTGTTGGCTAAAAGCGTCCAACTGCTCTTGCTCTTCCTTGGTTGGAAAGGCAAAGTAGACATAGTCTTGGTGGGGACAAAGGGTATCTTCCTTGACCAATTCGGGAACCGTAATTTCCTCATCGATCTCACCACACATGCGGATATAGCGATCCCAAAGGGCAGGATCCCCTTCATAGGGCGGGGTGGCGGTAAGGGAGATCATCTTTAAGTCTGGGAAGGCCTGACGAAAGGCTTCCAAACTCTTCCACCATTCATTGCGCAGGTGATGACACTCATCTAAACAAAGGGTCCCGAGTGAGATGGATTTGAAAGTAGTAAAGATATCAAAGCCTTTGAAATCAAATGTTTCAATCTCTGCCTGGTCATCGGTATCCTCAGCTTGTGATTGACCGACGACTTGGTTCACGGCGCTGTGTAGGGCCTGATAGGTAGCCACTGTAATCAGCTTAGGATGTTTGAGGTCCTGAGAGATCAATTGCTCCGCTTGGCTTTCATCACTCAAGAATGCTTGGATAATCCGGTCCACCCATTGCTGACGAATGGTGACCGTAGGAGCCAAGATCAGGGTTGGCTGGCCAAAGCGTCTGATAAATTCGATTCCCAGGGTTGTTTTTCCAGAGCCAGGAGCTGCTACCAAATGCAGGTGGCCATCCGCCATAAAAGCGTCACTCTTATCGAGAACGCGTTTTTGATAGTGTCTCCATTGGCCTGTAAAGGCTAGTTCTTGTAACATTGGTTTCCTCCCTTGTACTGTCCCCATTATATCATAGCGGGGGACAAGAATCTCTTGGTAGAAGTTGAAGATTTCCGCTTTCTAATGAAAATAGCAAAGGGGAAATTTTGAGTGATAAAAAGCCCAATCAACGGATTAGGCTTTTCCATGTTAGTCTTTCTTTGTTTTACGAGAGAGACCAAAGGCAGCACCCATGCTAAGAAGACCAAGGCCAATAGTCGTCAAGGCAGTTGAGGTCTTGCTTCCTGTATTTGGAAGGCTGGCTTCTTTTTGAGGAAGAGCTGCTGGTGCAATGTAGACTGCAGTTTTGGCAGGCTCGTTTTTAGCCGGTGTGAAGACTGTCGGTTTCGCAGGTGTTACAACAGCCGGTTTTTGAGGAGTAGGAGTCGGTGTTGCAGGCGTTTGGATGCTAGGTGTTTGTGGTTTTGCTTTCGCCACGCGATGAGTTTTTGAAATCAACTCATACTTGTCTGTTTGGACCTTGAAGACACGACCTTTTTGTACAGTTTCAACGACTTTATTGGCAAATTGAACGTTCAACAAGTCACCAAAATTTTTGCGGATATCCAAGTAAAGACCATTTGTTTCTTTGACAAATGGATCAAAGTCAGACTGGTCTACTGTGCGACCAACAACCGTTAAGGAAATATTCGCAGCCTTCAATGCTTGAAGAGTTGCTTCTTTTGATGGGAGCGTAATGGTACGTGGCGCAAACATGTCGATTGGTTCATCCGTAATCAAGAAAGCAAAGCGATGGTTATTTGCCTCAGTCCCCCAGTTGTAATCTGCTGAAGTAGCAATATGGTGTAATGGAACAGTTGCATTTTCATAGTAGCCATCAGTTTTGATGGTCTTCAAAGCGGAAATAAAACTTTCTGGATCACTTGTGAACTTAGATCCATTGAAATCATGGTATTTAACTTCACTAGCTCTTTCGTATTCAGCTAATCCTAAACGAGCTTGGATTTTCTTAGCAGATAGATTGCGAACAAAGCTCTCGATATTCTTCATTGTATCATTGATGTGAGAATCCATCGAAGTTGATTTATCAATGACAAAGACGATGTCGGATGTTCCTTGGACATCTTTTTTGTTGACGACATCTGCTTCTTTTGTCACTTCGACTAGAGTTGTTTTATTAACTGTTTCAGTTGTTGTCTCAGTGTAGTCAGCTGTTTCCTTAGTTGATGTAGCTGTCTTAGTTGAAGAGACTGGTTTTGAAGTGCCAACAGGTGTGTCTTGATCTGCTAAGCTAGTGGTTTTGATGGTTGCTGTTGAAGTAGTGGTTGTGTCTGCGCCGTCTGTTTTAGCAGATGGGCCCGTTTTTTTGACGTCCACAGCGATGATATCTCCAGTTTTTGCTTTATCAGCAGGAACAACTGGTGTATTAGCTTTGGAATTGATTTCTTCTGTTGCAGCCGTAATAGGTGATTTTGCTGCTGTAGTAGCTGCAGGAGTAGCTTGAGTTGTGCTAGGAGCAACCTCATCAGCTGAAGCAATGGTAGTCCCTGTGAAGACTGTTCCTAAAACAACAGAAGCTAAGGTTAAAGTTTGTTTACGTGAAATAGTATATTTTTTCAAAATACGTCCCCTTTTTAATAAACTTTTTTCTATGATACCGGTTTTTCAAAAGCTTGTCAACGGTATAATAATCAAGGGTTTTAAGCCTTCTTATATCCCTAGTTATTGATAAACGGCCGCTTGATAAAAATATACACAAAATAAGTTAAATATACAAATGGTGTAATAGAAAAAGTATTCCTACTAATTCGCAGGAATCCTTACTTTATCGCTATTTCTACTCTATTTTTTATTCGTAAACAATACTAGCTAGTCACTTTATTTATGTTTCTAAATCAACACATAGGTTTCAACTGCTTGTCCAGCCCCGTTTTCATTATTGGTCTTTGTCACGACAGTCGCTCCTTCTTTCACTTCTTGAGGAGCATTGCCCATAGCGACCCCGATGCCGGCTTTTTTGAGCATAGGGAGGTCGTTGAAGTTGTCCCCCAGGGTGAGGACTTCTTCTAAGCTCAAGTGGTAGTGGTTGGCGAGTTCAACCAGAGCATCCTCTTTAGAGACGTGCTTAGCCGTGACTTCTAGGTAGTTGGCTTTGGAGAGATAAAAGGCGGTAGAAGGGAAGTCGTCGGCAGAAAGAGTGCGATAGAGAGCTTGGATCTCTTCTGGCTCTCCAATTAAAAGCAATTTGTGGAGGGGCTTTGTCGCATCCAGTAAAGGATCCAATAGGGGGAGGATGAGAGGTTTTTCTCCTGTAATCCGGGCCTCCTCTTGGCTCCATTGGTCGAGATGATCGGTCATCCAGTCTTTTCCACTATAGAGGTTGATCGAAACTTGAGGGAAGTGTTGGTTGACCCAGTTGATAAAGTTCCGGGCTTCCGTCTTGTCCAAAGGATGCTCGAAAAGAACCTGCTCTCCCTTTTGGATCAACGCCCCATTGTAGCAGGCCATGGGGCAGTCTTCTATGCCGAGTTCTCTTGCGATGGGAGCCATCCCTTTTGGAGAGCGAGCAGAGGCCAGTACGAAAGGAATGGTTTTGCGTTTTAAATCCGGGATCAATGCTACCAACTGTGGATCGATCTGATGGTGGTCATTTAAGATGGTACCATCGATGTCGCTGATGATGAGACGAATGTGAGACATAAAGCTTACCTCCTAATAGAGAATGGTGGTCTCGCTCCCAACCAGTTTAAGGATGTCAGGGCTTGGTTTTTGATCAGTCATCCAATAGTCAAATTGATTGAGCAAAGCGAGATAGTAGTTGGCATGTTGGTGGAACTTGGCGGTTTCTGCTACCAGCACTTTGGTTCGAGTTCGCTCAAAAACGAGAGCCTTGACCGCGACGTCTTCAGCATCTTGGAAAGTTACTTCACCATTGGCTAAGCTACTTGCTCCAAAAAAAGCGAGATCAAAGCGAAGATTGTCCAGTATGTGTGCTTGGTTGACATCGTAGTAGAAGCGGTTTTTAGGGTAGAACTTTCCTCCTAGGAGATGAAAGTCAACTTGGCTATGGCTACTGAGCTGGATGGCATTGTCAAGCGAGTGCGAATAAACGGTGACGGCTCTATCAAGCAGACTAGCAAGCAGGGTCATCGAGGTGGAAACATCGAGAAAGAGGACTTGCTCATCTTGGATCAATTGCAGGGCCTTTTGGGCCATAGCTGTCTTTTCCTTGTTAGCGATTTGACTGCGGTCTAGATAAGAAGGGCCAGGTTCTTTGTTCAAGGGAAGGAGCCCACCATGGGTCCGGCGGACCAGCTGGCGTTGGCTAAGGAGGGTAAAGTCTCTGCGGATGGTATCTTTGGAGACCTTAAAGTAGTCCACCATTTCTTTGGCAGATAATTGCTTTTTCTCCTCTAAGAGTTTTAGGATTTTTTCGAGTCGTTGTTCCTGGTACATGAGTTGGCTCCTTCTTTCTCTTCTTATCTCTATTGTACTCGCTTTCATAAGCGGATACAAGTGTTTTTGCGTAATTTTAAGTTTTTTTGCTGTTTTTCTTATAAAACCTTCTTTCTGACGTTTGTTTAAAAGGGGGAATTCTGCTATAATGTGTCAAAAACAAGTGGAGGTTTCCTATGGCCAGTGAATATGAAAAAATGATTGCAGGTGACTTTTATAGACCTGGAGACCCTGAATTACGGGCTTTGGCAAAAGCCTCTCGGGAGAAACAAGAGACCTTTAACCAAGAGGTGGACCCTAAAAAAGGGGCAAGCATTATCAAAGAGTGGTTTGGATCAACCGGTGAAAACCTCTATCTCAATCGTCAAGTTCTTGTGGATTATGGGGTCAACATCCATCTGGGAGAAAATTTCTATGCCAATTACAATTTGACTATGTTAGACGTATGTCCCATTACCATTGGAAAGAATGCCATGATCGGTCCCAATTGTCAGTTTTTAACGCCCTTGCACCCGCTGGATCCAGATGAGCGCAATTCTGGTCTGGAGTATGGCGCGCCGATTAGGATAGGGGACAATTTCTGGGCAGGAGGAGGCGTCATCATTCTTCCTGGTGTGACGCTGGGCGACAATGTGGTAGCTGGAGCTGGGGCAGTCGTGACCAAGTCCTTTGGGGACAATGTGGTCCTTGGAGGAAACCCAGCCCGTGTCATCAAAGAAATACCCGTCAAAAAGGAGAAACAATGATCCATAAGCATGACATTCCGATTTTAGAGTTCGACGACAACCCACAGGCAGTCATTATGCCGACTCATGAGAGGCTCGATGTGCACTTGCCTGAAAAATGCGTTTATGCTTTCTTGGAGGATGAGATTGATCGCTTTGCGAAAGCTGCTGGTGCCAAACAAGTAGCTAGCTTTGTTTCAGCTACTAAGACCTATCCGGTTTATGTCCTGGAGCATCAAGGAGAGAAAATCTGCTTGGCCCAAGCGCCAGTTGGATCAGCCCCTGCTGCTCAATTCATGGATTGGTTGATTGGTTATGGGGTGAAGAAGATTATTTCTGCAGGTAGCTGTGGCGTCTTGGTAGACATGGAGGAAAATGCCTTTTTAATCCCGACCAAGGCCTTGCGAGATGAGGGAGCTAGTTACCATTATGTGGCGCCTTCTCGGTATATAGAAGTGGATCGTCGAGCACTGACTGCCATTGAAACGGTTCTAAAACAAGCGGCCATTCCCTATCAAGAAGTTATGACTTGGTCGACGGACGGCTTTTATAGAGAAACGCCCGACAAGGTGGCCTATCGTATTGAAGAAGGGTGTCGTGTTGTGGAGATGGAGTGCGCCTCACTTGCAGCAGTGGCCCAGCTTCGTGATGCGGTTTGGGGCTTGCTCCTCTTTACCGCAGATTCTCTTGCAGATCTGGAAAATTATGACCAGCGTGACTGGGGATCTGAAGCATTCGAGAAAGCCTTAGAATTGTGCCTCGAAATGGTTCATCACTTGTAGGTCTATTCACTTTTTGTGATATAATGAAGCTATGTTAGTCAAATTATTTTTTAAACAATGGAAGTCCAAGATGAAAAGCCTGTCTCCGGCAAGACGGATTTTTCTTAGCTTTGCCTTGGTAATCTTGATGGGCTCCCTCTTATTGAGTCTGCCTTTTGTCCAGCAAGCAAGCTCAACAGCAGGCTATGTCGACCACCTGTTTACCGCAGTCTCCATGGTCTGTGTAACGGGGCTCTTTACCCAGTCGGTAGCCTCGACCTATAATGGATGGGGGCAGTTGATCTGTATGCTCTTGATTCAGATTGGTGGTCTAGGGATCTTGACCTTTATCGGTCTCTTCTTTATGGAAAGTCGTCAAAAGCTCAGCTACAAGGACCGGCAGATCATCCGGGATAGCTTTAGCTTTAGCAATAACCAGAGCTTGGCCCGTTTTGTCCGTTCTATTTTCATTACCACCTTTACCATCGAAGGTATCGGAGCCTTACTCCTCATGATTCGCTTCATTCCTCGCTTTGGCTGGGGTCATGGGATCTTTAACTCCATCTTTGTCGCGGTTTCCGCTTTTTGTAATGCGGGCTTTGATAATTTTGGGGGCGATAGTATGATGAGTTTCCAGACCGACTGGCTGGTGAACCTGACCTTGTCTGCCCTTATTATTACGGGGGGATTAGGTTTTATGGTTTGGTTTGACCTGGCCACCAAGGCCCGTAACCAATCGGGTCGGCGAACTCTTCGCTTCCATACCAAGGTGGTTCTCTGGTTGACGGCCGCGATCCTTCTCTTTGGGACAGTGACCAGTCTTTTGACAGAGTTTAATAATCCAGCAACCATTGGGTCCCTTTCTTTCGGAGACAAGGTCTTGGTCAGCTTCTTCCAAACCGTCAGCATGCGGACAGCTGGTTTTTCCTCCTTAGATTATACAACAGTCCGGCCAGTGACGCTCTTTATCTATCTCTTGCAGATGTTTCTAGGTGGAGCACCAGGCGGGACAGCAGGGGGCATGAAGATCACTACCTTCCTAGTCTTGATCCTTTTGGCTCGCAAGGAATTGCTGGGACTACCCCATACCAACCTAGGCAAACGAACCGTCGAACCAGACTTGGTCCAACGTTCTTTTGGGACGGCGGTGATTTTCCAGTTGACCTTCTTAGTGGGGCTATTAGGAATCTGTTTGGTGACGCCGGATGGCCAACGCTTTATTTATTTGGTCTTTGAGGTAGTATCGGCTCTAGCGACAGTAGGTGTGACAGCCAATGTGACCTCGACCTTAAATGGAGCAGGGCTGGGGATCATCATGGTGCTTATGTTTATCGGTCGGATCGGCCCTTTGACCCTCATGGTTAGCTTGAACAATTACCAAGCCAAGAAAGCAGATACCTTGCAGTATGCCAAGGCAGACATCATTATCGGATAGGAGAAACTCATGGCGAATCGAACCATTGGAATTTTAGGATTAGGAATTTTTGGACAGAGTGTCCTGAAAACCCTGCAAGACCAGGATGTGGATATTATTGCGATTGATGATCACGCAGATGTGATCAACCAATATGAATCCATGATTACAACTGGAATTGTCGGGGATATTACGGACTTGGACCTCTTGGATGCAGTAGATATTGGGAACTGTGACACAGTCGTCATCGCGACGGGTGAAAACCTTGAGTCCAGTGTGCTGGCTGTCATGCACTGTAAGTCACTTGGTGTTGAGCACGTCATTGCCAAGGTCAAAAATGAAGTAACCAAGGAAGTCCTTGAGAAAATTGGGGCTGACTTGGTCATCCTACCAGAGGTAGAAGCGGGAATATCCCTAGCTAAGATGATCCTCTTCCAACATGGGATTGAAGTCTTCCAGTTGGACGAAGAAGTGGTAGTGGTTGAGTTTACGGTTCCAGCTAGCTGGGTAGGAAAAAGCCTTCAAGACTTGGCTGTCAGAGAGGAGTACCATCTCAATATTATTGGTTACCGAAATGCGGAAGACCAGCCACTTCAGATTCAGATCAGTCCCGACTTCATCTGGCCAGAAGGGGTGCGCGTGATGGCCGTGACGGATAATCAGTATCTGGATAGGATCCAAGACTTGTTAGACTAATAGTGTAGAGAAAACGACCGAAAGGTCGCTTCAAAATGTTGATGAGAGTGGGACAGAAATCGGTCATTCGTTAGAATTCGATTTCGTCGTCCCACCTCCGCACAGTTGAGTAGGGCTGTAAAAACTGATGAATTCAGCCTAGTAGAGCCCACTCAACCACTGCGTCTTGCTCGACAATCCAAAGACAATTGAGAGGCTAGGACTTTTGTCCCAGCCTCTAAGTGATTCTGCAGAAAAATGATTTTTAATTTATACTCCGCAGACGCCCTTTGTATCTTGATTTAGTCATGGAACTTCCTGGATTGCTGAAATCATCCACTGGATAATTTCACCTAACGTCCGTCCTCAAGGTCGTCAAAAATCTCTTGCCATTTTTCCTCATACGTGCCTTAGCAGATATGTTTGGATCGAGTCTCATGTATCTCTTGATCAATTGGGGAAGTTGATCTTATAAAATTTTAGGAAAGGCTCTGTCAAGTGTTGACAGGCCTTTTCTTTAGTGTTATAGTAAATCGTAAACGCTTACACAGTGGAACAAAGCAGATGAAAAGAGGGGAAAGTTAGATGCCTTATAAAAAGAGGAGGAAAAACAAATGGCAGGACCAGTGATAGTTGGAGAGCACTACCGAATCTCCGTGTTAACGGAATCTTTGGTGCGCTTGGAATATTCAGAGAATGGTGTTTTTGAGGATGGACAGACGCAAGTTGTGCAAGATCGAGACTTTGGAGCAGTTTCTTGTGAGATTACAGAGACCGAAGAGGTCCTCGATCTGCATACGGAGCATCTCCACCTTCATTTTGAAAAGGGACCTTTTGCACCGGATCGGCTTTTTATCGAACTCAAGGGCCAGTATGCAGTCTATGGTAGCCGATGGCACTATGGGGATCGGCCTGAGACCTTAAAGGGGACCAGTCGGACGCTCGATGAGGTCGATGGAGCTATGGAGTTGGAAGATGGGATCTTAAGCAAAGCAGGCTATGCTCTTTTAGACGATTCTGCTTCTTATTTGTATGATGTCGAAAGCGGATATAGAGCACGGCCATGTCCAGAAGTGGATTTGTATTTCTTCGGTTATGGGCGCGATTATCTAGGCGCCTTGAAAGATTTTTACCATCTGACAGGACAGCCACCCCTCTTGCCACGTTATGCTCTGGGCAACTGGTGGAGTCGCTATTGGCCTTATACCAGTCAGGAGTATACAGATTTGATGGATCGTTTCAAAGCAGAAGGGGTGCCTCTAGCAGTCAGTGTGATCGATATGGACTGGCACAAGACGGCGATTCCTGCTCGCTTTGGAAGTGGTTGGACGGGTTATAGTTGGAACCGGGATTTGATTCCTGATCCAGCTGCCTTCTTAAATGGCCTGCATGAGCGTGGTTTAAAGGTGACCTTAAATGTCCATCCGGCAGATGGAATTCGCGCCTTCGAAGATGCTTATCCCATGGTCGCAAAACGCTTGGGACTGGATGCGGAAAAAGAAGAAGCTGCTAGCTTTGATTTTTATAGTCCAGCCTTTCGTGAAGCCTATTTTGAAGATGTCCACCATCCCTTAGAAGATCAAGGAGTGGACTTTTGGTGGATTGATTGGCAACAGGGAAGTCATGGCAAGATGGATCCACTTTGGTTGTTAAATCACTATCATTATCTAGACAATTGTCGAACAGGTCAAGCTGGTCTCATCTTATCACGTTATGGGGGACCTGGAAGCCACCGGTATCCAATCGGTTTTTCAGGGGATACCATTGTGACTTGGGAATCCCTAGCCTTTCAACCCTATTTTACCAGCACAGCTTCAAATATCGGCTACACGTGGTGGAGTCACGATATTGGTGGTCATATGCGGGGTTACTATGATGAGGACTTGGCTCTTCGCTGGTTGCAGTTTGGGGTCTTCAGCCCGATCAATCGTCTCCATAGTTCTTGTAATGCCTTTAACAGCAAGGAACCGTGGTTTTACTCGCCTGAGACCTGTCGCTCGATGAAGCGGTATTTGCGCCTGCGCCACAGCTTACTACCTTATCTTTACACCATGAATGTGGCGACGCATGAACAAGGACTGCCTTTGGTTCAACCCCTTTATTACCATTATCCAAACCAAGAAGAGGCTTATGAGGCTAAAAATCAATATTTCTTTGGCAGTGAACTCATGGTGGCGCCAATTACAGAGAATCTGGATCCTGTCTATCATAGTGCTTCTGTGAGTGTTTGGTTTCCAGACGGAGTATGGTATGATTTCTTCCATGATTGGAAGTACGAAGGAAAAGGCAAACTCACAGTTTTTAGAGCTAGCCAGGATATTCCGGTCTTTGCGCGTGCAGGAGCCATCATCCCTATGGATGCACAACCGCAGACAGGGGTAGAGCTTCCAGAAATGCTGGACTGGCATCTCTTCCCAGGTGACAATCGTTCCTTCGTGCTCCTTGAAGGAGAAGGAGATAACAGGGTTGAAACCCGCCTAACTGTCAATTGGGATGAAAGAAAGATTAGGCTGGATGTAACAGGTGATCGAACGCTGCTTCCTGAAAAGAGACAGCACCGGTTCTTCCTCCATACCTTTGAGACAGCCCCTATCTTAGTGGACAATCACAGTCAGGAGATTGCGATGGGAGAGCTGCAATCGCGTCCTACCGCAAAAGAAGATCGGATGTTTGAGCTCTTGAAATCTGCCAACCTGGCCTACGATAGAAAGAATGAATTATTTGCGGCTTGTTCAACAGCCAAGGATTGGAAACAGTTGATGAAGATCATTACGCCTTTAGAGGAAGGTTTGCGTCAACGTCTCTTTGAAGTGATTTATTCCAGTGAAGAGAATGAAGACTTGTAAATTCTTGCAATTTCACCCCTATTATTGTAAGATGAAAGTGATTTCACAATCATAAAGGAGAAGAAAAAAATGGAACAAAAATGGTGGCATAATGCCGTAATTTACCAAGTTTATCCAAAAAGTTTCAAGGATAGTAATGGCGATGGCATCGGGGATCTCAAGGGGATCACGAGCAAGCTAGACTATCTGGAAAAGCTAGGGATTACAGCCATCTGGCTCTCACCAGTCTACAAGAGTCCCATGGATGATAACGGCTATGACATCTCGGATTACGAGGATATTGCCTCCATCTTTGGTACCATGGAAGATATGGAAGAATTGATCGCAGAAGGTCAGAAACGCAAGATCAAAATCATTATGGACTTGGTGGTCAACCATACCTCTGATGAGCATGCTTGGTTTATCGAGGCGCGTGAAAACCCAGACAGTCCAAAGCGGGATTTCTATATTTGGCGCGATGAGCCCAATGGCATTATTTCTGCTTTTAGTGGCTCTGCTTGGGAGTTCGATGAAGCTTCAGGTCAATACTACCTGCATAACTTTAGTAAGAAGCAACCAGACCTTAACTGGGAAAATGAGGAGCTTCGTCATCAGATCTATGACATGATGAATTTCTGGATTGATAAGGGAATTGGTGGCTTCCGTATGGATGTGATCGATATGATCGGTAAGATCCCAGATCAGGAAATCATCAGCAATGGTCCCATGCTCCATCCTTACTTGAAGGAAATGAATCAAGCGACCTTTGGCGATAAAGATCTGCTCACGGTGGGAGAAACTTGGGGGGCGACTCCAGAGATTGCCAAGCAATACTCCAATCCAAAAAATCAAGAATTGTCCATGGTCTTCCAATTTGAACACATCGGCCTTCAATACCAACCGGGTCAACCAAAGTGGTACTACGCCAAGGAATTGGATGTGCCTAAATTGAAGGAAATTTTCACCAAGTGGCAGACGGAATTAGGAGAAGAGGAAGGCTGGAATTCCCTCTTTTGGAACAACCACGATTTGCCACGGATTGTGTCCACTTGGGGGGATGATGGCGACTACCGTGTCAAATCTGCCAAGGCTTTAGCGATTCTGCTTCACTTGATGAAGGGAACTCCTTATATCTATCAAGGGGAAGAAATCGGGATGACCAATTTTCCATTTAAGAGCCTTGAGGACGTAGAAGATATTGAGTCGATCAACTATGCTCATGAAGCCTTAGAAAAAGGGGTTCCGCTCGAAGTGATCATGGATCAAATCCGCCATATTGGTCGGGACAATGCCCGGACACCGATGCAGTGGAATGATGAAGCAGAAGCTGGCTTTACGACAGGTCGTCCATGGCTTGCGGTCAACCCAAACTACAAAGAGATCAATGTGGAGGCTGCCCTAGCAGATCCAGACTCTATTTTCTATACCTACCAAGCCCTCATTGCTTTGAGAAAAGAGCACCCTTGGCTTGTGACAGCTGATTATGAATTGGTGGACGCAGCAGACAAGGTTTTTGCCTACAAGCGGGTAGAAGGAGAGCAAGCCTATTTGGTGGTTGTCAATCTCTCCAGTCAAGAGCAAGAGTTGCCACTCGTCAATGGGGTCGAAGAGGTTCTCATTGCCAATACCAAGGTAGAGCAAGTCCTCGAATCAGGCAAGTTGGCCCCTTGGGATGCCTTTTGTGTCAAACTAGCCTAATAAAAGTAAGAAAAATAGAGGAAATTACTTCCTCGTAGAAGCAGGTCTTTCTCAGCAGAGAAGGCCTGCTTTATTTTTAGGGGCTGTTCTTCTAGCAGAATCCGCTCAAAATTCGCTCAAAAATGGTTTTGGGGATGCTTGGGTTATAGGAAATATTTATAAGAAGTCCTAGTTTTTGATTTTGATTTCTGCTCTCAAGGCCCATTAAATCTGTGTTATAGTTTTTGGCTATATCAAAATTCGTGTAAAAGCAATTATACAAGACGGCTATCTTCTGATATGATAGTGTCAATTAGAATTTTTGGAGGACACAACATGTCAACTACAATTATCGGTTTCCCACGTTTGGGTGAATTCCGTGAATTAAAATTTACAACTGAAAAATACTTTAGAAAAGAAATCTCAGCAGACGAGCTCTTGGCAGCTGCCAAAGACTTGCGTGCGAAACACTGGAACATTGTCAAAGAGCAAGGCATCTCAGAGATTCCTTCAAATGACTTCTCACACTACGACAATTTCCTTGATGCAGCCTTCCTTTTCAACGTTGTGCCTGCATCTGTTCAAAACTTGGATTTGACAGATCTTGAACAATACTTTGCTTTGGCGCGTGGTTACCAAGGTGAAAAAGGGGATGTGCGTGCCCTTCCAATGAAAAAATGGTTCAACACGAACTACCATTACATCGTTCCTAAATTTGAAAAAACAACAGAAGTGAAATTGGCTGGTCACAAGATTTTTGATGAGTACCAAGAAGCTAAAGAATTGGGAATCAACACTCGTCCAGTAGTCGTTGGACCATTCACATTCCTTCAATTATCTGACTTTGAAGATGGTGTGAAAGCGGAAGACTTCGTCGACAGCCTGGTTGCTGCTTATCAAGAAGTCTTTGCCAAATTGGCTGAGCTTGGTGCGACTCGTATTCAACTCGATGAGCCAGCTCTTGTCAAAGATTTGTCAGCTGAAGAAAAAGCTCTCTTCTTGAACCTCTACAACAAACTCTTGGCTGACAAGAAAGGCCTTGAAGTCTTGATCCAAACTTACTTTGGTGATGTTCGTGATGTCTACAATGACCTTGTAAACTTACCAGTAGATGGTATCGGTCTTGACTTTGTTGAAGGGAAGAAAACTCTTGAACTCGTTAAAGGTGGCTTCCCAGCTGATAAGACCCTTTATGCTGGTATTGTGAATGGGAAAAACATCTGGCGCAACAACTATGAAAAGAGCTTGGAAATCTTGGATCAAGTTCCAGCTGAAAAGGTTGTTTTGACAACTTCTTGCTCCCTTCTTCATGTGCCATTTACAACGGCTAACGAAGATTTTGAACCAGCTATTTTGAACCACTTCGCCTTTGCAGTTGAAAAATTGGGTGAATTGCGTGACTTGGATGCCATCCGCAATGGTCAAGGGGCAGAAGCTCTTGCTGCTAACAAAGAACTCTTTGCAACAGAACGCGTTGGAGCAAATGCTGAACTTCATGCTCGTATCGCAGCTTTGACAGAAGCAGACTACACTCGTTTGCCAGCCTTCGCAGAACGTGAAGAAATCCAAAAAGAAGCCTTCAAGCTTCCAGCACTTCCAACAACTACCATCGGTTCATTCCCTCAAACTAAGGAAGTTCGTGCCAAACGTTTGGCCTTCCGTAAGGGTGAATTGACACAAGAAGAATACGATGCCTTCCTTGCTGAAACGATTGACGAATGGATCAAATGGCAAGAAGAAGTTGGATTTGACGTACTTGTACACGGTGAATTCGAGCGGAACGACATGGTTGAGTACTTCGGTCAAAACTTGTCTGGTTACCTCTTCTCTAAAAACGGTTGGGTACAATCATACGGTATGCGTGGAGTGAAACCACCAATCATCTGGGGTGATGTCACTCGTCTCAATCCAATCACTGTGAAATGGTCTAGCTACGCACAAAGCCGTACGGGCAAACCTGTTAAAGGGATGTTGACTGGACCTGTTACCATCCTTAACTGGTCATTCCCACGTGAAGACATCTCTATCAAGGATTCTACTCTTCAAATCGCTCTTGCCATCAAGGATGAAGTTCTTGACCTTGAAGCTGCAGGTGTGAAAATCATCCAAATCGACGAAGCTGCTCTTCGTGAAAAATTGCCACTTCGTCGTAGCGACTGGTACGAAGATTACCTTGACTGGGCGATTCCAGCCTTCCGTTTGGTACACTCAACTGTAGCGCCAGATACCCAAATCCACACTCACATGTGTTACTCAGAATTTACAGATATCATCCCAGCGATCGATAACTTGGATGCGGACGTTATCTCATTTGAAGCTAGCCGTTCAAACCTTGAAATCTTGGATGAGTTGAAAGCCAAAAACTTCCAAACAGAAGTTGGACCTGGGGTTTACGATATCCACTCACCACGTGTCCCACAAGACGGTGAAATTGATCACACCATCGAAGCAATCTTGGCTAAAGTACCAAGTGGCAAAGTTTGGATCAACCCTGACTGTGGTTTGAAGACTCGTGGAATTAAAGAAACAAAAGAAAGCTTGATCAAACTCGTTAATGCCGCTAAAGAAGCGCGTGAACACTTGTAAGAACTGTTTCGAGGACCTTCTATCATCGTGTAGAGGGTTTTCGAATCGTTCCCTTATCCTAGAAATAGTGGCTCAGAGTTCTTGATCAAAGAAACAAAAGAAAAGGATAGAATATGTCACAACACACACCGTCTCTGTCATTTGAAGTTTTTCCTCCAAATCCTGAAGTAGGCAATGCCAAACTCTTACGTGCCTTGGCAAATATGCAGGAGCTAGCTCCTCACTTTATTAGTGTGACCGCTAGCAATAATAAATACAATATCAAAGAGACGACGGTTGCTTTAGCCAATTACATTCAAAATGAATTGTCTATTCCGACAATTGCTCACTTGCCAGCCGTTTATTTGAGCAAGGAAAAAGTGGCCGATACTCTTCATGAGTTAGATGAAGTAGGGGTTCATCGGATTTTGGCTCTGCGTGGGGATATTATCCCTGGTGTGGAACCTTTAAAAGACTTTCGTTATGCAACGGATCTGATTGAATTTATCAAAACAGAAGCGCCCCATTTTGAGGTAATTGGTGCCTGCTATCCTGAGGGACATCCGGATTCGCCCAACCAAATTTCAGATATTCAAAATCTTAAAAAGAAGGTAGATGCAGGGTGCTCTAGCTTGGTCACTCAACTTTTCTTTGACAATGAGCGTTTCTATGATTTTCAAGATAAGTGTACCTTGGCTGGGATCAATGTTCCTATTCATGCAGGAGTGATGCCGATTCTCAATCGCAATCAGGCCCTTCGTCTCCTTAAGACTTGTGAAAATGTTCATATCCCACGGAAGTTTAAAGCGATTTTAGACAAGTATGAGCATGATCCAAAGTCACTCAGAGCAGCAGGACTTGCCTATGCAGTCGATCAAATCGTTGATTTGGTCACTCAAGATGTGGCAGGTGTCCATCTTTACACCATGAACAATGAAGATGTCGCTTACCACGTCTACCAAGCAACAAAGGCTTTATTTGCTCATCAACCGAATTTTGAAGTGAATTAATCAACACTTTTAGTAGGAAGTGTAGAGATTGAGAAAGAATCGTTCTCAGTCTCTTTTTATTTGGATAAATTACTTGCTAAAAGCCAACTTTTTTTTTATAGTATTAATATGAAGTTTTTGGAGGCGCTTGCAATGAAGAAAGATCTCACGTTAAAGTTATTTGGACCCCCTAAGGTTGTTTTCAATCAGAAAACTATTCGGTTTTCTTTTTCGAAGATGGAGGCCTTGCTTTATTATTTAGCGGTCATGGGCCAAGTTAACCGTGATGAAATAGCCAGTATCCTTTGGGGAGATAAGGAAAACCAAGTAGCTCGCAAAAACTTACGGAATACGGTTTACCAAGCCAATAAAATCTTTGAAGGAGATATCATTGTCTCACCAAGCAGAAGTAGTTTGGCTCTTAATCCTGAGTTGAGTCTTTCTTTGGATGTTCAGCTCTTTGAAAGAAATCCACTAAGTGCCTTGGATCTCTATCAGGGAGACTTTCTAGAGGGCTTCTATGTCAAGGATGATGAAGACTTTGATCAGTGGGCTTCTCGCAAACGAGATGCTTATAGGAAGCTCTATGTCGAAAGTTGCTATCAAAAAATTGAGCAGGTCGGTTTTGCAGATCCTAGTATAGAACTCTTGCTCCATCATTTGGTAGAGCTGGATGAATTTGAAGAGAAAAACTACCAGCTCTTGATGGAGTATTATAGCTTCCATCATCAGCTAGGAAAATTTTTTGAGACCTATTATAAGCTAGTTGATTTATTGGATCGCGAGCTCAGTGTGCGTCCCAGTCGAGCGATTGAGGAACTTTATCACTCCGTTTTGGAAGCCAAACGAACTCATAAACTGACCAATTGCTTGAATATCCGTGAACTTTCCTTCTTTGGTCGGAAACAAGAACTCTCGCAACTCGAGGAATACCTTTCCTTAGTCGAGACAGGTGAAGCGGTAGGTCCTTTTCTCGTGATGGGGCAATCTGGAACAGGTAAGAAACGTCTGTTGCGACAGTTGGTCTTGATGTCCAATCGCAGTTTTAACTTTATCAAGGTGGAAGGAAAAGCTACTAGTCAACGATACGAAGGAAGCAGCTGGAATGATCTCAGACAAGCGCTAGAGAAACTGGGGGATGAGATGGGGATTTCCCTTCTGGAAGAGGAGGATGATCTCATTTCTGTATGGAATCAGCTTCAAGGCCTTAGCAAAGAAAAACCGCTCCTGATCCTGCTTGAAAACGCCCAGTGGTTCGATGCAGTGTCTCTAGAAAAAGTGAAACAACTAGAGGAGAGAAGAAGTCAGGAGAAATGGCAACTAATTTTCACAGCGGAAGATCCCCTACCAGATTTCTTCGTCAACTTCTTGGGGGGCTTGAAGGTAGAGAAACGCTTGTCCCAACTAGAGTTGACCAATTTTTCCCCAAGTGAAAGTCGTGCTCTCTTGAAAGGGGAACTGGGGGCAATAGAGCCGGCAGTGATGGAGCAGATGGTTGAATGGAGTGAAGGCAGTCCGTTCTTGCTGTCCAGCTATATCGAAGAGTGGAAAGAAAATGAAAATTTAGAACCCTTGCCTGATATCATTCAAGCCTATCTTTCTCAGGAACTTGGGGATATGAGCAGTGAGGAAGAGGCTCTTCTACACTACCTATCTTGTTTTCATAAGCCAATTTCTCTGTCTATCTTGGCAGAATTGACGGCTACAGAGCTTCCTGTTTTGACAGAATTAATCGAGCCTTTATCTGAAAGAGCGATCGTCTCAATAGTAGAAGAAGGAGAGGCTCTCATGGTTCAATTTTGCAAGCAATTGGTAGCCATGTACTGTTACCATCTTCTTTCGCCAGCTAGACGGCGGCTCTTCCACCAACAAATTGCGCAAAAATTGGAAGAAACCTTAGAAGATGCGACGGACCTTCTTCTTTATAAGGAAATTGCCTACCAATACAAGCAATCCCAAAATCTCTTGCGCTCCTTATCGTTTGAGTTGACCTACTTAGAAGAAATTCTTCAGCTGGAGCATGAACTGTTTCCGATTTATTCCAAGGCAGATGAGGGGTTCCTATCAGATGGTACAAATAGCCATTTGGACATTTTTGGAGAGCTATCCCGCATTCGCCAAGAATTAGATAACCTCTTTTCAAGGCACCAAAGAGATAGAGAATACAAGCATTTGCAACTGCGTTACTTGTACCTAGAAGGTCGCTATTTTATTCGGAGTGGGGAGTATCAAAAGGGGATTCATGATATCCAAAAAGTCATCTCCTATGCGCGGGAACTCAAGCAATCCGACTTCCTCTTAGAGGGTTATCGGCAAATTATTTATTATTGCATTCAAACGGAGAATATCTCTGAGATGGCCTATTATACAGATTTGGCTCTGGAAGATGCTATCCAAGCCAATAATCATGAGGTCATCGCGATCCAGTTGCGTTTGAAAGGCTTGTATCACCTGATGGTTGGGGATGAGGAGCAGGCGACCCGGCATCTGTATCGCTCCATTGATTGCTTTAGTTTAACCAATAGCATGCAGGCCAAGTATGCCATTCAAATTGCAGCTTCTTTGGCCTACCTCGCTGAAATCGAGCAAGTGAGAGGACATTTCCAAGTAGCGGTCACCCACTTAGAAGAGGTTCTGCGTTTAGTGGGAGATCAAGCTGTTGATTCCGTCCGTGTCGTCTTTGATATTGATCTTGGGATCGCCTATTATTGGAAGGGAGATTTGATCCAAGCTCGCCTCTGTTTTGACAGAGCTCAGAAGATTTTGTCCAGTGTTCGCTTCCCTTGGAAGGAAGAATTGCTCGAATTTTACCAATCCTTGATTGCTTGTCAGCAAGGGGATCAGGAGAAGGTTGCGGATTATCTGGCTCGAAAAGAAAGGACGATGAAACCATCTGCTAATTCACGGGATAAGGGGATGGTTCATTATCTATTAGCTTTCTTATCTGATCAAAAGGAGAAAGGAGAAGAGCTCGCTCCTGCCCTGAGCACCTTCTTGAAAGAAGATAAGAATTACTACAAGAAGGTGGCAGAGCAACACTTGAATCCCTACAGAGATCGTCATTTTCTTAAAAAATTAAAAGACCTGTAGTGGCTCTTGCCTAAATCATAAGAGAGGGCTAAGTGGCCTGTTCTCCTTTCAGGCAAAGATCATTGTGCCTGAAAACGAAGAAAAAGCATAGAAATACCCTAGTAATGGGTGTTTCTATGCTTTTTATGTGTGTAGAAATCTTCTTAGTTCAGTTTTTGTTGCGCCAATATTTGGGTCAAGTAAAAGATAAAGGTCGCAGCAAGGTTTGAAGTATGGTTGTCAATATCATGAGGAGGAGAAACTTCCACGACATCAAATCCGATTAGCTTACCACTAGCAGCAATGTGTTGGAGAAGCAGGAGGGCTAGTTTAGGATCGACACCAAGCGATTGGATGGCGCTAACACCAGGAGCAGAGCCGACCGCAAAGCAATCCATATCAATAGACAGATAGATCGCGGTTTGGTTTTCTAAAAATTGATCGATTCGATCCAGAATGGCTTGGTGGCTCATCTGGAAGAGATCTTGGCCAGTTAAAAAATCAATGCTTGGTGTTTTAGCAACGTAATTAAAGAGGAAGAGGTTATTATTGTGCTCTTGGATCCCCAGGATGAGGTAAGGGAAGTCCTGACCTTTTTCTTTCGCATGATCAGCCATTTGACGAAAACCTGTTCCAGAATTGGGACCGGTTTGGTCGTAAGGTCGCAAATCAAAGTGGGCATCCAGATTGATCACAGCCAGTTGTTCATCTTTTTCTAAACTGGATTGAATCCCTAGATAGTGGCCGTAAGCAGTTCCGTGACCGCCTCCTAGGACAATGGGTTGGATCCCTAGTTGGTACATGCGCTGGATCGCTTGTGAGAGACTTTCTTGGAGTTCTTCTAGTGAATGGTTAGGCCCGTCAATATTTCCCACATCATACACTGTCACATTGGTTCCCCAGTGCCATGGAAGTTTAGCGATTTGAGAACGGATGGCTGTAGGACCCTCGACTGCTCCTACACGCCCATTATTGATATAGACTCCTTTGTCGCTCTTAAAGCCGATGATCCCAAAGGTCATACCCTCAAATGGAGTGAGGGTCTCGTCGTTTAGGTCTAAAAATTTGGTGACCATTCCCCATTTGGCCGTGTAGGGATTGTCCTCGATGCTACCTTGGTAGTAGCTGTAGGTCATTGGATAGTAGTTTGTGAGCAAGCTTGTCGCCTCCCTTATTTTTCTGAAAGCAGGCAGAGGCTGAGAAGATCGCCAGCCTCTGTTTTGCTTTATTCTTACTGTATCAGTATTGAATGCTTAAGTCAACTGCTTTTTCGATGGTTGCTAAGAATTCTTCGCTTTCGACAACAGCAGATGCTTTATTAAGTTCTTCAAAGATTTCGATATCTTTGTCAAATTCAATGAAGTTCAGTTTTTGACGAATCAGCTCATAAGCTGGTTTTGTCCCTTTACCAAGTTCATGATTTTCTGGCTTGAGATCCAAGGCTTGGCAAGCTGCCATGATTTCAGTAGCAACGATGCGACGTGAGTTTTTAAGAATTTCTGCTGCTTTACGAGCGGCAGTCGTTCCCATGCTGACGAAATCTTCTTGGTTTTCACAAGATGGAATAGAATCGACACTAGCAGGGTGAGCCAAAATTTTATTTTCCGATGCAAGGGATGCACAAGCATACTGGGTAATCATGAAGCCTGAGTTGAGTCCAGGGTGTTTGACTAAGAAGGATGGTAATTTACTGAGTTGGCTGTTGACCAAGCGTTCCACCCGACGTTCAGATACGTTCCCAATTTCAGAAAGGGCAATGCCTAAGAAGTCAAATGGTTGCGCCATTGGTTCACCGTGGAAGTTACCTCCTGAGATGACGTGTCCTTCTTTGGTAATGATTGGGTTATCTGTGACAGAGTTGATTTCGATTTCAACTTTTTCTTTTACGTAAGCAATAGAATCCTTGCTGGCTCCATGTATTTGAGGGATACAGCGAAGTGTATAAGGATCTTGTACCCGTTGTTGAGTCGCAACAGTGGTATTCTTACTTCCTTCAAGAAGGTTACGGATGTTGCGAGCAGTTGCCAATTGTCCACTTTGTGGGCGGATGGAATGAAGGTCTTCTTCGAATGGACTGGTAATTCCATTGTGAACTTCCATTGAGAGAGCACCAGCGATATCAGAGAGTTTGAGCAATTGGATACCATCATAAGTCGCAAGAGCACCGATACCGGTTAGGACAGTCGTACCATTGATCAAGGCAAGCCCTTCTTTGGCAGCTAATTGGATCTTTTCAATTCCAGCACGATCTAAGGCTTCTTGACCACTGAGAAGTTCTCCTTTGTAGTAGGCACGTCCAAGGCCCAACATTGGTAAAACCATATGAGAAAGAGGAGCAAGGTCTCCAGAAGCTCCGAGAGAGCCTTTTTCAGGGATATAAGGAGTGACTCCTTTGTTGAGCAATTCTAACAGTTTTTCAACGGTTGACAGACGAATGCCAGAATAACCTTTCAAGAGTGAGTTGATACGGATCAGCATGATGGCACGAACAGCATCTTCAGGAAGTGGATCACCGAAGCCAGATGAGTGAGTTCGGATCAGGTTTTCTTGCAGTTGAACAGTATCTTCTGGAGAGATGCTGACATTACAGAGGGAACCAAAGCCAGTGGTTACACCATAGACGACTCGTTTTTCCCGGACAATGTCATCAACGATTTTACGGGATGCGATAACGGCTTCTTTGGCTTGTTCATCAAGCTCACATTGGGCACCGTGCCGAGCGACAGCGATGACTTCTTCGAGTGTTAAGCTATTACCATCTAAATGAATCAATTGAGTCATATAAAACCTCCGATTATGAATAGTTGTTCTGTGGAAGTAGTGTTGTTTACTTCGGTTTGAATACCAAACATGGGCCCATTGTCTATTGATCTAAAAAAATTGAAAGGAGTCATAGAGAAAAGGGCTCAGGTTTGACATTCGTGGAGTCCTAGATGGGTTAGGGAGCAAAACCGAGCTTCACTCCCGTCTCTGTTCCCATCTAGTGTGTAAAGAAAATTAGTGAGGAAGGGTTTTCGATTTATGTAGTTTATCGCCGTGGAAAACAAAGTAGAGTCCACTTGCGATCACGAGACCGATGGCACCCCAAACAAAGTTCATTAGGTTGTCCCCTGCAATCATCAAGATACTGATCACAACAGCTAGAACTGGGATAACAGGACCAAATGGTACTCGGAAGGTAACCTTTTTGTCTGGGTACATTTTTCTGAGTTTGATGGCTGCCAAAGCAGTTGGAATGTATTGGAAGAAACGGAAGACAACACTGAAGGTTGCTAATGTTTCGAAAGAGCCAGATAACAAGAGTAAGAAGGCGAAGATACCAGAAATGATAATGGCAATGACAGGGGCATTCTTAGAGTTTGTTTTTCCAAGCCCTTCTGGCAAGAGTTTTTCAGTTGCTAATGCGGCACCAAAACGAGGGACCATGATGGATTCACCGATGTTTAGACCGGCGATTGAAATGAGGGCTCCGTAAGAAACGAGTGGAGCTCCGATAGGGCCAATCATTTCGACAAATGCGTCTTGTACTGGTGCACCAGTTTGCATAATGCGACCACCAAGCATGGCGATTGTTCCTGCGATGATCAACATGTAGAGAACAGATACAATACTGATAGAACCTAGAATAGCGCGGGGAACGTTCTTTTCAGGGTTGCGCATTTCCCCTGCAACGATAGACATGGTTTCAAATCCGATGAAACCGTAGAAGATGTAGACGGCTGTACTAGAAATAGAACTGAAGAGGTTTGTTCCACTTTCCAATTGAAGGAAAGGTGTGAAGTTGCCCTTGCTCACGCCACCGGGAATGAAGAAGATGGCAAAGAGTGAGAAGAGGACAATTGGAATTAATTTTGCAACAGTAGCTGTCAGAGTAAACATCTTAGAGGTTTTCAGACCGGCAATGTTCATCAGACTCAAGAGAATCAGCATACCGATACTGATCGGAAGGTTGTAGCCTTCAAATGCTGGGAAGGTGATGATGAAGATCTTAGCAAATCCGGCTAACATGGCAGCCCAAGCGATAACAGTAACGGCCCAACCGAGAATCCCAACGTTAAAGCCAACGAAGTCTCCGAAAGCGGCTTTTGAGTATTGCATGGCTCCACCGTTTTTGTCGAAGTAGCCAGCTGTTTCAGCCAGACAGGCTGATAGTAGCATGACGAGAATGGCAACCCCGAACATGACAGCTAGAGAAGCTGGTCCGAGGCCAGAATAAATTTTTTGAGGAAGGAGGAAGATACCAGATCCGATTACGGCGTTGATACCGTAAAGAGTGGCACCGCTAAAGCTGAATTTCGCTTTTTCTTGTTCCTCAATCGACTGTTTATGTGCTCCGTTCATAATGTTTCTCCTTTGTGAACATTATTGTAGTCCAGTCCAGATAGCAATCGGTTGCTCCCCAGACTGATGGGGTAAAAACGTGATTGTCATCTCTTGAAGAGGAGATGCTTGTTCGATCACCAGGAGCTCGTGAGTTTGGAGAGTTTGAGAATGATTGTTTCCCCATTCGAGTGTTAGTGGACAGAGAGCGTAGATCAATTGATAGCGACTCTGACTTTTGACACTCTCTTTTGGGGATATAGCACTCATATGCCCCTGATAAGAAGGTTTGTAAATCAAATTAAAGTCTTGACAAGTCCCTTGGCTAGATACAGGATCTCCCCCATCAAAGAAGTAGCTTTGAAAGGGGTTCAAAACCACTTCTTTATGGTGATGGGTGAGCCTAATGGAGGCATTCAAGGGCATCAAGATTCGGTGGTAGCCCGTGAGATCGGTAAAGTTACTTTTTTCAACCTCTACCGTTGCAGTAGAGAGGCGGAAGTCAAAGGTCCGATCTGGATAGCTTCCTCCCTCTGGGGAGAGAAAGAGTTGGGTGGTTTGGCCACCGGACCAGGTAGAAATTTGATAATCTGCGGGGGTAAGATGAAGGAGAGTCACCATAGGACGCCTTCTTTCTTAAAAGAGACCAGTGATATTGCCGTGGGCATCGATATCAATCTTTTCACTGGCAGGAACTTTAGGTAGGCCAGGCATGGTCATAATGGTACCAGTGAGAGCTACGATGAAGCCAGCTCCGGCAGCCACCTTAAGGTTACTGATTTTAACTGTGAAATCTTTTGGTGCTCCCATCTTCTTCGCATCGTCTGAGAAGGAATATTGGGTTTTGGCCATACAGATTGGGTAGTTTGAGAAGCCAAGAGCTTCCAATTCTTTGAGTTCGCGTTTGGCCGCTGGTGTTAAGCTGATGCCTTTACCACCATAGACTTTTGTGACGATCTTGGTCAATTTTGTTTCAATGCTGTCTTCTTCGTCATAGACATAAGAGAAGTGGTTTTCTTCTTGAGCCAGTTGAATGACTTTTTCAGCCAAGTCACGACCACCAGCTCCACCATGTGCCCAGACATCTGAAATGACCACATCTACATGGCGTTTCTTACAAGATTCATAGACAGCTTCTAGCTCTGCTTCTGTATCCAGTGGGAATTTGTTAATGGCAACGACCACTGGTAGACCATAGACTTCTTGAATGTTGGCCAAGTGTTTGTCTAGGTTTGGTAGTCCATCGATAACGGCTTGGACATTTTCGGTAGCCAAGTCTGCTTTGGCAACTCCACCATGCATCTTGAGAGCACGGATGGTTGCGACGAGGACAACGGCAGCAGGTTTGAGCCCGGCCATGCGGCACTTAATATCGATGAATTTTTCAGCACCGAGGTCTGCTCCAAAACCAGCTTCTGTCACGACATAGTCTGCATATTTGAGGGCTAGTTTAGTAGCCAGCACACTGTTACAGCCATGGGCGATATTGGCAAATGGTCCACCGTGGATGATGGCAGGAGTATGTTCCAAGGTTTGCACCAAATTTGGATGGATGGCATCTTTGAGGACAGCTGCCATGGCACCTCCAGCCTTGAGATCTTTGGCTGTGACCGGTTGTCCTTGGTAGTTGTACCCAATAATGATGCGATCAAGACGTTCTTTGAGATCAAGGATATTTTCAGAGAGACAGAGAATGGCCATGATTTCAGAAGCCACGGTGATGTCAAAGCCATCTTCACGAGGAACTCCGTTTGTTTTTCCTTGAAGGCCATCGACAATATGACGGAGTTGACGGTCGTTCATATCGACCACCCGTTTCCAGGTGATGCGACGAGAATCGATGCCCAACTCATTGCCGTGATGGATATGGTTGTCAATCAAGGCTGCAAGGAGGTTGTTGGCAATCCCAATGGCATGGAAGTCTCCGGTAAAGTGAAGGTTGATATCTTCCATTGGAACCACTTGGGCGTACCCGCCACCGGCAGCTCCACCCTTGATCCCAAAGACAGGGCCAAGAGACGGTTCGCGGAGAGCAATGACGGCTTTTTCACCAATAGCTGAAAGAGCATCGACCAAGCCAACAGAGGTGGTTGTCTTTCCTTCTCCAGCAGGTGTCGGAGAGATGGCTGTCACGAGGATCAGCTTTCCATCTTCTTTATCCTTGAGTTGTTCCAGTTGGTTGCTATCGATTTTTGCCTTGTATTTTCCGTAGAGCGAAATGTCGTCTTCAGTCAATCCAAGTTCAGCAGCGATTTCCGTGATGGGCTTCATTTGGACAGAATTGGCAATTTCAATATCCGATAAAACCATAGAATCCCTTCTTTCTTTATTTTTATTTGCTAGGTTTAAGATAGACTTTCTAAAATGGTTTGGTAAATGTTATCTGCAAGATCAGAACCGGTTTGGAGGAGTTCGAGTCCCTTGCTATGGTATTCTTGGACGAAGTCTTGGTCCTTGATTCCTGAAATGTTGATCAGGACATTGAGCCAAGCCCCCTGAAGTCCAGCCTTGAGATTGAGAGCAGCCACTCCTAAGTCACTCGCCGCATTGGTGTTGGACTTACCAACAGCTTCTTTGGTGGTTTCAAGAGCTTCAACGATGAGCTCTATCATAGAGAAAGGAGATACTGTCGCATGTTTCAAAGCTTTTTGCATGGCTTCACGACGAGCAGCTTTCTCTTCTTCCGTTTCTTTTGGAAGATCAAAGACAGCTGATACGACGTTGAAGGCTTCTGTATCCTTGTCGATGGCTTCTAGTAATTGGTCTTGGAGTTGAGCGCTTTTTTCATGAACCCCTTTGATGTGGTCTTCAAATTCTGCGTATTTTTTCTTTCCAATGGTCAGTTCACAGACCATTTTTGTAAGGGAAATCCCATTCGCAGCAGATAGAGCAGCAGCAGAACCACCACCTGGAGCTGGAGCATCCGAACCAAGGAACTTGGCAAACTCCGTAATACTTAAGTCAACTAGTTTCATAGAACTCCCTTTCTAACCCAACAAGTGATTTTCCAAGACTTGTTTGCTGTAGTCAAAGTCTTCTAATTGCAAGTAGTATTCAGCAGAGTCGATCAAAGCCTTAGCAGGAGCCAGTCCGATAAGTTCTGTTCCGATGATGCGAACACCGTAGCGTTGTGCTTCGAAACGAACGGTTTCCACAACACGATACAATGGGAATTGTTCCAAGTTGACCATGTTGATGGAGACTTGGGCGATGTTGCGATCTTCTAGCATGACACCGATCGCTTTACAGTATTTGTATCCACCGCTTGATCCACGAATGATTTTAGAAATCTTATTGGCAATCTCTAGGTCGTCTGTGTCAAGGTTGATATTGAAAGCAACGAGTGGCATACGGACACCGACAGCTGTAACCCCTGCAGTTGGGTGAATCTTGCGTTCACCGTAGTCTGGCTTCCAGTCTTCTTCCAACAATTTTTCTGGCATTCCTTCAAATTGTCCTTTACGCACTTTGGCCAAGTTTTTCCGTTCTGGACGAGTTGCAGCATCTTCATAAAGGAAGATTGGAATACCTAATTCACGATTGATGCGTTCAGCCACTTTATTAGCGATCTCAACGCATTCAGCAGTAGTGATATCTTTAACGGGAACGAATGGACAAACGTCTGTTGCCCCCATACGAGGGTGTTCGCCTTCGTGCTTGGTCATATCAATGTTTTCAGAAGCGTATTTCACCAATTGGAAAGCCACTTCTTGAATGCTTTCTTCATCCCCAACGAGTGTAAAGACGCTACGGTTGTGGCTGGCATCGGACGAGTAGTCTAGTAAAGTGACACCTGGAATACTTTTTGCTGTAGCTGCTAATCCGTCGATCACAGCCTGATTGCGTCCTTCAGAGAAGTTTGGAATACACTCAACAATTTTTGCCATATGATTACCTCTTTTTATAGGAGAAGTTGGGGAGGAGGAGTCTTTGTATTTTCCTCCCCTTTCTCAGTTTTTATTTTTTGATGTTAAAACAATTTTTGAACGGCTTCTTTGACCAAATCTTCATCTGCCAGATAAGGAATGGTGATGTGGTCTGTTCCTGCATGGAGACGGTTGTACTCGATCGCTGTTTCGATAGCATGATCGTTCCGTGCCCAGTTCCGACGAGCAACCCCTCCCATGGTATCCCATGAAATAGCAGATTTGATAATTTCGTCGATTCGGTGGCTACCGTCTAGGACGAGACCAAATCCACCATTGATGGCTTTACCGATACCAGTACCACCACCATTGTGGAGAGCGACAAGACTCATACCGCGAGCAGCGTTACCAGCGTAACATTGAACCGCCATATCACAAGTAACGTTTGATCCATCTTTGATGTTTGATGTTTCACGGAATGGAGCATCTGTACCGGATACGTCATGGTGGTCACGTCCGATCATGACCGGTCCAATCTTGCCTTGGCGAATGAGTTCATTGAATTTCAAAGCAATGTTGACACGGCCCATACAATCTTGGTAGAGGATACGAGCTTGGGTACCAACCACCAATTGGTTCTTTTCAGCATCGCGAATCCAGTTGTAGTTGTCGCGGTCTTGGTAGCGACGAGTTGGATCGATGGCTTCCATAGCTGCATGGTCAGTTGCAATCAAGTCTTCGTGTTTACCGCTGAGGCAGACCCAACGGAATGGACCATAACCATAGTCAAAGAGCATAGGTCCCATGATATCTTCCACATAAGATGGCCAAATGAAGCCGTCCTTGTCATCGAGACCATTCTTAGAAATTTCCTTGATGCCTGAGTCGTACACGGATTTCATGAAGGCATTACCGTAGTCGAAGAAGTAAGTACCTTTAGCCGTCAAGGCTTTGATCACTGCAAAGTGACGAGCCAAGGTTTCATCAACCAAACGGCGGAAGGTTTCTTTGTCTTCTGCCAGCAAACGTGTACGCTCTTCAAAACTGATGCCAACTGGGCAATAGCCACCATCATAGACGTTGTGGCAAGAGGTTTGGTCAGACAAGAGATGAACGTGAACTTGGTGTTCATTGACATATTCGAGCAAATCTACGATATTACCATGGTAGGCAATCGAAGTGGATTCACCAGCTTCAAGGGCTGCTTGAGCCAATTTCACAGCTTCTTCGGCACTATCTGTCACTTGGCTAATCCAGCCTTGAGAGTGACGGGTTTCGATCCGAGAGCGGTCCACTTCTGCAACGATGGCAACCGCTTTTGCGATTTCAGCTGCTTTCCCTTGAGCTCCGCTCATTCCACCGAGACCAGATGAAATAAAGAGTTTACCGGTCAAGTCGCCGTCATCAGGCACACCGAGTTTAAGACGACCAGCATTGAGAAGGGTGTTGAAAGTACCGTGAACGATCCCTTGAGGACCGATGTACATCCAGCCACCAGCCGTCATCTGACCGTAGTTGGTTACTCCCATTTCTTCAGCAATTTCCCAGTCGCGCATATTGTCATATTCACCAATCAAGAGACCGTTAGTAATGACGACACGAGGAGCTTCTGGTTTCGATTTGAAGAGGCCAAGAGGGTGACCCGATTCAACCACCAAGGTTTGGTCTTCTGTCATGACTTCCAAGTATTTCTTGATCAAGTTGTATTGCATCCAGTTGGCACAGACAGATCCTGTTTCCCCATAAGTGACCAATTCATATGGATAAAGAGCAATTTCAAAGCTCAAGTTGTTGTCGATCATGACCTGCATAGCCTTAGCAGCTGTGCATTTTCCTTTGTACTCATCGATTGGTTTTCCGTAGATACGATCTTTTGGACGGAAGCGATAGCCATAGATCCGACCACGAGTTTTTAGTTCTTCCAGAAATTCTGGGATCAACTCTTGGTGGAATTTTTTAGGAATGTAACGCAAAGCGTTTTTAAGGGCAATTTCAGTCTGAGCTTGCGTTAAGCGGAAGCCTCTATCAGGTGCACGACGGATGCCTTCTTGAAAAGTCGCCTTTTCGGGTAGGACATCAAAGTCAAGTTTGACAGACATAGCAGCTGCAATTTCTTTCTCGTCTATAAATGACATAGCAGAACCCTCCTTATAGTTGGACTGTGAATTTATATTTTCTTTATTGTATCCAAGAAACGTCAATAGAGAGTCAAAAAAAAATATAATTTTTAATAAAGCAAAAAAAAATGAGGGAAAAACTTTTTGACTTTTTTTGACGCTTTTCCTGTAGAATTGTAAAATGAATAACAATGGAAATAGAAAGGAATGTTTCATATGTCTGCTGATATCCTATTAACCCACTTTAACCAATTGTTTTGTCCGAATGATCTGGGTCATCCTCTCTATGGCAAGGAGATGGCAGAGGCAAAAATTCTTTCCGATGCTTATATCGCCATTAAAGATGGAAAGATTCTTGCAGTTGGGACAGGTCAACCAGACCCTGAACTGATCGATGACCATACGGAAGTGAAATCCTGTGAAGGAAAAGTTGCGACTCCTGGCCTGATTGACTGCCACACCCACTTGGTCTATGGAGGTAGTCGGGAACATGAATTTGCGAAAAAATTAGCGGGTGTTTCTTACTTAGACATCCTCGCCCAAGGCGGTGGAATTCTGAGCACGGTTCGGGCGACACGGGAAGCTTCTTTTGAAAATCTCTATGACAAGTCCAAACGACTGTTGGATTACATGTTGCGTCATGGGGTGACTACTGTCGAAGCCAAGAGTGGCTATGGTTTGGATTGGGAAACTGAAAAACGCCAGTTGGATGTTGTGGCTGCACTGGACCGTGATCATCAAATAGACTTGGTATCAACCTTTATGGCAGCCCATGCGATTCCCATAGAATACAAGGGCCGTTCCCAAGAATATTTAGATCTCATTGTGGAGCAAATGCTTCCCAAAGTGAAGGAAGAAAAACTAGCTGAGTTCTGTGATATCTTCTGTGAAAAAGGTGTCTTTACAGCAGATGAATCTCGCTATCTTCTTTCAAAAGCTAAGGAGATGGGCTTCAAGCTACGGATCCATGCCGATGAGATCGAATCCATTGGTGGTGTTGATGTGGCGGCTGAATTGAAATCTACCAGCGCAGAACACTTGATGGTGATTACCGATGAAGGTATTCAAAAACTAGCTGCAGCAAAAGTGATTGGCAATCTATTACCAGCCACAACCTTTAGCTTGATGGAAGATACTTATGCACCGGCTCGTAAGATGTTGGACGCTGGGATGGCCATTACCCTAACAACGGACAGCAACCCAGGGTCTTGTCCAACAGCCAATCTCCAGTTTGCCATGCATCTAGGTTGCTTCATGATGCGCCTAACTCCAGTAGAAATTCTCAATGCAGTGACCATCAATGCGGCCTATTCAGTTGATCGTGCTAAAACAATCGGCTCTTTCGATGTTGGCAAACAGGCCGACATTACCATCTTTGATGCACCAAATCTAGATTATCTCTTCTATTTCTTTGCGACAAATCTCGTGACAGATGTCTACAAGAAAGGTCAAAAAGTCATTTAACTGACTCCATTTCATTTGGGACTTTGCTGGTTTGCAAAAATCAGCAAAGTCTTTTTTTAAAACCTATCCCTGTAGGGAATGGAACCACTTTAGTAGGAAATTAAAATTTGACGTTCAAAGAATATTTTTCTTACTTTCTGATGTACAAAAAGGGAAATTCTTGATAGAATAGAAGTAATATTGAATATTTTCTTCAATATCATCTGTTTGACTGGAAAACAGATTGTTTAAACTATTGATCAAACGAACAGGTTGTTCAACAGACCTGTCTAGAAATTGTGAGGAGACAAGATGACTGTCGATTATAACAGCAAAGCTTACTTGGATAAAGTAGACGCTTGGTGGCGTGCAGCCAACTACATTTCAGCTGCTCAAATGTACTTGAAAGATAACCCATTGTTGAAGCGCGAAGTCGTTGAAAATGACTTGAAGGCTCACCCAATCGGACACTGGGGAACTGTACCAGGGCAAAACTTTATCTATGCTCACTTGAACCGTGCCATCAACAAATACGACTTGGATATGTTCTACATTGAAGGACCAGGTCACGGTGGACAAGTAATGGTATCGAACTCTTACTTAGATGGTTCTTATACTGAATTGAATCCAAACATCCCACAAAATGAAGAAGGTTTCAAACACTTGTGTAAGATCTTCTCATTCCCAGGAGGAATCGCTTCTCACGCGGCGCCTGAAACACCAGGATCTATCCACGAAGGTGGAGAACTTGGTTATGCCCTTTCTCACGCTGCAGGTGCTGTATTGGATAATCCAGATGTGATTGCTGCCACAGTTATCGGTGACGGTGAAGGAGAAACAGGTCCATTGATGGCTGGTTGGTTGTCAAATACCTTCTTGAACCCAGTCAACGATGGGGCTATCCTTCCAATCTTCTACCTCAACGGTGGGAAGATCCACAACCCAACCATCTTCGAACGCAAAACAGATGAAGAATTGGCCCTCTTCTTTGAAGGTCTTGGTTGGAAACCAATCTTTGCAAACGTAACCGCTATTTCTGATGACCACGAAGCTGCTCACGCTTTGTTTGCAGAGAAATTGGACGAAGCGATTGAAGAAATCAAGAAAGTCCAAGCAGAAGCTCGTAAAGGTTCTGCAGAAGAAGCAACTCAACCAGTATACCCTGTCTTGATTGCTCGTATTCCTAAAGGTTGGACTGGACCAAAAGCTTGGGAAGGAACACCAATTGAGGGTGGCTTCCGTGCTCACCAAGTTCCAATCCCAGTAGATGCTCACCACATGGAGCATGTGGATGCCCTTCTTTCATGGTTGGAATCTTACCGTCCAGCTGAGTTGTTTGACGAAACTGGTAAATTACTTCCTGAAATTGCTGAAATCGCACCAAAAGGTGACCGTCGCATGGCGATGAACCCAATCACAAATGCTGGTGTGATCAAACCAATGAACACAGCTGATTGGAAGAAACATGCCTTCAAGATCGAAACACCAGGTGCTATCATGGCGCAAGATATGATCGAATTTGGTAAGTATGCAGCAGATCTTGTGGATGCGAACCCACACAACTTCCGTATCTTTGGACCGGATGAAACCAAATCAAACCGTCTTCAAGAAGTCTTTACTCGTACAAGCCGTCAATGGTTAGGACGTATGAAACCAGACTACGATGAAGCGTTGAGCCCTGCTGGTCGTGTCATTGACTCTCAATTGTCAGAGCACCAAGCAGAAGGAATGCTTGAAGGATATGTCTTGACAGGTCGTCATGGCTTCTTCGCTTCTTACGAATCATTCCTTCGTGTTGTGGATTCTATGATCACTCAACACTTCAAATGGTTGCGTAAGTCTAAGACCCATACAACATGGCGTAAAAACTACCCAGCCTTGAACTTGATTGCAACTTCAACTGTCTTCCAACAAGACCACAATGGTTACACTCACCAAGATCCAGGTATCTTGACTCACTTGGCTGAGAAAACTCCTGAATATATCCGTGAGTACTTGCCAGCAGATACCAATAGCTTGCTTGCAGTGATGGATGAAGCCTTCAAGGGAGAAGATGTGATCAACTTGATCGTTTCTTCTAAACACCCACGTCCTCAATTCTATTCAGCAGCTGAAGCAGAAGAATTGGTTCGTGAAGGATACAAGGTGATCGATTGGGCATCAACTGTTTCAGCAGATGAAGAGCCAGATCTTGTTATTGCAGCCGCAGGTACTGAGCCAAACTTAGAAGCTCTTGCAGCCATCACAATCTTGCACAAGGCCTTCCCAGAATTGAAGATCCGCTTTGTCAACGTTGTGGATATCTTGAAATTGCGTCACCCATCCGTTGATGCGCGTGGACTTTCAGATGAAGAGTTCGACAAAGTCTTCACAACTGATAAACCAGTCATCTTTGCTTTCCATGGTTACGAAGGCATGATCCGTGATATCTTCTTCAACCGTCACAACCATAACCTTCGTGTACATGGTTACCGTGAAAACGGGGATATCACCACACCATTTGATATGCGTGTGATGTCTGAGTTGGATCGCTTCCACTTGGCACAAGATGCAGCTAATGCAGCTCTTGGAGATGCAGCAAGCGCATTTGCAGCGAAGATGGATGAAACAATCGCCTTCCACCATGACTACATCCGTGAAAACGGAGACGACATTCCAGAAGTTCAAAACTGGAAATGGGAAAACGTGAATAAATAAGAAAAGAGAGTGGGACAGAAATCGGTAATTCGTTAGAATTCGATTTCGTCGTCCCACCTCCGCACAGTTGAGTAGGGCTGTAAAAGCTGATGAAATCAGCGTAGTAGAGCCCACTCAACCACTGCGTCTTGCTCGACAATCCAAAAATAATTGAGAGGCTAGGACTTTTGTCCCAGCCTCTTTTGTGATGAACAGCAAGTAACAAAAGTAAGAGGATGAGAATAGATGTTCGGAAATCAAGCGTTTTCAAATAAAATTGCAAGAGTTTCCAGGAAAATATTGAAGTAAAACCGAAAAAATAGTAAAATGGAAGAGCTGATTGCAGCAATTCAACTGTTCTGCGTTCTCCTTTTTGGAGAAGTGTTCTACATTAGAAAATGGAGTATTCTATGAAGAAAAAAATTATCTTGAAAAGCAGTATCCTAGCGGTCGCTGCAGGTCTTAGTGTTTTTGCGATCAATAGCGTTTTTGCAGACGAATTGCCTGTGCAGTTCATGGGCGTCAATGACTTCCACGGTGCCTTGGAACAAACAGGGACAGCTCGTTTAGAAGGCGAAACTGTGAAAAATGCAGGAACAGCCCCACTTTTGGCAACCTATTTGAACGATTCGCAAAAAGACTTTGAAACGGAGAATGCCGGAACGCCAAATGCCAGCATCCGTGTGCAAGCGGGAGATATGGTCGGCGCTAGTCCAGCCAACTCTGCCCTCCTTCAAGATGAACCAACTGTAAAAGTCTTCAATGAAATGAACTTTGAATATGGCACTCTTGGAAATCACGAGTTTGACGAAGGACTTGGTGAATTCAACCGGATCATGAAGGGAGAAGCCCCAACACCTGGTCAATTCAATAAGATCGTCGATGAGTATCCTCATGAAGCTTCTAAACAAGAAGTTGTAATTGCCAACTTGGTTGACAAAGATACTAACAAAATCCCATTTGACTGGAAACCTTATACCATCAAAGAAATCCCAGTCAATGACAAGACCGTTAAGGTCGGATTTATCGGGGTTGTTACGACAGAATTCCCAAATCTTGTTTTGCGTAAAAATCATGAACAATACCGTGTTTTGGATGAAGCAGAATCCATTGCCAAATATGCGCGTGAACTGAATGACCAAGGCGTTCATGCTATCGCTGTCTTGGCCCACGTTGCTGCAACAAGTAAAAATGGGGTAGCAGAAGGTCCTGCTGCAGACATGATCAAAAAATTAAACCAAATCTATCCTGAAAACTCAGTGGATATCGTCTTTGCAGGTCATAACCACCAATATACAAACGGGATGGTTGGAAATACCTTGATTGTTCAAGGTACGTCTCAAGGGAAAGCTTACTCGGATGTCCGTGGGGTCCTAGATACGGATACAGCTGACTTTGTCAAAGCTCCAACTGCTAAGATTATTGCGGTAGATCCATCGAAAGGCAAAGCAAAAGATGCCAAGGTTCAAGCGATCATCGATGATGCCAATGCGACGGTTAAAAAAGTAACAGAAGCAAAAATCGGTACAGCAGACAAAGCTGAAAATATTACCCGTGAATTGAATGCGCAAAAAGAAAGTGCTGTTGGAGATTTGGTCACAGCAGCGCAACTAGATATTGCCAAAAAATCAGGTTATCCAGATGTTGACTTTGCCTTCACCAATAATGGAGGAATTCGTGCAGACCTCGTGGTGAAACCAGACGGAACAGTCACTTGGGGTGCAGCTCAAGCAGTGCAACCATTTGGAAATATCCTCCAAGTAGTAGAAATCACTGGGGACCAAATCTACAAAGCTTTGGATCAACAATATGATGAGAAAGAGCTTTACTTCTTGCAAATGGCAGGGATCAAGTACACCTATACGAAACCAGCCGATGCAACGGAAGAAAATCCTTATAAGGTCGTGAAAGCTTACAAGGCAGACGGAACTGAAATTGATCGCAACAAGACCTACAAGGCGATTATCAACGACTTCTTGTATGGTGGTGGTGATGGCTTCTCAGTCTTCCGCGATACAAAATTGATCGGTGCTATTAATCCAGATACAGAAGTCTTTATCCAATACATCGAAGATGTGAATAAGGCAGGGAAGAAGTTATCTGCTTCAATCTTGGGTAACAAGACATTTGTGGAAAAAGTGGAAGAAGAAAAACCAACTCCAGAACCTCAACCACAACAGGAACCACAGCCATCGCCAGTTGATCCAGTAAGTCCTGTAAATCCAGTCCATCCTGTAGCTCCAGTGACTCCTACTACCCCAACATCTCAACCTGAAAACCCAGTAACTCCAGCTCAACCAGCTGCAAGCGAAACAAAAGAAGTGGCAAGTGTCAAACCAGTCGCTGTCACTTATCATACGGGTGGCCAAGCAGAAGTAGCTGCTACACCAGCAACGGGTCTTCCAAAAACAGGTCAAGAAGAATTGGCTTCCACAGTCCTTAGCCTCTTTGGCATGACCTCACTAGCTTTAGCAGGCTTTGTAGTCAGCAAAAAACGTGAAGGTTAAGTTCTTCATCCGTTAACTTACCCTAAAAAACGTCCGTTTTTTTAAGAAACGGACGTTTTTCATGTCTTAGGCTGTTTTTTCCACCCAGACACTGCGGACAAAGAAGAGGCTGATCAGAGCTAGTGCTAGAAAGGCAACTCCAAGGTAATAATAGGGTTGATCCATTGTAGTAGATCGACCAGAGAGGTTAACAATCCCTCGGTAGAGGGCTCCGGCTGTGAGCGTAGCCACTCCAGAATTCCAAAGATTGAGACTCAGGCGAGAGAAGCCTTTCACCATCAACTGTAGAAGCACTAGTAGGGTGCCACCGATCAAAGGAATAAAGAAGAGGTAGTGCATGAAGGCAGAGGTTTCGCCAAAACTAAAGTGTTCATAGATGCGACTTCCAACGAAGAAGAAAGCTGAAATAAGAGGATACCAGAGAATCGTTTTTTTCAATCGTTGTTTGATAGGATTAGTAACCGATGTAGACAATGTCGCTCACCGCCCTTTCTGAAATAGTACCATTTGTAGTTGGTTTGTTAATAACTTGGCCATTGAAATAAAGGGTAGAAGATCCACCACCATCCAAGTTGTAGGCTGTTTTAACGCCATAAGACTTCATCACTTCCGCTAATTGGTAGAGAGACAGTCCTTCACTTTCTGAAGTCCGTCCATCTGACACGACGATAATGTAGTGGTTTTCATCGATGATCCCAATCGCTGTACGTGGGTTGGATGCCATGGATTGTCCAACTTCTGAGTTGGTATCGACGGTAATTTCTCCATTTTCAACTAAGGAAGGACCGAAAGCGAGGAGATTGACGACCCCGTCCTTGACCAATTGATCTGCAGAGATCTCATCTTCGTAGATAATTTTGAAGGATCCATCCTTGTAAATGGCTAGGTCACCATTGCTTGAATCTTCCCGAACGGTATCGCGGTAGACCACTCCATTTCGGATGACGTATCCTGTACTGTTAGCCCCGTAATAGTCACCATTCACTGCCAGAATGGCACTGTTGTTGGCAGCTGTGACAGAGGTCTTAGCTGTCACGTTGGTTCCGTATGTGTTTTGTGCAAAGGCTGTTTTGAGGTAGTCAGATGAGCTGACTGTGATATCTGCAATGTAAACCTGGGTATTTTCAACCGTTTTTTCTGTTAAAGTCACCTGGATATTGTCATCTGAATAGCTGGTATCGGTCGTTGTTGCCGATGCAGCTGCTTTTTTTGCTGCTTTAGTATCCGTAGTCGTAGCTTTTACGGTTTGGATGGCATCGGATAAGACAAAGGTCTTGAGCATCGAGTAGCTAAAACTGCTGGTCAAAAGAAGGCCAAAGCAGGCAGCATAGGTGTAGGATTTTTTAAAGAATTTCATGGTGGGGAGCAGTCCTTTCTTTGAAGATCACTTTTTTCTGGATCACCCATGAGACCAGAAAGAGGAGGAAGCCAACGACAATCTTACTGATCAGGAGATTGAGCCCGAAAGCAGTATAGAAGAGTCGAATCAAGAGCGTATCGAGAATAAAGAGGCCGAGGGCTAGGCCAAAGTAGCCACTTCCAGTTTTAGCGACGCTGTCTTTGTTCTTAAAGACTAGGTGCTTATTGGTCGAGTAGTTAAAGATGGAACTCGTTACACGAGCGATCCCATTGGCTAGGAGAATACGTAGACTAATGGGCACGGCCATCATCACGAAAAGGAAGAAGGCGTAGACCAGATAGTCAACGATAAAACTACTCAGAGAGGAGAGGGCAAATTTGAACATGTCCTTGTAGATCATGAGGCCATCTCGAATAGGTCGGAAATGGGAGCCTTCGTTGTCATTGATGTAGGCCGTCTCGATGGGAACTTCCACGATGGGGAAGGATTTGCTTGCTGCGAGGAGTACATTCATTTCATATTCATAGCGCTGTCCGTCAACCTCAAGCATGAAAGGCAAGAGATTCGTAGTGAAAGCCCGTAGGCCCGTTTGGGTATCGCTGACCGCCACTCCGGTTTGTTGCTTAAATAAGAAGCGGGTCAATTTATTTCCGAAGGCGGAACGCAAAGGAACTTTTCCAGAGAAGGCGCGGGCTCCTAGAATAAGTGTTCCAGGATGCTCTTGAGATTGGTTAACAACCCTGAAAATATCCCAAATTTTGTGCTGACCGTCTGCATCAGCTGTAACAATGCTTCCATAGGTGCCTCTTTCTAGGATGTATGCATAAGCAGTCTTGAGAGCTTGCCCTTTTCCTTGGTTGTGCTCATGGGTCAGAACTGTCGCAAGACCCTCTAATTTGTCAAAAATCACTTTTTTGTCAGCATCACTCCCATCGTCGACCACGATGATGTGGAGATCGCTCTTGGCGTGGACCAAGCGAACCAGTTTGACAAGATTCAGATCCGGTTGATAGGCGGGGATGATAAGATAATTCATAATCGTTCCTCGTTTCTTGAGATTTGTTGTAGCTAGTATAAAGACTCAAGCTTAAAGCTAACTGATATCAGTTTTCTTTAAGGAAAGGAGAGGAAGAGTGGGAATAGTTTCTTCTATAAAATATCATTTTTTAGGACATTTCTTTCTTTTTTCTCGAAGGGGACGTCCAGAAATCATTTTTTAAATCCTAAAGATAATTCTTGCCTTTGTTCGAAAAGTCTGGTATAATAGTTTCTTGTGAGTAAACCTCACTTACCCCTTGCAAAGACAGGGGGTCATTAGTCCAAAAGGAGGAACATTATCAATGGCTAAATACGAAATTCTTTATATTATTCGTCCAAACATTGAAGAAGAAGCTAAAAACGCTTTGGTAGCACGTTTCGATTCTATCTTGACTGACAACGGTGCAACTGTTGTTGAATCAAAAGATTGGGAAAAACGTCGTCTTGCATACGAAATCCAAGATTTCCGTGAAGGACTTTACCACATCGTAAACGTTGAAGCGAACGACGCTGTAGCTCTTAACGAGTTCGACCGTCTTTCAAAAATCAACGGTGACATTCTTCGTCACATGATCGTAAAAGTTGACGCGTAAGAAATCATCAGAGGTGACTTATGATTAACAATGTTGTACTTGTCGGTCGTATGACCCGTGATGCTGAACTTCGCTACACTCCAAGCAATCAAGCAGTTGCTACTTTCAGCCTAGCTGTCAACCGCAACTTCAAGAGTCAAAATGGAGAGCGCGAAGCCGATTTCATCAACTGTGTGATCTGGCGTCAGCAAGCAGAAAACTTAGCCAACTGGGCTAAGAAAGGTGCTTTGATTGGGATTACCGGTCGCATTCAAACACGTAATTACGAAAACCAGCAAGGTCAACGTGTTTATGTCACTGAAGTCGTAGCAGACAGCTTCCAACTATTGGAAAGCCGTGCAGCACGCGAAGGGCATGCAGGTGGTGGCTATTCATCAGGCAACGGTGGTTTTGCTGGAAATGCAACCCCAAGCTTTGGTGGATCTGAACCAAGCAATGCAGCGCCAAACTTTGGTCGTGAAGAAAATCCATTTGGAGCGAATCCAATGGATATCTCAGACGACGATCTTCCATTCTAAGAATGGGTTTAACGAATTAAAACTATAAAGGAGAATTAAACATGGCTCAACAACGTCGTGGCGGATTCAAACGCCGTAAAAAAGTTGATTACATCGCAGCAAACAAAATCGAATATGTCGATTACAAAGATACTGAGCTTCTTAGCCGTTTCGTTTCAGAACGTGGGAAAATCCTTCCTCGTCGTGTAACTGGAACTTCAGCGAAGAACCAACGTAAAGTAACAACAGCTATCAAACGCGCTCGCGTAATGGCTTTGATGCCTTTCGTAAACGAAGATTAAAAAAAAGACCCGGGTGGGTCTTTTTTTCAGGTCCGGGTGGGCCTCTTTGACCTTTCCCTAGCTCTAATCATGTTATAATGTGGGAAGAAATGTATCAAGGAGGGAACTATGAAGGAAGGTGTAATCATCAGGAGGATGATAAAGACAGATATTGAGCACATCTCTCAAGCCTTTATCCACCAAGGGTGGCCGGGTAGAAAGGATATCTTGACCAGCTATTTTCAGGATCAGGAGAATGGGGAAAGGGACGTATTAGTAGCTGAGTCGGATGGATTTGTGGCAGGCTATATCACTATATTACCTGCTGCCAAGCACGGCCCTTTCGTGGGAGTCTATCCTGAACTAACTGATTTTAATGTTTTTGAGCCATTTAGAAGTCGAGGAATTGGGAATCAACTCTTAGAAGAGGCGGAAAAAAGAGTCCGGCTACTATCAGAGATTGTTACTTTAGGGGTTGGTTTACACTCGGGTTATGGCCCAGCTCAAAGACTGTATGTTAAACGAGGCTATATCCCAGATGGATCTGGAATTTGGTTTAGGGATCGCCCCTTGGCCCCTTACAGTTCTTGTGAAAACAATGATGACTTAGTCCTCTATTTTTCAAAAAGATTGAACAATGATATGCAGTAAAATAATGCTCCATAATTATTGCAGTGCTTTTACCAACCACAGAAATTATAGAACAAGATTAATTTGTCAGACCTGCCTCTGGGCAGTTTTTTGTTTGCACTTAGATTAAATTTGATATGAAAGTCAATTGTCTAGTTGCAGATATAAACGGGAGGTGAAATTTTATTTGTTATAAAAGTATTTTACTCATTTAAATTGATATAGTTTGAAAAAAGAGCTATAATACCCTTGAAGGTAAGCGTTCTCATAAGGAGGTGGCCGTTAATGTTTGAAATTCATAACTTGTCTATTAAGTATGGCGAGAAAACACTGTTGCTACCAACATCTCTAAAGTTCAAAGAGGGAAAATTATATACAATTTATGGAAAATCTGGAGTTGGAAAAACTTCGTTACTGAATAAAATTGGTCTGATTTCAGAGTATGACCCTAAAGTAACTTATATTTATGATGGCTCCAAAATTGATACGAGTAACAAGAAGATTGTTTCATCCTTTATTGCGCAAAATCTAGCTTTTATATTTCAAAATCATAATCTAATAAATGATTTGACTGTGTATGATAATTTGAAAATTTCGCTAGATTTTTTCAATTTATCAGCAAAAGAAGTAGAAAAGAAAATAGATGATATTCTAAGTGAATTAGAGATTCTAGAATTGAAGGATGTATATCCAGAGGATTTATCAGGAGGAGAAGAACAACGTGTTGCTATTGCTAGAGGGATGGTAACAGATAAGAATATTATTTTAGCAGATGAACCTACAAATTCTTTGGATTCTGAAAATAGAGAGCTTGTCTCATCTTTACTGTTAAAACTAGCAAATAAATATAATAAAATCGTTATTGTAGTTTCTCACGATGAATATGTCATTAACAAAGGAGATATAAAGCTACATTTCGAAGACAAAAAATTAATTGGAATGAAAGAAGACATAGAGTGTAATTTTCAAAAAGAGTGGCATGCTAGTAAATTAAAGAAACATATTAGATTAAAGATCCAAAAGAAAAGGAAGGTACCTCCTTTACCTGTACTTTTATTAATACTAATTTCCTTCACAGTTTCGCTTGCAGTTGGTTCTATGAATATTCAATCATTATTTTCTTCTAAGTATCAAAGAATAATCAGTGATTCATTAGAAAATGGTTTCTTGGTTATTAATGATTCAATAGGACTTGGGACGAACAAGGTGATCGATGATTTCCAATCGCTATCGAATAAGGAAATACATCAAATTTCTGATAGTAGGAATGTATACAAATTAGAACCATATATTGAATTTCCTAGTATGGGAATGACTTTTGAAAATGCTGAAAACTATTTAAAAATTAGTCGAGATTTTTCACCGAATCTATCTATTAATGGAAAGAATATTCATTTATCCAAGAATTACAGTGTGCAACCGCTTTTCAATACGAATACGACTCAGAGACAGATAAAATACTTTGACAGGACTACAAATAGGGGGATATTTGTTTCGGAATCATTTATCAAAGAACAAAAACTAGAAGATATTGTAGCTGGGTCGGAGATGACACTTACATATTATGTCCCAATTAATATTTATGAATCTCATATAGATAAAGAAGGAAGTTATTCTAAATCTGACGGAGACCTATATGTGAAAGAGGAACAAACGTTTAAAATACTAGGGATCGTAAAAGAAGAATTTCCGTTTAACTATTCTGTAAATGATAACACCTTATTCATGGCGAGTGATGAAATGCTGAAAATACAGAGCAAATATATAGGTGCGGAGAGCAAACGGAGAGAAACCATTGATGATCTCCCTGTAAAAGAATGGGCACCAAGTGCAGTACATGTTACTGTAAAGGATAGCAAAGATGTCCCTCAGGAAATTAACCGTATTAAAAATATTTCGGATAAATTTTCGATTGTTTCGTCTTTCGAGAATTATAAAGAATTTAATAAAGGTTTAAAATACATAAAAAACTTTTTGCTAATTATTTCGTTTGTCATGCTTTTGCTTGTAGTTGCAATCTTATCTTTTGTCTTCTTTTTAATAAATCGAACGAGAAAATACGAAGTTGGCGTATTAAAGGCTATGGGATACAGTACAAAACATGTTTTTAGATTATTTATTCTCGAGTTATTAAATTATGGAAAGAAAATAATTACTTTATCAAGTGTTCTGCTTTTAATACTAACTCTATTAGCTATTCAAATGCTTCAATTAGAAGTAGTTGATATCATTCATTTCTATCTAGCTTCTATAGCGTCATTAATTATCCTTACGTTTGTTGTATTAATGACTAGTGGGCTTATTCCTATCTATCTGACAGGGAAGCAGCCTATTGTTGATGCCATTCGTAAGAATAGATAAATTGATTGGTCATAGTGGTCAAATACAATAAGCAATCGCTCAACATGGAAGTCACATATTCCCTATGGTCAACGAGCCAACGGATCTGTCTTAATCGGTGTAGGAGTAAACTCTCCATGGGGAGCTGTTAACCTATGGGGAGGTCAGCATTATTATTCTCTAGATTTTTAGAATTTCTTATGGTTAGATAGGATGAATGGCTCACTGCTGGATAAACAGTGGTGAGTTTTTTTATCCCCCATAATCAGGAGAATAGTGATGTTTCTTTTTTTGAAAATCTTTATTCCATAATGATCAATCCATTTAATCATGTGGTTCAGAGTAGAAAGTTTATTCAAAATTTTTTTGAGAGTTATTTTACATATTTTGGTTTGATAGGTTCATAGATCTGAACCTTATCCTCATATGTTAATTTAATAATAAAAACCCCCAAAAGTTAGATTTTTTCTGTCTAACTTTTAGGGTGCAGTTTAACTTCATCCGTTTCTTTTTAACGTCGAGTTGCGGGTGCTGTGCTCGAACTTTTAATATTAAAGCGTTTCTTGAGGTAGAAGCGAAGGACAAGCGCTAGAGCTCCTAAAACGATGGCAAAAACATCTGGAATAGTTGGGTTGAGGACTTGTGGAAGTAATGATGTAAAGGACAAGACGATGACCCAAAGGAACATGACTCCGACAAGAATCGGCATGGATTTCCAAAGAGAGGGACGCTCACTGCGATCTTTTGTGCCATCCATATACTGATAGAAGAAGTAGTACATGAGATACAAGAGCAGAGCCCCTGTCAAACTTCCAAGGATCAAGGTTATCAACCCATAGCCTGTACGACGCGGTGCGACCAAGTTCATAAAGGCGCTAATCGCAGCAAAGACACCAAAGATAAAGAGGAAGGAATCCAAAATCATAAGAGAGGGAGCATCGTTTAATTTCGGATGCTCTTTTTCATAGCGTTCTTTCTCGCTGAAAGAATTCGCCCAAACAGTTGGAGCTCCAAAAAGAGTCCGTGCCGGAATCCCTTTTCCTTGGTTTTCATGGATAGCTGGAAGGATTTCTTGGATGAGGCTTTCTGCTTCTTCCTCTGATTTCCCGTTTTCAAGCAATTGGTGTTTGGCGATGCGGATAAATTCTTGGTTTTTCTTGCTGAGTTGATTCAAATCAAATTGAGACATAAATACTCCTTAGTGTTATTAGTAGGTGTTAGAACCATTTTTTATGGATGAGGTAGACGACGAGAGACCCGGTCAGGGCAAAAGCGATGAAAATGATGAGCCAGAAGGCGTTTGGTTCTCCATTGAGCGGTAATTCATTGTCTTTGAAGTTCATCCCATAGGCAGAGAAAATCATGGTTGGGATGGACATGACGATGGTCACCATGGCCAAGGTCTTCATGATGTTATTCTGGTTGTTGGAGATGATCGATGCGAAGGTATCGGTCATGGAGTGCAGGATATTTCCATAAATATCTGCCATCTCGATGGCCTGCTGGGTTTCGATCAAGGTATCTTCCAACAGATCCTCGTCTTCTAGGTATTTCTTGATGTTGCTAGTGGCACTGGTCAATTTCTTGATCACGCGCTCATTGGTTTTCAGAGAGGCCTTAAAGTAGACGATGGTTTTTTCCAACTCCATCAACTCAATCAGCTCTTCATTACGCGTTGATTTGTGCAATTGACTTTCAATCTGCTCGCTTTTGCGATCCAAGGTACGAAGCGCTGACAAGTAGAGTTCGGCGTTACGGTAGAGGATCTGAAAGATAAAGCGTGACCGCATAAAGGTATAGAAATTCCGCAAGCGTCGGTTGATAAAGATATCTAGAAGCGGCAATTTCTCCAAGCAAGTCGTGATAATAGCCTCTTCTGTCAGGATAATCCCTAGCGGAATCGTCACGTAGTAGGTCTGATTGTTCCGCTCTTCCTTGATGGGAACGTCGACGATGATCAAGGTATACTCATCTTCGATAGTCATACGGGACATTTCTTCCGCATCGAGTGGTGCCCGTAAGTCTGCAATATCGATATTAAAAGCAGAGGCGATTTCCATCGATTCACTTTGGGAAGGGTTCACAAGGTTGATCCAGCTACCGGGTTCCAGCGTCTCTATTTCTTTAAATTCAGTCGTTGTCGATAAAAAGACCTGTTTCATGGTGCCTCCCCTTGTTTTTTTACACCTTAACATTATATCAGAAAAAGGACAGTTTTGGATAAAAGAATACTAAAAAATTTGTTATAATGGAGGTTAACAAAAAGGTGATTAGAGTAAGAATATGCAAGATAAAATTGTCATTCATGGGGCACGCGCCCATAATTTAAAAAATATAGACGTGGAAATTCCACGGGACAAATTAGTCGTGGTGACGGGTTTGTCTGGTTCTGGAAAGTCCAGTCTGGCCTTTGATACTCTCTATGCAGAAGGTCAGCGCCGCTATGTGGAGAGCTTATCGGCCTATGCTCGGCAATTCTTGGGAAATATGGAAAAACCAGATGTCGACTCTATTGACGGCTTGAGTCCAGCCATTTCCATCGACCAAAAAACGACCAGTAAAAACCCACGTTCTACAGTGGGGACGGCAACAGAGATCAATGACTACCTGCGCCTGCTCTATGCGCGTGTAGGGACGCCTTATTGTATCAATGGACATGGGGCTATTACCGCTTCTTCGGTTGAGCAAATTGTCGATCAAGTCTTGGAATTACCAGAGCGCCAACGCCTGCAAATTCTAGCTCCCATTATCCGCAAGAAAAAAGGCCAGCACAAGAATATCATTGAAAAAGTCCAAAAAGACGGCTATGTTCGGGTTCGAGTTGACGGTGAGATCTATGATGTGACAGAGGTTCCAGAACTGTCTAAAAGCAAACAGCACACGATTGAAGTGGTGGTGGACCGAATCGTGATCAAAGAGGGCATCCGCTCGCGTCTCTTTGATTCGATTGAGGCAGCCCTTCGGATAGCGGACGGTTATGTGGTGATTGATACCATGGATGGAAAGGAACTGCTCTTTTCGGAGCATTATGCTTGTCCAGTCTGTGGCTTTACCGTTCCTGAATTAGAGCCCCGTCTCTTTTCTTTCAATGCGCCTTTTGGATCTTGTCCAGACTGTGATGGGCTGGGTATTAAGCTAGAGGTGGACTTGGATTTGGTGGTGCCAGATGATCGCTTAAGCCTTCGCGAAGGAGCTCTTGCTCCTTGGAATCCGATCTCTTCTAACTACTATCCTCAGATGTTGGAGCAGGCCATGATCCATTTTGGTATTGATATGGATCAGCCTTTCTCAGATCTCTCTCAAGAAGAAAAGGACTTGGTTCTCTATGGTTCAAATGGCAAGGAATTCCACTTTCACTATGAAAATGAGTTTGGTGGGGTTCGGGATATCGAGATTCCTTTTGAAGGGGTCGTAAACAACATTCACCGTCGTTTCCGTGAGACCAATAGTGATTTCACCCGCAACCAAATGCGCTCTTATATGAACGAATTGACCTGTGCGACCTGCCATGGCTACCGTCTCAATGACCAAGCTCTCTCTGTTCGTGTCGGAGGAGAAAAGGGGATGCATATCGGGGAAGTGTCAGATCTATCAATTGCGGACCACTTAAAAGCTGTGGATCAGTTGGTTTTAACGGACAATGAAGCTACGATTGCAAGACCGATCCTAAAAGAGATTAAAGATCGCTTGACCTTCTTAAACAATGTGGGGCTCAATTACTTGACCCTGTCACGATCGGCTGGAACCTTATCGGGTGGAGAAAGCCAGCGCATTCGCCTGGCAACCCAGATCGGTTCCAACCTCTCTGGTGTCCTTTACATCTTGGATGAGCCGTCTATCGGCCTCCATCAAAGGGACAATGACCGCCTGATTGCCAGTCTCAAGAAAATGCGCGATTTAGGCAACACCTTGATCGTCGTCGAACATGATGAAGATACCATGAGAGAGGCAGACTACCTGATCGACGTCGGCCCAGGTGCCGGTGTCTTTGGGGGAGAGATCGTTGCAGCAGGAACTCCAAAGCAGGTGGCTCGCAACAGCAAATCCATCACGGGTCAGTACTTGTCCGGCAAGCGCAAGATTCCGGTTCCAACAGAGCGCCGTTCAGGAAATGGTCGTTCTATTGAAATTACAGGAGCCAGTGAGAATAACTTACAAGATATCACAGCGCGCTTTCCTCTAGGAAAATTCATCGCAGTCACTGGAGTTTCCGGTTCTGGAAAATCGACCTTGATCAATGGCATCTTGAAAAAAGCCATCGCTCAAAAGCTCAACCGCAATTCGGAAAAACCAGGGAAATACAAGACCATTCAGGGGATTGAGCATATCGATCGCTTGATCGACATTGATCAAAGCCCGATCGGTCGGACCCCTCGTTCCAATCCAGCAACTTATACAGGTGTCTTCGATGACATTCGAGATCTCTTTGCTCAGACCAATGAAGCCAAAATTCGGGGCTATAAAAAAGGCCGCTTTAGTTTCAATGTCAAGGGCGGGCGTTGTGAGGCCTGCTCAGGAGATGGGATCATCAAGATTGAAATGCACTTCTTGCCGGATGTCTTCGTCCCTTGTGAAGTCTGCCATGGACGTCGATACAATAGTGAGACCCTCGAAGTCCACTACAAGGAAAAAAATATTGCAGAAGTGCTGGATATGACGGTCAATAAGGCAGTTGAATTCTTCAAGCACATTCCAAAAATTGAACGCAAACTCAAGACCATCCAAGATGTGGGCTTGGGCTATGTAACGCTGGGGCAACCAGCGACCACTCTTTCAGGAGGGGAAGCGCAGCGGATGAAGTTGGCTTCTGAATTGCACAAGCGCTCTACAGGAAAATCCTTCTATATCTTGGATGAACCAACGACCGGACTCCATACTGAAGATATTTCCCGCTTGATCAAAGTCTTAGAACGATTTGTGGATGATGGCAATACGGTCCTTGTGATTGAGCACAATTTGGATGTCATTAAGACAGCAGATCATATCATCGATTTAGGACCCGAAGGCGGTGTCGGTGGCGGAACTATTATTGCGACCGGAACACCAGAAGAGGTAGCAGCAAATCCTGCTAGCTACACAGGAAAATATTTGAAAGGAAAATTACAATGAATCAACGGATCAGCAACTTAAGAAACAAAATGAAAGCCCAAAACCTCAAAGCGGTATTGATTAACAATTTGAAAAATGTTTATTATTTGACCAATTTCTGGGGTTCAAACGGGACCGCTTTGGTGACAGAAGAACGCGTGGTCCTCTTTACAGATTCGCGCTACACCATCCATGCCCATGCGACTTGTTTCCCCTTTGTAGAGATTGTGGAAACCCGCGATGAGTTGACTGCAGCTGCAGAGATCGTTAAGGACCTTGGCATCAAAGAACTTGGTTTTGAGGACGAAGTGACGGTAGCCTACCATGCCCGTATGGCTTCTGTTTTCAGTGGCATTAGCCTTCAATCTCTAGCGAACTTTGTAATGGAATTGCGCTTGATTAAAGATGAAACGGAGATTGCGGCCATTAAAAAAGCTTGTAGCATCTCTGACCAAGCCTTCCATGATATTTTAGACTATATTAAGGTAGGGAAAACGACAGAGTTGGAAGCAGCGACTTTCCTCGATTTTAGAATGCGGGAGTTGGGAGCTTCTGGTGTATCTTTCGATATTATTTCAGCAGCTGGTGAACGCTCTGCCATGCCTCACGCGACTCCAAGTGATCGGGTCATTTCAGCAGGAGATGCCTTGACCCTTGATTTTGGTTGCTTGTATGATCACTATGTCAGTGATATGACACGGACTATCTATGCAGGACATGTCAGCGACAAGGAAAGAGAAATTTACGAAACCGTTTTGAAAGCCAATCAAGCCTTGATTGCTGCGGCTAAAGATGGACTTGGCTTCCGTGATTTTGATAAAATCCCACGTGATGTGATCGAGGCAGCCGGCTATGGTCAATACTTCACGCATGGAATCGGTCATGGAATTGGGCTAGATATCCACGAAGAGCCATACTTCAGCCAAACTTCTAAAGAAGCGATTCAAGCAGGGATGGTCTTGACAGATGAGCCAGGTATTTATATCGAAGGCCTCTCTGGTGTGCGGATCGAAGATGACCTCTTGATCACAGAAACTGGCTGTGAAGTCTTGACTCTTGCTCCTAAAGAATTGATTGTCCTATAAAATAGACAGTATTTTCTTAACCCCTGTGTAACAAACAAAGATAAGAAAAGAGGCCTATGAAAAAACGAAGTGTAATAGTTGGAATTCTTCTAGTAGTCCTGCTATTTGTATTTGCTCCTTCTGCCCATGCTGGTGTTGGTAATACAGATAGTGGTGGCAGTAGCTTGATTGATTCAGGTGGTGGTAGCAGTTGGTCCGATAGTGGCAGTAGCTGGTCCGATGGCGGAAGTAGTTGGTCTGGTGGCAGCAGCTGGTCTGGTGGATCCAGTAGCTACAGTTCTAGTTCTGGAACAGACTCTGGTGGTGTAGTGGCAGTTTTTGCTATCGTTGGATTGATTGGATTTATCTATAATATTGCAAAAGAGGCTAATGATAGTGATGAATCATTCTCTTCAAATAGTGGTCCAAAACGGACAACCGAAGAACGGGCTGGTCGACCAATTGAGAACAACTATGAAGCGATTCGCCGTATCCGTAAATTGGATCCAATGTTTGATGAAGACCGCTTCTTGTCGCAAGTCAAGCTGGTTTATCTTCAATTGCAGTCTGCCTGGACAGAAAAAGATTGGAATTCTGTGCGGAACTTAGAAAGTACCAGTCTTTATGAGCAACACTTGACGCAGTTGCAAGAGCATATTCGCGCCAAAACAACCAATGTTCTAGAGCGCGTGCGTGTGGAAGATTCGAAGATCAAAGACTTTATCGAAAATCCAGAAGGCAATGACCGCATTGAAGTTATTCTGTCTTCGACGATGAGAGATTACATCCGAAATGATGAAACGGGTCGTGTGATCGAAGGGGATCCAACCAAAGATCTCTTTACCGTTTACCGCATGGTCTTCCTCCGTGAACATGGAGCTCAGACAGAGATCATTAAGAATTCAGAAGTCGTTAGTGATCACTGTCCGAACTGTGGTGCGCCACTGACGATCGATTCAATCGACAAGTGTGAATATTGCCAAGCATCCTTGAAGCACAATCCAAAAGATTGGGTCTTGGATGTCTACGAAGTTGTGGATGAAATTGAATTCTACAGATAGGAGAATGTATGGGATTTATTAAAGCAGCCCTTTCAGCGGGCATTTCAAGTTTTCAAGATAGTAAATTTAAGGAAGCCATTACCCTGCCAGAAGCTGTTCCAGCAACAGCTTTGGCCATTAAGGGACAGCTCTTAACCAAAGATCCAGATGGGCGCTCTCGTCAGAGTAACCAAAATACGGGCCTATTGACAGATGGTTCTGTCGTCATCGTTCCCCAAGGCTATGTTGCTCTCTTGGTCAATAATGGAACTTTTCTAGGAGACCTTCTAGAAGCAGGGAGCCACGAATGGCAAGCCGGTGAAAATGCCTGGTTGTTTGAAAAGGGTGGTGTGAAAGGAACGTGGGATCAGTTCAAGAATCGTTTCTCCTTTGGAGCCCAAGTGGTCACCCAACAAGAAATTATTTTTGTGCGGATGCAACCTTTTACAGGAAATAAATTTGGCACTCAAAATCCAGTCGAGTATTTTAGCGACCGTTACCAACAACTTCTTAGTATTCGTTTTTATGGTCTTTATGATGTTAAAGTGGCAGATCCTGTACTCTTTTACATCAGTGCAGTCAGTCGTCAAATCACTGCAGATAAGCCATTTACCTTGGAAGATGTGGCTCAGGGAACCTTGCGCCAAAATCTGGCTCCAAAAATTGCAGTGGCCATTTCAAAATATACAGCAGAAAATAAAGCGGATATTTACAATATCAATGCAGACCAAGACGTCTTCAATGAAGTTGCAAAACGCGAAGTCAACAAGACTTGGACAGAATTATATGGTATCGAATTAACCAATGTCCTCATCGAAGATTTGAGCTACGATGCAGACAGTATGGCCAAGGTCAATAAACTGGACAGTGAATTGGCAGCGATGAAGTACAATACCATTGAAATCGAAGAACGTCGTGCTCGCAATGAAGCCTTGGTCGCAGCTGCTAAAAATGAAGGTGGCAATGGCATGAACATGATTATGGGGATGAACTTGGGTCAGGCCCTTGGCAATGACCTTCAAAAACAAGCCTCTCCAGCGCAAGACAAGCCTCATACCTTCTACATCGAAGTAGATGGCAAATATGTCCATGTCACCAAAGATGCTGATGGCAACATTGTGCCTGTGGACCAATAAGGAATAGAGAAGATGGAGTTGGAAATATAGATATTTTAAGGGCTCGTTCCTGCAATCTCTCTCCGCCTTCTAGCCTTCCTAAAAAGAGAAAATTGCTGTTTGAGAAAAATCAAATAGTGTGTTACAATAAAGAGTAATCTATTTTTAAAAAAGAGGTAATAAAACATGATCGAAGCAAGTAAATTGAAAGCTGGTATGACTTTTGAAACAGCTGACGGAAAATTGATCCGCGTTTTGGAAGCTAGCCACCACAAACCAGGTAAAGGAAACACTATCATGCGTATGAAATTGCGTGATGTCCGTACTGGTTCAACATTTGATACAAGCTACCGTCCAGAAGAAAAATTTGAACAAGCGATTATCGAAACTGTTCCAGCTCAATACTTGTACAAAATGGATGATACAGCCTACTTCATGAACACTGAAACATATGACCAATATGAAATTCCAGTTGTGAACGTAGAACAAGAATTGCTTTACATCCTTGAAAACTCAGAAGTAAAAATTCAATTCTACGGAAGCGAAGTCATCGGTGTAACCGTTCCTACAACTGTTGAATTGACTGTTGCAGAAACTCAACCATCTATCAAAGGTGCTACAGTGACTGGTTCTGGTAAACCTGCTACAATGGAAACTGGTTTGGTCGTAAACGTTCCTGACTTCATCGAAGCTGGACAAAAATTGGTCATTAACACTACTGAAGGAACTTACGTTTCTCGTGCATAAGAGACATCTCAGGGTGTCAAATAGAAAGGAACTTCTATGGCAACTGAACAATTTGGTGACATCGTTATTGCACCACGTGTATTAGAAAAAATTATTGCGATTGCGACAGCAAAAGTAGAGGGTGTCTATTCGCTTGAAAACAAGAGTGTTTCAGATAGCTTATCCAAACGCTCCCTTGGACGTGGCGTCTACCTTCATACAGAAGAAGATGGTCAAGTTTCAGTAGACATCTATCTCTATTTAGAATACGGAGTGGCTGTACCATCTGTCGCTGTAGCCATTCAAAAAGCGGTCAAGTCTGCAGTTTATGATATGGCAGATGTAACCTTGGATGCTGTCAACATTCACGTTGTCGGTATCGCAACGGAAAAATCTCCAAAACCGGACTTGAAAGACTTGTTTAATGAGGACTTCCTCAATGACTGATGAAATTTTATTAGAATCACGTCGAGATTTGCGTGAGCGCGCCTTCCAAGCCTTGATGGCCTTGGAATACGATGGAGACATTGTTGAAGCTTGTCGCTTTGCTTATCTACATGACAAGGACCTAGCAGAAGACAAAGAAGTCGATCTTCCTGCCTTTCTCATGAATCTCGTGACGGGTGTCTATCAGTCAAAAGATCAACTAGACCAACAAATCGGTCAACATTTGAAAACCGGCTGGACTGTTGAGCGCTTGACCTTGGTAGAGAAAAACATCCTTCGTTTGGGAATTTATGAAATGACAGAGTTTGATACACCACAGATCGTCGCAGTCAATGAAGCGGTGGAATTGGCCAAGGCCTTTTCGGATGAAACCTCTTCACGATTTGTCAATGGTGTCCTCAGTCAATTTGTGACAGAAGAATAAGTAAAAAGGGAGTGGGAAAGAACTCCAACTAGTTAAAAGAGTTCGTTTTTCCACCCCCGCACAGTTGATTAGGTCATCTTTGGAGCTTAAAAGGCGAACAAAGATGCCAATCAACCACTGCGTCATACAGTTATTTCTATTAAATATAAAATAAATATAAAAGGCTAGACAATTTTTGCCCAGCCTTTTTTTGACGAATAATAACCCCTACAGTATAGAACTGTAGGGGTTGTTTTAGACACTTTTTCCAGAGTGGAGACTAACGGGCAAGAAATAACCGGTAGTCGCTACTTTTTTTCCTTCGATCTTTTGGAGTAAAAGATCCACCATGAGAATAGCAATGTCTTTGAGGGGTTGTTGGATGGTTGTCAGTTCAGGTGTATAGGTCTCGATGAACTGGGTTCCATCATAACCAATCACTTTCAAATCCTGAGGAATCTGAATATCTAATTCTCTAGCGACTTTCATGATCAAGATCGCCGTCAAATCATCAGAGGCAAAGATAGCATCTGGTTTTTGCTGGGTTAAGATCTGTTTGATTTCCATTTCTTTGCGAATAGGGGAGAAATCACTAGAAACATTGATGATCATGGACTCAGGTAGAACCGATGCAAACCCCGCATGACGCAAGCCTGTTGGGGAGTTGGAGTTGTCATTACCAGTGATCATGATGATCTTTTTAGCACCACTTTTGACCAGGGTTTCTGCTGCTAAGACTCCACCAGCATAGTTATCAGAAGAGACAACTGGAATTTCTGGGGAGAGGTTGCGGTCAAAAGCAATGATAGGAGCAGTTACCCGGTTGTAATCTTCAATGCCTAAATTATGACTTCCTGAAATGATGCCATCTACCTGGTTGGCCTCCAACATTTCAATGTATTCACGCTCTTTTTCGGAGTCGTGCTCACTATTGCAGATGATGGTTTTATAGCCGTGTTTGAAGAGTTGGTGTTCTAGTTTGTCGATTAATTCAGCATAGAAAACATTGCTGATGTTGGGAAAGATCAAGCCGACTAACTTGGCTGATTTTCCTTGGAGGCTACGAGCAACATTGTTAGGTTTATAGCCCAATTCTCGCATGGCTTCTTGGACTTTTTGGATCGTTTTTTCAGATAGGTATCCTTTTTTATTGATAACCCGTGAGACAGTAGTAGGGCTGACACCGGCGAGTTTGGCGACATCAGTTAGCTTTGCGACCATAATCAAGTTCGTAGTAAGTTCCAGTAGGGGTTCCAGACTTGATCAAGATTCCATTTTGATCTGCATGTGGGTAGACCCGACCAGAAAATACTTTTTCTCCTTTATTGATAAAGATTTCAAATATCGAATTGTCAATGAAAATATTAGCGGTTGTCGCTTGGTTAGCGATTGTGCAGCTACGGCTCGTACCGAATTCTTGCGCATATTGCTCACCAGCCTGGCTTCGATCGACTGTGACCAATCCTTTAGCCAGATCAAATGTGAGAGCTAAGCCCTTTCCTTCTGCATCGGCAAAGAGGACGATTTCGTTCTGGCTATCTTTTTCAAACTGCAATTCCAATTCATAGCAGTTCTTGGTTTGAGCCTTGTTGGCAAAATCCTCACTCTCAGCGCGCAAGTCCTTGATCGCTTCAACTGGGTATTGGTAGAGCTTGCCATCTTTGATGGTTAATTCTTTGACCAGTGAGAGAGCTCCTTGGTAGTCATAGGAATCTGTTGGATAAGAAACGTCTGGAAGACCTAGCCAGCTAACAGCATAGGCACGTCCATCAGGTGCATTAAATCCTTGAGTCGCATAGGCTTCAAAACCATAGTCGAGATTATGCAATTCAGATACATCGACCATTTTGGCCTTTTCTGGGTCAAAGCTTGCCCCGATCTTGTACATATTTGGATAGATATTGTCATAATCGAGAACTGATTTATCTAAGCCTTGAGGACAGTAGAGGAGAACGGGTTGGCCTCCAACAAAGACTAGGTTAGGACATTCCATCATATAAGCTGTCCGATCGTTTGCAAAATCCAAGTCACCGACTGCAACCCAGTTGGTATAGTCGTTATCTACAGCCTTATAAAGACGGATGAATCCTTTCTTCTCAAGGTCTTGACCACCAACGATAGCGTAGTGTTGACCCTTGAAATTAAAAATTTGTGGGTCACGGAAGTGATCCGTAGAGTCAGCCGGTTGATCAATCAAGATTTTGTCAATTTTTTCAATCTTTCCGTCCTTGTCCATCAAAGCACCAACTTGGTAAGGATGACGAACCCATTCTGCATCACGAACATTTCCAGTGTAGAATAAGAATAGTTTGTCACCAAACTGCATGGCTGATCCGGAATAAGCTCCATGACTATCCAGATCTGTGTCTGGAAGAAGCGTTACCCCAGTTTCTGTGAAATGAACCAAGTCTTCACTTTCTGTTTGTACCCATGATTTTAACCCATGGGCTGCACCAAATGGGAAATTTTGGTAAAACAAGATCCATTTTCCATCAAAGTAGGAAAAACCGTTAGGATCATTTAAGAGACCAGCTTTTGGCTCAACATGATAGTGTGTATGCCAAGGAGATTTGGCCATATGATCTTGGATGGCTTGCTTTTCCTCTTTTGTCCAGTCTTCGTAACGTCTGTAACGACGTTCAGTTGTCCATTCCATTTTATTCCTCCGAATTTTTTCTTACTTCCATAGTACCGATTTCCTATTAAAAATGCAAGCGATAAATGAAAAAAATGGCAAAAAATGTCAAACGATTGACAGCTATTTTGCAGCCTGAAGAAAAGAGGAGAAGTTGAAAATTTATGAAAATATGAAAGAAAATGAAAATAAAAGTCTGATTTAAAGTGCTAAAAAGCGTAGTACAGGCCTGTTTTAAAATGAAAATAGTTTCATACTGTCAAAAGGTGTCAAAAAGTCCAAAAAAGTTTCAAAAAAATCCTGCAAAACGCTTGACATATTTTCAATACGTGGTACAATTAAAAACGTAGAAACGATTTAACCGTTTACATTACAAAAAATAAGGAGATTTTTGCAAAATGTCAAATACAGAAATTGCAAAGCAGGTCATCGATGCAATCGGTGGGGTTGAGAACGTTAGCAGTGTTGCTCACTGTGCGACTCGTCTTCGCGTGATGGTAAAAGATGAATCAAAAATCAACAAAGATGTTGTTGAGAACATTGAAAAAGTACAAGGTGCTTTCTTTAACTCAGGTCAATACCAAATCATCTTTGGTACTGGTACTGTAAACAAGATCTATGATGAAGTAGTAGCTCTTGGCTTACCAACATCATCAAAAGATGAAATGAAAGCAGAAGCCGCTAAACAAGGAAACTGGTTCCAACGCGCGATCCGTACCTTTGGAGACGTTTTTGTTCCAATTCTACCAGCAATTGTTGCGACTGGATTGTTTATGGGGATTCGTGGTGCCATTGCTCAAGACCAGGTTTTGGCTTTGTTTGGCACAACAGCAGATGCATTTAAATCTACTGATTTTTATACCTATTCAACAATTTTAACTGATACCGCGTTTGCCTTCTTCCCAGCCTTGATTTCATGGTCTGCATTCCGAGTATTCGGAGGAAATCCTGTTCTTGGGATTGTAATTGGTTTGATGATGGTTAGTCCGACACTTCCAAATGCGTGGGTTGTAGCGGAAGATCCTTCTAAAGCAGCAACATACTTTGGTATCTTCCATCATGTGGTTGGATTCCAGAACTCAGTTCTTCCCGCTTTCTTCGTTGGTCTAATTGGTGCGAAACTTGAAAAGTGGCTCCATAAGAAAATTCCAGATGTCTTAGATTTGTTATTGGTTCCATTATTCACATTGACAATCATGTCATTCCTCGCTTTGTTTATTATTGGTCCATTCTTCCACAGTATCGAAGAATATGTACTAAATGTAACTAAGTTTATTTTGAATTTACCATTTGGTCTTGCAGGTCTTCTTATTGGTGGCGTTCATCAGTTGATTGTCGTTACCGGCGTCCATCATATCTTTAATCTTCTTGAATCACAATTAATTACTGCAGATAAAAAAGATCCATTTAATGCAATTATTACAGCGGCTATGACTGCACAAGCTGGAGCTACTTTAGCAGTGGCAGTGAAATCTAAATCTCAAAAAGTGAAAGCTCTAGCATTTCCTGCAACTATCTCTGCCTTGTTAGGTATTACTGAGCCTGCAATCTTTGGTGTAAACTTGCGTTATGTGAAACCATTCGTTATTGCTTTGGGAGCAGGTGCAGTAGGTGGTTGGATTGCATCTATGTTAAATCTTGCTGGTACAGGATTTGGTATTACAATTATTCCAGGAACGCTTCTCTATCTAAACGGTCAATTATTGAAATATGTATTTATGGTTGTATTTACAACTGCCCTAAGTTTCGGTTTGACTTATATGTTTGGTTATGAAGATGAAGCTTCATCAGTTCCTGCAGAGGACAAAGAAGCAGAAGCTATTATTGAAGAAGAAACAACTGGAGCTCTTCCAGCATCTCTTCAATACGAAACCATTATCTCTCCGATCGTTGGTCAAGCTGTTGCTTTGTCTGATGTGAATGATCCTGTCTTCTCAAGTGGAGCGATGGGACAAGGAATTGCCATCAAACCAACTGAAGGCGTTGTCTATGCACCAGCTGATGCTGAAGTAACCATTGCTTTTGCAACTGGTCACGCTTACGGTTTGAAGACCGCTAATGGTGCTGAAATCTTGATCCACGTTGGGATTGATACCGTATCAATGAACGGTGAAGGATTTGATCAAAAAGTAGCTCAAGGTGATAAAGTGAAAGCTGGTGATGTCCTTGGTACATTTGATGCAGCGAAAATTGCCGCAGCTGGTCTTGAAGACACAACTATGGTGATCGTCACTAACACAGCTGACTATGCTTCTGTCACACCTGTTGCAACTGGATCTGTTGCGAAGGGTGATGCGATCATCGAAGTCAAAGCTTAATCGAAACAATAAGTTTTCAAGGACTGGTCTATCATCTCCAGTCCTTGAATTTTATTTCTCAAAAAAAGTGTGTTTTTTCTTTAGAGAAGAGAAAAAGATTGACTACAAAATATGCTATAATAAATACAGGATATTTTTCATAATAAAAAAGGAGCCAACATGACAAAATTATATGGAAGTTTGGAAGCTGGCGGTACAAAATTTGTTTGTGCGGTTGGTGATGAAAACTATAATGTTGTGGAAAAAGTACAATTTCCAACAACCAAGCCAATTGAGACGATTGATAAGTGTATTGAATTTTTCTCAAAATTTGAGGATCTAGTTGGGCTTGCGATTGGTTCATTTGGACCAATTGATATCGATCCAAATTCAAACACTTATGGTTTCATCACAACGACTCCAAAACCAAATTGGGCCAATGTAGATATCGTTGGGGCCTTCCGTCGTGCCTTGAATGTACCTATCTATTTCACAACAGATGTGAATAGTTCTGCCTATGGAGAAGTGGTCGCACGCAACAATGCGGGTGGTCATATCGAAAACTTGGTTTACTATACAATCGGAACAGGAATCGGAGCTGGTGTCATCCAACGTGGTGAGTTTATCGGGGGAGCTGGGCACCCAGAAATGGGACACTACTATGTGGCCCAACACCCAATGGATGTGGAAAAAGAATTCAAGGGTGTTTGTCCTTTCCACAATGGCTGTTTGGAAGGTTTTGCGGCTGGTCCTAGTCTCGAAGCTCGTACGGGTATTCGTGGGGAAAACATTGAACTCAACAGCAATGTATGGGATATTCAAGCCTACTACATCGCACAAGCAGCAGTGAATGCGACAGTTACCTTCCGCCCAGACGTCATTGTCTTTGGAGGAGGAGTCATGGCTCAACAACATATGTTAGATCGTGTTCGCACGAAATTTACTGCCCTCTTGAACGGTTACCTCCCTGTACCTGATGTGAGAGATTATATTGTGACACCTGCAGTTGCCGGCAATGGTTCAGCGACCTTGGGGAACTTTGTCCTTGCAAAAGAAGTGAGCGAAAAGCTTAAAAAATAAGCAGCAATTGTCTCTTAGAGGTTAGAAACAAGAGCGAGGAGGCTGGGACAAAAGTCCTAGCCTCTCAATTATTTTTGGATTGTCGAGCAAGACGCAGTGGTTGAGTGGGCTCTACTACGCCGATTTCATCAGCTTTTACAGCCCTACTCAACTGTGCGGAGGTGGGACGATGAAATCCAATTCTAACGAATTACCGATTTCTGTCCCACTCTCTTCTTTCGTCTATCTATCAAGAAGTGAGGAAGGAATGAAAAAGAATATTGTAAAAGATGTCTTATTCTTGGGTCAAAAGTCAGAAGAAGCGACACCTGAGGATCGCACCTTGGCTTTGGATTTGCAGGACACCTTAAATGCTCATCTCCTTGAGTGTGTCGGTTTAGCAGCCAATATGATCGGGGTGAAAAAGCGAGCGATTATCATCCGAATGGGAAGTGAAAATTTGGTCCTGTTTAATCCGGTTCTCCTTGAAAAGAAAAAGCCTTACCAAACAGAGGAAGGATGCTTGTCCTTGGTGGGGAGTCGGCCGACCACTCGTTATGAGGAGATTTCAGTGGCCTATCGAGATATGAATTGGAAAGCAAAAACAATTCATTTGTCAGGCTTTTCGGCCCAGATCTGTCAGCATGAAATGGATCATCTAGAAGGCATTATTATCTAAAGATGAAGGATGGAGTCGATTCGGCTCCTTTTTTTAGTTCTTATGGAAACTTTTTTCTTGACAGGGATCTTTTTTGTGTTAAAATAGTTCTCATAGTAACTTTAAAGTTCTTAAGAGAACTATTTGGAGGAAATGATGGACAAACCTTTACTAGAATTTAAAAAAATCGGTCATCTCATTCACCTCATGGTGGAAAGAGAAGCTAAGAAGCGTGGGTTTGAATTTAGCGCAGGACCACAAGGTCAGGTATTGAGATTCTTATCTCATCGTGAAAAGGAGGGAAAAGTGACCTTGATTCGGGATGTTGAACAGGAACTTCATATCACAAAATCCGTGACCAGTAATCTGATCAAGCGAATGGAGAAAAATGGGTTTATTTATTTAGAGGCTAGTCCGACCGATAAACGGGCCAAGTATGTCTACCTAACAGACAGTGTGAAAGCCAATTTGAATGACATGAAGCAATTCTTTGAAGAGGTAGAACGGAGTCTAGTAGCGGGTGTATCAGAAGAAGAATTGGCTATCTTTTTCAAGGTTATGCAGCAATTTTATGAGAATATGAAAAAAAGGAGCGAGGAATGATCAATATATTTCGGCGCTTAACCGCCAAAGAATGGGGCATGATTGCCCTTAGTACGGTCTTTATCTGTCTAGCGGTTTGGATGGATTTAAAGACTCCTGAATACTTATCTGATATCACGACCCTCTTAGCTAAGGAGGGGACCAAGGTTTCGGATATTATGGATCCGGGAAGCAAGATGTTGCTCTTCTCTTTTGGAAGCTTTTTAATGGCAGTTTTTGTAGGCTTTTTGGCTTCAAGAGTCGCTGCCAGCTTTACGACGCGACTTCGAGGAGAGATTTTCCATCAAGTGATGGATTACTCTGATGCCGAGATCAAGAAATTCTCCGTTCCCTCTCTCTTGACCCGGACGACCAACGATTTGACCCAGTTGCAAATCATGATTGTGATGGGGATGCAAGTTGTGACGCGTGGTCCCATTATGGCGATTTGGGCCTTAACCAAGATTTGGGGGAAGAGCAGTGCCTGGACAACTTCTGTTGGGATTGCGGTCTTGATGGTCTTGATTCTTCTCTCTGTTCTGGTTCTTATTGCCTTTCCGCGCCAGCAAAAGGTTCAAGGTTTGACCGATGCTTTGAATGCGACGACACGGGAGAGTTTGACTGGGGTGCGAGTGGTTCGCGCCTACAATGCGGAAGCGTATCAAAATGAGAAATTCCAGGCTGAAAACAAGGGCTTAACCCGTCTAAATCTCTTTGTTTATCGGTTGATGTCTTTGATGAACCCGGTCATGACAGTGGTATCAAGTGGGTTGACCCTGGCTATCTACTGGATTGGGGCGCACTTGATCAATGATATCGCCATGCCAAAAGATCCTACAAAGATCCTCGCCAGTCCTGCATTAGCGGATCGGACCAAGGTCTTCTCAGATATGATCACCTTCTCCTCTTACGCCATGCAGGTTGTCATTGGCTTTATGATGATGGTGGCCATCTTGATTATCCTTCCTCGTGCCTTGGTATCCGCAAAACGGATTAATCAGGTCTTGGCTCTTGAACCGTCTGTAGCCTTCCCAAGTGAGTCAAAAGAAACAACAGGCCAAGTAGGTACAGTAGAATTTCAAGACGTTTCCTTCCGATATGGACGGACTTCCCGTGCTGTGATTGAGCACGTGACCTTCTCAGCTCAGAAAGGACAAACCGTTGCCTTCATCGGATCAACTGGTTCTGGTAAATCCACTTTGGTCAATTTAATCCCGCGTTTTTACGATGCGACAGAAGGAAAGATCTTAGTGGATGGGGTGAATGTCAAGGACTATAGCCACCAAGAATTGAACAATAAAGTCGGCTACATTCCACAAAAAGCAGTGCTCTTTAGTGGCACGATTCGCTCCAATATGGAATTTGGGGAAAGTAGCCAAGGAAAATTAGAGGATGAAGCCATCTGGAAAGCTCTTGAATTGGCCCAAGCCAAAGAGTTTGTTGCCGCAAAAGAGAAGGGCTTGGATACAGAAGTAGCGCAAGGAGGAAGCAACTTCTCTGGAGGACAACGTCAACGTTTGGCGATTGCGCGTGCCCTTGCACGCAAGCCCGAGATCCTCATCTTTGATGATTCCTTCTCAGCCCTGGATTATAAAACAGATCGGATCTTGCGACAAGCCCTAAAAGAAAAGTTGGCAGATACGACCAAATTGATCGTTGCGCAACGGATTTCGACCATTATGGATGCGGATTTGATTTTGGTCTTGGATCAAGGGAAGGTCGTCGGTCAAGGTACCCACAAGGAATTGCTTGCGACCAATGAAGTCTATCAAGAAATTGCCTATTCACAATTGTCTAAGGAGGAGTTGGAACATGCATAAAACAAAACAAGAATCGTCCCTTTGGAGACAACTTTCTCCCTATTTGAAGGGCTTCCACCTATTTTTCCTAGTTGCTATCCTCTTTTCGGTCGTATCGAGTATTATCACGGTTATTGGACCGGATAAGTTAAAAGAAATTACAGATACCATTACAAAAGGGATGGGAGGCGCCATTGATATTGATAAGATCACTTCGATTGCCCTGACCTTAGCCATCCTTTATGGAGTTGGAGCACTGGTGTCCTACAGCAGTAGTTTCATTATCTCAACGATGATTCAGCGCTTTGCAGAACGCTTGCGCAATGCTATTGCTGAGAAGATCAATCGCGTGCCCCTCCAATATTTTGATAGCCATGAACAAGGAGATACCTTGTCTCGTGTGACCAATGACGTGGATTTGATGACCCAATCCTTTAACCAAAGCTTGGTTCAAATGGTCTCTTCTATTGTCTTATTGATTGGCTCCATCTTTATGATGTTTAAGACGGACTGGCACTTGGCGGTGACAGCGATTGTGTCCGTCTTTGCAGGTTTTGCTCTTTCCAGCATTATTATGGTCAAGAGCCAGCCTCTCTTTAAGCAACAACAGGACAACCTTGCCAAAGTTTCAGGTTATGTTGAAGAAATCTATAGTGGCCACAATATCGTCATTTCCTACAATGGCCGTCACCAAGCCAAAAATCATTTTGATGCCATCAACCAAGATTTGTACCATAGCATGTGGAAATCCCAATTCTTCTCTGGGATCATGATGCCCTTGATGCAGTTTGTAGGGAATTTCGGCTATGTCATGGTCTGTATCGTTGGGGCTGTCCTCACCATTAATGGAGACATTACCATCGGGACCATTGTGGCCTTTATGACCTATGTCCGCATCTTTACCCAACCAATCGGTCAAATGGCGCAAGGAATTACCCAATTGCAATCAGCCAGTGCTGCTATGGGGCGTGTCTTTGAATTCTTAGACGAAGAAGAAATGGAAGACGAATCCCAAAAAACACGTCAATTGGAAACACCCGAAGGTCATGTTACCTTTGAACATGTGCGTTTTGGCTATTCATCAGATAAGACTATTATCCATGACTTTACAGCTGAAGCGAAGCCAGGACAGAAGGTGGCTATTGTTGGTCCAACAGGTGCTGGTAAGACCACCATGGTCAATCTCTTGATGCGTTTTTACGACATTCAAGCTGGTAAAATTACCATCGATGGTGTGGATACTAAGGCCATGAGCCGAGAAGAAGTTCATGATGCCTTTTCGATGGTCTTGCAAGATACCTGGCTCTTTGAAGGCACTATTCGAGAAAACCTGGTCTTCAATCAAACCGATATTTCAGATGAAGCGGTCGAAGCGGCAACCCGAGCTGTTGGGGTCCATCACTTTATTCGGACCTTGCCGAATGGCTATGATACTGTATTAGATGATTCAGTGACCTTGTCCGTTGGTCAAAAGCAACTCTTGACCATTGCGCGTGCCCTCTTGAAGGATGCTCCGCTCCTCATCTTGGATGAAGCAACCTCATCTGTCGATACCCGTACAGAAGAGTTGATTCAAAAAGCCATGGACAAACTCATGGAAGGCCGAACTTCCTTTGTCATTGCCCATCGCTTGTCCACTATCCGTAATGCGGATCTGATTCTCGTGATGAAAGATGGAAATATTATCGAGCAAGGCAACCACCAAGAACTCATGAGCCAAAATGGCTTCTATGCTGATCTCTATAATAGCCAATTCACAGAAGAAGTAGCATGAAATCAAGATACAAGGCTTGTGAAATGTAAAGTAAAAAAATAGGATAGAAGGCAATTCTATGTGCTTCTATCCTATTTTTTATGCTGGAAGAAGGGATGGGAAAGACGATTCTTAGGTACAGAAAAATGACAAAGCGTCAAAAATAGATCGCTTCTAATGTTAAAAAGAAGAAAGAGAGGATAAAAAAGAAGCCTGGCTTGACAGGCTTTCTTAGGATCGCGTATACTAGTAGTACAAAAACGAGATGATAGACAGGAGTGCCAACATGAAGCCCAATCTTCAAGATTATCTGAAATTTTATCGTTGGCTAACCCTGCCTTTTACGAGAAAGCCACGTCGTGTGCAGGTTCTTCAAAGGATGAATCGAATCCTGACGTTCGCCATGCCAGGCATCTACGGCCTGGTCTTTTGTTGGCTGTTTTTAAAGAAAACTTCAATGGGAGAAATCTGGCCTTTTATCTGGATCCCTGCTTCGGGTTTTGTCTTGTTTAGCCTCTTTCGTCATTGGGTCAATGTTCCAAGACCTTATGAAAAATGGGAGATTCAACCCTTATTAGAAAAGAATTCATCTGGTCATTCCTTTCCTAGCCGACATGTATTTTCGGCGACCATTATCTCCATGTGTGTCTGTCAGTTGTCGCTTTCTCTAGGAATGTGCTCCATGCTCCTATCTCTTCTATTAGCCCTTGTCCGAGTTATTGGAGGGGTTCATTATCCCAAGGATGTTCTCGTCGCTTGGGGGCTGGGACTCGTTTGGGGAGGACTCTTTTTGCTGGTTTGAATGAACAAATTGCTGAAAATTGACCTTTGTCTAAGAGCGAGGGATAGTGTATACTGGAAAGTGGACTTAGAATAGGAGAGAAGATGAAGTACAGAAAAGCAGAAAAAGCAGATCTGGATCAGGTGGTTCGAGTAGCCAGTACAGCCTTTGAGGACTATCTATTTTTAAAAGTTATCAAGGATTTGGTTCGGGATCCCAAGCAATACCCAGCCTTTGTTGAGGCAATGATGCGCATCTTGGTGAAGGTTTTTCTTAAGCACCATATTTGCCTTGTGGCAGAAAAAAACGATGAAATTTATGCGGTAGCCTTGTTGCAAAAGGGACCGATTCCTTTTCGGGCCTATCTATTAAATGGGGGATTTGGTTTGCTCAAGTTTATTTCCTTGAAAAATATGTTGGCCTACTTTAAATTTATGGAGGACACGGATAAGGAATTGGAGCAAAATGTAGACTTTGATTGGTATTTGATGCTTCTCGCAGTCGCCCCTAAACACCAACGGCAGGGCTATGGCAGTCGCTTTATGACAGAAGGAATTGAGCCTTTCTTGGAAGAGATCAAAGGGGAAAAACTAGCCTTTTATACCAATACCAAAGGAAATGTCTATTTTTACACGAAAAATGGTTACAAGGAAGTCTATTCAAGTGAGATTAGCTTTAACCAAGTAGAAATGGGAAGTTGGTATTTCTTGAAGGAACTAAAAAAACACTAAGGTTCAAAGCCTTAGTGTTTTTTCATTGTAGCTGTGAATCTGCTTGAATACCGAATTTTTCAAAGAAAGCAGTTCGTTCTTCTATGATGGCATCGGTCGGATGTTTGATATTCCGTAAGAGCTCAACAAGGTCCGGCGTGACTTCACGGAGCAGTTGCCCTAAAGACCAGATAGCCGTTGCAATATGAATCTGATTTTGCGAGGTTTCGATGATGTTCAGGAGCTTAGGGATGGCTGAGCGGTCATTGGCATTGGCTAGTGCGATAATTGCATTGCGTTGGAGGATATTCTTGCCTCGCCAGCTTCCAGCAACATGCCCGAATTTTTCCTTAAATTGTCCGTTAGACAGTTCAATAAAGGGGATCAACTCTGGATGAGCCAGATCAGGATCGATTTCTGTTGCCAAGGGATTATCCAGCCCTTTGTTATAAGGGCAGCTAATCTGACAGATGTCACATCCATAGATGACCGTTTTAATTTTCTTGCGAAATTCTAGGTCCATCATGCCCTTATCTTGGGTTTGGAAGGACAAACAGCGTTTGGCATTCATAGAGCCGTCCCCGATTAAACAGGAGGTTGGGCAAGCATCTAAACAACGTCGACAGTCTCCACAACCATAGTCGACTGGCTGATCTGGTTCGATTTCGAGATTGGTAATCAATTCCCCCAGAAACATGTAAGAACCGTATTCTTTTGAAATGACCAAGCCATTTTTTCCGATAAAGCCAATCCCTGCTCGTTGGGCGACGGCCGTATCTACTAGTGCTCCAGTATCGACCATGCCCTTGTATTCAAAATCTTGCGTCATTTCTTCAATCCCAGCAGCTAAGCGGTTGAGCTTGTCTTGAAGGACATAATGGTAGTCTAACCCCCAGCTGTTGGGAGTGAATTTTCCTCTTTTATAGGCTGTTTTTTGAGGTTGTTGCTTGAGTTTGTGGGGGTAGGCGACAGCGATTGAGATGATGGTCTTGGCGGAGGAGAGACTTAATTTGGGGTGGATGCGCTCTTCAATATTCTTATGCTCGAATCCAGAATTCCGTCCTTCCTCAACGGCCAAGCGGAGCGATTTTTCCAAATAAGCGAAGTCATCAGCAGTTGTAAATCCAATTTTTGAAATCCCAATAGAATGCGCCAGTTGGATAATGTTTTCTTTTAGTGTCATCCCTTTCATTATACACAAAAATAAAGTTTCTGGCGAGAGAGGAAAATGATAGAAAGGGCTTTCAAAAACTTTCTTTTTTTTGTATAATAGAAACATGAAATGCGAGGAGGATATTATGGGACAACCATTATTTTTACATTCAGTCATGCAGGAAAAAATTTGGGGAGGAACTCGTCTGAAAGAAGAATTTGGTTACGAAATTCCGAGCGACCATGTCGGTGAATTTTGGGCGATTTCAGCCCATCCACATGGAGTTTCTAAAGTAGCCAATGGTCCATACGAAGGAATGGGATTGGACCAGCTCTATCAAGAACATCGGGAATTATTCGGTAATCGTAAAGAGCCTGTCTTTCCTTTATTAACAAAGATTTTGGATGCTAACGACTGGCTTAGTGTACAGGTGCACCCGGATGATACCTATGCCATGGAGCATGAAGGAGAACTTGGGAAAACCGAGTGCTGGTATGTGATTGCGGCTGACGAAGGATCAGAGATTATCTATGGACACAATGCCAAGTCAAAAGAAGAACTCCGCCAGCAAATCGAAGATAAAAACTGGGATGCCTTGCTGACAAAAGTTCCGGTCAAGGCTGGAGATTTCTTCTATGTGCCAAGTGGGACCATGCACGCGATTGGATCTGGAATCTTGATTCTTGAAACACAACAGTCGAGTGACACTACCTACCGGGTTTATGATTTTGATCGCAAGGATGATCAAGGAAACTTGCGGGAGCTTCATCTAGAAAAATCAATTGATGTGTTAAACATCGGTGAGCCAGCTAATAGCCATCCAGATATAGTTGTTGTTGATAATCTTCGAATGACCACCTTGGTTGCCAGTGATTTCTTTACGGTTTATAAGTGGGAACTTACTGGAAAAGCTAATTTTGAAAAGACTGCTGATTACAGCTTATTGAGCGTCTTAGCCGGAGAAGGGAAATTGACTGTAGATGGAAAGGATTATCCTATTCAAAAAGGAAGTCACTTTATCTTGCCAAGCGATGTTGAATCTTGGAATTTGGAAGGGCAAGGTTTAGAATTGATCGTGAGTCACCCATAAAAAAAGAAAGGGTTTGAGTTAATGCTGTGGAGTGACTCAAGCCTTTTTTTATCTGGTATAAAAATTTTTTAAAAAAATTCTTGACTCTGACCTAAGGGGAGGGATTATACTATCCTTGTAATACTCTTCGAAAATCTCTTCAAACCACGTCAGCGTCGCCTTACCGTATATATGTTACTTACTTCGTCAGTTCTATCTACAACCTCAAAGCAGTGCTTTGAGCAACCTGCGGCTAGCTTCCTAGTTTGCTCTTTGATTTTCATTGAGTACAAGGAGGAAATCATGTACCATATCAAAAAAGCTGCAGAGCTGTCGGGTGTCTCTATCAAGACCTTGCACCACTATGATAAGATAGGACTTCTAGTCCCTGTGAAATCTGAAAATGGTTATCGGACATACAGTCAAGAAGATTTAGAACGATTACAGGTGATTCTCTACTACAAGTATCTAGGATTTTCCTTAGACCAAATAGCAGAACTCTTAGCCAAAGAAAAATCTAACTTATTGCCCCATTTGACCAAACAGTTGGACTATTTGACTCAAAAAAGGCAACATCTGGATACCTTGATTGCCACCTTGCAAAAAACCATTCAAGAACAAAAAGGAGAAAGAAAAATGACCATTGAGGAAAAATTCACTGGATTTAGCTATCAAGACAATCAAAAATACCACCAAGAAGCAGTAGAGAAATATGGTCAAGAAGTCATGGACCAGGCTCTCGAGCGCCAAAAGGGGCGTGAAGATGAGGCTACGGAAGTCTTCAACCAAGTTTTTCAAGCTTTGGCTCAAAATCTCAAAGATGGACTACCCGTATCAGCAAATGAAAACCAAGATCAAGCCGCCAAACTTTTAGACGCGATTCGAACGTATGGATTTGACTGCTCTATAGAGGTTTTTGGCCATATCGGCAAAGGCTATGTCTATAATCCAGAATTCAAGGAAAACATCGACAAGTTTGGAGCTGGCACAGCCCAGTACACTTCGGATGTTATTGCCTTTTATGTCGAAAATCGAGCAAAATAAAAAAGTGAGAGTGGGACAGAAATCGGTAATTCGTTAGAATTCGATTTCGTCGTCCCACCTCCGCACAGTTGAGTAGGGCTGTAAAAGCTGATGAAATCAGCGTAGTAGAGCCCACTCAACCACTGCGTCTTGCTCGACAATCCAAAAATAATTGAGAGGCTAGGATTTTTGTCCCAGCCTCGTTTTTTGCTGGATCAATTTGAAAAGAAGCGGACCGATCTAAGAGAGCTTGAATGAATGACCACAATGAAAACTTTATGAAAATTTCATAATTTTGGTTGACAGTCTTGAAAAAAAGGAGTAGAATAACCCCTGTTTTATGAAAAGAGGCAGGGAATTCCCGGCCTCATGATCTTTTTTTCAAGGAGTTTTTTATGTTTTCAACATTGAAAAAATGGTTTATTGGCCGTCCGTTGAAATCTGGTGTAGAAGGTGAAGGCGGATTGCTAGGGAAAATGCAGGCCTTGGCCATGCTCTCTAGTGACGCACTTTCTTCTATTGCCTATGGTCCAGAGCAAGTTATCTTGGTCTTGATGACCGTATCAGCGGGAGCCATTTGGTGGTCCATTCCGATTGGGATTGTGGTCCTGGTTCTTCTAGCTAGTTTAACGATTTCTTATCGTCAGGTCATTCATGCCTACCCTCAAGGGGGAGGGGCCTACATGGTGACTACGGAGAATTTGTCTCCCAAAGCGGGATTGATCGCTGGTGGCAGTCTCTTGGTCGACTACATGCTGACAGTAGCGGTATCTGTTTCTTCCGGTGCAGATGCCATCACGTCAGCGATTCCATCTCTTCATCCTTATAATCTTCACATTTCCATTTTGTTGGTCTTGATTTTGATGCTGATGAACCTTCGGGGACTGCGCGAATCGGCCACATCGTTGATGATTCCGGTCTACCTGTTCATTGTCAGTACTATTGCCTTGATTGGCTATGGTGTGATCCAAATTTTGACGGGCCATTTGGCCTATAACGCAACTGCTCATGTGGGTCAAACCATTTCAGGGGTTAGTGTCATTCTCTTATTGAGGGCCTTTACAAGTGGATCAGCTTCCCTAACAGGTGTTGAAGCTATCTCCAATTCGGTTCCTTTCTTTAAGAAACCAAAAGCAAAGAATGCAGCTTCTACCTTGACCATTATGGCTTTGATTTTGGGGATCATGTTTGCAGGGATTACCTTCCTCAATTACTGGGTGGGTGTCGTTCCGGCTAAAGGGGTAACAACTCTAGCCCAAATGGCCCAAGCCATCTTAGGGAATTCCCCAGTTGGACAAGCCTTCTTTTACGTCTTCCAATTATCAACAGCCTTGATCTTGGCAGTTGCGGCTAATACCGGTTTCTCAGCCTTTCCAATGTTGGCCTTTAACATGGCAAAAAATAAATACATGCCACACATGTATATGGAAAAAGGGGATCGTCTGGGCTATTCTAATGGGATTTTGACCTTGGCGATTGGTGCCATCGTCTTGCTCTTGATTTTTGATGGGCAAACAGAAAGCTTGATTCCGCTTTATACCATCGGGGTCTTCATTCCTTTTGCCCTTTCTCAAACAGGGATGGTGATCCACTGGAAACGCCAATATCAAAAAGGATTTCTTAAGTATTCGCTTGCCAATATCCTGGGGGCAGCCATCTGTTATGGGATTGTCTTGATCCTCTTATTATTCCGTTTGCGTGAGATCTGGCCCTTCTTCCCTATTATTGGTCTCTTGCTTTGGATGTTCTTGAGTATCCGTAATCACTATGATAAAGTTGCGGCTCAATTGCGCTTGGGAGGTAAGATTGAAAAGACAAGTTATGCGGGCAATACCGTGATTGTCCTTGTTGGGAATGTCACTCAGGTAAGTGTGGGAGCTATGAGTTATGCAAATAGCCTAGGAAACGATGTTATAGCTATGCACGTCTCAACGGAAGAAACCAAGGTTAAAGATGCGGAAGTGGCGGAAGAATTTAAGCATTATTTCCCTCATATTCGCTTTGAAAATGTCATGACGAGTTACCGGGATATTATCCAGCCAACAGTTGAATTTGTCTCAAAAGTAGCTGAGGAGGCCAAGGAAAAAGGCAACACCGTTACAGTCTTAGTCCCTCAATTTATTCCTAAAAAACATTGGCAAAATATTCTCCACAACCAAATGAGTTTGAAATTGAAGTATGCACTTCGTTGGCATGAAGAAGTGGTTGTGGCAAGCTATTCTTACCATTTGTCTGAATAAACACCGTATATAGAAAAGATGTCTGCTTGAGCAGGCATCTTTTTGGATTTTCTTACACGAAAAAAACCACTCGAAAGTCTTGTAAGATACAGCCTTGATCTTGAAAAAATGTTTAAAAAATGCTAGAATAAAAAGAACATTTTAGATTTTGAAAAATTCAAAGTAAGGAAAAAAATGGCAAATTTATTAAAAACAATTATTGAAAATGATCGAGGCGAAATCAAACGCCTTGAAAAAATGGCTGACAAGGTCTTTTCTTATGAAGACCAAATGGCAGCTTTGACGGATGACGAATTAAAAGCGAAAACAGTTGAGTTTAAGCAACGCTACCAAGATGGTGAGTCTTTGGATGATCTCTTGTACGAGGCTTTTGCAGTTGTTCGTGAAGCTGCAAAACGGGTTCTTGGTTTGTTCCCATACAAGGTTCAGGTCATGGGGGGAATCGTCCTTCACCATGGTGACGTTCCAGAGATGCGTACAGGGGAAGGAAAAACCCTGACAGCCACCATGCCGGTATACTTGAATGCCTTGTCTGGCAAAGGGGTACACGTTGTTACCGTCAATGAATACTTGACAGAGCGGGATGCAACAGAGATGGGAGAACTTTACTCATGGCTTGGCCTTTCAGTAGGGATCAACCTTGCAGCAAAATCTCCAGCTGAGAAAAAAGAAGCTTACCTCTGTGATATCACATACTCAACCAACTCAGAGATTGGTTTTGACTACTTGCGTGACAACATGGTTGTGCGTGCAGAAAACATGGTTCAACGTCCATTGAACTATGCCTTGGTCGATGAGGTAGACTCCATCTTGATTGACGAAGCCCGTACTCCGTTGATCGTTTCTGGTCAGACAGCTTCTGATACGAGCCAGCTCTATCACATGGCGGATGCTTATGTGAAGACCTTGACAGAGGACGATTACATTATCGATGTCCCATCTAAAACCATCGGTTTGTCTGATTCAGGAATCGATAAGGCAGAAAGCTACTTTAATCTTGAAAACTTATACGATATTGAAAACGTAGCTTTGACTCACTTTATCGACAATGCCCTTCGTGCCAACTACATCATGATTTTGGATATCGACTATGTGGTCAGCGAAGATCAAGAAATCTTGATCGTCGACCAATTTACTGGTCGGACCATGGAAGGACGTCGTTATTCTGATGGTCTTCACCAAGCGATCGAAGCCAAAGAAGGTGTTCCAGTTCAAGAAGAAACCAAAACATCTGCGTCGATTACTTACCAAAACCTCTTCCGTATGTACAAGAAGTTGTCAGGGATGACAGGAACAGGGAAAACTGAAGAAGAAGAATTCCGTGAAATTTATAACATTCGCGTGATTCCAATTCCAACCAACCGTCCGATTGCTCGTATTGACCATCCAGACCTTCTCTACCCAAGCTTGAAATCAAAATTCAAGGCTGTTGTGGAAGATGTCAAGTCTCGTCATGAAAAAGGTCAACCAGTCCTAGTCGGTACCGTTGCCGTTGAAACCAGTGATTACCTTTCTCAATTGTTGGTTCAAGCAGGTGTCCCTCACGAAGTTTTGAATGCGAAAAACCACTACAAAGAAGCGCAAATCATCATGAACGCTGGTCAACGTGGTGCTGTTACCATTGCGACCAACATGGCCGGACGTGGTACCGATATCAAGCTTGGTGAAGGTGTTCGCGAACTCGGTGGACTTTGTGTCATCGGGACAGAACGTCACGAAAGCCGTCGGATCGATAACCAGCTTCGTGGACGTTCAGGACGTCAAGGGGATCCAGGTGAATCTCAATTCTACTTGTCTCTTGAAGATGAATTGATGCGTCGTTTCGGTTCTGAACGGATCAAAGCAGTGCTTGATCGCTTCAAGTTGAGCGAAGAAGAATCGGTAATCCGTTCAAACATGTTCACCCGTCAAGTAGAGGGTGCTCAAAAACGGGTTGAAGGAAACAACTACGATACCCGTAAACAAGTCCTTCAATACGATGACGTGATGCGGGAACAACGGGAAATTATCTACGCTGAACGCTATGATGTCATCACTGCTAACCGTGATTTAGCACCTGAAATCAAGGCCATGATCAAACGGACCATCAAACGGATTGTTGAAGGAGCCAGCCACTCAAGCAAGGAAGAACGCGTTGAAGCGATTCTGAACTTTGCCAAATACAATTTGGTTCCGGAAGATACGATTTCTGCAAGCGATATTGAAGGAAAATCTGACAAGGAAGTTATCGATTACTTGTATGCACGTGCAGAAGAAATCTATGCTAGCCAAGTAGCGAAATTGCGTGACGAAGAGTCTGTGCAAGAATTCCAAAAAGTCTTGATCCTTCGTGTGGTGGACAGCAAGTGGACGGACCATATCGATGCTTTGGATCAATTGCGAAATGCGGTTGGACTCCGTGGGTATGCGCAAAATAACCCAGTGGTAGAATACCAATCAGAAAGTTTCCGTATGTTTAACGATATGATCGGATCGATTGAATTTGATGTGACTCGTCTCATGATGAAAGCCCAAATTCACGAACAAGAACGTCCACGTACGGAACACAGTATTTCAACAACTGCGACGCGCAACATTGCAGCGCAACAACAAGATATTCCAGCAGATATTGACTTGTCACAAGTGAAACGCAACGATTTGTGCCCTTGTGGTTCAGGCAAGAAATTTAAAAACTGTCACGGACGTAAATTTTAAGAGCTCCTCTGAAATATAAAGAGGATGGGTCTAGCTAGCATAAGGAGGCCGTATGGTATTCATTACGAAGAGCAATAAGATTGATGAGCAAGAGATCACTTCGCTTTACCGCTTGGAAGGTCCAGCCTTGGAGCGTAAAGAAGCGCGTGATCGAGAATTGGAAGCTATTATCAAAGGAGAAGACCAACGGATCCTTCTTGTGATCGGGCCTTGCTCTTCTGATAATGAAGAAGCTGTGATGGACTATGCCCGTCGCTTGGCAGACTTACAAGAGCAAGTCAAAGATCAGATTTTCATTGTGATGCGGGTCTATACGGCTAAGCCTCGGACCAATGGGGATGGCTATAAAGGCTTGATGCACCAACCAGATACACATGCAGCACCAAGCTTTGTGGACGGTTTGAAAGCGGTCCGACATCTCCACTACCGTGTGATTACAGAAACTGGTTTGACAACTGCGGATGAGTTGCTTTATCCAGCAAGTCTTCCGTATGTTGAAGATTTAATTTCTTATCATGCCATTGGAGCGCGTTCAGTTGAAGACCAGGAGCACCGCTTTGTATCTAGTGGGATCTCTGCTCCGACAGGCATGAAGAATCCAACCTCTGGAAATCTTTCTGTCATGTTTAATGCGATTTATGCAGCCCAACATCCTCAAAACTTTTTGTTCAATGCCCAAGCAGTGGAAACATCAGGAAATCCTTTAGCTCATGCGATCCTTCGTGGAGGCTTGGATGCAAGTGGTAAGAATATTCCAAACTACCATTATGAAGATTTGCTAGCGGCAGCAAAACGCTATAGCGAAATGGGCTTGCAACATCCCTTCATCCTGGTGGATACCAACCATGACAATTCTGGCAAACAATTCGAAGAGCAAGTACGCATCGTGAGAGAAACCATGATGAACCGTGCTTGGAACAAGGATTTGGCAACTTTAGTTCGTGGTTTCATGATTGAATCCTATCTAGAAGATGGCCGTCAAAATGAACCAGTGGTTTATGGACAATCCATCACAGACCCTTGCCTAGGTTGGGAAAAAACACAGGCCTTGGTCAAAGAAATTGCAACGATGAATAAGTAAAAGGCAGGGGCGGAAGGAGTGATTCTTTAGCCCCTTCTCTTTTGTCAGTAAAAACGATACTGAAACAATAAATAAGGATAAAACAAGATGATCAAAGGACATGGCATCGATATCGAATCGATCGCTGCGATTGAAAAAGCCTATCAGAAGAATACTCGATTCGCTGAAAAAGTCTTAACCGAGGCTGAGCGAGAGCGCTTTGAGGAATTGTCTGGAAAACGGAAAATGGAATATTTAACGGGCCGATGGTCCGCCAAAGAAGCCTTTTCAAAGGCAATGGGAACAGGGATTGGACCAGTTGGTTTTCAAGATTTAGAAATTTTAAATGATGCCCACGGAGCTCCCTATTTTTCCAAGTCTCCTTTTTCTGGGAAGGTATGGATTTCGATCAGTCATAAGGGAGACCTAGTGTCGACCAGTGTCATTTTGGAGGAAGAAAATGAAAGCAAGTAAACATAGACCAACTGTTGCTAGAGTCGATTTGGATGCCATTGCCTTTAATGTGCAACAAGTCAGTGACCATATTCCAAGTCAAGCCTTGAAATATGCAGTCGTCAAGGCCAACGCCTATGGTCATGGGGTCGTTGCGGTGACCAAAAAATTGGCGCCTCAGGTAGATGGTTTTTGTGTTTCCAATATGGATGAAGCCCTCGAAATCCGTGAAGAAGGCTTGCAACACCCTATTTTGATTTTGGGAGTTGTGCCAAGTGAAACAGTGAATCTAGCCAAAGAGCATGACATCCGCTTAACGGTGGCGAGTCTTGCTTGGTTGGATCAATTGCTTGGACAAGAAGCAGATCTTTCAGGATTGAAGATCCATATCAAGGTGGATTCAGGAATGGGGCGGATTGGATTCCGAAGAATCGAAGATATCAAAGAGGCTGAACGCCTCCTCTTAGCAGCTGGAGCTGAAATTGAAGGGATCTTTACTCATTTTGCAACAGCAGATGAGGCAGATGATCGAAAATTTCAAGCGCAATACCAGTTTTTCAAAGAAGTATTGGCTGCTCTTGAAATCCTTCCTCCTATTGTCCATGCGAGTAATTCAGCCACTTCTTTGTGGCATGCGGATACGATTTTCACAGCTGTGCGCTTGGGAGATGTCATGTACGGTTTGAATCCGAGCGGATCTGTGTTAGCCTTGCCTTATGAAATCAAGCCAGCCTTGAGTTTGGTGAGTGAGTTAGTTCATGTGAAACAGTTAGAAGCTGGTCAAGATATTGGCTACGGAGCAACCTATACGACGGAAGAACCCCAATGGATCGGGACGATACCTATTGGCTATGCGGATGGTTGGATCCGGGAAATGCAAAATTTCCATGTGCTGATTAAGGGGGACTATTGTCCTATTGTTGGTCGCGTTTCGATGGATCAGATTACTGTTCGCCTTCCAGAAGAATTGCCTCTGGGGACCAAGGTTACCCTAATTGGCCGAGATGGAGAAAAAGAAATTACGGCAACAGAGGTTGCAGATTACCGTGGGACCATTAATTATGAAGTGGTCTGTCTCTTGAGTGATCGGATTCCTCGTGACTATACAGGTGAAGAATAAGAAGAAGCAGGTGGGATTTTCCCGGATGGGCCTGCTTTTTTATAAAAGAAAGGAGGAAAAATGAATCTACACCAACCCTTATCCGTACTTCCTGGAGTCGGTCCAAAATCGGCGGAAAAATTTAAAAAGTTAGGAATTGAAACCTTAGAAGATCTGCTCTTGTATTTCCCCTTTCGCTATGAAGACTTCAAAACGCGCAATGTTTTAGAGTTGGAAGATGGTGAAAAAGCCGTCATCTCTGGGGTAGTAGCAACACCAGCCAATGTCCAATATTATGGCTACAAACGAAATCGCTTGCGTTTTTCGATCAAACAGGGAGACCAGGTCATTGCGGTTAATTTTTTCAACCAACCCTATCTAGCAGACAAAATCGAGGTCCAGCAGACAGTGGCGATCTTTGGAAAATGGGACAAGGCCAAGGGGAGTTTGACAGGAATGAAGCTCCTGGCTCAAGTGGAAGATGATTTGCAGCCGGTCTATCGAGTGACACAAGGAGTGAGCCAAAACAGCCTGGTGAAATTGATCAAAATAGCGTTCGACCAGGGCTTGGACCAGCTTTTAGAAGAGAATCTACCCCACATCTTACGAGAGCGTTATCAACTCATGTCTCGTTCCCAAGCAGTGCAAGCTATGCATTTCCCTAAGGATCTAGCAGAGTATAAGCAAGCTCTTCGCCGGGTAAAATTTGAAGAGCTCCTCTTTTTCCAGTTGCAACTCCAAGTGTTAAAGGAAGAAAACCACGATGCCAGCCAAGGGATTTCCTTGGCCTGGAATCCAGAAAAATTAGCAGAACGAAAAAAACAGCTCCCTTTTGAGCTAACGCAAGCTCAAGAAAACAGCTTGAATGAAATCTTGACAGATATGGCTTCTCCTTATCATATGAATCGCCTCTTACAAGGGGATGTGGGAAGCGGGAAGACAGTCGTGGCCGGTCTTGCCATGTATGCAGCTATTAGTGCTGGTAAGCAAGCTGCCTTGATGGTTCCAACGGAGATTTTGGCAGAGCAGCACAAGGAAAGCTTGCAAAATCTTTTTCCAGATTTGCCAATTGCCCTTCTAACAGGAGGATTAAAGGCGGCTGAGAAACGAGAAGTCTTAGAAGAGATCGCCTCAGGAAAAGCCCAATTGATTGTGGGGACACATGCCTTGATTCAAGAGGGAGTTCACTACCAAGATCTAGGCTTGGTCATTATTGATGAGCAACACCGCTTTGGGGTTTCCCAGCGCCGTATTCTTCGAGAAAAAGGACAAAATCCAGACGTCCTGATGATGACGGCTACCCCTATTCCCCGGACCTTGGCTATTACAGCCTTTGGAGATATGGATGTGTCCATCATTGATCAGATGCCTGCGGGACGCAAGGAAATCATCACACGTTGGGTCAAGCATGAGCAGTTAGAAGTGGTCCTCGACTGGTTAGTCAAAGAACTTGGCAAAGGTTCTCAAGCCTACTTTATTTCTCCATTGATTGAGGAGTCAGAGGCGCTAGATTTGAAAAACGCCCTTGCCCTCCAAGAAGAGCTAGAGACCTTCTTTGGACAGCGAGCACGCGTTTCTCTGCTTCACGGGAAGATGAAAAGTGAAGAAAAAGATGCCATCATGCAGGCCTTTAAAGAGCACCAAGTCGATGTTTTGGTGTCTACGACCGTTATTGAAGTAGGAGTCAACGTACCCAATGCAACCGTTATGGTCATTATGGATGCAGATCGGTTTGGTCTTAGCCAACTTCACCAGCTACGAGGCCGGGTTGGTCGGGGAAACAAGCAATCCTATGCTATTCTAGTAGCCAATCCTAAGACAGATAGTGGCAAGCAGCGCATGAAAATCATGACAGAGACAACCAATGGGTTTGTGCTGGCGGAAGAAGATTTGAAAATGCGGGGTTCAGGTGAAATCTTTGGAACCCGTCAATCTGGGATCCCAGAATTTCAAGTGGCGGATTTGGTAGAAGATTATCCCATTCTGGAAGAAGCGCGGAAAGTTGCCAGCAAGATCGTAGCCACGCCAGATTGGCGCGAACACCCCGATTGGCATTTGCTCTCGCTTTATTTAGAAAAGAAAGAACATTTAGACTAAAATATAAAAAGGGAGTAGAGTGGAAATTCTTTGGATTCCACTCTACTCCCTTTAAGATGGCATTTTACGGGCTTTGTATCTTATTAATTGAACACGGGCTGCGGATTGTGTCAAAAAGATGAATCCTCCTAGAATCTTTTGGATTCTTCGTCGTATTCCCTATTTTGACTGTATCCGCTACGCCCTTTGTATCTTATTTTACCCTTCGATATAGTCTTTGAGTTCTTGTCCTTTTAGGCCGGCATTGAGGGCGATGAGGAGTTTGATGCGCGCTTTGGGTGCATTTAATTCTTTGATGAAAAAGACACCTGCTTGATGGAGTTGGACGCCTCCTCCTTCATATGCGTAGACGGGTTCAGCGATTCCATTGAAGCAACGGGATACTAAAGCGATTGGAAGGCCTGCATCTATAAGCTCTTGGAGTTTATGTGCCGTTTCTTTAGGGATGTTTCCAGCTCCAAAGGCTTCGATAATGAGACCATCCAGCTTTGAAAGATCCAGCATGTCCAGCAGATCGGATTTCATCCCTGCGTAGGTAGCAATGATCGGAACGAAACCATCGATGGTATCGAGATCAAAGCGCACCCTTGGCTCGGCTGTTTTAAAGAAGAGGATTTCCTTTTTCATGACCAAACCTAGTGGACCGTGGGTTGGTGTCTGAAAGGTACTGACATTGGTGGTATGAGTTTTGGTGACGTACTTAGCCGCATGAATTTCATCGTTCATGACGACTAAGACCCCTTTATCGCGTGCTTTTGGATCGGCAGCTACTCGAAGGGCTGTCAGAAAATTATAGACACCATCGCTTCCGAGCTCATTGGAGCTTCGCATAGCTCCTGTAATGACCACAGCAATCTCTGGTAACTCCATGGTATCCAAGAAATAAGCCGTTTCTTCCAGCGTATCTGTCCCATGAGTGATGACGATGCCGTCGTAGTTGTGGGCTTCCTCTTTGATTTTTTGATATAGAGCTAACATGTGACGGGGGGTCATTTGAGGGCTGGGAAGGTTGAAGAAGTCCTCTGAGGTGACTGCAATCCCTTCAATTGGTGAAGTAACTTGGGTCATGGGATTGACTTCATTGGTAATCACTGCCCCAGAGTCATCTGCCGCCATCGAAATGGTCCCTCCGGTATGTAGTGCTAAAATTTTCTTAAACATGTGAAGCTCCTTGGAATATGTGATATAATTTATTTTATCATAAAAAGAAAGAAACAGTAGACATGGAAATAAAAGCAGTCTTTTTTGATATCGATGGAACCTTGGTCAATGATAGTCGAGCGGTCCTAAAATCAACAGAAAAAGCCATTCAGTCTTTAAAGGAAGAAGGGATCTATGTAGGTCTTGCGACAGGTCGGGGACCGGCCTTTGTCAAACCGTTTATGGAACGCTATGGTTTTGATTTTGCAGTGACCTATAATGGTCAGTATATTTTGACCAAGGACCGCGTGCTGTTTACTAGCCCAATCGATAAAAAGAGTCTGCACCAACTAATTGACTATGCTCGAGAACACCGTAAGGAAATTGCTCTCGGTACCAAGGATGGGGTATTTGGTTCTCGGATCATGAGTTTTGGGATGAGTCCTATTTCAACCTGGTCCAGTCGCTTTGTGCCCCGTAAAATGGCCCGTACAGTCAGTCGAGGATTTAACAAAGTTGTCAGCAAGGTCGTCCCACAAGATCAGGACACCCTCTATGCACTAGCGCAAGAACCGATCTACCAAGTGTTGATCTTATCGAGTCCAGAAGAGACTGCAAAAATTGAAAAAGAGTTTCCGGATCTGAAATTCACACGGTCTAGTCCATTTGCAGCAGATGTCCTCAACCCAGGCATTTCCAAGTTAGAAGGGATCCGCATCGTTGGTCAGGAATTTGGCTTTGACATCGATGAAGTGATGGCTTTTGGAGATTCTGATAATGACTTAGAGATGCTGTCAGGTGTTGGCTTGTCTATTGCGATGGGAAATGGGACGACCAGTGTCAAGGCAATTGCCAAGCATACCACGACCAGTAATGGCAAGGATGGCATTCAAAAGGCCCTGCAACACTTTGGTATTCTCTCAGAGAAAGAACTCTTTCTTTCTAAGGATGATCACTTCAATAAGGTCAAAACCTTCCATGGTGTGATGGATGGGGAAACCCAGGAGAAACCAGTTGTTTGGCAGCCTCAAGACGCCCTTTATCGAACCATGTTCAAGCAAGAGGAGTTGGTTGAATTTGTCCGAGCAGCTAGCACAAGTGAGGAAGAATTTGACCGCTCGGTAGCAGCTCTTCACGAAGCCTTGGATAAGGCTGCAGATAAGGTTCGGAGCAAGCATCCAGCTGAGATCTCCATGGTAGGGCAGGTTGATGCCTTAATTGATACCCTCTATCTGACTTATGGTAGCTTTGTACTAATGGGAGTTGATCCTGAAGAGGTCTTTGAGATTGTTCACCGGGCCAATATGGGCAAGATTTTCCCAGATGGAAAGGCGCACTTTGATCCAGTAACCCACAAAATTCTGAAGCCAGATGATTGGGAAGAAAAATACGCCCCAGAACCAGCCATCAAAAAAGAACTCGATCGCCAGCTCAAGGCCTACGAAAAACATGCAAAACAAAAAGAAGCAAAAAAAGACAACTAAAAAAGGTTTGGAACAAAGGTTCCAAACCTTTTTTAGAATGTAGACAAACTATTTTTTACTAAGATAAGTAAAGTGCTCTACAAAGAAGTCGAAATATGTTCTTATTTTTAAAATTTATAAAAAATATTGAAAAACTTTCCACCGTGAGACAAGTGCTAGAAACACTATTGTTTCTAGCACTCGGGAGTTTTGAGACCTTAGGCTCAAAACTTAGTCATGGAACTTCGAAGAAGTTCGCTGACGTCCGTACTCACCTAAGGAAAGTTTTCAATATAACTTTTTCTTTCTTACATGGTTTTATCCTTATCACGTACTACTAGTAAGTCTACTTTGGCGTGGCGAAGGATATATTCTGAGGAGGATCCGACCATTAAACGTTCGAAGGCATTGAGTCCGGTAGCCCCGACCATAATAAGGTCAACCCCTTCCTTACTTGGGATATCATTGGCTAAGAGGACTTTTGGATTTCCCATTTCTACAACAGTCACAACATTTTGAACGCCGACTTTTTCAGCACGTTCCTTGTAGCCCTTGAGCAATTCGTTGGCTTCTTCTTGCAATTCTTCGTAGACCTCAGCATCAAAAGTTGAGACGCTTTGAAGGGCACGGGTATCGATGACGTGGGCAATAGTCAATTTAGAGCCGTTGCGAAGAGATACATTAACCCCTTTTTCAAAGGCTAATTCTGCTTCATGGGAACCGTCGACAGCGACCATGATGTTTTCATATTTTTGAGACATAATCCTACCTCCTTATAGCTTGAAAACATGGATAGAATAGAAGGTAACTCTATTCCTTATACACTTATATTTTATCCCTTTTAGGCTAGAATGTAAAGGTAAAGTCTCGCTTTTTCTAGTATATTTTTGCTGAATTTTTAAAGTCCTCGGTTTGTACTCTATTTCAACTAGTGGTATAATAGAGATAATTTCGTGAATCGAGGCAGAATATGAAGGAATATAATAAATCAAGCAAACTCGAACATGTCGCTTATGATATTCGTGGTCCAGTCTTGGAAGAAGCCATGCGCATGCGAGCAAATGGAGAAAAAATTCTCCGTTTGAATACAGGGAATCCTGCTGAATTTGGCTTTACAGCTCCAGATGAAGTTATCCATGATTTGATCATGAATGCGCGTGATAGTGAAGGCTATTCAGACTCAAAAGGAATCTTTTCAGCCCGCAAGGCTATCATGCAGTACTGCCAGTTGAAAAAAATTCCAAATGTGGATATTGATGATATTTACCTTGGGAATGGAGTGAGTGAGCTGATCGTCATGTCCATGCAAGGACTGCTCGACAATGGGGATGAAGTCTTGGTTCCCATGCCGGACTATCCTCTTTGGACAGCAGCCGTCAGCCTAGCTGGTGGGAATGCGGTTCACTATCTTTGTGATGAAGAAGCAAACTGGTATCCAGATATTGAAGATATCAAGTCGAAAATCACCTCAAACACTAAGGCTATCGTTGTCATCAACCCGAATAACCCAACAGGTGCCCTCTATCCAGATGAGATCCTGCTTGAGATTGTAGAGATCGCTCGTCAAAATAACTTGATCATCTTTGCGGATGAAATTTACGATCGCTTGGTCATGGATGGTGAAAAACACACGGCTATCGCAAGTTTAGCGCCTGATCTCTTCTGTGTGAGTATGAATGGCTTGTCAAAATCTCACCGGATTGCCGGTTTCCGTGTTGGTTGGATGGTTCTGTCCGGACCAAAGCATCACGTGAAGGGCTATATCGAAGGCTTGAACATGTTGTCCAATATGCGTCTTTGTTCAAATGTCTTGTCTCAACATGTTGTGCAAACCTCTCTTGGAGGCTACCAATCCGTGGATGAACTTTTACTTCCAGGTGGTCGAATTTATGAACAACGGAACTTTATCTACAAAGCCATCAATGATATTCCAGGCCTCTCAGCTGTTAAGCCAAAGGCTGGTCTCTATATCTTCCCTAAGATTGATCGGGACATGTACCGCGTGGATGATGACGAGCAATTTGTTTTAGAGTTCTTGAAGCAAGAAAAAATTCTCTTGGTTCATGGCCGTGGCTTTAACTGGAAAGATCCAGATCACTTCCGGATCGTTTACCTTCCACGTGTCGATGAGTTAGCTCAAATTCAAGAAAAAATGACTCGTTTCTTGAAGCAATACAAACGTTAATTAGATAAAGGATTGAAGAGGAAAGTCTTCAATCTTTTTTTTGATTCATTTTATAAAATCCATGTCATCGAAACGACATTTTTCTGAATTGCGCATAATTGTAGAAAAAATAAATAATTTTCAGATAATTTGTTTGAAATTCCCACACTTATATGATATACTTGAGCTGACTATATGCGAGGTTTATTATGGCAAACTTATTAGAAAAGACACGTAAAATTACATCCATCTTGAAACGGACTGATGAACAGTTGCAGTTCGAGATGCCTTATAATGATATTGCCCAGCAATTAGCGGATATTATCCACTGTAATGCCTGTATCATTAATAGCAAGGGAACCCTTCTTGGTTATTTCATGCGTTACAAGACCAACAATGACCGGGTAGAAGCTTTCTTTCAAAATAAAAAATTACCAGAAGATTATGCCAAGGCAGCTAGTTTAGTCTACGATACAGAAGCTAATTTAGATGTGGACCATGATTTGAGTATCTTTCCGGTCGAAACCAAGTCTGAATTTCCTGATGGCTTGACCACCATTGCGCCTATTCATGTTTCTGGGATTCGGTTGGGTTCCTTGATCATTTGGCGCAATGATAAACAGTTTGCGGATGATGATTTGATCTTGGTTGAGATTGCGAGTACCGTGGTAGGAATTCAAATGTTGAACTACCAACGCGAGGAAGACGAGAAGAATATTCGTCGTCGGACAGCGGTGAATATGGCTGTCAATACCTTGTCTTACTCGGAGTTGCGGGCTGTTTCTGCCATCCTTAGTGAATTGAAAGGAAATGAGGGACAGTTGACTGCTTCTATCATCGCGGATCGGATTGGCATTACTCGCTCTGTGATTGTCAATGCACTCCGGAAATTGGAGTCAGCTGGTATTATTGAAAGCCGTTCTCTTGGAATGAAGGGAACCTATCTCAAGGTGTTGATTCCAGATATCTTTGAGGAAATTAAGAAAAGAGATTACTAATGACTAAAGCCTTGATTTCAATTGACTACACTGTCGATTTCGTAGCAGATGATGGTAAGCTTACGGCAGGTGCTCCTGCACAAGCCATTTCTGAGACCATTGCTCAGGTGACCCAATTGGCCTTTGACCAAGGAGCCTATGTCTTTTTTGCCATTGATGCGCATGACGTAGAGGATCCATTTCATCCTGAAAGCAAGCTCTTCCCACCTCATAATATCATTGGGACCAGTGGACGTGATTTGTACGGCCCTTTGGCAGATTTTTATCAGGAGCATAAAGCGGATCCACGCGTCTTTTGGATGGATAAACGTCATTATTCTGCTTTTTCAGGAACGGACCTAGATATCCGCCTGCGGGAACGCCATGTAGATACCGTTATTTTGACAGGTGTCTTGACTGATATCTGTGTCCTTCATACAGCGGTTGATGCCTACAATCTCGGCTACCAGATCGAAGTCGTAGAACCTGCAGTGGCGTCGCTCACTCCTGAAAATCACCAGTTTGCCTTGAATCATTTTAAGCATGTCTTAGGGGCAAGCTTGGTAGACGACGCACTAGCTGTATTAGAAACTAAATAAGAAAACATTGTAAAAGAGGTCATAGACATTTGTTTAGGCCTCTTTTTTGGGGCCTAGAAATTGTCTTCCTCTCTTGAAAATGGTATTCTAATGGAAGAAAATAAGGGGGAGTTATGAGTAAAAAAGCTGTCGTGTTTTCAGCCAATCTGTCTTATATGGAAAAGTTGGAAACCGCTATGAAGTCACTGTGTGCCCATCAGGACCGGTTGAAAATTTATGTCTTAAATGAAGATCTACCAACTGAGTGGTTTACTATCATGAATCAGCGCTTGCGCCAGTTGGATTCAGAAGTGATCAATTGTCGGATGTCTCCCGAGCAATTCCAGTCCTTTTCGCTTCCAAGTGACCATATTCACTATGCGACCTATTTCCGTTACGCTATTCCAGAGATTGTGGAGGAAGAGCGAATCCTCTATTTGGATTGTGACATGATCTTTACACAGGATTTATCGCCTTTATTTGAGGTTGATCTAAAAGGTTATGGACTGGGGGCAGTGGTAGATAAGCCAACGACGATAGATGGATTTAATGCTGGACTTTTGGTGATTGATAAGACTTGGTGGCAAGAGCACCAAGTGACAGAGGCACTTTTTGACCTTACTCGTGAACACCATCAACATGTTTATGGAGATCAAGGAATTTTGAATCTGTATTTCAAAGATGCGTGGTTTCCATTACCTTGGACCTATAATTTACAAGTAGGATCTGATAAGGATCAGTACCTCTATGGGGACTTGGATTGGTATGAAGCCTTTCAAGGGATTCCTGCGGTCATTCATTACACTTCTCATAATAAACCATGGACCTCCAAACGCTTCAATCGTTTTCGGGAACAATGGTGGTTTTACTATGCCCTCTCTTGGGAGGAAATTTTGCTTCGAAAACCGATTTTGAAGCAAACCTATCAAGAGTTAGTGGGAGAATTTCCTTATCATGCTGCCATTTATACCCATACAGCAGATATCCACGAGTTGGAGACGTTGTTAAAAGAGTTGCCAGACGTAGCGATTCATGTCCTTGCCCATAGCCATTTTGGTTTTAATTTGGTGCAATTGGAACGCTACCCCAACCTCTTTCTTTATCCCTCTTTTGATCCCTTGACCAGTCGAAAGGTCCTAGAAAAATTGGATTTCTATCTGGATATCAATCCCTATGATGAGGTGGATCAGATGACGCAAAGGATCCATCAATTGGGCTTACCGATTTTCTCTTTTGAAGGAACCAATCATGTGGAGAATGGAGAGAATCAAGTGTTTGCGGATGATCAGGTGCAGGAGATGGTGGCAGCGATTCGCGATTATTTAAAGAGAAATGAGAAGAAGCATGGAAACAAATGAAGTAGTGAGTATCATCATTCCCATCTATAATGTAGAAGCTTATTTGAGACAATGTTTAGAAACGGTTATCCATCAGACTTACCCTCATTTGGAAATTATCCTGGTCAATGATGGTTCGCCAGACCAGTCAGAAGAGATCTGTAAAGATTTTTTTAGGAAGGATGCGCGCATCCGCTACGTTCGCCAAGAAAATGGGGGCTTATCTGCTGCTCGGAATACAGGGATTGAGCTAGCGACTGGGGATTACCTCACCTTTATTGATCCAGATGACTGGGTGACGGAGGACTATGTGGAAGTGCTCTATCGTCAACTTCAAAAGTATGATGCGGATGTTTCCGTAGCCAACTATAACCTCTATGATGACAGTAGTAGCAAATACTTGATCAAGGTAACGGATGATGATTATTCAGAGACTCTTTATGAGGGGAGAGAGATCATGGACCACGATGCCATCCAGGAGACCAGAGATATGGCCTGGGCTTGTGCCATGATGAAGCTCTATAAGCGTAGCTTATTTGAAGGGCTTCGTTTTCCAGTCGGAAAAAATGTCGAAGACAACTTCCTGATGTACAAGCTATTCTTAAAAGCCCATCGGGTAGTTCATACGGAGAAATGTATTTATTGGTATCGTGTGGGCCGTGCAGATACTCTGTCCCAGGTTTGGACAGAAAAGCGAGTCGTCGATGAGATGGAAGCTAAGCAGGAGAAGTTGGCTCTACTGGGGATGTTGGGCTATGATTTGACTTGGCATCGCTATATCTACAAAACGCGCTTGAAACGGGCCCTTGAAAAATTAGAGGAAGCAGGCTTGCAAGGGACAGAAACCTATGAGCGCGTGGTGACCAACCTCCGTTTTATTGAAACGATGGACTAACCCCTTATTGATGAGAAAGGATCAGCATGTTCATTATTGCATCAGAGCAGACCAGAGAGCTGGATCGTTTGCAAAAATACTTGGACAAACTTAGCCAGCCCTACCGAGTATTTGTGACCAATCTGGAAACAGATTTGGACCAACAGACAGAGAGTCTTGCGACCTTTTTTACCCAAAAAGACCCAGCATCAAAAATTGGAAAACCTTTATTTTTCAATGATCTAGCAGTTCCAGAATTATGGGAATGTTGGACACTAGGGATCACAACCTATCTTTTTGATGGTGAGGAACGTCGTGCCAACGTGGTTTTGCGAGAGGATATCTTGTCTCGAACAGTTGACAGAGTGGAATGGTTTGGTCAGGGAGAAGAGATCGTATCCATTGATGTCTACAACCGCTATGGCTGGAGAAGCAAACAGAGTCTCCTGACGGAAGCTGGCCAACCATATTTAGACATCTATTTGAACCGTCAACAAGAAGAAGTCTTGCTTCACTTTGTCTCACAAGGAACCTTTTTGCTTCAAACTCCTAAGGGACGGGATCGCCTGTATGCCAATAAGAAAGAGCTGCAAAGAGCTGTCCTAGAACAAGTCTTGCCGGAAGATGAAGCCGTTCTTTTGATGGACAAGGCATTGCTAGATGTTGTGAAAGAGAAACCAAAGGAAAGACTCGCCTACTGTGCCAGTGACGCGCATGATTTAGACGAGATCAAAGAACAAGTCAGTCAGATTTTGTTGGTAGAAGATGGTCTGTTGAGTGAGAAAATAGACGGAATCACAGTCTTGTCAGGGCTGGTAGATGTGGAGCAGGAAAGTTTTCAACCAGAAGCCATGGTTATGACGGCTTCTCAAGAGGTCGAAGGCCTATCTAGCCTGGTCCATCAATTCCCACAAGTCACCTTTCACATTGCTGCTTTGACGGCTATGGGGCCGAAATTAACAGACTTAGCGACTCGCTCCAATGTGCGCCTCTATCCAGGGATTTCGCTGGACAAATATGAGGACTTGTTATCCAGCTGCTCTATTTATCTGGATTGCAACCAGGGAGAAGAAGTATGGAGTAGTAGTCTTCATGCTCTTGAAAATGGGCAAGTCTTGTTTGGTTTGAAGAGTACGGTGCATCAGGAAACCTATAAAGACTTGAGCACGATCACAGATACAGTCGAAGAAATGGAACAGCAACTAGATACCTTGCTCCAGCATCCAGAAACCTATAAAGAATTGGTAAGAGAGCAAGCACGAATCTTGAAATTACCTGAAAAAGAAGCTTTGGAAGAGCTATTTAAGCGATTAGAGGGAGGTACAGCATGACCATTTATACCTTTAATCTATTAGTGGGATTTGAACCCAATGGGGTCGATGTTGCACAAGCTTCTCGGGCAAAGATGCTCCGGGGGCTAGGAGTAGCAGCGAAGTTTGTCTTTACCACTTGGCCCACTCCAGAAAAATTGGCCTATTACCTCTCATTGGGGCACCGGGATGAGGAACTGCTTTTTGCCCATTTAGCTTTTACGGATCAACAGACTACGGTCCCTCAAAAGACGGTAGGGGCCTTGCAAATGGAGTTTCAACTGACGCGTCTGGATGTTGTTGAAAAAACGGAAAGAGCCATTCGCTACCAATTTGCGGATGGAAACGCCTTGAGCTTTCATTTGGATCCCTATCATCCAAACTGTGTCCGCTATGTAGACTATCTTTTGGCTGGAAATAGAATCAAGCGAGAGTATTATGGAGCTTGTAAACTTGTCACAGAGTATTTTCAGTATGGTAGTGTTTTCAGACGGACCTATCACCATCAAGATGGGACTATCGCTTTTGAAGAATCGAGGTTAGGTGGACGCTGGCTCTATAAACTGGGGTCTGAGATTTTGACCAACCATACAGAAGTGATGAGACGTTTTTTGTCGCAGCTGTCGCTAAAAGAAGAAGATCTGATTCTGCTTGACCGGGCTTCGCGCATGGATTTTGCTCGCCCTTTGTTGGAGAAACCTGCTCCTTCAAAGCTCGCCATGGTGTTTCATTCGGAGCATGAATTTGAAAATGGCCATCTCAATTATGAATATTATTATGTGTTCAAGTATGCTAAACGCTTCGATTATTTCATCACGGCAACGGATCTTCAAAAAGAAGTCTTGGAGCAGACACTTGCTAAACAAGGATGCCAAGGAATTCCAATCTATAGCATTCCAGTAGGGCATCTAGAAGAATTGACGGAGTCACAAGGAGATCGACATCCCTATAGTGTGCTCACAGCTTCCCGCTTGGATCCAAGGAAACGAATCGATTTGGCTATTCGAGTAGTGGCTCAAGCAAAGAAACGACTCCCAGCCCTTCAGTTTGATATTTATGGGAAGGGAGGAGAAGCTGATCGTTTGCAGCACTTGATTCAGGAGCTTGCAGCACAAGATTATATTCACCTACGCGGTCATGCGGATCTGAAGCAGATCTATCCTTGCTACCAAGCCTACCTCACCACTTCTCAGTGGGAGACCTTTGGATTGACCTTGATGGAGGCGACTGGAGCAGGGTTAGCCTTGCTGGGCTTTGATGCCCGTTATGGCAATCCAACTTTTATAAAAGAGGGTGAAAATGGCTTTTTGGTACCTTATAGCGAGACAGTGCCAGAAGAACAATTGGTCAAAGAGATGGCAGACAAGCTGGTCCAGCTCTTTGAAAGTGACCTTGCACCATTTCATCAGGCTTCTTATAACTTGGCCTCTTCCTACCTCGCATCTCATGTCCAAGAACTCTGGAAAGAAACTCTAATAGAGATGGGACAATTAAGCGAAAAAGCAATATAAAATGAAGAATCTGTAGCGACAAAAAAGTCCTACAGATTTTTTCTAAGGCAAGCAAATTGAGCTAAATTATGGTAAAATAGAGGGTATTGAAAAATCATCAATTCACGAAAGGAAGCAAGATGAAAATTACGCAAGAAGAGGTAACCCACGTTGCCAATCTTTCAAAATTGAAATTCTCTCCAGAAGAGACAGCTGAGTTTGCGACAACCTTGTCGAAGATTGTCGACATGGTGGAATTGTTGGAAGAAGTGGACACAACCGGTGTGGCCCCAACAACGACCATGGCGGATCGTAAGACCGTATTGCGTCCGGATGTTGCTGAAAAAGGGACAGACCGTGACCGCTTGTTTAAAAATGTACCTGAAAAAGATAACTACTACATCAAGGTGCCAGCTATCCTAGAAGATGGAGGAGATGCCTAATGTCATTCAACCATAAAACCATTGAAGAGTTGCACGACCTCCTTGTCTCTAAGGAAATTTCAGCAACCGAATTGACCCAAGCGACGCTTGACGATATCAAGGCGCGTGAAGAAGCCATCAATGCCTTTGTGACGGTGGCTGAAGAAGCGGCACTTTCCCAAGCTAAGGCTATTGACGAAAAAGGAATCGATGCAGATAATCTTCTATCAGGGATTCCACTCGCAGTCAAAGACAATATCTCAACAGATGGCATCTTGACCACTGCGGCATCAAAAATGCTCTATAACTATGAGCCAATCTTTGATGCGACAGCTGTTGCCAATGCTAAGTCTAAAGGTATGATTGTTGTCGGAAAAACCAACATGGACGAGTTTGCCATGGGTGGATCTGGTGAAACATCTTACTATGGACCAACCAAGAATGCATGGGACCACAGCAAGGTGCCTGGTGGCTCTTCAAGTGGTTCTGCAGCTTCTGTCGCTTCAGGACAAGTCCGCTTGTCACTTGGTTCAGATACGGGGGGTTCTATCCGCCAGCCAGCTGCCTTTAACGGGATTGTTGGACTCAAGCCAACCTATGGAACGGTTTCTCGTTTCGGTCTCATTGCCTTTGGTAGCTCACTCGACCAAATTGGACCGTTTGCTCCAACCGTTAAGGAAAATGCGCAATTGCTTAATGTGATTGCCAGTGCAGATGACAAGGATTCGACTTCTGCACCTGTTCGTGTAGCAGACTTTACTTCTAAGATTGGTCAAGACATTAAAGGCATGAAGATCGCCCTTCCGAAGGAATACCTTGGGGAAGGAATTGACCCAGAAGTCAAAGAAACGATTCTTAATGCAGCTAAGCACTTTGAGAAATTGGGAGCAACTGTCGAAGAAGTTAGCCTTCCACACTCTAAATACGGGGTTGCCGTTTACTACATCATCGCTTCATCTGAAGCATCTTCAAACTTGCAACGTTTCGATGGGATTCGCTATGGTTTCCGTGCGGAAGATGCCAAAAACTTAGATGACATCTATGTGAACACTCGTAGCCAAGGCTTTGGTGATGAGGTTAAACGCCGGATCATGCTGGGTACCTTTAGTCTGTCATCTGGTTACTACGATGCTTACTACAAGAAAGCTGGTCAAGTCCGTACCCTCATTATCCAAGACTTCGAAAAAGTCTTTGCAGATTACGACCTTATCCTTGGTCCAACAGCTCCAAGTGTAGCCTTTGATTTGGATTCGCTCAACCATGATCCGGTTGCCATGTACTTGGCTGACCTCTTGACCATTCCAGTCAACTTGGCAGGTCTTCCAGGGATTTCGATTCCTGCAGGTTTTGCGCAAGGTCTTCCAGTTGGTTTGCAGTTGATTGGTCCGAAGTATTCTGAAGAAACCATCTACCAAGCTGCAGCTGCCTTTGAAGCAACGACGGATTACCACAAGCAACAACCCCTTATTTTCGGAGGTGACAATTAATGAACTTTGAAACAGTCATCGGACTTGAAGTCCACGTTGAATTGAATACAAACTCAAAAATTTTCTCACCAACCTCTGCTCACTTTGGGAACGAGCAAAATGCCAATACCAATGTGATTGACTGGTCTTTCCCAGGGGTGCTTCCTGTCTTGAACAAGGGTGTTGTGGATGCTGGTATCAAGGCTGCTTTGGCGCTGAATATGGATATCCATCAGCACATGCACTTTGACCGTAAGAACTACTTCTACCCTGATAATCCAAAGGCCTACCAAATTTCGCAATTTGACGAGCCAATCGGATATAACGGTTGGATTGAAGTGCAATTGGAAGACGGCTCAACTAAGAAAATCGGGATTGAACGGGCCCACTTGGAAGAAGATGCCGGTAAGAACACCCACGGAACAGATGGATTCTCTTACGTAGACCTCAACCGCCAAGGGGTTCCATTGATTGAAATCGTTTCTGAAGCCGATATGCGTTCTCCAGAAGAAGCCTACGCTTATTTGACAGCTTTGAAAGAAGTCATCCAGTACACAGGTATTTCAGACGTCAAGATGGAAGAAGGATCTATGCGGGTGGATGCCAACATTTCCCTTCGCCCATATGGTCAAGAGGAATTTGGTACCAAGACTGAGTTGAAAAACTTGAACTCTTTCTCAAACGTCCGTAAAGGTCTTGAATACGAAGTTGAGCGTCAAGCGAAAATCTTGCGTTCAGGTGGTGTCATTCGTCAAGAAACACGCCGTTATGATGAAGCCAATAAGAGCACGATTCTTATGCGTGTCAAAGAAGGAGCTGCGGATTACCGTTACTTCCCAGAACCAGACCTACCACTCTTTGAAATCTCAGATGAGTGGATCGAGGAAATGCGTACTGAGTTGCCAGAGTTTCCAAAAGACCGTCGTGCTCGCTACGTGGCAGAGCTTGGCTTGTCTGACTATGATGCCAACCAATTGACAGCGACGAAAGTTACTTCTGACTTCTTTGAAGCAGCTGTAGCCCTTGGTGGCGATGCCAAACAAGTGTCTAACTGGCTCCAAGGGGAAGTCGCACAATTCTTGAACGCAGAAGGCAAAACGCTGGAAGAAATCCAATTGACACCAGAAAACTTGGTTGAAATGATTGCCATTATCGAAGATGGAACCATTTCATCTAAGATTGCCAAGAAAGTCTTCGTTCACTTGGCGAAAAACGGTGGCGGCGCGCGTGAATACGTCGAAAAAGCTGGTCTGGTACAGATTTCAGATCCTGAAGTCTTGATACCAATCATCCACCAAGTCTTTGCAGACAATGAAGCAGCCGTAGCTGACTTCAAGTCAGGGAAACGGAATGCGGACAAGGCCTTTACAGGCTTCCTTATGAAAGCAACCAAAGGTCAAGCCAACCCACAAGTAGCCCTCAAGTTACTTGCTCAAGAATTGGCGAAGTTGAAAGAAGAGTAATAGAGAAAAAACCAGCCGAGAGGTTGGTTTTTACTATCCATAAAATTGTGTTAGAATAGGAAAGACCATTACATATCAACTGGCATTAGGAGGAGTTACATGAACAAATTTTTAAGAGTCTTATTTATCCTGGTTATCATCGCCATGACTGGAGCGATTATCTTCCAGCTATTCTTTCCATCCTATATGGGAAGTCATTCGGGATATGGTATTTCTGTCGGTTGGCAACGGGAGATTGGGATTTGGAATGTGGCGGTCCTTGTGATCCTGATTGCTGTCAATCTCAAATACGATTGGTTTTATCTTCGAACGGTTCTATTGGCTTTGATCCTAGGTGGGCTTGGGATCGGTACTAATCATCTCTTCAGTTATTTTCACTATCATCTGCCGGTCAATGGGATCGGTGCGCTTGAAAATTATCTCCTAGTCCTTGGTTGGATTGTTGGGTGGAGATTGGAATCTTCTCGGATCAAGAAGAAATAAGAAGGAGCAATCAAAGGGCTGCTCTTTTTCATCTTCAGTTTTTCCTTGACAAACAAAAGGAAAACGTTTACAATTTTAAATATAAAGTTTCCTGAAAAGAAAACAAAAAAGGTGAAAACAAGGAGATCATCATATGGCTACTATGAAAGCAGCTCGCTGGCATGCAGCAAAAGACGTTCGTATCGAAGAAGTGGAAGTACCTGAAGTACAACCACATCAAGTAAAAGTGGCAGTTAAGTTCACAGGGATCTGTGGTACGGACTTGCATGAATATTTGGATGGACCGATCTTCATCCCAACTGAAGAACATGTGTATTCTGGTCAAAAAGCACCGGTCACTTTGGGACATGAATTCTCTGGTGAAATTGTAGAAGTCGGAAGTGATGTGACTCGTGTCAAAGTTGGCGATCGTGTCACTATCGAACCAATTCTTGCAGAGCACAATTTGATTGGTGATTATAACCTTGATCCAAACTTGAACTTTGTCGGCCTCGCTGCAGATGGTGGTTTTGCCAAATATTGTGTCCTTGATGGGGATTTGGTTCATGTGATTCCAGATAGCTTGAGCTATGAACAAGCAGCTCTTACAGAACCTGCTGCGGTTGCTGTTTATGCCGTTCGTCAATCTGCTTTGAAAACTGGAGATACAGCTGTTATCTTTGGTTTGGGCCCAATTGGTCTTTTGATCGTTGAAGCCCTTCGTGCAGCAGGAGCATCAAAAATCTATGCGGTTGAATTGTCTCCTGAACGCCAAGCGAAAGCAGAAGAATTGGGAGCAATCGTTGTGCGCCCAGAAGAAGGAGAAACAATCGTCGAAGCCATCCATCGTTTAACCGGTGGGGGAGCAGATGTTTCTTATGAAGTTACGGGGGTTCCAGTTGTTTTAGGCCAAGCCCTTGCAGCTGTTCATAAAGCTGGGGAATGTATGGTTGTATCGATTTGGGAACGTGAAGCCAGCATCAATCCAAATGAATTCGCCATCCAAGAAAAATCTCTCAAAGGAATTATTGCCTACCGTCACATCTTCCCTAAAGTCTTGGAATTGATGGAACAAGGCTACTTCTCTGCTGAAAAATTGGTTACTAAGAAAATCAAATTGGAAAATATCGTTGAAGAAGGATTTGTTGAATTAACACAAGATAAATCCCAAATCAAGATCTTGGTTCAACCTGAATAAGCGAATAAATTTATATGAAATAAAGCAAGGCTGAAACGTTTCGTTTCGGCCTTTTGTGATACAATAAAAGTAAGGAACAGATTTGGGAGGGGACTATGTCAAAGACGATGAAGGGGACGCTCATGACCTTGATTGCTGGGATCGCTTGGGGTTTATCAGGAGCTTGCGGCCAGTACCTGATGGCTCATGGATTTACAGCAATTGGTTTGACAACAATTCGTTTAGTGTTTTCAGGAGCTGTACTACTGCTTCTTGCATATCTAGCGGACCAGGAAAAAGTAAAGGCCTTTCTAACAGACCGCTCGTCATACATCCCCTTGCTTTTATTTGCATTTTTGGGATTGTTAATGACTCAATTGACTTATTTAGAAGCGATTGATGCGACTAATGCAGGTACTGCAACTGTTTTGCAATATCTCTGTCCCATTGGAGTTTTGGCCTATTCTTGTGTTAAGGACCGGGTAGCTCCTACGGTATCGGAAATCTTTTCGATGATCTTAGCCATCGCAGGGACCTTTCTCATTGCAACCCATGGTCAACTCAATCAATTGGCAATCACTCCTAAAGGGCTAGCTTGGGGACTTGTTTCTGCCTTTGCCTATGCCCTCTACATCATTCTGCCTATTCAGTTAATTCAAAAATGGGGTAGTATGTTGGTGATTGGTATCGGTATGCTCATTCCAGGACTTGTGATGATTCCCTTCACAGGAAGAAGACTTTTTCATGGCCAATATAGCATGGATAATCTAATGGGCTTAGTTGGCTTAGTGTTGATTGGGACCATATTTGCCTATACGGTCTTTTTGAAAGGGACAACTCTGATTGGACCGGTCAAAGGTAGCCTTCTTGCAGCTATTGAGCCTATTTCAGCTGTATTTTTTGCCTTTGCCATTATGAATGAACATTTCTTTGCCATTGATTTTATCGGGATGGCTATGATCCTCCTTGCGGTCCTCTTGATTTCCCTTAAGGATCTCATGATTCAAAAAGAAAAAGGAATCTTGTGAAACCAAGATCAATTATTTTTCAGTTAAAAGGTTGAGACGAAAGTCTTGGCCTTTTTGTAATCCTCGCCCTTTGAGGGAAGAGTTATCACTATATAGCGTATACATAGCTAGAAAAAGATGTTAAAATAGAACAAAACTTTTTTAAGGAGATGAGAATGAAAAAGATTTTTAAATGGACCTTATTTGCTGTGGCGACCTTGAGTCTAGTAGCTTGTGGAACTACTGCTCAAAAGACAAATTCGCAGCAAGCAAAGACAGAAAAAGCAGCGAAAAGCTCCGCATCTGACGGTCAAGTCGTGGTGAGTTTAAAAGGAGGGCAATACATCAAACCACCTGTCCTCAATGACTCAGAAGACGGAACCTATTTAGCCCTTCAATTAGAATTTAAAAATGTTGCCAAAGAATCTATCAACGTGTCAGATTCAGATATCACTATTTACGATGCGGATAATAACAAGGTCAAATTGCAGTCAGGAATTTATGACCAAACGGAAGCCTTCCAATTGCTCAAGAGTGATCAGTTGGCTAAGGATAAAAAATTAACCGGCTATATCGTTTTCCCAGTCGAAAAAGGCAAAAAATACGAAGTGCAGTATGAACGAAAAACCTATAGCTCTGATAAAAAATCCAAACCTCTAAAATTTGCGGTGGATTCTTCTCGGTATGAGGACAAGGTGGAAGCTTCTACCCTTCTTGCAGATGAATACATCAATCAAGTTTACTTCAGTGGCCAACGAAAGGTCAAAAAGGATGACGCTTTTGTTTTGGGAACTGATTTGAAAAAGGAAGCCAGTGATTTCCGTGCGAAATTTGCGGCTGATTTTACTCGTCAATTACATGATTACCAATTCTCTGAAGAAGAAGTGAACCAGTTTATCGATGCTTATGAAAAGGAAAATGCTAAGCGTGCGAAATTAACCTATAAGGTCAAACAATATCTCCCAGACAAGGTGGTCATTAGTCTAAATCCTGAGACCGTCAGCATGGAAAAGACGATCTTAAACCACATGCAGACCTTCTATCAGGAACATCGAAAAGACTACCCAGGGATCATCGAAGCAAACCAGGCTCAAAACAAAGCCTATAGAGAGGAAATGATGGCTTCTCTTGCAGATCGTCCCTTGACGACGCCGGATCGATACGACTACCAGTTGACCTTTGTTAAGAAAGATGGCAAATGGGAAGTAGAAAAAGCCTATAATAGTGATAGCTTTATGGAAAAATTCGAGGGAAATCTTTCTTAATGCTGAAGTTGGCACTCCTAGGACATGAATCTAGGAGTGTTTTTATCTATAGTTTGAAACTATATCAAAACCCAAGAAACAGGAATTAGACGGAAACACCTATTAGTGATAAAATAATTTTAAGTTTGAAAGGAGATGAAGGCTTGTGTCTTTTTCTTATGAAGAGTTAGCAGAGATTCGCCACTATATCCACCAACACCCGGAATTGTCTGGTCAAGAATACCAGACAACCGCCTTTCTAAAGGAGCGTTTAGAAGAGTTGGGGATTCGTATTTTAGAGAGTGGATTGAAAACTGGTCTGATTGCAGAAATTGGGTCCGGCCAACCGGTGGTGGCACTTCGAGCAGATATCGATGCCCTTCCGATTTTGGAACAAACGAATCTGCCCTACCAAAGTCAGAATCCAGGAGTCATGCATGCCTGTGGCCATGATTTTCATCAAACCAGTCTTCTGGGAGCAGCAGCTCTTCTCAAGGAAAAAGAAGACCAGCTTGAAGGGACCGTTCGCTTGATCTTTCAACCAGCAGAAGAAATCTCAGAAGGTGCTTCTGACGTTTTGGCAACAGGACTGTTGGAGGATGTTCAAGGAATTATTGGTTTTCACAACATTCCTCAGCTAAAAGCAGGGCAACTTGCCTTGAATGCTGGAGCTATGATGGCAGGGGTTGAGAAATTCAAGGTTACTGTGACAGGGGTTAGTAGTCATGCTGCAAGACCGGATTTGGGAGTTGACACTGTAACGGCCGTCACAACCATGGTTCAGAATGTACAATTATTAATTTCACGGACCGTTTCTCCCTTTGAAACAGCTGTTTTGTCCATTACGCACCTGGATGTGGGCTCAACTTGGAATGTGCTCCCAAAATCAGGCTATTTTGAAGGGACCATTCGTTCCTTTAATCCAAGTGTGCAAAGAGACTTGAAGGCACATTTTATTTCCATCATTCGACACATTGCAGAAAGTCTGGAAGTAGATGTAGCTTTTGAGTGGGGTGTGACCCCGCCAGTTACCTTTAATGATGAGGAATTGACGAAAGTGGTTTGGGAAGCTTCACAAGGTTTGGCTGAAGTGATCCCAGCAAATCCTTCTACTGCTGGAGAAGACTTCGCCTTTTACCAAGAGCGAATTCCTGGAGTCTTTGCCTTTATCGGTTCAAATGGAGAGCCGGATGCTCCAGACCTTCATCATGATCACATGACCATCGATGATGCAGCCTTTGAGGTATCGGTTCCCTATTATGTTGAAAATGCGCAAGCTTTATTGCGGTATTTTAAGGCCAAAGAAGTGTGATAAAGAAAAACTATCACCTCCATAAAAAATATATATTAGGCAAGTAAATGCTTTTTTGATAAAATAAAAAAATACTTTTAGAATGGCGTTTTATGTGCCTGAAACGATAAGGAGATCCTATGAATCTAAAAAAAGTGATTAAGTATTCTGCTTTAGGATTAGTTGCAGTCCTTGCAACCAGTGCTTTAGTAGCATGTTCATCTGGTAAATCAGCCAGTGGGAAGAAAACCATTGAAGTTGGGACTGTTGGAACAACCAAACCATTCTCTTACGAAGAAAAAGACGGCAAGCTAACCGGTTATGAAATCGAAGTTTTGCGTGAAATCTTCAAAGGTTCAGACAAATATGAAGTAAACTTTAACAAAACAGAGTGGTCTTCAGTCTTTGCTGGCTTAGATAGTGACCGTTTCCAAATCGGTGCCAACAACATTAGTTACTCAAAAGAGCGGGAAGAAAAATACCTCTATCCGAATCCATATGCTCGCAATCCATTAGTATTGGTCGTACCAAAAGATTCTTCTATTAAATCTTTGGATGACATTGGTGGCAAGAAAACAGAAGTTGTTCAAGGAACATCTACTGCTAAACAATTAGAAGATTACAATAAAAAACATTCAGATAATCCAACTGACTTGCAATACACAGATGGAACCATTCAAACCATCATGGCTAATTTAGCGGATGGTCGTACAGATTACAAGATCTTCGAACGGATCTCAGTAGATACTATCATTCGTGATCAAGGCTATGACAACTTGAAGGTTATCGAGCTTCCAAGCGACCAACAACCTTATGTGTATCCAATTATTGCAAAAGAAGATAAAGACCTTCAAAAATTTGTCAACAAACGGATCAAGGAACTCTATGACAATGGAACCCTTGAAAAACTGTCTAAAAAATACTTTGGTGGAGTTTATCTACCAGAAGCAAAAGATATTAAAGAATAATATATAATTAAAGGAGACTTCAAAATGAAATTGAAAAAAATTCTTGGTTTAACAGCTCTTGCAGCTATTGCAACATTTGCTCTTGCAGCATGTGGTTCTTCAAAATCATCTAGCAAAGATGGTGAAACAACTGTAAAAGTGGGTGTTATGACTTTGAGCGACACTGAAAAAGCTCGTTGGGATCAAGTTCAAAAGAACTTGGATGACGCTAAAACAGGAATCAAATTGGAATTCACTCAATTTACAGACTACTCACAACCAAACGTGGCTGTAAAAGATGGTAGCGTGGATATCAATGCTTTCCAACACTACAACTTCCTTGATAACTGGAACTCTAAAAACGACAATGCCCTTGTTGCAGTAGCAGATACGTACATCGCTCCAATCCGTCTTTACTCTGGTACAGAAAACGGTAAAAACAAATACACTTCAATTAAAGAAATTCCTAAAGGTGGAACAATCGCTGTACCAAATGACCCAACAAATGAAAGCCGTGCCTTGTATGTCTTGCAATCAGCTGGTTTGATTAAATTGGATACCAAAGATGGTCAATTGGCAAACGTGTCAAACATCAAAGAAAATTCAAAAGATTTGAAGATTTCTGAATTGGATGCTTCACAAACACCATCTGCTCTTCCATCAGTAGATGCTGCAGTCATCAACAATACCTTCGTTCGTGAAGCAGGCGTTGATTTCAAAAAAGCTATCTATGTTGAAAAGAAAGACAACAACTCAAAACAATGGTACAACGTGATCGCTGCTAAGAAAGATTGGGAAAAATCTGATAAAGCAAAAGCAATCAAAGAAATCATCAAAGCCTATCACAAAGACAATGTGAAGAAAGTGATCGAAGAATCTTCAGAAGGAATGGACCAACCAGTCTTCTAAGATTTGATCTCAAGTGTATGAAGGAGGTGGAGAAGCAATTCTCTACCTCTTATCGTGTATTAGGAGGAATGCATGCCTTTTGCAACAGAAGCGGAACAAATCCGTAAATTTGAAAATGATGAGGTCGCACAACATTATTTTGAAGTGTTGCGAACATTGATTTCAAAAAAATCCATCTTTGCCCAACAAGTTGGTCTCAAGGAAGTGGCCAACTATTTGGGGGAAATTTTTACAGCTGCAGGAGCCAAAGTCGAAGTTGATGATAGCTATACAGCTCCTTTTGTGATTGCCAAATTTTTCTCGCCAAATCCTGAAGCCAAAACCATCATTTTTTATAACCACTATGATACGGTACCAGCTGATGGAGACCAACCTTGGACGGGAGATCCCTTCACCTTGTCAGTTCATTATGGAACCATGTACGGTCGAGGGGTTGATGATGATAAGGGGCATATCACAGCTCGTCTCACAGCTCTTCGAAAATACATTCGTGAAAGTGGCGATTTGCCAGTCAATATCACCTTTATTATCGAAGGGGCAGAGGAGTCTGCATCGACTGACTTGGATAAATACTTGGCCAAACATAAGAAACACTTGCGTGGGGCAGACCTCTTAGTGTGGGAACAAGGTACCCGAAATAATCAGGGTCAGTTGGAAATTTCCGGTGGTAGCAAAGGGATCGTCACCTTTGATATGGTGGTGAAGAGTGCAGAAGTGGATATCCATTCCAGCTATGGTGGCGTGGTGGAATCTGCTTCTTGGTATTTGTTAAATGCTATCGCCAGTCTTCGTGACAAAGAAGGCCGAATCTTGGTGGATGGGATTTATGATCAGATCCAAGAACCCAATGAACGCGAACTAGCTTTGATCGAGCAATATGCCAACAAAGGACCAGAAGATGTAGCGGAAACCTATGGTCTAACCCTTCCAATCTTGAAGGAAGACCGAAAAGAATTCCTGCGTCGTTTCTATTTTGAACCAGCCCTGAATATTGAAGGTTTTGGCTCTGGTTACCAAGGACAAGGTGTTAAAACGATTCTTCCGGCAGAGGCGCGTGCCAAGATGGAGGTGCGCTTGGTTCCAGGTCTAGATCCCAAGGATGTCTTAGAAAAGATCAAGCAACAATTGAAGAAAAATGGCTATGATCAGGTCGAATTGGTCTATACTCTCGGTGAAATGAGTTACCGAAGTGATATGAGTGCCCCATCGATTTTAAATGTCATACGGCTGGCCAAAGATTTCTATAGAGAAGGAGTTTCTGTTCTTCCAACAACAGCAGGGACAGGCCCCATGCATACGGTCTTTGAGGCTTTGCAGGTGCCGATGGCAGCCTTTGGAATTGGGAATGCCAATAGCCGGGACCATGGGGGCGATGAAAATGTGAAAATCGCCGATTATTACACCCATATTGAATTGATAAAGGAGTTAATAGCAAGTTATGAGTAAAGCAATGATTCAGCTGGACCACATTGATGTGACCTTCCAGCAAAAGAAACGTCAGATCCAAGCTGTCAAAGATGTGACCATTCATATCAATGAAGGTGATATCTATGGGATTGTAGGTTATTCTGGAGCCGGGAAATCGACCTTGGTTCGGGTGATCAATCTCTTACAAGTTCCAAGTGCCGGAACCATCACTGTGGATGGGGATGTGATTTACCAAGATCGGGTGACCTTAAAACCGGCTGCTCTTCGAGAGAAACGTCGGGATATCGGGATGATCTTCCAACACTTCAACTTGATGGCTCAAATGACCGTCGCAGAAAATGTAGCCTTCGCTCTTAAACATTCAAATTTAAATAAAGAACAAAAGAATGAAAAAGTGGCGAAATTGTTGGATCTAGTTGGTCTAGCTGACCGTGCAGAAAATTACCCAGCCCAATTGTCTGGTGGTCAAAAGCAACGGGTGGCGATAGCGCGTGCCCTTGCCAACGATCCAAAAATTTTGATTTCAGATGAGTCAACTTCAGCCTTGGATCCAAAGACGACCAAACAAATTCTAGCTTTGTTGCAAGAATTGAATAAAAAACTTGGTTTAACCATTGTCTTGATCACCCATGAGATGCAAATTGTCAAAGATATTGCCAACCGGGTAGCTGTCATGCAAAATGGCGAACTGATTGAAGAAGGGTCTGTGTTAGATATCTTCTCGAATCCGAAAAATGCTTTGACGCAAGACTTTATCACGGTTGCAACAGGAATTGATGAAGCCATGGTGAAAATCAATCAACAAGCGATTGTGAAGAACTTGCCTGATGATTCGATTTTGGCGCATCTCAAGTATGCAGGTTCTGTGACAGATACAGCTATCATCAATGATATTTACAAGCAGTACCAAGTATCTGCCAACATTTTATTTGGGAACATCGAGATCCTTGATAACACACCTGTTGGAGAGTTGGTGGTCATCTTATCAGGTGAAAATCAAAATCTGGAAACGGCCAAAGCTGAGTTAGAAAATGCAGGAGTTTCCGTGACTATTGTGAAAGATGGGAGAAAAGCATGATCCAGTTAATTCAAACATATTTACCAAATGTCTATAAATTAGGGTGGTCTGGCCAGTATGGATGGGGAACCGCTATTTACTTGACTCTTTACATGACCGTTATTTCCTTCATTATTGGTGGATTTTTAGGTTTGGTGACAGGACTTTTGTTAGTCTTGACCCGTCCAGGAGGTGTCATCGAAAATAGAATCGTTTTCCAAATTTTGGATAAGATTACTTCCTTGTTCCGCGCCATTCCTTTCATTATCTTGTTGGCCTTTATTAATCCCTTGACCTACTTGCTCTTGAAAAATACCATCGGTCCTACAGCGGCCCTTGTTCCGCTGTCTTTGGCTGTCTTTCCATTCTTTGCTCGCCAAGTCCAAGTAGTCTTGTCAGAATTGGATGGAGGCGTGATTGAAGCAGCACAAGCCAGTGGGGCAACCTTCTGGGATATTGTCGGTGTCTACCTGCGTGAAGGACTTCCTGATTTGATCCGTGTAACAACAGTGACCATCATTTCCTTGATTGGAGAAACCGCCATGGCGGGTGCCGTTGGTGCTGGAGGATTAGGAACCTTAGCCATCAACTACGGGAAAAACATGTTTAACAATGATGTCATCTTTGTGGCGACCCTATTGATCCTGATTCTGATCGTTCTGGTCCAATTTATCGGGGACTTCCTTTCGAAGAAAATTAGCCACCGTTAGGATCAGTATCCAATGAATAGAATAAATGTGAATCAAATAAAACAAGTTGGAGCCTTCATCTTCCTCTATTTTCTTGCGATTGGACTGGGGGTCTTAGTTGGAAATCTGGTCGATCATCAAGGAAATATGTTTTATGCTCCTGCCTTTTCAGCCTTGTTTGGCGGGATGATCTACCGCTATTATCTAGAAAAAATAAAAGGAGTTGGATCTATCTTTATAGTTGGCTGCGTGATTGGATCCTTCTTCCTCTTTTCGCGTCATGGTGCAGGGGCCTTTATTCCAGCCTTGATCGCCGGAAGTTTTGCGGAAATGGTCGCCTTAAGTGGTCGTTTTCGCTCGAATTTACGAAATGCTTTGTCTTTTGTCATTTTTGCCTTTGCGACGACAGGGCCCATTCTTATGATGTGGTTCTATCCAGCCAGTTACCGCATGTCGTTACTGGATCGTGGTAAATCGATAGACTATGTCAATCGGGTGATGGTATCACCAGATCTAGCGACCATCACTTGGTTTGTCCTCACGGTCATATTGGGTGCTGGATTAGGATGGGGACTATCATATATCCTACAGTCATTTCTAACAAAAAGAAGAGGAAACTAAGAAAACCTGGGAAACCAGGCTTTTTTTGTTTTGTAAAAAATATTTTTTACAAAATGCAAGATATATATTGCAAAATAGAAAATATAGTGTATAATAGAGCTATAAAAATAAGAAAGGAAAAGCCTGTGGCGAAAAATCTCAAATTAAAAATGGCCCGGGTCGAGCATGATATGACCCAGGGGGATCTTGCAGATGCCATTGGAGTGACGCGCCAGACCATCGGTCTGATTGAGGCGGGAAAGTATAACCCGACCCTCAGTCTCTGCCTTGCCATCTGTAAGACCTTGGATAAGACGCTGGATCAACTGTTCTGGGAGTAACAGTTTTAATAATAGAAAGAGGAAGAATATGAAACAAAAGAAAGAACCAATTGTAAAAGATGAACGGACTATGCTACTTGATGGAAAAATCGCAGGAGAACTTGTCCTTGGCATGACCTGCTTTATTGCCCTATCTGCCTTTGTGAAGTCCAGTATCCTGGACTTAGACCTAGTCGCTTATCTCCCCGAGATGTTCCTTCTGATTGCCATGGGGGCTTATGCTCTGCTAAGAAGGATCAGTTCAGGGATTGATATCCGAGATGTGTTAGAAAAAGATAGCTGGTTGAGTCGCCTTGGGTCAGGTCTAGTCTTTGCTGTGCTGATGATAGCCATGGATGTGATTGGAAAGCGAGAGGCAACGAGCTTTATCTTGAGTCCCAAGTATCTGATCAAAATTTTATTAGAAATCATCGTTTTTGCCATCCTGACAGATCTGCTTGAAAAACCACTTGCTCTTATCAATCGGAAAAAACAAGAGAAGATCGAGGCAGAGTTAGAGGATGAAGAATAAGGAGAAAGCAATGAGATTACAATTGCTGAACAAACAAATCATAGATGAACGAGAAGAAGGCTTAGCTAATAAGGCTGGTGCTGAGACAGCCGGTTTTCTTTTCCTTGCCTTAACTGTTTTTAGTGTGGGATCCATTTTTACATCTAAGGTGGGGCTCAGTCCAATCATGGTGGTAGCCTTACTCATCGTCTCAGGATTGTATTACTCTGTTCGTTGTCAACGATTGGGTGTGAAATTTATCAGTTATAGCTATCTAAATGTGACGGGAATTGTAGCAGTAACCTCTATTCTTTCCTTGTTCATCTGGGCTCAAAATTTTCAATTAAACCAAGCTGTCTATCAGGCAAATCCCTTCCATTCAAAATTCTTACTGGTACTACCTATTACCTTTTTACTGAATCTTCCAATTGTATGGGGAGTCAATACCCTTGTAATGCTTCTTGCAAAAGTTGAGAAAAAACGCTATGAAGCCTATCTAGATCAGTTGGAAAAGGAAGAGTAGAAAGTTGGAACCTTGGTTTCGTCGTATAAAAGTCTGGGAAACCAGGCTTTTATTTTTCAGTCAAATAAATTGCATTCGTTTTCTTGGGAGAGTATACTGGTATAGTTGAATGAAAAATTCTGATAATTTAATCTTAGAAAAGAGAATGACATGGCAAAACCTATTCGTGTATTACTTTACTATAAATATGTTCCCATCGAAAACGCAGAACAATTTGCGGCTGATCACTTGGCTTTTTGTAAATCAATCGGCCTTAAAGGTCGTATCCTAGTCGCTGACGAAGGGATTAACGGAACCGTTTCTGGTGACTATGAAACAACGCAAAAATACATGGACTACGTTCACAGCCTTCCAGGGATGGAAGACCTCTGGTTCAAGATCGATGAGGAAGAAGAGCAAGCCTTCAAGAAGATGTTTGTACGTTATAAGAAAGAGATTGTCCACCTTGGTTTAGAAGATGATAATTTCGATAATGACATCAATCCTCTTGAAACGACAGGTGCTTATTTGTCTCCAAAAGAGTTTAAAGATGCTCTTCTAGACGAAGATACAGTCGTCCTTGATACTCGGAATGACTACGAGTACGATCTTGGTCACTTCCGTGGGGCTATTCGTCCTGACATCCGTAACTTCCGTGAATTGCCACAATGGGTTCGTGATAACAAGGAAAAATTCATGGACAAGCGTGTTGTCGTCTACTGTACTGGTGGAGTCCGCTGTGAGAAATTCTCTGGCTGGATGGTGCGTGAAGGCTACAAAGATGTTGGTCAATTGCATGGCGGAATCGCCACTTACGGGAAAGACCCAGAAGTTCAAGGCGAACTGTGGGATGGGAAAATGTACGTCTTTGACGAGCGGATTGCAGTCGATGTCAACCATGTCGATCCAAGCGTTGTCGGAAAAGACTGGTTTGATGGAACACCATGCGAACGCTATGTCAACTGTGGAAATCCTTTCTGTAACCGTCGCATCTTGACCTCAGAAGAAAACGAAGACAAGTACCTCCGTGGCTGCTCACATGAGTGCCGAGTTCACCCTCGCAATCGCTATGTAGAAGAACACAACTTGTCACAAGCAGAAGTTCGTGAGCGTTTAGCCCTTATCGGTGAGACGCTTGATGGAGCACCTGCATAATGGAAACAAACAGTCTGAAAGCTCAGGCTGTTTTTATATGGAAATTGATTGAAAATTGTGCTATACTTTAGGTAAGCGATTTCACAAAGGAGAAAACAAATGAGTATCGTGTTTTCAATCAAAAATAAAAAGAGCTTATTTGGCTATCAGAAAGTACTCGCAGCACAGGAAGTTCTTAAATTAGTGGAAGGGTTGACGACCTACAACTATGATCCTGCCACCCTTCATCGTCCCTTAAATGATTTTGAAGGTTTGAACTGTATCGTATTTGGTAAGAGCGGTCTTCCTCTGCAGTTACGCTATTTTGATGAGGAAGAGTCTTATCAGATTCAGGTGCCCTCTTTTGCGATAGAAGAAGATTGGCAGTTGGCCCTTCGATGGCTTAGTCGCCTCGCAGAAGTATTAGGAACGGAGATTGTGGCCAGCGACGGCGTGAGCTATACTCCAGATTCTATTTTCCATTTTGATTATGAAGTCGTCATCCTAGAAACGCTGGGTAATTTGACGAAAGAAAAAGATCTAAAAGAGTTTGAAGTACAAGGCTTCGCTCATCTGGTTTATTTGGATCGGGATACAGTGCAGGAAGTCTTGAACCATGTCCATCCACTAGAAGCCTACTCTGCCTTTATCAAGAAGATTCAATATAGTGCAGCTTATTTCAGTCAAGTCCGTTTTTATCAACAGGAGGAGACAGGAGCCTTCTTAGCTAGCTATAGCTTGACAGAAGATACGGATACGGTCTTGCCAAGCGTGCCACATGTTCCTGCAGAATATGTAGAAATTGTGGGCTTAGCGGGTATCATTGATTGGCGAGTTCTATTGGTTGCGATCGATGGAGATCCTGATAAGCCAGAAAGTTACCATCCAATTGGTTCTCTTGCTCTGAAGAATCTACTGGAAGCACTAGAGCCAGATGAATTCCAGTTGCTTGATGCTAGTCAAATTGAAATTAAAAAATTGTCCAAAGAACGATTGCTAGAATTAGCGCAATTGGAGAACAAGTAAAAAATATCGAAGTGAACTGTTCTTCCGACGTTTGATCCGAAAAATCTAACGTCTGGGAGCAGTTCTTTTTTTTTTTATGCTTCTTCCTTTGATCAAAAACCAATGACTAGGCTAATTATGGTATAATAGGGGCCTAGAAGTAGAATGAAAGAGGTGCACGAAATGCTGTTAGAAGAATTTGATGCCAATCGACAGGCGATTATCAATCCACAAGACTTACACCAACCAATTGAAGGATTTCCCAAAGTAGTCATCCCTTGCTTTTCAAGAGTAACTTTTGCTCGCCTCCTTGAAAATTATGAACATGAGGTCATTGCAAGAACCTCCATGGCCAATTTTGAAGTCGTGGTCTATGGGATCACTATTGGAGACCAACAGATTGGTGCCTTTAATGCACCAGTTGGGGCTGCTTCCTGTGTGGGGATTATAGAGGACCTGATTCAATTTGGGATGGAAAAACTGGTGCTCTTTGGAACCTGTGGGGTTTTAGACCGTGATATCGAAGCGACTTCCATCATCATTCCAACGGCTGCTCTTCGCGACGAGGGGACCAGTTACCACTATCTTCCGGCTAGTGATGAAGTGGAAGTAAACAAGAAAAACCTTCCTCTCTTCCAAGCCTTTCTTGAAAGCCACAAGGTTTCCTATCAGTCAGGAAAAGTGTGGACGACAGATGCACCCTACCGGGAAACCATCGACAAGATGAAGCGACGAAAGGAAGCGGGAGCCATCTGTGTGGATATGGAATGTTCGGCAGTGGCAGCCTTAGCAGCTTATAGGGGCTTTGAGCTCTGCCATTTCTTCTATGCAGCTGACCACCTCTCGGAAGAAAAATGGGATATCCGAACCTTATCTAGTCATGAGGATTTAGATAGCAAGGATCGAATCGCGGAGTTAGCCATCCAATTTGCGCTCTTATGGGAAAAGGCGAACTAAATGAAAGAAGTAATGATTGAACTGAAGGATTTTTCCTTCCAATACAAGAAGTAATTTTGCAAGTGAGGGATGGTTCATCTAGATTCTAATTCGAGACAGAACCTGATGGATCTGCTCAATCTGAATTTTTTTACAATCCATGGAGGTAATGACATGTCAGAAACGATTTTAGTAACAGGAGCTTCAGCTGGCTTTGGTCAAGCGATTTGCCGTCGTTTAGTAGCAGATGGATATCGTGTGATCGGATCAGCTAGACGCATCGAAAAATTACAGGCCCTCCAAGAAGAGTTGGGAGAAGCCTTTTATCCCCTGCAAATGGATGTGACGGATCTTTCTCAGGTAGATCATGCACTTGCCAGTTTGCCAAAAGCTTGGGAGAAAGTGGATGTTTTGGTCAATAATGCTGGCTTGGCTCTAGGCCTCGCCCCAGCTTATGAAGCAGAGGTCGCAGACTGGCTGACCATGATTCAGACCAATATTGTTGGTTTGACCTATCTGACAAGGAAAATCTTGCCCCAGATGGTGGAACGAAATGATGGCTATATTATCAATTTGGGCTCTACAGCAGGAACTGTGCCTTATCCAGGGGCCAATATTTACGGGGCATCCAAGGCTTTTGTCAAGCAATTCTCCCTCAATCTTCGGGCGGATCTAGCTGGCAAGAAGATTCGTGTCAGCAATATTGAACCCGGTCTTTGTGAAGGGACAGAGTTCTCTTCTGTTCGCTTTAAAGGAGACGAAAAACGGGTAGAAGCCCTCTATCGTGATGCCCATGCCATTCAACCTGAAGACATTGCTAACACCGTAGCTTGGTTGATCCAACAGCCCAAGCATGTCAATGTCAATCGGATTGAAATCATGCCGGTTTCCCAAACCTTTGGCCCTCAACCCGTTTATCGTGATTAAAAAGAGAAGCAACCACTCCACAAGGGGTTGGTTGTTTTTTATGTTTCCTCTGGTATAATAGAAGGCAAAGTAAGGAGAAAAAGATGACAGCTGCGTTAATTATTGGTTCTACAGTTTGTGATGTGATGATCTACTTGGATCGTTTGCCAAGTCGTGAAGGAGATGCCCATATTGATCACCAGCAATGGTCTGTGGGAGGTTATGCCTTTAATGTCGTTAATATCCTTCATTTTTTGTCGCAACCCTACCAGTTTGTCTCGCCAGTCGGTTCTGGAATATATGGTGATTTTATTCGGAGAGAATTGAAACAATTAGGGATTTCCTCTAGCATCTCATTAGAAGGGGCCAATGGTTGCTGTTACTGCTTTGTAGAGTTTGATGGTGAGCGGACCTTCTTATCGGACCACGGAGTGGAGTATAGCTTCCAAGCAGAGTGGCTAAAAGAGATTGAGACAGATCGGTTTGATTACATCTACTTATGTGGCCTTGAAGTCGAGGAGCCAACTGGTCTTGCATTGGTCCAGTCTGTTTCGCAACTAGAAGGCCAGGTGATTTTCGCACCTGGGCCACGTGGACTCTTGATTCCAAAGGATCGATTGGAAGCCATTTATGATCTGCATCCAATTCTCCATGTTAATGAGGCTGAAGCACTGGCTTTTTCAGGGTGTAGAGAGATCCAGCCAGCCATCGAACACTTGTATCAGAGAACGGGACAAATAGTCATTGTCACCTTGGGTGAAAACGGAGCGGTTGCCTATGATGGCAACTGGTATGAGGCAGACGGTTTTCCAACAGAAGTCGTCGATACAGTAGGCGCTGGAGATAGCCATGTAGGAGCCTTTATATCCGCTCGTCTAGAAGGCTTAGACATCGCGCAAGCCTTAAGCTTTGCCAACAAAGTCTCTAGCCAGATTGTTGCAAGTAAGGGCGTTCATCTGACAAAAGAGCAGCAAGAAGCCCTGCGAACAGAATTGAAACAAAAATAAAAAAGAGAGTGGGACAGAAATCGGTAATTCGTTAGAATTCGATTTCGTCGTCCCACCTCCGCACAGTTGAGTAGGGCTGTAAAAGCTGATGAAATCAGCGTAGTAGAGCCCACTCAACCACTGCGTCTTGCTTGACAATCCAAAAATAATTGAGAGGCTAGGACTTTTGTCCCAGCCTCTTATTTGACTTTTATCCTCTTAGCCCTTTGTATCTTACTACAATGGCCGCTTATTGGGCATACCTGCTTTTCTTGGGTATTTGTTGGGTGTTTCTTTTTTCTTCTCCACAATAGTGATATAGCGTGGATCCCCGTTTGGCAATTCATACTGTAGATTGTCTTCAACCTTGCTAAAGAGCAGGTTAAGGGCATTTTTGGCTTCTTCCAACTCTTCTGGAGCATTGCTGGCCTTGAGAGCAAGAAGTTGTCCTCCTACTTTCAGGTAAGGAATGGTCAGTTCAGAGAGGACCTGCATGCGGGCAACAGCGCGGGCAGTTACGATATCAAATTGGGCACGAAAAGCCTTATCTTGTGCAAAGTCCTCCGCACGTCCATGGTAGAAATGAACTACGCTCAAACCTAACTCTTCAGCCAGCAAGTGGAGAAAATTGATCCGCTTATTAAGGGAATCAATGATGGTCACATCCAGCTCAGGGAAAAGGATCTTCATGGGTAGGCTTGGAAAGCCGGCGCCAGCTCCGATATCCAAGAGACGGATGGGTTGGTTTTCGATCAAACCTTGTAAAATGGGTGCGATCGAATCATAAAAATGCTTGAGATAGACTTCGTCTTTTTCGGTGATGGCAGTGAGATTAATCTTTTCATTCCATTCCACGAGGAGCTCGAAATAGCGTTCGTATTGCTCTTTTTGACGATCAGTTAATGGAAAGCCGAGATCGGCTAAACGGACATAAAATTCTTCTGGTTTCATGCTTTTATTTTACCACAAAATAAGGGAAATTTGATATACTGGTAGAAAGAAATGAAAGGAATTCAATAAAATGATTTGGATTATTCTTGGGATCATTGTGGTCCTTGTGTTGATTGTAGTAGGAGTTTACAACGGTTTGGTGAAAAGCCGGATGCAAACTCGTGAAGCATGGAGTCAAATTGATGTGCAATTGAAACGTCGGAATGACTTGATTCCAAACTTGATCGAAACCGTTAAAGGCTATGCCAAGTACGAAGGAGATACACTAGCAAAAGTGACTCAACTTCGCCAACAAGTAGCGCAAGCTTCTTCACCTGCAGAAGCAATGGCAGCCAGTGATGCTCTTTCACGCCAAGTAGCAGGCATCTTTGCGGTGGCTGAAAATTACCCAGACTTGAAAGCCAACACCAACTTCATGCAATTGCAAGAAGAATTGACCAACACAGAAAACAAAATTTCTTATGCTCGTCAATTGTACAATAGTGTCACAAGCAATTACAATGTCAAGTTGGAAACTTTCCCAACAAACGTAATTGCTGGAATGTTCGGCTTCAGACAAGCTGAATTTCTTCAAGTGCCTGAAGAAGAAAAAGCAGTACCAAAGGTGGACTTTAGCGGATTAGGAGACTAATATGCTCTTTGACCAAATTGCAAGCAATAAAAGGAGAACCTGGATTCTCCTTATTGCTTTTTTCATACTCTTAGCTCTTATCGGAGCAGCCGTTGGTTACCTCTGGTTAGGCTCCTCCCTTGGTGGCGTCATCCTAGCTTTGATTATTGGTGGGATTTATGCCTTTAGCATGATTTTCCAATCCACGGAAGTTGTCATGCGGATGAATGGGGCGCGTGAAGTGACGGAAGAGCAAGCCCCTCAGCTCTACCATATTGTACAAGATATGGCTATGGTAGCTCAGATCCCCATGCCTCGGGTCTATATTGTAGATGATCCTTCTATGAATGCATTTGCGACAGGGTCCAATCCTCAAAATGCTGCTGTTGCAGCAACGACAGGTCTTCTAGCTGTGATGAACCGTGAGGAATTGGAGGGAGTCATCGGACATGAAGTCAGCCACATTCGCAATTACGATATTCGCATCTCTACGATTGCAGTGGCCCTTGCCAGTGCCATCACCATGCTTTCTAGCATTGGTGGCCGGATGATGTGGTGGGGCGGTGGTCGTAGCCGGGACGATGATCGAGAAGGTAGCGGTGGTTTGGAGATTGTAATTTTGATCCTTTCCTTGCTTGCCATCGTTTTAGCACCATTAGCAGCGACCTTGGTCCAGTTAGCCATTTCTCGTCAACGGGAGTTCCTAGCAGACGCTTCAAGTGTTGAATTGACACGGAATCCTCAAGGAATGATAAATGCTTTGTTAAAGCTAGACAATAGCGAACCAATGCAACGACATGTCGATGATGCGAGCAGTGCTCTTTTTATCAACGATCCAAAAAAAGAATCCGGATTGCAAAAACTCTTTTATACCCACCCACCCATTGCTGAACGGGTGGCTCGCCTAAGAAAAATGTAAAAAAAAAAATCCACCAAACGGTGGACTTTTTATTTGGTTGTTAAGAGGAGGGTAGTGAAACCAAGCATGGCAAATGTCCCCCAAGCTAGGGGAAGGCTCCAGATAGCTAGACTAGAAAAGAGAGCTGTCCCAAGTGGCATGGCAAAGCTGACCATCAGTCCCAAAAAGCTAGAGGTAGAAGCTAATTTTTCAGCAGGCAATTTGCTCATTAAAAGACTGGAAACTTTTGGGTTGATTTTTGCTACAAGATAACCAAGGAAAGTGATGAGTAGAAGAGAAAGAATGTCCCAGTGTACCAGGATATTTGTGAGCCCAAGCATGGTCAGCCCACCTGCGATCCACAGGAGGATATGATGGAGCGATTGTTTGGAAAAATAGTCATGGGGTGTCAAGCTAGCCCAGACCATGCTTAAAATAGTCACAGCCTCTAAGATCAAGAGGGATTGGCTAAAACTCAACTGAAAGAAGGGGGAGTGAAGCAGTTGCAAATTGTAGATACCAGAGATGGATCCCCCTAGGGCATTGATGAGAACCAATGAGAAGAGCAACTTGCCAAAGTGGTGAACCTCCTCATCTGCAAAAATACTTTTTGCGTTCTGGTACATCTCTTGGCAATCGTGTACCAAAGATTTCTTACTTTTGGGCTCAATGACGGGAGCATGTGTCAGCTGCTTTTTTCTCATCAGGAGACAAGTGGAAGACAGGAGAAAAGTCACGGCATTGATCGAAGCGACCATAGCAAAATTTTGATGGCTGATAGCTAGCAGCCAAACTCCTAGAGCTTGTCCAGAAATCGAACAGACCATGCTAAGCAGTTGGTTGAAGGAATAGGCCTCCATCAAATCCTCGTCGGGGATGTTCTTTTTCATGATAGGGAGTTGCAAACCTCCGCGATAATCACTCAAACAATCTGAAACAATGTTTAAGAAGCAAACAATCGAAAAGGCAAGGTAACCCGGAATCTTGGTCATGAGAGCAATAAGGATGAAGAGGCTGGCTTGAAGATAGCCAATGCGGATCAACCAGTTAGCTTTTTTCTTCGTGCGATCAGCCTTCATTCCGACAAAAATGGTAAAGAGGCTAGGAATAAATACAATGAGATTGGCAATGCCAACCGCCAGACTCGGTTGTGGCATGCTGGCAGCAAAGACCACAAAGACCAGATTGTAGATGGCAGCACCAAGGGTATTCAAAAAGCGAGAAAGACTAAGTAAGGCAAAAATCTTATTACGGACTAAGAGTTTCATAAGCCTTCCTCCTTCACGTGATCAGTTGGTATGACTTGTTTGATAGATCGAAAGATCTGTTTGAAGAGATCCAACTTCTCCTTTTCAGAGAGAGCTAGTTCCTGATCCTTCAGATAAACGCAGGTATGTGAGAGAAGAAAGCGGAGGAAGTGGTTTTTTAGTTTGGTCATCATGGGAAGAACCTTCTTTCTTTACTTGATAGTCCTATTGTAAACCTAAAAAGCAAGAAAAAATTAATGTTGCATATTTTCAACAAAAACTCACGGAACAGATCTGTGAGTTTCTTAGGTTTCTTTGATGAGTTCCTGCATGCCCTGCCTGTAGTAGCGGGCACTGTCCTTGCAATCAAGAATGGAGAGGACCTGAATGGCCTGCTCCATCTTTTCAAGACCAATTTCTTTCTCTCCCTTTCGATAGAGAAATTCTCCTTTGGCGTAGAGATAAACCGTCCGATGGTAGGCTTCGTTCTCAGAGTAAAAGTGGTCGTTAATTAGGTGGTCAAAAAAAGATGCATCTTCAAATTCATTTGAACTAATGGCGAGAAAAAAGCCATTAAGGAAAATAGAATTGATGGCAGGACGAGAGGAATCTAGGAGAAGCTTGAAATCCTCCCGTTGGACCAACTCCTCTGTGTATTGTCGATAGAGCTGACTAGAGAAAAGAGGAGAGGTCAGTGAAAATAGGCTTAACTCAAAATTTCCCCAGACCATGACAGAGAAAAGGTAGTCATAGAGGAAATCTAGTTCCTCTTGGCTAGCAGCCAACTCTACCTCAGGATAGTTGCCAAGCATTTGGGCCTTGAGAATAATGCTGGCTAAGAAGTCTTCTTTTTTCTGATGTTTCTGGTAGGCTAGCTGGTAGCTTTGGTACAAGGCTTGATCGTGTTCCAAGCTCATGTTTTCATAGTGCTCTTTCAACAATTTGGGAATAAAGGAGTGCTGATCGATTCCAGCTAGATGGGAAAACTCACTGAGGCTCGTTTTGATCTGTTGCAAAGCCTGAAAAAACCGTTGGGTCGTCAGGTCATTTTCCCCTCTTTCAAATCGAGATAACATAGAGCGCGAAAATTCACCACCCGTAGCTTCCTCTAAAGAGATGTGGCGACTTTCACGTATTTGCCGAAAAACTGCTCCGATTTCTTTCATGAATTCTCCTCTATCTAACATTGCTCAATGCCCTAGCCAGTGACCCTCTGTTGTCCAAGAGATGGTGGGACCTTGTATACAACACCAATTGGCCTAGTTACTGTATCTTTTTTCATGATTATAACAAATTTTTGAGGAGACTTCTTGGTTGAGGGGCAGCTTCATGATATACTAGTAGTATCTAGAAGATTTGAGGACAAAAGAATGAACTTATATACACAAGAAATCCGTAAAAATCCTGAAGGACTAGCTTTTGATCAAGAGTTGGATTTGTTAAAGGATCTGCAAAAGCGTAATTCAGAAATTCTTGATTTAAAGAATGTGACAGCGACAGGACGAGTAGCCTATGATACAGGCCTCTATGTCTTGGATTACCAGTTGACCTACACCATCGTTTTGGCATCTAGCCGAAGCATGGAGCCTGTTGAGCTTCAAGAGAACTATCCTGTAACAGAGGTGTTTGCGGAGGATGTACAGTCTGACGCAGATATCGAGGCCCTAGAGGAAGACTTGATCCTTCCAATCGAAGGTGGGAAGATTGACCTGAGTGAGAGTGTAGCGGATAATATTCTGCTCAATATTCCTCTCAAGGTTCTCACTCCAGAAGAAGAGGCTGGACACGGCTTTATCGAGGGCAATGATTGGAAAATCATGACAGAAGAAGAGTACCAAGAAGCTCAAGCTCTTAAGAAGGAAGAAAATAGTCCTTTTGCTGGTCTCCAAGGTTTATTTGAGGAAGAATAGGCTAGGGATGACATATTAAAAATCTAAACATAAATACAGGTCTTTTCTTTGAGGAAAGGCCTTCTTTTGATATACTAGGATTAATAAACAACAGAGGGGAGACCTCTAAAAAAGGAGAAAAAGTATGGATACTTTATTTATTCCAGGTTGGTTGATTACTTTTGTAATCGTAGCCATTCTTGTATTGATCTTGTTGGTCAAAGGGTATGTCAACGCTAAACCCAACGAAGTCGTGGTCATTACAGGTCTTCGAAAACAACGTCACTTGCGTGGGAAAGCTGGCTTTATGATTCCCTTTGTCGAACAACGCTCTTATCTTGATATTGAGCAATTCTCGACAGATGTTCGGACGTCAGAAGCAGTCCCAACACTGGACTTCATTAACGTCCGTGCCGATGCAGCTGTTAAATTAAAAATTGGTACTACCGATGAAATGATTGCCCGGGCTGCAGAAAACTTCTTGAACTGGAATACGACAGATATTTCCAACTCTGTCCAAGATGTCTTGGAAGGAAACTTGCGGGAAGTGATCGGTCAGATGGAGCTCCGTAAGATGGTCAATGACCGTCAAGAGTTTGCCTCAAAAGTGCAGGACAACGTAGCACCAGACTTGGCTAAAATGGGTCTAGAAGTCATCGCCTTTACGGTTCAATCCTTCTCTGATGAAGGGGGAGTCATCGATAACCTCGGGATTGAAAATGTTGAAACCATTAAGAAAGATGCCTTGATTGCCAAAGCCAAAGCAGAACGTGAACGCAAGGAAGTCGAAGCAGAACAAGATAAATTGGCTAACGACAAACGCGTCGCTGCCGATCTTGAAATTGCGCAGAAACAAAATGAACTGAAACTCAAACAAGCAGCCCTCAAGCAAGAAGCAGATATTGCCCAAGCAAAAGCGGATGCCGCTAAAGGGATTGAGGCAGAAGTGCAACGTCGTGAACAAGAGCGCGTGGCAGCCGAAGCTAATATCATGAAGCAGGAAAAAGAAGCGGAAGTCAAAGAGCGCGAAGTTAAGGTTCGTGAGCAAGAATTGGATGCCAATATCCGCAAACAAGCTGAAGCTGAAAAATATGCGCGTCAACAAGCTGCAGAAGCAGAATTGATCGAACGCCAACGCAAGGCGGAAGCAGAACTCTTCGAAACACAAAAAGAAGCCGAAGCTCGGAAAGCCCAAGCCGAAGCTGAGAAATTTGCTCAATTGCAAGAGGCCGAAGCTATTGAAGCCAAAGGTCGTGCCGAGGCTGAAGCCATTCGATTGAAACTGGAAGCTGAAGCCAAAGGTTTGGACCAAAAGGCCGAAGCGATGAAGAAAATGCAAGAAGCAGCCATTACTGAAATGGTCGTTGACAAGTTGCCTGAAATTGCGCGTGCTGTCGCAGAACCATTAACTAAGGTGGATAAGATCACCATGTACGGGGAAGGCAATGCTTCTAAGATGGTGGGCGATATTATGCAAAGTATCGACCAAGTCTCTCAAGGAGCTGGATTTGATATTCGTCAATTGCTAGCAGGAGCTCTTGGGGTCAATATGACGGTCAACAAACTCAAAGAAGGAGAACAACCGGTCATTGAAGCAGAGGAGTTAGCTTCTAAAGAAGATTAGTACCATTCTTAAGAAAGTGTCTGAGAACTGTTTCTCGGGCACTTTTGTTTTGAAGATCAAATGACTTGCATGATCTTCTCCCTCTTGGAGAAGGCGGGAAGCTATTTTCTGCTTTCTTTTGAGGAGGAAAAATGGTAGAATAAAGGCAAACTATAAAGAGGAGTGTCACATGACTAAAGCAAACTTTGGTGTTGTTGGTATGGCCGTAATGGGTCGTAACCTTGCCCTTAATATCGAATCTCGTGGCTACACAGTTGCCATTTTTAACCGTAGTAAAGAAAAAACAGAAGATGTGATTGCTTGCCATCCTGATAAAAACTTTGTGCCAAGCTATGATATCGAAAGCTTCGTAAACTCTATCGAAAAACCACGTCGTATCATGCTCATGGTTCAAGCAGGACCTGGTACAGACGCAACCATCCAAGCCCTTCTTCCACACTTGGATAAAGGTGATATCTTGATCGACGGAGGAAACACTTTCTATAAAGATACCATCCGTCGTAATGAAGAGTTGGCGAACTCAGGGATCAACTTTATCGGTACAGGTGTATCTGGTGGGGAAAAAGGTGCCCTTGAAGGTCCTTCAATCATGCCTGGTGGGCAAAAAGAAGCGTATGACTTGGTAGCTGACGTTCTTGAAGAAATCTCTGCAAAAGCGCCTGAAGATGGAAAACCATGTGTGACTTACATCGGTCCTGATGGAGCTGGTCACTACGTGAAAATGGTCCACAACGGGATCGAGTACGGGGATATGCAATTGATCGCAGAAAGCTATGACCTCATGCAACACTTGCTTGGACTTTCTGCAGAAGACATGGCTGAAATCTTCACTGAATGGAACAAGGGTGAATTGGACAGCTACTTGATCGAAATCACTGCGGATATCTTGAAACGCAAAGACGACGAAGGTCAAGATGGACCAATCGTAGACTACATCTTGGACGCTGCAGGAAACAAAGGAACTGGTAAATGGACTAGCCAATCAGCGCTTGACCTTGGTGTGCCGTTGTCACTCATCACTGAGTCAGTATTTGCCCGTTACATCTCTGCCTACAAAGAAGAACGTGTACACGCTAGCAAGGTTCTTCCAAAACCAGCTGCATTCAAATTTGAAGGAGATAAGGCTGAATTGATTGAAAAAATCCGTCAAGCCCTTTACTTCTCAAAAATCATCTCATACGCACAAGGTTTTGCGCAATTGCGTGTTGCTTCTAAAGAAAATAATTGGAACTTGCCATTTGCGGACATCGCATCTATCTGGCGCGATGGATGTATCATCCGTTCTCGTTTCTTGCAAAAGATCACAGATGCTTACAACCGCGATGCAGATCTTGCTAACCTTCTATTGGATGAGTACTTCTTGGATGTCACTGCTAAGTACCAACAATCAGTTCGTGACATTGTAGCTCTTGCTGTTCAAGCAGGTGTACCTGTACCAACCTTCTCAGCAGCCATCACTTACTTCGATAGCTACCGTTCAGCGGATCTTCCAGCGAACTTGATCCAAGCACAACGTGACTACTTTGGTGCTCACACATATAAACGTAAAGACAAAGAAGGTACCTTCCACTATTCTTGGTACGACGAAAAATAATCTTGCTCTATGGTCAAACGAGTTCTACTAGTAGAAAATGAGAAGCAAATCGCTCGCTTCATTGATTTGGAACTTCAAAAAGAAGGGTACCAAGTTGATGTGGTCGAGGATGGAAAAGCGGGTCTGGCTTTGATTGCTGCGACCAAATATGATCTGATCTTGTTTAATTACGATTTGTCAGATATGTCTGGTGAAACATTCGCAGAGGAAATCAGTCGGATTCGCCCAGCTTCTGTTTTGATTGTTTTGGATAGCCGCGAAAAAATTGCTGAGCACAAAGAGAGTATTCAGCGCTTTGCCGTTTCCTATATGGTTAAACCCTTTATTATCAGCGATTTGGTAGATAAGATCACAGCCATTTTTAGAGGACGTGATTATATTGACCAACATTGTAGCCAGATGAAAATCCCAACATCATACCGCAATTTGCGCATTGATGTGGAACACCATACCGTCTATCGTGGGAAAGACATGATTAGTTTGACCCGCAGGGAGTATGATCTCTTAGCGACTCTGATGGGAAGCAAAGGGGTGGTGACACGAGATCAGTTGTTGGAAAGTGTCTGGAAGTACGAGAGTACAGGTGAGACTAATATTGTGGACGTCTATATCCGTTATCTCCGTGGGAAAATTGATCTACCCGGTCAAAAAAGCTATATTAAGACCGTTCGTGGGATTGGCTATGCCATGCAAGACGCATTAGAATAAAATATTCGAACCCTTAGAGGGTTCGAATATTTTTATACTTCAAGGGAAACGTTTGCGTTCGGGAAGAATAGGTTTTAAAAAGGATTTGGCTTAAAAAAGATAAAATTTGGAGAAAAAAATGGATGTAAGGCTTTACAAATTTTTAAAATATGGTATACTAGAAACAAATTAAGCGCAAACGTTTTCTTAAAACAAAGCCTTAAACAATATAAGGAGGTTGAATGATGAACAAAGGATCATTCAAAAGTTTATTTAGCTTTGAATTCTGGCAGAAGTTCGGTAAGGCCTTGATGGTCGTTATCGCTGTCATGCCAGCGGCTGGGTTGATGATTTCAATCGGGAAATCAATCCCTATGATCAACCCGAATTTATCTCCACTTGTTATTACAGGTGGGATTCTCGAACAAATCGGTTGGGGGGTTATCGGTAACCTTCACATCCTCTTTGCACTCGCTATCGGTGGTAGCTGGGCCAAAGAGCGTGCAGGGGGTGCCTTTGCAGCTGGTCTCTCTTTCATCTTGATTAACCGTATTACCGGTGCAGTTTTCGGAGTGACATCTGCAATGTTAGCTGATAAAGCTGCAACGGTTCATACAATCTTCGGTGGATCGATTAAAGTTGCGGATTATTTCATCAGTGTTCTTGAAGCACCAGCCCTTAATATGGGGGTATTTGTAGGGATTATCTCAGGTTTCGTTGGAGCAACTGCCTTCAATAAATACTACAACTACCGTAAACTCCCAGAAGCCCTTTCTTTCTTCAATGGGAAACGCTTTGTACCATTCGTTGTTATCGTCCGTTCAGCTGCTACAGCCTTGGTTTTGGCAGCCTTGTGGCCAGTAGTTCAATCAGGAATTAATGGATTTGGTGTTTGGATTGCCAACTCACAATCAACAGCTCCAGTATTGGCACCATTCTTGTTTGGTACCTTGGAACGTCTTCTCTTGCCATTTGGTCTTCACCACATGTTGACCATTCCAATCAACTATACTCAATTGGGTGGTAGCTACCAAGTACTTACAGGTGCTGCCAAAGGAACAACTGTATTTGGACAAGATCCACTTTGGTTGGCTTGGGTAACAGACCTTGTCAACTTGAAGAAAGCTGATCCTAGCCAATACCAACACTTGCTTCATGCCTACACACCAGCTCGTTTCAAAGTTGGTCAAATGATCGGATCATTTGGTATTTTGATGGGTATTGTGGTTGCCATCTACCGCAATGTGGATCCAGATAAAAAAGAAAAATACAAAGGGATGCTTTTTGCAACTGCCCTTGCAACATTCTTGACAGGTGTAACAGAACCAATTGAATACATGTTCATGTTTATTGCTACACCATTGTACATCATCTATGCTCTTGTTCAAGGTGCTGCCTTTGCAATGGCTGACTTGGTTCACCTTCGTGTTCACTCATTCGGTTCAATCGAATTCTTGACACGTACTCCAATGGCCATCAACGCTGGTTTGGCATTAGATATCTTTAACTTTGTATGGGTAACAGTCCTCTTTGGATTTATCATGTACTTCATTGCCAACTTCATGATTAAGAAATTCAATTATGCGACTCCAGGACGTAACGGTAACTATGAACAAAATGATGATGCCCCTGCAGGAGATGGTGCAGCAGCAGGTGCTGCTACAAGCTCAGCAAGCTCACAAGTCATTAACATCATCAACCTTCTTGGTGGACGTGCCAATATCGTAGACGTTGACGCATGTATGACTCGTCTTCGTGTAACCGTTAAGGACGCTGAAAAAGTCGGAACAGAAGAACAATGGAAAGCTGAAGGCGCTATGGGTCTTGTCATGAAAGGACAAGGTGTCCAAGCAATCTACGGACCTAAAGCTGACGTATTGAAATCTGATATCCAAGACGTTCTTGATTCGGGTGAAGTTATTCCTGAAACACTTCCTAGCCAAATGACAGCAGTTCAAAAAGCTGAAGCAACCTTTAAAGGGGTAACTGATGAAGTGCATTCCGTTGCAGATGGTGAAGTGATCAACATCGAAGATGTGAAAGATCCTGTATTCTCACAAAAAATGATGGGTGACGGATTTGCAGTTGAGCCTGAAAATGGCCACATCGTTTCACCAGTTGCTGGTAAAGTTACTAGCGTCTTCCCAACCAAACATGCCCTTGGTTTGGTAACAGATAATGGTTTGGAAGTCTTGGTTCACATCGGTCTAGATACTGTTAGTCTTGAAGGAAAACCATTTGAGGTTAAAGTTTCTGAAGGTCAAACAGTGGCTGCTGGAGACCTCTTGGTAGAAGCAGACCTTGATGCAATCCGTGCAGCTGGTCGTGAAACTTCAACAATTGTTGTCTTCACAAATGCAGATGCGATTAAATCCGTTAAGGTCGAACATACTGGTAAATTGGTAGCAAATGCACCAGTTGCAACAGTAGAATTATAAAAGACATCGGCAAAGAAAATGAGGTTGGGGCAGTGCACCCGGCCTCTTGCCGTTTCTTGATTTGGAGAGAAGGAGAAATCAGGGGATGAAATTTTTAACATTAAATTCCCATAGTTGGATGGAAGAGAATGCTCAGCAAAAATTTGAAACCCTCAAGGAACAAATTTTAGAAGCGCAATATGATGTGATCTGTTTCCAAGAGGTCAATCAAGAAATGGCCTCAGAAACAGTCGAAACAGATGAGTATTATCAAGCTTTGCCATCATCTGTAGCGATTCACAAGGATCACTTTGTTCGCGTATTGGTAGAAGAGTTAGCTGCTCATGGACTCCACTATTATTGGACTTGGGCCTACAACCATATTGGCTATGATCACCTCAATGAGGGTGTGGCCGTTCTTTCGCGTCAACCCTTGAAGGCAGATGAGATTTTGGTATCCAATATGGATGATCCAACGGACTACCATACTCGTCGAGTAGCCGTTGCCCATACAAGTGTAGATGGCAAAGAGATTGCTGTTGCCAGCGTCCATCTTTCTTGGTGGGACAAAGGTTTCCAATTTGAGTGGCCACGCATTGAGAACTACTTCAGCCAAGTAGGCAAACCTTTTATTCTAGCTGGTGATTTCAATAATCCTGCTGGTCAAGAAGGGTATGAAACGATTCTATCCAGTTCGCTAAAACTTCAAGATAGTTTTATCGAAGCCAAAGAAACAAAGGGGACTTATACTGTAGGTCCTGGAATTGATGGCTGGACGGACAATCAAATTCCCTTGCGAATTGATTACGTCTTTGCAAGTCCAGAATGGGACATCCAGCGTCTTCATGTCATCTTTGATGGGGAAAATAAACCCCATGTCAGTGACCACTATGGCTTAGAAGCTGAATTATCACTTTAATATAAACGGAGAGTCGAAAGGAAAACGATTTTTTTCAAATCGTCCTTCGACTCTTTTTTTATGTATCAAAGAGGAGCAGGCATAGGGGATTCTCCTGTTCTTCTGCTTTCTTTACGATTCAATTTATGGTAAAATGAAGTGTTAAAACAGTTTAAGGAGGTAGCAAATGCGTTGTCCAAAATGTGGTGGAAGTAAGTCTAGTGTGGTGGATAGTCGACAAGCTGAAGATGGGAATACCATCCGTCGTCGCAGGGAATGCGAAGAATGCCATTATCGCTTTACTACCTACGAACGTGTAGAAGAACGGACACTAGTAGTTGTCAAAAAGGATGGGACACGCGAGCAATTTTCTCGTGATAAAATCTTTAATGGCATTATCCGCTCGGCTCAAAAACGGCCTGTTTCTAGTGATGAAATCGAAGAAATTGTAAACCGGATTGAGCAAAAGGTTCGCAGCCAAAGTGATAATGAAATCAACAGTGAGTATATTGGTTCTTTGGTCATGGATGAGTTGGCAGATCTGGATGAGATCACCTATGTCCGTTTTGCTAGTGTTTACCGGAGTTTCAAGGATGTTGGTGAATTAGAGACCCTCTTGAAGCAAATCACGAAGGGAACCAAGAAGAAAAAGGAAAGATAGATGAAGCCCAATACGCCTTTCGCATTTTTAAAAAATAATCTTCTTCCACCGGCAGGGGCTGCATTGGAGCAGTATTACCTGCCTATTTTGGAGACGGATACGGTAGCGGTTTATCGGTATCTACTCGCCTCTTACGATCAGGGTGAAAAACAATATTTACTGGCACAAATCCTCAATCATTTGAATATAGGATTTCCACAGTTGCTACTTGCCTTTGATCGTTTAATTGCCATGGGGTTGATCGATCTCTATGAGGAAGAAGTTGGGATCACCATTCAGTTACATGCTCCTCTTGAGGCAGGAGAATTTTTTTCGAATGCTGTTTTCAAACGCTTGCTTGAAAAAAAGATTGGGGAAAAGGCCGTGGAAGATCTGCTCCCAGTACGCTCTTTAGGGACTAGACGGCAAGTTTCCTTCTCGCAAGTCTTTGGAATAGATGCTGGGGAGACGACCGTTCTTCCAAGTAAGAAACAGCAGTTTGATATGGAGATGTTTAAGCGAATGATGGGGCGTGATGGACTTCGTTTTGCGGATGAAGGAGAAGCAACCCTAGCTCTCTTTGCCATCGCAGAAGAGCAACAATGGACCTGGTATGAAACCTATCTCCTAGCAAAAGAAACGGCTGTAGACCGGATTGTCTCTCCAAAGAGAATGAAGCAAAAGTTGGCTCAGGCCAACCAAGAGCAACCCCGCATGTCCTATAGCCGTCAGGAAGAAACCATTCTGAGAGAAGCTAAGGCAAAATCCAGCCTACAATTTCTAGCGGAGATTAAGAAGGCACGCAATGCGACCATTACGCAGAGCGAACGCAAGACTTTATCCAAGTTAGCTGATCTAGGCTTACTAGATGAGGTGATCAATATTATCTTATTGTTGACCTTTAACAAGACCCAGTCTGCTAATCTCAATGAAAAGTATGCTTTGAAGGTAGGAAATGATTTTTCTTATCAAGGGGTCAACAGTGCAGAAATGGCGATTTTAAAAGTCCGAGAACGTCAGGAACAGACTAAGTCTCAAGGAAACAAGGGGACGACAACTGCCCCAGCCAAAGGCAAGCCAAGCAATGTTCCTAAGTGGAGCCAACCGCACTATCAAAATCAAACCAGTCAAAAAGAAAAAGTGGATCTTGCAAAAGAGAAACAACGCCTATTAGAAAAATTAAATCAAGGAGGTGAGTAGATGGAAAGTGTAGGTCAAACCCTGTCTCACATGAATCGTGCCCGCCAATTCAACTATGAGGATTTGGTGGCACAGATTTTAGCAGACCAAGAAGTCGCTGCCTTTATCCAAGCTCAGTCTTTGTCTGAGCAAGAAATTCGACGGAGTATTTCAAAATTTAATCAATACATTAGTGAACGCAACCGTTTCTTATTGGGAGATCCAGATTATATTGCCAAAGGTTATAAGCCCATCCTAACCATGAATGAAGGTTATGCAGATGTGGCCTATGAGGAGACACCAGAGTTAATCGAAGCCCAAAAACGGGCTGCGATCAACCAACGTCTTAACTTGATCAATCTCCCTTCAACCTTAAAAGAAGCCAGTCTAGCCAAGGTAGAGCTCGATGATAAGGGACGATTTGAGGCCTTTGAAGAATTAGCCAATTTTGTAGCCAACTATCCGGAATATCAAAAGGGGATCTACCTCTATGGTGATTTTGGAGTAGGAAAGAGCTACATGATGGCAGCCTTGGCTCATGATTTATCCGAAAAACGTCAGGCCTCTACTACCCTACTTCATTTCCCAAGTTTTGCTATCGATGTAAAAAATGCCATCAGTTCAGGCTTGGTCAAAGAAACCGTCGACCAGGTGAAAAAAGCCGAAATTTTAATTCTCGATGATATTGGGGCGGAGCAGATGTCAGCCTGGGTGCGAGATGAAATCTTGCAGGTGATCTTGCAACACCGGATGCAGGAAAATCTTCCAACCTTCTTCACCTCCAATTTTAATTTTGAAGAGTTGGAACGCCATTTTGCAACGTCACGCAATGGTGATGAAACCTGGCAGGCTAAACGCGTTATGGAGCGTGTGAAATTTTTAGCTAAGGAAATCCATTTAGAAGGAGTCAATCGTCGATGAATGATACTATCCGTTTAATGCAGTCTCATTTTTCTGTTCGCCGTTTTAAGGAAGAAGCCATCAAAGAAGCTGATCTCAAGGAAATCTTATCAGCTGGGCAGATGGCATCAAGTTGGAAAAACTTTCAATCTTATTCTGTGATTGTGGTGAAGAGCAAGGAAAAGAAAGAAGCTCTCTACGACTTGCTTCCTCAAGAAGCGATTCGCCAATCAGCCGTATTTCTTCTCTTTGTTGGGGATTTAAACCGTGCTGAAAAAGCTGTCAAACTTCATGAGAAGGATTTTCATCCAGAAGGTGTGGATAATTTGTTGATCACTTCAGTGGACGCGGCTCTAGCAGCTCAAAATACGCTATTAGCAGCTGAAAGTCTCGGCTATGGTGGAGTCATTATCGGCATGTTGCGCTACTGTTCAGAAGAAGTCGCAGAACTTTTCCGTCTGCCAGAATATACCTACCCTGTTTTTGGGATTGCTCTTGGAGTACCTAATCAGCAGCATGCGGTGAAACCACGCTTACCCTTGGAGCAGATTGCTTTTGAAGAAGAATACCAAGAACAAGACCTATCGGTTGTGACTGCCTATGATAAGGTTCAGGCAGATTATGCTGGAGCGCGTGCAACAGATAGCTGGAGCGAGCGCCTTGCTGCTCAATTTGGGCAACCTGAGCAAGAAGAAACCAAAAAACTACTAGAAAAACACAAACTATTATGAAATGAAGAGAGGCGTTATTGAACTGAAGTCTCGCCTTTCATTAGAAAAGAGGAAATCATGGCCCTACCAACTATTGCGATTGTAGGCCGTCCCAATGTCGGAAAATCTACACTCTTTAACCGGATTGCCGGTGAGCGGATTTCCATCGTTGAGGATGTAGAAGGAGTCACTCGTGACCGCATTTATGCAACAGCTGAGTGGTTGAATCGAAAATTTAGTATCATCGATACGGGGGGAATTGATGACGTAGATGCCCCATTTATGGAGCAAATCAAGCATCAGGCAGAAATTGCCATGGACGAAGCAGATGTGATCGTCTTTGTTGTTTCTGGAAAAGAAGGGATCACGGATGCGGATGAATATGTCACACGTATCTTGTATAAGACCCATAAACCGGTTATTCTTGCAGTCAACAAGGTGGATAACCCAGAGATGCGCAATGATATCTATGACTTTTATGCCTTAGGACTGGGCGAGCCACTACCGGTATCCTCTGTCCACGGGATCGGAACTGGGGATGTTCTCGATGCCATCATCGAAAATCTTCCGAATGACACAGAAGAAGAAAATCCAGATATCATCAAATTTAGCTTGATTGGTCGTCCAAATGTTGGGAAATCAAGCTTGATCAATGCGATCCTTGGAGAAGACCGGGTCATCGCAAGCCCTGTTGCTGGAACCACACGGGATGCTATCGATACCCATTTTACCGATGCAGATGGCCAAGAATTTACCATGATCGATACAGCTGGTATGCGCAAATCTGGTAAAATCTATGAAAACACTGAGAAATATTCTGTCATGCGTGCCATGCGTGCCATCGACCGCTCAGATGTGGTTTTGATGGTTATCAATGCCGAAGAAGGGATTCGGGAGTATGACAAGCGGATCGCTGGCTTTGCTCATGAAGCTGGAAAAGGGATGATCATTGTTGTCAATAAATGGGATACTATTGAAAAAGACAACCATACCATGAAGCAGTGGGAAGATGACATTCGCGATCAATTCCAATACCTTTCTTATGCGCCGATTGTTTTTGTCTCTGCCTTAACCAAACAACGCTTGCACAAGTTGCCAGAGATGATCAAACAGATCAGTGAGAGTCAAAATACACGGATTCCTTCAGCTGTCTTGAACGATGTGATTATGGATGCCATTGCCATTAATCCAACGCCGACCGACAAAGGGAAACGCCTCAAGATCTTCTATGCGACACAAGTGGCAACCAAGCCGCCAACTTTTGTGGTCTTTGTTAACGAAGAAGAACTGATGCACTTCTCATACCTCCGTTTCTTGGAGAACCAAATTCGCAAGGCCTTTGTTTTTGAAGGAACTCCAATCCATTTGATTGCTCGAAAACGGAAGTAGGGAATAAGAGACAAATGGATCAAAGTGGAGAAGGATATTTCAAATGATAAAACGCTCATTCTTCCAACTATGAAAATAACTAAAAGTAGCGCATAAGCGTTGCTTTTTTTAATAAGCTGGTAAAATGAAGTGGAGGATAGTCAGATGCGTAGTATCATGGTCCGGATATTCTTTATTCCTTATGCTTTTTTTAAGGATGAGTAGAGTAAACTCATGAACATCATGAGAGCTTTAGGTTTGTGTACTTATTATTTAAAATCTATCTGTATCTCCTGTTTCTCGGTTCGATCGTAAGCTTGGAGCTCTTGATCCTATTGCTGGGGATTTTATTAAAAAATAAGGTCGTGTTTTTTCTTTTCTCTATGAGCAATCGGGATTTTGCTATTCCCGTTGTTTAGCTATTCGATCAAACAGTTAACAGATAGATATTAGGGATAGCTGTTTGAACTGAGAGCGTTACGAAATCAGGTAAAAAACGGGCTAAAATCCTTTCAAGATGATGACTATTTTTTCTAATTTTTGCTTAAATATGGTATAATAAAGGGATTAATCTAAGGTGGTAAACATGGCAAAATTAATTCCTGGGAAGGTTCGTTCACAAGGGAGCCTTCTCTATGAAGCTGGGAAGGTTTCCCTTCAGGAAGTAAAAGAAAAATACCTATATTTTCGGGTGGAAGAAGAAAGCTTGCGGTACAGTTTGGACGACGATGCTGTTTTTTGTAGCTGTGCTTTCTTTCAAAAGAAAAAATTCTGTACACATCTAGCAGCTGTGGAAGCTTTTTTGAAGAATGATGACAGTGGGAAAGCAGCTCTTACAAGCCTTGAAGAAGATGCCACGGCGACTGAAGAAACGCAGGAGAAGGTCTCTTTTGGAAGTTTGTTTTTAGACCAGGTCCTTCCAAAAATCGAAAAGAAAGAAACTCGCTATGTCTTATCAGCAGTCGGGCAGGAGGATGAATACTCTGGTCAATTCTTGTGGACCCTTCGCATTCGTCGCTTGCCAGACGAGCGTTCTTATGTGATCAGAGATGTGCTAGCTTTTTTGCAGACCCTTCAGAAAGAAGGCCACTTTGCAATTGGCAAAAGTTACTATGAACCCATTTCTTACTTAGAATTTGATGGGCCTAGTCAGGATGTGATCAATTTCCTACAAGGCTTGGTCACAGATAGTGGCTCGAAAGAGCAAGATTTCTTTCCCAATGCTGGGCGCCATCTTTATTTTCCACCGACTCTCTTTGAAGAAGCTGTAGAATTACTAATGAATTTGGATTCCTTCCTCTTGCAATACAGCTTGTATGATTTTTCTGAAGTCTATTTTCAGGATGTCCATGGGGAGGAAGATCTCTTTCATTTTCAGGTGGAAGACCATGGTGATTTTTACGAATTGATCATTACTGAGCCACAAGTGAAGGTTGTCGAGTCTGCTGTTTACCTGTTTCGAAATGGTGTCTTCTATCACCTGACGCCCCAACAGCGGACCTTATGGAAGGCGATTCAAGACTTACCAATGGATCAAGATCGAAAAAAACGCCTGCATTTTGATCCAACGGATCAGACCAAACTTTCCTATAGTTTAAAAGAGTTCAAAAAACTGGGACAAATAACAGCCCCGACCAGCTTTTTAATCCACGATTTCACTCCGGAATTTCATTTTGATCTAGCACAGGATCAGACTGTATTACTGGATGTTGTCTTTCAATACCAGGATCGTGTGGTGACCACGCGTGAGGAACTTCTCAATCTTCCTTATTCTAGTGATTTCGATAAGGAGCAAGAAGTTTTTTCAACCATGCTAGCAGCAGGTTTTACGGATGATTTTTCTTCCCAAAGAAGTCCTTTATCAAGTGAGCAAATCTATCCATTCTTTCACCAACAGATCCCGACTTTTGAAGCCTTAGGAGAGGTTACCCTCTCTGATAGCCTTTTAGATCTTTATCAAGTGGAGCGTCCAAAAATTGATGTTAAAACCAATGGCAGTCTACTGGAGATCGGTTTTGACTTTGAAAGTGTGGATCCAGCCGAAGTGGACCAGGTCCTCAAAGCTCTAGTAGGGCAAAAAGACTATTTTGTCAGCCATACAGGGAAAGTTCTTGTCTTTGATGAAGAAACCAAGAAGATCAGTCGAGCCTTAGCAGATCTGCGGGCGAAAATGAGCAAGGGTGGGAAACTACAAGCCCGCCGGATTGCCGCTTATCAGCTATCTGATTTGTTGGCAGATCAAGACAATGTTCATTTTTCAGAAGACTTTCGAAATTTAGCTCATGATTTGACTCATCCAGAAGACTTCCAACTCCCTCAGATGACAATCCAAGCGACCCTAAGGGATTACCAAGAAACAGGGGTTAAATGGTTCTCCATGTTAAATCATTATGGTTTTGGTGGTATTTTAGCGGATGATATGGGGCTTGGGAAAACCCTGCAGACTATTTCCTTCTTGACCAGTGTCGCAAAAAAAGAAACTAAAATCTTGATTCTAGCTCCATCTAGTCTCATCTACAATTGGAAACAAGAATTTTCAAAATTCGCTCCTCAGATGGAAGTGGCAGTCGTTTACGGCCTCAAGCAACATCGCGATGAACTCATTGCAACCAATCCTCAGGTAGTCATTACGAGTTACGCCTCTTTCCGTCAGGATGTGGAGGAATACCAGAAAAATCAATATGAATACCTAATTCTAGATGAAGCTCAGGTCATGAAAAATGCCCAAACCAAGATTGCTCAACACTTACGTGGATTTGAGGTGCCGCATATATTTGCGCTATCTGGGACACCGATTGAAAACCATGTAGGAGAGCTTTGGTCCATTTTCCAAATTGTTCTTCCTGGTCTGTTTCCAGCTAAAAAAGAATTTCAAAAGTTGAGTCCTGAGACCATTGCGCGATTTGTCAAACCTTTTGTCCTGAGACGGAAAAAAGATGAAGTGCTCCAAGAATTACCGGACTTGATTGAAACAACCTATCACAATGAGCTGGACGAAAGCCAAAAAACAATCTATTTGGCCCAATTAAAGCAAATTCAAGATCGGGTTCGAAGTTCTAGTGAGGAAGAATTAAATCGGAGTAAGGTTGAAATTCTCTCAGGTCTCATGCGCCTTCGTCAAATCTGTGATACTCCAGCCCTCTTTATGGAAGACTATCAAGGAGATAGTGGGAAATTGGAGAGTCTTAGAGATCTTTTGGGTCAAATCAAGGATGGTGACCATCGGGTCTTAATCTTCTCTCAATTCAGAGGCATGCTAGATATTCTGGAGCAAGAGATTGATCAGCTCGGCATGACTTCCTTTAAAATCACGGGTTCCACCCCGGCTAAAGATCGTCAAGAAATGACCAATGCTTTTAATGCAGGTGAGCGCCATGCTTTTCTCATTTCTCTGAAGGCTGGAGGGGTTGGATTGAACCTCACTGGTGCCGATACGGTCATCTTAGTCGATTTGTGGTGGAATCCTGCAGTGGAAGACCAGGCTATTGGACGTGCCCATCGAATGGGACAGGAACAAAATGTTGAAGTTTACCGCATGATTACTCGTGGTACGATCGAAGAAAAAATCCAAGAACTACAAGCTTCCAAAAGACACTTGGTCTCAACGATTTTAGACGGAACGGAAACACGATCTAGTTTATCGGTTGAGGAAATTCGTGAGATTCTTGGAATTCAGTCAGAATAGCTTGAAAAATTCTGTGAATAGTTTATAATTAATGGAGTGTCGAAAGGAAGAAAGCATGACAGAAAAATATTTTCCTCAAGTAGGGGATAATGAGTTGATGTTAACAGAGATGCCCCACATGAACCTGTATGATGAAACAGACTTGATTAGTAACATTACAGGCGACTATGTGGATAAAAATTATTTGGAATGGCAACCGATTGCTGAAAATACCAAACCTAAGCATCCATACCACCAACCACTAGAAGAGCCCCTACCGAAAAGACGGCCAGTAAGAAAACCTGATTTTAAAGAGCCGATTGATAAAAAAAGTCCAGCCAATCGTTATGCAGAGGAAGCGAGAGAGCGTGCGCGTGAAGATCTGAAAAAGAAACGCACAGCCCCTTATCTGACAACGGATCCAGCAGCTACTACAAGTAAGCGGAAAAAACCGTTTATTTCAGAACAGAAACCTGGTCAGCCAACAGCTCCCTTCCAAAAGGAAAATCCGGGTGAATTATTGAAATACAGCAAACGATTGCGACAAGATCAGTTGATCCTTGCAGAGTTCGAATCTGCAGGAGAACCAGAAGTGGCAGAACCGACTGAAAAGAAAAACAATTATGATTTCTTAAAGACTAGCCAAATATACAATAAAGATCAGCACAAGTTGAAACCACAGCCGATCAAACAAGAATTGGATTTAACCCATCTAGATCAAGAATAAGGAGAAAACATGTCTAATACATACCATTTTATTGGAATTAAAGGAGCAGGGATGAGTGCTTTAGCCCTCATGCTTCACCAAATGGGACATACGGTTCAAGGGTCAGATGTTGAGAAGTATTACTTTACGCAACGTGGCTTGGAACAAGCAGGAATTCAAATTTATCCATTTGATGTGAAAAATTTGGAAGGCGACAAGATCCTCATTGCCGGGAATGCTTTCCGTCCAGATAACAATGTGGAAATCGCTTATGCGGATGAGCATGGCTTAACCTATAAACGCTACCACGAATTCCTTGGTGAATTTATGCGTGACTTCGTCAGTATGGGGGTTGCCGGAGCACACGGAAAAACCTCGACAACAGGGATGCTTTCTCACGTCTTATCAAATATCACTGACACCAGTTATTTGATTGGTGACGGGACAGGTCGTGGCTCTGCAGCAGCCAAATACTTTGTATTTGAATCAGATGAGTATGAACGCCACTTTATGCCTTACCATCCTGAATACAGCATCATCACCAATATTGACTTCGACCATCCAGACTATTTCACGAGCTTGGAAGATGTCTTTAATGCTTTTAACGATTATGCCAAACAAATCAGTAAGGGCCTCTTCATCTACGGAGAAGACAAAGAATTGCGTCGGATTACCTCATCAGCACCAATTTATTACTATGGTTTTGATAAGGAGACGAACGATTTTGTGGCAAGCAACTTGCTTCGCTCAACGACAGGTTCAACCTTCAACGTTCATTTCCGTGGAGAAGATTTGGGGCAATTCCATATCCCAACATTTGGTCGTCACAACATCATGAATGCTACAGCAGTCATTGGTTTGCTTTACATTGCAGGATTTGATTTAGATTTAGTCCGCGAGCATTTGAAGACCTTCGCTGGCGTGAAACGTCGCTTCACTGAAAAAGTAGTCAATGGAACAGTGATTATCGATGACTTTGCGCACCATCCAACGGAAATTATTGCAACCTTGGATGCGGCCCGTCAAAAATACCCAAGTAAAGAGATTGTGGCCATTTTCCAACCACATACCTTTACACGGACCATTGCCTTGTTAGATGAATTTGCTGAAGCCTTGAATCAAGCAGATGCTGTTTACTTGGCACAGATCTATGGTTCTGCACGGGAAGTCGATCACGGCGATGTGAAAGTTGAAGATTTGGAAGCAAAAATTGTCAAACGTTCAGCGATTATTACAGCTGAGAATGTTTCTCCTCTTCTTAACCATGATAATGCAGTCTATGTCTTTATGGGAGCAGGAGATATTCAAACCTATGAATACTCATTTGAGCGTTTATTATCTAGTTTGACACATAGTGTACAATAAGAGATGATTGAGTCTGGAATCTTTTGGTTCCAGACTCAAATTTATCTGTCCACTGAAGGAGTATGAGATGAGGAAAGCAGGATGATGATTCGATCAATCACCCCAGCTGATCAAGAACAGCTGCTGTTACTAGAAGAAGAACTTCATGGCAATGAAGGAAAGGAGCACAGGGCCACTCTTGAGGAAGCGCTAGGTTCGAAGGAAGCTATTTCTTTGCTTGCAGAGCAGGCGGGGGATGCTGTGGCTTACTTGTTGGCGACAGAAGACCAGCCTTTAAAAAGAGACCTAATTGTATTGCGACTAGCAGTGAGACCAGCCTTTCAAGGTCAAGGCTATGGTTCTATTTTAATCGCTGCTTTAAAGGATCTAGCTGTTCAAAAGGAAAAGGAAGCCATTTGGATCGATTGCCCAGAAGACTTACTATCTTATTTTTCCCAGCAAGGATTTCGAGATGAAGCTGAGTCTGATCGAGGTGTCCATATGGTTTGGGAACGATAGAAGGAGTAAATGATGAAAGAAAAGATTCACATTAGACAGGCAGAGCTGCAGGATTTGGATGCCATCGAGCGCATTGAGCTTGAGAATTTCTCAGAAGAAGAAGCGATTGCGCGTGAGATTTTAAAAGATCACATCGAAAAGATTCAAACGACATTTCTTGTAGCAGAGTGCCAGGGTCAGATTTTAGGCTATTTAGAAGGACCTGTTAGACCGGAGCGCTATTTGATCGATTCCTCTTTTTCAGAGGTTGAAGATCTAAGTCAGTTAGAACAGGGCTTTATTTCCATTACGAGTCTATCCATTGCTAAAGAAGCTCAAGGACTTGGAGTGGGAACCCTTTTGCTTGAAGCGATGAAAGAGATTGCGTTGAAAGATAATCGCCAAGGGATCAATTTGACCTGTCATGATTATTTGATTCCTTATTATGAAAAGCAAGGATTTACCAATGAAGGCCGGTCAGAATCCCAATATGCGGGTGAAGTTTGGTACAATCTGGTCTGGGAAAATGAAAACCTTGATTAAATAGGTATTTTGAAGAAGAAGGGCGATTTGTATTGCTTTTCTAAATCTTTTAAGATATAATATTAAGGATTATGATGAGGGAGGTCAATTATTTGACTGATAAATCACAAGACAGTGAGAAGTTATTAAGCTTCAAAGAGCAGATCCTCAGAGACTTAGAAGAGGCAAATGAGCAACTTCTAAAGATCGAAAAAGAGTATGATCTACCTGATCGAAGCATTGAAACCCCTTCTTCACTGAAAGAGGAGGAAGAAGCAACACCACCTCCAAAAGAAGAAGCTGTTGTGGCTTCCACGGAAATACCAGTGGAGCCAGAAAAGGCGACTCCTATTGTAGAAGAAAAGAGTGAGCTTACAAAGCCTGCTAAAAAAGGACCAACTCAGGAACCGGTAGAGGAAAGCTTATCGCGCTCTTCTCGTAACCAGCGCCAACAAAAACAAAAGAAACAAAATAAAATCGCCAAACGCATCGTTCGTACAGTGGTTAGCCTTTTGCTGATTGTGATCGTAGCTACAGGGATCTTTGCAGTGACCTATATCCATTCAGCTGTCAAGCCAATGGATAAAAATGCAACAGAATTCGTGACGGTTGAGATTCCAGCAGGTTCAAGTAATCGTGAGATTGGCGCGATCCTTGAGAAAAAAGGACTCGTGAAAAATGGTCAGTTCTTTAACTACTATACCAAGTTCAAGAACTATAGCAATTTCAAATCCGGTTATTTCAACCTTCAAAAGAGCATGGATTTAGAAACCATCATCCAAAAACTGCAGGAAGAGGGAACCAAAACTCCTCAGGCTCCAGTTCTTGGAAAGGTGACGATTCCAGAAGGCTATACGATCGATCAGATTGCGACGGCTATCACAGCAGATGTCTCTAGTAAGAAGGCAGGAAAGACTCCATTTAAGAAAGAAGATTTCTTGAAGGCTGTCCAAGATGATGCCTTTATTGAGAAGATGGTGGCCAAATATCCTAAGCTCTTGGCGAATCTGCCAAGTAAGGATTCTGGTGTTCGCTACCGTTTAGAAGGTTATCTCTTCCCAGCAACTTATAACTATGGGAAAGATACCACAGTGAAAGAGATGATCGATCAGATGCTTGCGGCAATGGATCAAAACTTAAGCCCATACTATGAAACACTTGAGAGCAAGAACATCAATGTAAACGAAGTATTGACTCTTGCTTCCTTGGTTGAAAAAGAAGGGGCGACGGATCAGGACCGCAAAGATATCGCGAGTGTCTTCTATAACCGCTTGAACCAAGATATGCCTTTGCAAAGTAATATTGCAATTCTTTATGCAGAAGGGAAACTTGGTCAAAAGACGACCTTAAAAGAAGATGCAACGATCAATACAGAGCTGGATTCACCTTATAATATTTATAAGAATACCGGCTTGATGCCTGGCCCAGTGGATAACCCTGGAGTATCAGCGATCGAAGCGGCGGTGAACCCAAGTAAGACCGATTACTTGTATTTTGTCGCAAATGTCGAAAATGGTGAAGTTTTCTTCGCTAAGACATACGAAGAACACAATAAAAATGTTGAAGAACACGTCAATAGTAAATTGACACAAGCAAGTTCAAACTAGAAAAAGCATGTGGCGCGTCCACAGCTTTTTCATTCAAATAATAGAAAGAGAAGAATAATGGCAGAAAAAACATACCCAATGACCCTAGCAGAAAAAGAAAAATTGGAACAAGAATTAGAAGAATTGAAATTGGTCCGTCGACCTGAAGTGGTGGAACGGATTAAGATCGCTCGTTCATATGGTGACCTCTCAGAAAACTCTGAGTATGAAGCGGCAAAAGATGAACAAGCTTTTGTTGAAGGTCAAATCTCTAGCTTGGAAACAAAAATCCGTTATGCAGAAATCGTCGATAGTGATGCTGTTGCAGTAGACGAAGTAGCGATCGGAAAAACCGTTACAGTTCAAGAAGTTGGCGAAACAGATGAAGAAGTATACAGCATCGTTGGTTCAGCAGGGGCAGATGCCTTTGCAGGAAAGATCTCTAACGAAAGCCCAATCGGTCACGCTTTGATTGGTAAGAAGACAGGTGACGTTGTCACTGTTGAGACACCAGCTGGAAGCTACCAAGTGAAAATTTTGAACGTAGAAAAAACAGCGTAACTATAAAACGCAAGCTCTCCAAGAGGGCTTGTTTTTTTGTGCTCTTAATCTTTTTGTGAGAGTGAAAATTCTTTGCTGACTGAACGATATCAAAAAAGCACTTGAACCTCCGGGTTCAAGTGCTACTGTATACCGCTAGAATTAGTAGTTTGGACTACTTTCTATTGCGTTGTTTTCCTGCATTGCGGTTGTTTTTTGGTTTGTGTTGAATTTGTGTGGTCGCAGTTGGTGTGACGTCTTTTTTCACGCGGTGACTAGTCGCTTTAGGAGGATTGTTTTTGTATTCCTCAGCGACTCGTTTGCGAAGATTTGGACGAATCAAGTAGTTGATGACAAATTGTTGGATAATTTGGATCACCCCACCGACTACCCAGTAAAGAGTCACTCCGGCTGAGGAGATCAATGAGAAGACACCGATCATAATCGGACTCATCAGTGATGCTTTGCGCATGCTTTCCTTTTGGGTTTCATCTTCAATTCCATGAAGAGAAAGCATACTTTGGATATAGTAAAGAACTGCTACGATGGCCGTCAAGAGCAAGCTTGGTTTGCCAAGAGCAATGCCAAGGAAGCTACTATCTGCTACCCCTTTGGTGTGTTGAGCTGCAAAGAAGAGAGCTGAGAAGAATGGCATTTGGATCAAGAGTGGCAAACACCCAACTCCACCAAACATGCTAACTCCATTTTCACGTTGAGCAGCCATTAATTCCTGTTGCGCCAATAGCTTTTCTTCTTGTGTGCTAGCGTTCTTCATGCGCTCTTGGATTGGCCCAAGGATAGGTTTTAAGTAGTTCATCTTTTCAGATTGGTAGGTTGCCTTCCATGATTGGTACAAACCAAGTGGCAAGATGATTAAACGCACGATCAAGGTGACGATAATAATCCCGATCCCAAAGCCCAAGCCAAGGTTGTTGGCAAAGAATTTGATGGCTTCGCCCATTGGACGGCCAAGAAGATTCCAGATCAATCCAGTCGGATTTCCAGTTTTCCGATCGACACTCACGCATCCTGATAAGAAGACAAGCGAAGCTAGTCCCATCGATGCAAGTAATGCAAGTTTATTTTTTTTCACAAATAGTTCCTTCTTTTTTAAAATGTTACCTTTCTATTATACTGTTTTTTTTGAAAATACACAATAGTTCTCTAGTCTTAATTTGCAATTTTAAAGTCTGTATAGTTTTCAAAGTTTGCGAGCGTAACATCTAAATAAGTCACATGTGCAAAAGGTGTAGGACCTTTGCGAATTTCTTGAATGAATTTAGCCATTTGGCTACTAGACTCTGCCTGGGCCAGAATGCCAACCGTTCCGTCGTCGTTATTCCAGACACGGCCAGTAATCCCACCGATCTCTAAAGCAAGACTGTACACTCCCCAGCGAAAGCCAACCCCTTGAACCCGTCCTTGGGCAATCATTTTTACCTTTTGCATGTACGACCTCCTTGACTCGAAGAAATCTATCTGAGGCATGATTTCTTCTTTTTCTTTGTGCTATAATAGTTCTATGAATATTATAACGTCTAAATCCAATAATGTAATCAAAAATGCTAAAAAATTACATCAAAAAAAATACCGGACAGATTCTTATCTCATTGAAGGCTGGCATCTGTTTGAAGAGGCAGTAGAAAATCAAGCGAAGATTCAACAGGTCTTTGTTTTAGAAGCCTATTTAGACCGGGTAGAGAACATCCAAAAAGTCACCGTCGTGACCCCGGAGATCTTAAGTCTCTTGGCAGATTCGAAGACTCCGCAAGGGATTGTCGCAGAGATCGCTCTGGAGCAACCAGTCCTTCCAGATCAGTTACAAGGTCGCTACCTTTATATAGAGGATGTACAGGATCCCGGCAATGTAGGGACTATGATTCGAACAGCAGATGCAGCAGGTTTTGATGGCGTCATGCTTTCGAAAGCCTCCGCAGATCTATACAGTCTCAAGACCCTTCGATCCATGCAGGGCAGTCATTTCCATATTCCTATCTGGAAACTGGATCGAGAAGAACTATTGGAACGAGCTGCGCAATCTCATCTAGCAGTTCTCGCAACGACGCTTTCAGAAGCTTCCATTGACTACCGTCAGCTTCCTCAGACCGATCAGTTTATTCTGGTTATGGGGAATGAAGGAAATGGCATCAGCCAGGAAATGGCGGCACAAGCAGACCAGCTGGTTCATATTCCTATGCCAGGTCGGGCCGAGAGTTTGAATGTTGCAGTGGCAGCAGGAATTTTGATGTTTTCTTTAAGGAAATTTTGAGAAAAAGAAGTATACTTAACCTGTAAGAAGAAGTTGATGGAGATCTTATTGGGAGAGCTTATCAACGAAAGGTGGTTATCTTATGCAATATCATCGTGACAAAGAATACATGACCTATGTAGGCCATCTGATCCAGCATCCTAAGGTTCAAAAATTAGCTGACATTCCCCACCATATTCATTCCAATCGTTTGGAGCATTCCATTCATGTTAGCTATACCAGTTATAAACTGGCTAAAAAATTTGGTTGGGATGCTAAAAGTACGGCTCGGGGTGGCCTCCTGCATGACCTCTTTTACTATGATTGGCGCGAGACCAAGTTTACGAAAAGTCACGCCTGGATCCATCCCCGCATTGCCGTGAGAAATGCACGAAAGATCACAGATCTCAATGCCAAGGAAGAAGACATCATTATTAAACATATGTGGGGTGCTACCCTTGCCCCGCCTCGCTACAAAGAATCCTTCGTAGTGACGATGGTGGATAAATACTGGGCTGTTAAGGAAGCTTCAGAACCTTGGCGTAAAAAGATGGCCAAAAGGAGATTTTTTCATCGAAAAATGTTAAAATCATAGTAAACAAATTTGAAAGGAACTTGTTTATATGTATAATGATTCAGTAATCCAAGAACAAAGTGGATTGAATGCTTTTTATAACAAAATCTACTCATTAGTTGGGATCGGTGTTGGGATTTCAGCCCTTGTGTCTGGTCTTATGATGACGGTCTTTCAAGATTTCTTCGTTCAAATCTTGACAACAGCACCAATGGTTTACTATGCAGCAGTGGTTGTAGAATTGATCTTGGTCTTTGTTGCAAGTGGGAAGGCTGTTAAAAATAGCCCGTCTGCTCTTCCGATCTTCTTGATCTACTCAGCTTTGAATGGCTTTACCTTGAGCTTTATCATTGCTCGCTACATGCAAGCAACTGTCTATAAGGCTTTCTTGGTCAGTGCCTTGATGTTTATTGTCATGGGAGCTATCGGACGCGTCGTGAAAAAAGACCTGTCTGGTATGGGACGTGCCTTGATGGGAGTCTTGATCGGTGTGATCATCGCTTCTGTTGTGAACATGTTCTTGAGAAGTTCTGGAATGGACTATATCTTGAGTATTATCTCTGTCTTCCTCTTTGCAGGATTGACAGCTTGGGATAACCAAAAGATTCGCTATGTCTATGATCAAACAAATGGTCAACCTGCTACAGGTTGGGCAGTAGCGATGGCTTTGGAACTTTATCTTGACTTTATCAACCTCTTTATCAGCCTTCTTCGTATCTTCGGAAGAAACGACTAATCAAAGAGCAATTGAGCTGGGGCAGTTGCCTCGGCTTTTTTTGTCTTCCGACTTGTGCTATACTAATAGTGACTAAAGTATAGAAATGAGCGCTTATGAAAACACCTTTTGTAACCCGTGAACAATTAGAAAGCCTGACCCAAAAATTTCCGACCCCTTTCCATCTCTATGACGAAGCAGGAATTCGTGAAACAGCGCGTGCCCTCCATCAAGCTTTTGCTTGGAATGAAGGATTTAAGGAATATTTTGCCATCAAGGCGACTCCTAACCCATCGATCCTAAAAATTTTGCAAGAAGAGGGCTGTGGAGTTGACACGGCCAGCTATGTCGAATTGTTGATGGCAGATAAACTGGGCTTTAGTGGAAAAGAGATCATGTTTTCTTCTAACAATACGCCAGCTGATGAATTTGTCTATGCTAGAGAATTAGGGGCAACGATCAATCTGGACGCCTATGAAGACATTGCTTTCTTGAAGTCTGTGACTAGCATCCCCAAGGTCATTTCTTGCCGCTATAATCCTGGTGGAGTTTTTGAACTGGGAACCGATATTATGGACAATCCGGAAGAAGCTAAGTTTGGCATGACCAAGGAGCAATTGGTCCAAGCCTTTATCGAGTTGAAAAAACTAGGTGTGGAAGAGTTTGGCATTCACGCTTTATTGGCTTCTAATACAGTATCCAACGACTACTATCCAGAGTTGGCGCGTCAACTTTTTGAATTGGCAGTGGAAGTCGTCGAGAAAACAGGTGTTCACTTGGGCTTCATCAATCTTTCTGGTGGGGTTGGGGTCAATTACAAGCCAGAACAAGAACCAAATGATATTGCCATTATTGGGGAGGGCGTACATCGCGTCTTTGATGCGATTCTCAAACCGGCAGGACTTGGTCATGTGAAAATCTATACCGAGCTTGGTCGCTTTATGCTGGCTTCACACGGTCTTTTGGTGACCAGAGTGACGCATAAAAAGAAAACTTACCGGACTTATGTCGGGGTTGATGCTTCAGCTGTGAACCTTCTTAGACCGGCTATGTACGGTGCTTATCACCATATCACCAATATGGATCGTCCAGAGGAACCGACTGAAGTGGTCGATGTCGTGGGAAGTCTCTGTGAAAATAACGATAAATTTGCCAAACAACGAGAACTACCCGTGACGGAGATTGGAGATTTACTTGTGATCCATGACACGGGAGCCCATGGATTTTCAATGGGGTATCAGTACAATGCTAAGTTGCGTTCGGCAGAAGTTTTGCTTCAAGAAGATGGGCAGGCCCGTTTGATTCGTCGAGCAGAAAAACCAGAAGATTATCTTGCGACACTCTACGGCTTTGACATTGAAAAATAAGCGATTGTCTGATATAATGATAGTTATGTAAAAATAATGGATCGGAGAAAATTTTATGAATCTCTTTTTAGGAATTTTGTTGATTATTTTAGCTTTCTTTGGTGGGATGGTTGCAGGAATGTTCTTGCTTCGTCGTCAGTTTGAAAAAGAATTTGCATCGAACCCACGTTTGAATGTTGAAGCAGTCCGTACGCTTTTAGGTGCCAGCGGCCAACGTCCAAGCGAAGCAAAAGTTCAACAAGTCTATCGCCAAATTGTGAACCAACAAAAATCAGCAATGGTGAAAAACAAGAAAAAATAAGAGTGGGGCAATCTCACGATAATAAATGAGAGGGGCTTGGAGGAATTTCTTAGTCCCTCCTTTTGGAAGGAAGAGATATGGATAACCGACCGATTGGTTTTTTAGATTCTGGAGTAGGGGGCCTAACTGTTGTCCGCGAATTGCTCCGTCAGCTTCCTCACGAAGATGTCGTCTATATTGGAGATTCAGCGCGTGCACCTTATGGTCCTAGACCAGCAGATCAAATTCGCGAGTATACTTGGCAGATGGTGAACTTCCTTCTGACCAAAAATGTCAAGATGATTGTCTTAGCCTGTAATACAGCGACGGCAGTGGTTTGGGAAGAAGTCAAGGAGAAACTTGATATTCCCGTTTTGGGAGTGATATTGCCCGGAGCTTCTGCAGCCATTAAATCGACGACCCATCAAAAAATTGGGGTCATTGGGACACCGATGACGGTTTCTTCTGGAATTTATAAAGAGAAGATTCAAAGTCTGGCACCAGACATGGAAGTCAGCAGTTTAGCTTGTCCCAAGTTTGTTCCTTTAGTAGAATCAAACGAGTTGGCATCCAGTGTGACCAAAAAGGGGGTTTACGAAACCCTAAAACCACTAGTTGGAAAGGTTGATACCTTGGTCTTGGGATGCACCCATTATCCCCTTTTAAAACCGATCATTCAAAATGTGATGGGACCGGATGTCAAATTGATTGATAGTGGGGCAGAGTGTGTTCGGGATATTTCCGTCTTATTAAACTATTTTGAGCTCAATAAGAGTCGCGAACTCTTAGAGCAGACCCACCGCTTTTATACCACTGCAAATGCCAATAGCTTTGCAGCGATTGCCGAAAAATGTCTAGAACGTTCAGTGAATGTGGAGCATGTAAATTTATGAGTGACAAACTATTTGAATACAAAGATCCCCAAGATTGGTATATTGCCCAATGGGGAGAAGATGCAGACTACAACCAATTTAGTCAAGTGCCTGCGGAAGCTTCCACTCTGTTAGATCAGCTGGAACTTCTCTTTGCCAAGGATCCTGAAGGATTCCCTCTCAATCTATCGGTGATGCGCTATGGTTCAGCCTTTCGTTTTCTGACCTTTTTGACCGAAATCTTGAATGAAGTCAAGGGAAGAGCTTTTGAAATCGTACAGCGTCAAGGAGCCTTGCTCTTGGTTGAAAAAGGGAAATTGCTTTACTTGCATTTGCCAAGTGATGGGGTGGATGTGGAAGCCTTCTTGGGTCAAGACAAGGTCAAAGATACGATTCTTATTGCGACTCGAAATGAGGGAAAAACCAAAGAATTCCGTAATATGTTTGAAAAGCTGGGCTTTGAAGTGGAAAATCTCAATCAATACCCAGAGCTTCCAGAAGTCGAAGAAACAGGGATGACCTTTGAAGAGAATGCCCGCCTAAAAGCTGAAACCATTGCAGAGCTAACTGGGAAAACAGTCTTAGCGGATGATTCAGGTTTGAAGGTGGATATCTTGGGAGGCTTACCAGGAGTTTGGTCAGCTCGCTTTGCGGGAGTTGGTGCGACAGATGCGGAAAACAATGCGAAATTGTTGCACGAATTGGCCATGGTTTTTGACTTGAAAGATCGTTCAGCTCAGTTCCATACGACCTTGGTGGTTGCAAGACCAGGCAAGGAAAGCCTAGTGGTGGAAGCAGATTGGCCAGGGTATATTAATTTTGAGCCCAAAGGGGAACACGGCTTTGGCTATGACCCTCTCTTCTTAGTTGGGGAAACGGGCCGTGCTGCTGCTGAATTAACGCTTGAAGAAAAAAATACACAATCACATCGTGCTTTAGCTGTTAAAAAGTTATTGGAGGTATTTCCATCATGGCAAAGCAAACAATCATCGTTATGAGTGACTCGCATGGAGACCGCTCCATTGTTGAAGCTATTAAAGAAAAATACCTGGGCAAGGTCGATGGGATCTTTCACAATGGGGATTCTGAGCTAAAAAGTGACGATCCTGTCTGGGAAGGGATCCACGTTGTCCAAGGAAATATGGATTTTTATGATGGCTATCCGGAACGCTTGGTGACCCAACTAGGTCCAACACGGATCATCCAGACCCATGGGCATCTCTTCCAGATCAATTTTAGTTTTCAAAAATTGGATCTGTGGGCCCAAGAGGAGGAAGCAGATATCTGTCTTTACGGCCACCTTCATATCCCAGATGCTTGGAAGGAAGGAAGAACCCTCTTTGTGAATCCTGGATCTGTTAGCCAACCTCGTGGTCTGATTCGCGAGTGTTTGTATGCCAAGATAGAGATTACCGATTCGAACTTCAAGGTAGAGTATTATACGCGAGATCATGGATTGTACCCTGAATTGACAAAGGAGTTTAGTAGATGATAGCAAAGGAATTTGAACGTTTCTTGCTGGCGCAGGAAGAGACGTTCTTAACTCCTGCCAAAAATTTAGCGGTCTTGATTGATACCCACAATGTAGACCATGCGGTCTTGCTATTGAGCCAGATTAGCTATAGTCGCATCCCAGTAGTAACGGATGAACGCAAGTTTGTGGGGACGATCTCCCTAACGGATATTCTATCTTATCAATTGAAACACGAGATTCCTGAGGAGACTTTTGCTTCGATGGATATCGTAGACGTTGCAAAGAAGGAGGTCGGGGTCATCGGCTTAGACTTCAATTTGACAGAAGTCCTTCACAAGTTAGTGGATGACTCCTTCTTATCAGTGGTGGATGAAGAAGGGTATTTCCAAGGGATTATTACGCGGAAATCGATCCTCAAAGCCATCAATTCGCTCATGCATAATTTTTCAAATGAATACGAGATGATTCCAAAATGAAAGAATTTATTGCAAGTTTTATTGATCAAAAAGAACTAAGTGAAAATTCTCAGTCAGCCTATTTCTATGATTTGGACCAATTTATTGAATCAATTCATGGAAAAGTGACGCCGACGAATTTGAGAATTTACCAAGCTTCGATAAAAGATTTTAAACCGGCGGTTCAAAAACGAAAATTATCCGCTGTTAACCAATTTTTATATTATTTGTATCAAGAACGCTTTATTTCTGAATACCATCGTTTGGTCTTGCCTAAAATTCAACCGGCCAAGACCCATGATCGTGAATTGTTGGATCTGACCCATTTTTGGGAAGAATCAACCAATCCACAGGGACGATTGATGGCCTTATTGATTCTGGAGATGGGCTTATTGCCAAGTGAGATCCTCCAAGTCAAGGTCGAAGATATTCAGCTGGACTTTCATGTCATTCGAGTGGGCAAAGATGGCCAAAAACGGGTTTTAAAAGTTCCAGAGCCTTTACTGGATGAGTTGCAACTCTTCCTGGATGGTGTCTATCTCTTTGATAATAAAGGAAAATCATACTCTCGTCAGTGGGGATTCCGACAATTAGAAGCCTTCTTGATCGAAAAAGGCAACCAAGACCTTTCGGCACAATCGATTCGTGAGCAGTATATTTTGAAACAACGGGAACTCGGTGTGGATCTCTTTAGTATTGCGCGTGAATTGGGCCTAAAAACCATGGTGACATTAGAAAAATATAAATAATGGATATTAAAATTAAAGATTTTGAAGGGCCTTTGGACCTCTTGCTCCACTTGGTCTCTAAATACCAGATGGATATCTATGAGGTCCCCTTGATTGAGGTGATCGAACAGTACCTGGCTTATCTAGCGACTCTCCAAGCTATGAAACTAGAGGTAGCTGGGGAATACATGCTGATGGCTAGTCAATTAACCCTGATCAAGAGTCGTAGACTTCTTCCTAAGGTCGCAGAGGAGATGGATGAAGCAGAGGATCTAGAGCAGGACCTCCTTTCTCAATTGGAAGAGTACCGTACTTACAAGCAATTAGGAGAGTTGATGGCCTCGCAGCACGAGGAGCGCGCCCTCTATTATTCGAAACCAAAGATGGAATTGGTCTATGACGATACCGAATTACTTCATGATCGCACCACGGTGGATCTCTTCTTGGCTTTCTCAAAACTATTGACCAAGAAAAAAGAAGAATTCCGCCAGAACCATACAACCATTGTAAAGGATGAATACAAGATTGAGGATCTGATGGACCAGCTGCGTCACCGATTCCACGATCGCTCACAAGTTCTCTTGCAGGACTTGTTTCTAGAAGCAGCGGATCTCCAAGAGGTCATTACTCTATTTCTTGCAACCCTTGAATTGATCAAGATTCAAGAAGTAACGGTGATCCAGGATAGGGCTTTTGGAGAAATTTACTTAAATAGGATTGAACATGAGCAAATTAGCTGAAATTGAAGCACTCTTATTTGTAGCAGGTGAAGAAGGAATTACTGCCAGACAAATCGCAGACCTTCTCTCTTTACCTCCGACAGGTGTGGTGCAAAGTTTAGAAAAATTAAGCCAAAAATACCAGGAGGACACAGATACCAGTCTGTGTTTGATGGAGACAGCTTCCCGTTATAAATTGGTGACAAAGGCAGACTACGCTTCAGTTTTACGAGACTATTCTAGAACGCCCATGAATCAAAGTTTGTCTCGGGCTGCCCTCGAAACCTTATCAATCATTGCTTATAAGCAACCAATCACCCGTGTGGAGGTCGATGATATTCGGGGTGTCAATTCCAGCGGTGCCATTACCAAACTACTGTCATTTGATCTGATCCGAGAGGATGGGAAAAAAGAAGTCCTCGGGCGTCCCAATTTGTATGTCACGACGGAGTATTTTTTGGATTATATGGGAATCAATCATTTGGAGGAATTACCAAAGGTTGAGGAAGTGGACATTGATCCAGAGGAAGGTCAATTATTTTCAGAGAGAACAGAGGAACTAGATGAGAATTAACAAATATATTGCCCATGCAGGCGTGGCTAGTCGTCGCAAGGCCGAAGAACTGATCAAGCAAGGCTTGGTGACGGTCAATGGCCAAGTTGTGCGTGAATTAGCGACTATTATTAAGACCGGTGATCAGGTTGAAGTAGAAGGCACTCCAATCTACAACGAAGAAAAGGTCTACTATCTTTTAAATAAGCCACGTGGCGTCATCTCTAGTGTATCTGATGATAAAGGGCGGACAACAGTCGTTGACCTTTTATCTCAAGTGCCAGAGCGTATCTACCCAGTGGGACGTTTGGACTGGGATACATCTGGTGTCTTGATTTTGACCAATGATGGTGATTTTACAGATGAGATGATTCACCCACGTAATGAGATTGATAAGGTCTATGTGGCGCGTGTCAAAGGGATTGCCAATAAGGAAAATTTGCGTCCCTTGACACGAGGGGTGACCATTGATGGCAAGAAAACCAAGCCAGCGACTTACGAGATCTTAAAAGTGGATGTTGAAAAGAACCGTTCAGTGGTTCAGTTGACCATTCATGAAGGGCGCAACCACCAGGTCAAAAAGATGTTTGAAGCTGTAGGACTTTTAGTGGACAAACTCTCCCGAACCCAGTTTGGAAACCTAGATGTCTCAGGACTTCGTCCGGGTGAATACCGTCGCTTGAACAAAAAAGAAATTAGCCAGTTGCACAATCTAGCAGTGACTAAATCTAAAAAATCATGAAAAAAATCCTGATTGCTATGGTCAGAGGCTATCAAAAATGGATCTCTCCCATATTTCCGCCTTCTTGTCGCTTTCAACCGACCTGTTCCAATTATATGATCCAAGCGATTGAACGCTTTGGTGTGAAAGGTGTCTTGATGGGGGTTGCGAGAATCTTGCGATGCCATCCTGGTACCCAAGCGGGACCAGACCCTCTGCCAGACCACTTTAGTCTGAGACGAAATGAAGAATCAAAATAGGACGATCACAAATAAACAGAAATGAGAGTGGGACAGAAATCGGTAATTCGTTAGAATTCGATTTCGTTGTCCCACCTCCGCACAGTTGAGTAGGGCTGTAAATGCTGATGAAATCAGCGTTGTAGAGCCCACTCAACCACTGCGTCTTGCTCGACAATCCAAAAACAATTAAGAGGCTAGGACTTTTGTCCCAGCCTCATTTTTTTATAACACTCTCGTTTTATCAGCGTTTAGACCATGTTTTAGGCAGGAAGAGCAGAATCATTGGATAGATTTCAAGCCGTCCGGCAATCATGGCTAAGGAAAGTAACAGTTTTGAAATCGGACTAAAGATGGAGAAGGTTTGACCCGTACCAATCATAGGTCCAATATTGTTGAAACAACTAAAGACAGCACTGACAACCGTCATGAAGTTATTGTTGTCTAGACTCACTACAAAGAGTAAGCCGATCGTAATAAAACTGTATATTGTAAAGTACTTGAGGATCTGATGTTGGGTATCCTTATCGAGTACCGTATCGTTGACATGCAAGGTCAAAACGCGATTTGGAGACAAGGTCGAAAGAACCTGATTTTTTGCGATTCGCCACAAGGTCAAGCACCGAATGACTTTTAACCCCCCAGCGGTCGAGCCAGCAGACCCACCGATGACCATCAGCATTAAGAGGATGAACTGAGAAAAGAGAGGCCATTTTTCCGTCGTTCCATAACCAAAACCGGTGGTGGTGATGATATTGGACACTTGGAAGAAGGAAATCTCAAAGCTCTTCGCAACATTAGCATAGAGATGAAGGCAATTGTAGGCAATCAATACGCTAGATAGGATTACAATAGTGATGTAGGTCCGCAATTCCTCATCTTTAAAGAAGGCCTTGAATTTTCGGATCATAAGGAAGTAGTAGAGGTTAAAGTTAACCCCAAAGACCAAGACCCCGATACTGACCAAATAGGTAATTAGACTACTGTTGTAGTGGGCGATCCCATCGTTAAAGACGGTAAAGCCCCCAGTACCAGCCGTCCCCATGGCGATGACGAAACTATCATACAGGGGCATGCCAGCAAGGAAATAAAGAATCACAAAGAGGAAGAACAAACCCAAGTACAAGAAGTAGAGGATTTGAGCCGTGTTTTTTAATTTGGAAACGACCTTGCCAAAAACTGGACCAGGAACCTCTGCCTTCATGACTTCAAGGTGGCTGTTCTTGTTATTGTCCATAATCGCAAGGGCAAAGACCAATACTCCCATCCCCCCTATCAAGTGGGTAAAACTACGCCAAAAGAGGAGAGAGTGGCTGAGGACACCCACATCGTCTAAAATCGTTGCCCCTGTTGTTGTAAAGCCGGAGCTGACTTCAAAGAAGGCATCGATAATGTTTGGAATTTGGCCCGAAAAGACAAAGGGAAGGGCACCAAAGAAGGACCATAGGATCCAACAAAGTGCTACAATCAGGACTCCTTCCTTAGCATAGATGTGAAAATCCTTAGGTTTGTGAAAACTACCAAGGAGGCCAAACGCAAGTAGGATGGCCATGGTTGCTCCAATGGAGACAAAGACCTTGGCAGGTTCCCGATAGATTGCAGCGACCACTAGGGGAACGATTAGGAGACCTGCCTCGATTAAGAGGAGTTTGGATAAGAGGTAACGAATCATGCTTCTATTCATCAGGCTTACCTCTCAAGTAGATCGTAGATTTTAGTGACATTTTGAATCAAGGTGGTCACGATAATCCGATCCCCTACCATCAAACGGTCATCCCCATTCGGGAAAATAGCCTTGCCGTTTCGAATAATGGCAGCGATCAAAACGCCCTTCTTCAATTTCAATTCAGAGAGGGGATATTGGGTTAGTTTGTTGTCTTCCTTAATTTGAAACTGCAAGGTTTCAATCCGGCCGTTTGCGACATGGTGCAAGGCTTCTAGGTTTGAGAACTGTGCATTGTAGCGCCCGCGAATAAAGTGCATAATGGTGTCTACAGCGATGCGTTTTGGAGTGACAATACTGGTCATATCCTGATCGCCAATGATCTCCAACAGACTGGTTCGGTTGACTTTGGTAATGTTCTTTTTGACTCCGACAGAATCCAAGAACATGGAGGTGATGATGTTTTCTTCATCGACCCCTGTCAAAGTAGCCACAGCATCAAAGTTATTGGCACTCTCTTCTAAAAGAATGTCTTTAGCAGTTCCGTCTCCATGGACGACATAGAGGTCAGGGAATTCTTGGCTAAAGAATTCAGCTCGTTCGCGATTGACCTCGATGACCTTGAGATCGATTTTGCGACGCACATCCTGGAGAATATTGAGCAGATAGTAGGCAATTTTTCCAGCACCAATCATCATCATGCTCTTAATGACTTGAGGTCGGACATTGTTGTGGAAGAGAACGACCTCGATCCGATTACCTGTTACGAAAATCTTGTCTTGAGGTTGTAAGACAAAGTCTCCGTTTGGAATGGTGAGTTCGTTGCCACGCTCGATTGCGCAAACAATGACATTTCCGTATTTCTTCCGGAATTGGGAGAGGCTCATATTGCAGAGATTGCTATCTGGCTTGATCTTAAATTCCATCAAGGCTACCCGACCATTGGCAAAATGCTCCACAGAAAGGGCATTTGGGAAGTCAATGATATTGGCAATATATCGAGCTGTCAGCAATTCCGGATTGACAACCAGGGAGAAGCCCAAGATATTTTTTTCCTTGAAGTAGGAATTGGAATATTCAGGATTCCGCACCCGAACGATGGTCTCTTTGGCTCCCATTTTTTTAGCCAAAACAGCAGAGACCATATTCACTTCATCGTACTCGGTCATGGAAATGAAGATGTCGCAGTCTTCAACATCCGCTTGCTCCAAGATCTTGAAGTTTGCCCCATTTCCTAAAATTCCAATGATATCAAATCGTTTGGTAATATGGTTAAGAACGGATTCGTCTTTTTCGATCAAAATAACATCGTGGTTTTCAGCAACGAGAGAACGACAAAGGGCCGTTCCGACCTTTCCTCCACCAACAACAATAATTTTCATAGAATACCTCCAGAGTATGCTTCTATCATACTCTATTTTCAAGAAAAATTCATCTTTTTTAAGGATTTTCTGGTGGAATTTTGAGAAGCTAAGAACAAGTAGGAAAAATCGTCAAAAGAGTAGAACGAGGAGGGATTGAAAACTTTGGTAAAGTTTCTTAAAAAAATCTAAAAAAACTATTGACAGGAGCTTCAAAAGTGTTATACTTAGAAAGTACCTTCGTTGATTTACCTCAAACCTGTTGTGAGTTAAGTTAATGAAGCTGTAACCACGCTGTTTGCTGAGCTTGACTCCGGGCAGTGTGGCTATTTTTTTATCAGAAAGAGATCGAGTATGAATATTGAAGAACTGGACTACCAAGAGTCAGCTGCTCAAAACCACATCGTCTTGTTCCAACCTCAGATTCCACAAAATACGGGAAATATTGCACGGACTTGTGCGGCGACCAATTCCCCCTTGCATATCATACGACCCATGGCTTTTCCGATCGATGATCGCAAAATGAAGCGAGCAGGACTCGATTATTGGGACAAGCTGGATGTCCGTTTTTATGATAGCCTAGAAGAGTTTATGGAAGCAGCGAGCGACGGTCAGGTACACCTAGTGTCCAAGTTTGCAAATCAGACCTATTCGGACGTTTCTTATCAGGATGGGAAGTCCCATTATTTCTTGTTTGGACGCGAAGATAAAGGATTGCCGGAAGAATTTATGCGCCAGCACGAAGAGAAGGCCATTCGCATTCCGATGAATGACGAGCATGTCCGTAGTTTAAATGTCTCCAATACCGTCTGCATGATTGTCTATGAGGCTCTCCGCCAGCAGGGCTTTAAGGGGCTGGAGTTGAGCCATCGTTATGAGCACGACAAGCTCAAATAAGAACGAAAAATTAAAACCCGAACGATGTAATCCATGACGTTACAAAAACTTGCCTAGGCAAGTTTTTTTTGTTATCATAAAAGGGTCTTCAGGGCAGGGTGTAATTCCCGACCGGCGGTGACTTTTACTAGGAAATGTTCTTTTCCGTACTCTAAAAGAAGTCCGCGAGCGCAAGCTGATGTGGTGTGACTCCACAACCGACAGTATAGTCTGGATGGGAGAAGACGAGAGACGAATAGACTGACAGCTATTCTGATCTGTTTAGAGTTGATGCATGGGAATAGTACCTTGGAGTCTAAGACTGACTAACGGCATGTTTCGATGGAGACCAGCTAAAGTAACTAGAATAGTTTCTAGTTTAAGCTTTGTTTAAATAGTTTAGAGTAGAATGATGGAGTAGACGTCTTTCCAGCTTCTCTAATTTTTAAAAAATTGGAGGAACCTGTTATGACAAATACACGTAAACTGACCCTAGTGGCTGTTTTATCCGCATTATCTTTTATTTTGATGTTCTATCAATTTTCTTTCTTGATAGATTTCTTCAAAATTGATTTGAGTATCATCGCCATTTTGTTGGCTTTGGTCTTGTTGGATTTTAAAAGTGCTGTTTGGGTGACCTTGATCCGATCTGTTCTTAAATTAGCTCTTAATAATAAGGGGCTTGAAACCTTGATCGGACTACCAATCAATATCATTGGAGTTCTTGTTTTTGTTCTTGCTTTTGCATGGATTTGGAACAAGGAACGGACCCATGGCCGATTTGTCCTAGCTACGATTATTGGAACGATCAGCTTGAGTATCACGATGGTATTGGTGAACTATGTCTATGCAATCCCTTTGTATGCTCGCTTTATGAACTATGATATTTCGAAAACACTAGGGCTTGTCCACTATTTAGCCGCAATGGTTGCACCGTTTAACCTGATCGAAGGAGTGATTTGGGCCATCGCATTTGGATTGATCTACACTCTTTTGCAACCGATTTTGAAAAAATATGAAAAATAAACAACAACATTGGGCGAAGGCAAGCTTCGCCCTTCTCATTTTTGTCATTCTCGGGTATGTGATTCGTTTCTACCCGCAACAATTAACGGGCTTTGACAGCGCGCTTCAATCTACTATTCGAGGCGATCTGCCTGCACCACTGACAGCCTTCTTTACCAAGGTAACCCATGTCATGGATACCAAGATCATTGTCATCTGGGTGGGTCTTTTGCTAGCTGTCTTTGCCTGTAAGAAATGGTACAGCGAAGCCCTCTTTCTGGGGAGCAATCTGGTATTGACTGGTCTTTTGGTTCTTCTTCTAAAGAATATCTACCAGAGACCGAGACCAAGTATTCTTCATCTAGTAGAGGAAAAAGGCTTTTCTTTTCCAAGTGGTCATTCACTGGCGTCTACCCTTGTTTTGGGAAGCTTGATCATCATTGTTGGCCAGCATATAAAAAACAAAGCGGCCCGCTATTGTCTTCAGGGGCTTCTGATTCTGGGAATTGTGACCATTGTGGGCTCCCGTATTTATGTCGGGGTTCACTATCCTTCAGACGTTCTCGGCAGTATGATTTTGGGCTTTGCTGTCTTGCAATTTGAGTACCCCTTGTACGATCGCTTGCGGTTTCAATGGCGCTTTACAGGGAAGCAAAAATAACTAACAACTAGGAGTTGGACTCGTGTTTTGAGTTCGACTCTTTTTTTGCTATAATGAAGGGTATGAAATCCTACAATACCTTGAATGATTATTATCGAACCTTATTTGGAGAAAAGACCTTTAAAGTCCCTATTGATGCAGGCTTTGATTGTCCTAATCGTGACGGAACAGTCGCCCATGGTGGCTGTACTTTTTGCACGGTCTCAGGTTCAGGAGATGCCATTGTGGCCCCAGAAGCTCCGATTCGAGAACAATTTTACAAAGAGATTGATTTTATGCATCGGAAATGGCCGGATGTGAAGAAGTACCTGGTCTATTTTCAAAATTTCACCAATACCCACGATAAGGTGGACGTCATTCGAGAGCGTTATGAGCAGGCCATCAATGAACCAGGAGTAGTAGGAATCAACATCGGTACGCGTCCGGATTGTTTACCAGATGATACCTTGGCCTATCTAGCAGAGCTGACCGAGCGCATGCATGTGACGATTGAGTTGGGGCTTCAGACGACTTATGAAGCGACGTCTCAATTAATCAATCGGGCCCATAGTTATGACCTCTATGTGGAAACAGTCAAGCGGATTCGCCAACAGGTGCCCAAGGCTGAGATCGTGTCCCATTTGATCAATGGCCTTCCAGGGGAAACACATGAGATGATGGTGGAAAATGTTCGCCGTTGTGTGACCGATAATGAAATTGATGGGATCAAGTTGCACCTCTTGCATTTGATGACCAATACACGCATGCAACGAGACTATCATGAAGGACGACTCCAACTCATGAGCCAGGAGGAATATGTCAAGGTTATCTGTGACCAACTAGAGATCATCCCCAAACACATCGTGATTCACCGGATTACAGGGGATGCGCCTCGTGATATGCTAATTGGTCCCATGTGGAGCCTCAACAAATGGGAAGTCCTAAACGCTATTGAAACTGAAATGCGTCGTCGTGGAAGTACTCAAGGATGTAAGCTAGAAGAAAAGGAGAGTGCCAATGCTTCGACCACTTGAAATGGCCCATCAATTTTTAGCAGAAGTCATCACCAAAGAAGATGTCGTGGTAGATGCCACCATGGGAAATGGACATGATACGGCCTTTTTAGCCAAACTAGCAGGCCAGGTCTATGCCTTTGATATTCAAGAACAGGCCCTTGTAAATACCCAAGAAAGATTGGAAAAGTTGGGGCTTCAGCATGTTCAGTTGATTTTAGATGGCCACCAGCATGTGGACCAATATGTGGAGACTCTCAAAGCAGCTATTTTTAATCTAGGTTATCTGCCATCTGCGGATAAATCGGTCATTACTCTTCCGGCTACTACTATTGAAGCGATGGAAAAAATCTGTGCTCGCCTAGAAAAAGGTGGTCGAATGGCTTTGATGATCTATTATGGTCATGAGGGAGGAGACATCGAGCGTGATGCAGTGCTGGACTTTGTCAGCCAGCTCCCACAAAAAGAATATACAGCGACCATCTACCGGACACTGAATCAAGTGAACCAACCACCGTTTTTGGTCATGATTGAAAAATTAGAAAGCTATCGTCATGGATAAAGAATATTTAAAAAATAAAATTGAAGGATTGAGACACCATTTTGTTGAATCAACCATTCACGAGCGTGCAATCGGTTTTTATGATGAAGCCCATATGACCAAAAAGATGCTCAAAATAAAAAAGAAATTGGTTGCGCTTGAGATGGAACGGTGCCAAAAGAAGATTGAGCACAAGGATGTAACCAAGACAGACCAAAAGATTGCGGAGTTAAAACAGCAATTTGAGACTTGTTGCCAAGAACGCTAGGGAGGGAGGAAGATGGAATTACTCCTTTATGCAGTGATCTTCTCGATGATCTTGATCGTCTCAAATGTCACCAATAAACTTGTGCCGAGCCTTCCTCTGCCTTTGATTCAAATCTTACTAGGGATCGTTTGGGCCCTCTTTGTCCCAGAAGAAAATTTTCATCTAGATACAGAACTCTTTCTGGCCTTGGTCATTGGCCCTCTGTTATTTCGAGAGGCAGAAGAAGCAGATATTACTTCTGTCTTAAAGCACTGGCGCATCATTCTTTATTTGATTTTTCCAGTGATTTTTATCTCAACCATTAGTTTGGGATGGGCAGCTCACTCCTTGTGGCTGAGTCTTCCTTTAGCAGCCTGTATGGCCGTAGGGGCAGCTCTAGGTCCAACAGACTTAGTAGCCTTTGCTTCCCTGTCTGAGCGCTTTACCTTTCCAAAGCGGGTTTCGAATATCTTAAAAGGAGAGGGGTTACTAAATGATGCCTCAGGTCTAGTTGCCTTTCGAGTGGCCTTGGCAGCCCTTGCGACCGGAAGTTTCTCCCTTGGAGAGGCAGGGATTTCCTTAGGAATCTCCATTATAGGAGGATTTGCAGTAGGAATCTTGACGGCCTTTGTGAACCGTTGGCTGCAAACCTTACTCTTGAGTGTTCGCGCTAGTGATATTGCCAGTGAATTGTTATTAGAATTGAGTCTCCCGTTATTGACTTTTTTCTTAGCAGAAGAACTCCATGTGTCTGGTATCATCGCTGTGGTCGTGTCAGGGATCCTAAAAGCCAGTCGCTTTAAGCACATTACCCTTCTTGAAGCTCGGGTGGATACTGTGAGCCATACCGTCTGGAATACGGTCAACTTTATCTTAAATGGGTCGGTCTTTGTCATCTTAGGAATGGAATTGGAAATGATTTCCAAGCCCATCTTAAGTAGTCCCATTTACAATGATCTTCTTTTAGTTCTTTCGGTCTTTGTGTTGACAGCCTTGCTCTTTTTGATTCGTTTTGTCATGGTTTACCTCTTTTATTGGTTCCGAACGGCTCGACTAAAAAAATCGTTGAGAAATTATCTAAAAGATGCCTTATTGCTGACTTTTTCGGGTGTGAAGGGAACGGTTTCGATTGCGACGATTCTTTTGATTCCAACCAAGATCGAAAAAGAATACCCTATCCTACTCTTTTTAGTGGCAGGAGTTACCCTTGTCAGCTTTATTGCTGGCTTAGTGGTACTTCCAAAATTATCAGAAGACAAGGAAGAAACCAATGACTACCTGATGCAGATCGCGATTTTAAATGATGTCGTCATGGAATTAGAAGCAGACCTAAAGAATAGCAAGCACAAGGGACCCTTGTATGCGGCGATTGATAACTACCATGGTCGCATAGAAAACTTGATTCTGGTCCAAGAAAACAGGCTCATTCAAAAGGACTGGGAACAGTTGAAGCTCCTGATTTTGAGTATTGAAAGTGACGGCTTGGAACAGGCTTATGAAGAAGGGAAGATTCGAGAGCGGGGCTACCGCGTCTACCAACGCTATCTTCGCAATATGGAGCAACGTGTCAATCGCAATCTTTCGTCTCGCTTAACCTATTACCTCTTGGTGTCTTTCCGCCTTTTGCGTTTATTCGTTCATGAGATCTTAACTTTTGGGTCTGGCTTGCGAAACTGGTGGACCCGAGAAGACAGCAAGTTAGAGGCCATTGATTATGACCAGATTGCGGCCCTTTATCTGGCCAATACGGAAATCATCATCGAAAGTTTGGAAGACCTCAAGGGGGTTTATCGGAGCAGTTTGCTCTCTTTCCTACAAGAATCTCGTCTGAGAGAGACAGCTATTATTACCAGTGGGGCCTTTGTGGAGCGGGTTATTAATCGCGTGAAACCAAATAATATCGATGAAATGTTGAGAGGCTATTATTTGGAGCGTAAGATTATTTTTGAATATGAAGCGCAACACCTGATTACTGCCAAGCAAGCGCGCCGTATGCGACAAAATGTCAATGAATTAGAAAGCTATTCCCTAAGAGAAAGTGCCAATACTCTTCCATACGATTTGATCGAGTATGCACGGAATCGTTGAGATAAGAGTAAAAGAGGCTGGGACAAAAGTCCTAGCCTCTCAATTATTTTTGGATTGTCGATCAAGACGCAGTGGTTGAGTGGACTCTACTACGCTGATTTCATCAGCTTTTACAGCCCTACTCAACTGTGCGGAGGTGGGACGATGAAATCGAATTCTGACGAATTACCGATTTCTGTCCCACTCTCTTTTTGCTTTATTCATTTTCTTTTCAGTGTGCGATTTCTGGTTTGACAAAGAGTCGCTCATCGCCTAGATCAATAAGGGATACTGGTGCTTCGTAAAACTGGCTAAGGACATGAGGAGTTAGGATGTTTTCCTTTGGCCCTTGTTCGACCACTTGGCCATGTTTGAGTAAGAGGACATGGGTCATGTCTGTTGTAATTTCCTCGGCATGGTGGGTGACGTAGATCATGGTAGGCGCGTGATCCAGTTGTTTGATATGATGGATCTGACGGAGGAGCTTTTCTCTGGCAAAGAGATCCAATCCACTAGAAGCTTCGTCAAAAATGATCAGATCTGGCTGGTCCATGAGGCTTCGTGCAATGAGAACGGTCTGCTTTTCTCCCTGGGAGAGCTCACGGTATTTGCGGCCGATCAAAGAGCTAGCCCCAATTGAAGTTAGCATATCCCGTGCCCAGTTCAGTTCTTCTTCCCCGTATGCAGCATATAAGATACTACTCTTGTATTGACCAGTTAGGACAATTTGCTCTGTCAAAAGATGTTCTGGCAGTCTTTCTGAAATGAAGGAGCTAACGATCCCAATACGCTTACGTAACTCAGGAATACCCCCTTCTCCAAAGCGGGTTCCAAGGACCGTTACCTGGCCAGAACTAGCCCAGTATTCAGACATGAGCAGTTTGAGGAGGGTCGATTTTCCTGCTCCATTTAAGCCTAAAATCGCCCAACATTCATTTTCTTTTACTTGCCAGTTAATCTCTTTTAAAAGGGCTTTTCCATTGCGGATCAAATTGACGTCTTGTAGTTCAATCAAATTATTCATAACTTCATCCTTTTGATTAAAATCTCCTTTATTCTATCATAAAATATGGTAGAATAGAAAACAGGAGGTAAGGAATGTTTCGAAATAGTAAATTGTTATTCTGGACATGTGAGATCTTATTATTGACGGTGATTTTCTATATTTGGAAATCAATGGGGACTTTAATTTCTCCATTTGTATCTGTTCTGAATACCATCCTCTTACCATTTTTAATTGCAGGTTTTTTATATTACATTACCAATCCGATTGTTGAATTGTTGGAAAAACACTTAAAAATCAAGCGTGTGTTTGGGATTTTGATCACCTTAGTCCTCTTGTTTGGGATCATTGGCTTAGGGATCTTTTATCTGCTCCCTATCTTGATCAATCAGTTAACCAGCTTGATCAATTCAACTCAAGGACTTTACTGGGAAGTTCAAAGTTTGGTTCGAAAACTCTCGACCAATCCTTTGTTCCAAAATGTGAATATCCAGTCGACGATTCAGCAGTTGAATCTCTCTTATATGGATATCCTACAAAATCTCTTGAATAGTGTGACCAACAGTTTAGGAAGTGTGGTTAACACCATTGTCAATACGGTCTTTATCTTGATCATGACCCCCGTCTTCTTGGTTTATTTCTTGGTCGATGGGAAGAAATTATTGCCGATGTTGGAGCGGACCATTTTACGCAATGACAAACTCCACATTTCAAGCCTCTTGATTAGTTTGAATGAAACGGTCTCTCGCTATATTAGTGGGATTTCGATCGATGCCTTTATCATTGGAACCCTAGCCTACATTGGCTATAGTTTTATTGGATTGAAGTACGCTTTGGTCTTTGCCATTTTTTCTGGATTAGCCAACCTCATTCCATATGTAGGACCAACCATCGGCTTGATTCCGATGATCATCACCTATGCCTTCACAGATATGGATATGATGATCAAAGCAGTCGTTTACATGTTGATTATCCAGCAGATCGATGGGAATATTCTTTATCCGCGTATCGTTGGAGGCGTGATGAAGGTTCACCCGATTACCATTATGGTTCTCTTATTGCTCTCAAGTAATATTTACGGCATTATCGGGATGGTCGTTGCGATTCCAGTCTATTCGATTGGAAAAGAAATTGTAAAATTCTTGGTGAATCTTTATGATAACCACCGTGCTGCTAAGGAACAGAAGAAAAAAGAAGAATTTGGTATCATTAATAAATCATAGACTCTAGCGCCTATATGGGCCTTAGAGTCTTTTTTGTACATTTTTTTGAAAAATGCTGGAAAAAAGTCAACAAGTGCTATGAAATGTGTTAAAATATAAGTGATTTTGAAAGAAAATATGAAAAGGTAGGAAAAGATGAGACTGCTCTTATCGAAAAAACAGAGACGCCAATTGCAATTGTTGGAAATCCTGATTAAGGAAAAAAGATGGTTCCACTTGAAAGAGTTGGCCAAGCGTTTGGATTGTACAGAACGTTCGTTAAAAGAAGATTTGTCTAATCTTCGTAGTACATTTGATGACTTTTTAATTGAATCCTCTACCAATGGGATCAAGATCAGTTATGAGGATTCGGTTGGGCTTGAGGTGATTTACCATCACTTTTTTAAAGAATCACAAGCCTTTGCTTTGATTGAATATCTCTTTTTCAACAAGGATGTTTCCAATGAATATATTTGCAGAAAGTTTGATTTGAGTTACCAATCTTTCTACCGCTTGATTCGGACGATTAATCAGAAGCTTCAAACCAAATACAATGTAAAGATTGATTTGAAACCCTTGAATCTTGTCGGGGATGAGATTGACGTTCGTTTCTTTTATGCCCAATATTTTGCGGAACGTTATTACTACATGGAGTGGCCTTTCCCAGAATTTAAGGAAGAGGCGGTGACCGATTTGATCACCTTCTTCTTCAAGCTCTATGGCTATCCATTGACCTTCTCTGTCCTCAGGTCTTATAAAGTTCTCTTGACAGTCTACTTGTCACGGATTAAGCAAGGTTACTTCATCGACATGCCAACGAACTATGATGTGTATAAGGACCAGTATCAAGGGGTGACCAATGTCGAGGAGATGTTGCGCTACTTTAGCTTGCAGTTGGGTGTCGAGTTGAATGAAAAAGTGCTGGAACAGTTCTTTATTATCTTTATTCAAGAGAATTTCTATTTCAGTCCAGAAAGCTTGATCGAAGCTGCAGAAACGGATCCTTATGCCAAAGAATCGACTAGACTCATCAAAGATATGTTCAAGGATCTATGCTATACCTATGATTTAGACATTGAAAATCTTGATGAGATGTTGATGCATGTCCATAACACGTCTCATCTCGATCGGAAGGAATTATTCTCTGAGTTTCTCTTGTTTGATACCAAGACCAATACCAACGAAGATTTCATGAGCATCTTCCCAGCCTTCTATGATGATTTGAAGGAGCATATCATCACTTATATGAAGACCATGAAGCATGATCTGAATGATGAGATCATCAAGCACATGATCTATACGGTCTATACTCACTGGGAACGTCTCTTACCGCAGTTATTGCGCCGTCGGAAGTCCATTAAGGTCTTGATTATCAGTCGTTTTGACGATCACCATGCCAAATCCATGATCGATTTCCTTGATTTCTACTGTACGGATAACTTTGAATTTACGCAGATGATCAAGTACAATCTGACAGTAGATGATATTGAAGCTTCGGATGCAGATGTGGTGGTGGCCAACTTTATGATGCCTGAATTAAAGAAAAAACCATTTATTTGTACAAGTAGTCTCTCATCGCTTGAGCTGGTTGAAAAACTCAATGCCTTCTTTTATGATTTTACCAGTGCAGAACACTAAAGACAAAGCCTTCTTAGAAACTTTCCTTAGGTGAGTACGGACGTCAGCGAACTTCGAAGAAGTTCCATGACTAATTAAGATACAAAGGGCGTTCGCGGATAAAGTCAAAATAGGAAGTTTGACGCAGAATCTTTAGATTCTAGGAAAACTTATCTTTTTGACACGATCCGTAGCCCGTGTTCAATTCATTTTGGACCCCTTCGCTTTTTAATTTTTTAGGCTCAGGCTAAAACAGTTTCCCAAACTGTTTTACTCCCAAAACTCCCGAGTGCTAGAAACAATCGTGTTTCTAGCACTTTTCTCACGGCGAAAAGTTTCAGTGTAGGTTTGAATGAAACTGATTATATAGATTGTTTTAAGTTTTCAGCGTCACTTAGGTTATTTTATGTGAAAAAAACAATATGTTTACATTCTAAAATCAGGACTTGTTCCTGATTTTTTGATGGTAAAAAAAGAAAATTTTATAGAAGAATGCAGGCTCTCCTATTTTGTGGTATAATATACAATATTATATACTGGAGGAAATTATCCATGGAAGACCCTGGCAGTCAGGAAATTTTACTGGAAGTTATTTTATTGATTGTTTTGACATTATTGAACGCCTTTTTCTCGGCGACTGAAATGTCAATGGTATCGTTGAATCGCTCTCGTGTAGTGCAAAAAGCTGAAGAAGGAGATAAAAAATACATTCGTCTTCTTAGCGTATTGGAACAACCGAACCATTTCTTATCCACTATTCAGGTGGGGATCACCTTGATTACCATCTTATCTGGGGCGAGTCTTGCAGAAAGTCTCGGTCATGTCATTGCTGGATGGATGGGCAATACTAAAACGGCTCTTGCAACTGGAAGCTTTTTATCTCTAGCATTTTTGACTTATATTTCGATCGTATTTGGTGAACTCTATCCGAAACGAATCGCTATGAACTTGAAAGATGAGTTGGCTGTTCGAACAGCTCCGATTGTGATTCTATTAGGAAAAATTGTCAGCCCCTTTGTTTGGTTGCTTTCAGCATCGACCAACCTTTTGAGCCGTATCACGCCAATGGAATTCGATGATCCGGATGAAAAGATGACGCGGGATGAAATCGAGTATATGCTGACCAATAGTGAAGCAACACTAGATGCGGACGAGATTGAGATGCTCCAAGGGATCTTTTCATTAGATGAAATGGTAGCGCGTGAAGTCATGGTGCCACGGACAGATGCCTTCATGGTTGATATCAATGATGATACCAAAGAAATTATTGAAAGTATCCTTAAGCAAAACTTTTCACGGATTCCTGTCTATGATGATGACAAGGACAATGTCATCGGCCTCATCCATACCAAACGTCTCTTGAACGAAGGATTTATCAATGGCTTTGATAATATTGTCTTAAGAAAGATTTTACAAGAACCTTTGTTTGTTCCAGAAACCATTTTTGTGGATGATCTTTTGAAGGAATTGCGTAATACGCAAAATCAAATGGCCATTCTACTCGATGAATATGGTGGGATGTCTGGATTGGTTACCCTCGAAGACTTGTTGGAAGAAATCGTCGGTGAAATTGACGATGAGACTGACAAAGCTGAAATTGATGTTTTTGAAATTGGGGATAATACTTATGTCGTGCAAGGAGCTATGTCACTAAACGACTTTAATGAATACTTTGGCGTTGAGTTGGAAAGTGATGATGTGGATACTATTGCAGGGTATTATTTGACTGAAGTTGGGCGGATTCCATCCTTGAAAGAACGCCTCAGCTGTGAAGTCGATAGTCAAAAGAAACACTTGATCTTGACGAATGACAAGGTGAAAAACGGTCGTGTGACCAAGGTGAAGGTTGAAATTTCTGAAATCGTCGAAGAAGATGAAGAAACCAAATCAAAAGAAGATTAGAAAATAGAGGCCTGGACGTGTTCTAGCCTCTGTTTTTTTCTTGTCAGGGCTAGTTGAATTTTCAAAAAATTTGAAAAATTTCTGAAATAATCTTGACAGCCAAAAAAAATTAAGGTAAGATAATACCCATAAATAAAGAAAGCAGAAAATAAACATGAAGCAACAAGCTATTTCAACTCAAAAATTTTACTTTGGCTACTTTAGATAGTGTTTGTAGACATGATCTCATGGATGCAAACAACCCAAGCAATTTGTTTGTATCTATGTGGCTAAGATTTTTGATGATGGTCCATAGAGCTAGTATCTAAATGGACCGAGGTTTTGTAACTTGTTGGAGAATTTCAGCATCCGTTTAGAGAATAATCTAAGCGGATTTTTTGTTTATTTTGCAGAAAAGGAGTTTTAAATGAAAGTAGTCAAAAAATTACTGGCACCAGTTTTGGTCGTAGGCCTTTTGTTAACATCATTGGTGACCTTACACCATCTGAAGGATGCAAAAAAAGACAATGTCTTTCGGATTGGGATTTCCCAGTACATCACCCATAAGTCACTCGATGCGACACGGAAAGGCTTTATCGATGAGTTGAAGAAAGAGGGATATGTGGATGGGAAAAATATCCAGATTGATTTCCAAAATGCTCAAGGAGAGCAACGAAATCTGAAAAACATTTCCAAACAATTGGCGGAGAAAAGTGATCTAGTCTTTGCGATTGCAACCCCTTCGGCTCAAAGTTTGGCTAATACGACGAAAACAACGCCGGTTGTCTTCTCAGCTGTGACCGATCCATTGGCAGCGAAATTGGTGAAAAACTTGAAAGAGCCTGGTGGCAATATCACAGGGACAAGTGACCAGTCAGAAGATGCGATCTCTACACAGGTAGACATGATTAAGCAAGTGCTTCCAACGGCGAAAACAGTTGGGATCCTCTATACGCAAAGTGAGCCTAACTCCGTCGTCCAAAAAGATAATGCGAAGAAGATCCTTGAAGCTAAAGGCTATCAAGTGGTTGAAAAAACAATTCTCGATAGTAACAATGTGAAAGCTGCAGCAGACAGTATCATGTCAGAAGCAGATATCGTCTTTGTTCCGACAGACAATATTATCTCTTCTACAATGGAAACTGTAAAACAGGTATCGATTAGTCATAAGGTGCCAGTTTTTGGAGGTTCTGCTGAAATGGTGGCTACTGGTGGCTTGTACAACTTTGGTACTGATTATGAGGAATTGGGAAGACAAGCTGCTCGGATGGCCATTCGCATCATGAAGGGTGAGAAACCCGGCAAAGTCGCAGTTGAAACACCTGAAAAATTAGAATTGCACACCAATAAAGAGATGGCTAAAGAGCTTGGAATTGATATTAGCTCGTTGAAGGTAGAAAAATAGGAGGTTTGAGATGAATTTTGTTTTATCAAGTTTATCAGAAGGTTTATTGTGGTCGATCATGGCGATCGGTGTTTACTTAACATTTCGAATTTTAGATATTGCTGATATGACGGCAGAAGGAGCCTTTCCACTTGGGGCAGCAGTTGTAGCATCCCAAATTCAAGCCGGAAGAAATCCTTGGCTTGCAACCTTGTTGGGCTTTCTGGCAGGAATGATCGCAGGATTGGTTTCTGGGATTCTCCATACAAAAATGAAAATTCCAGCCCTCTTGACAGGGATTGTCACTTTGACCGGTCTCTACTCTATCAATATTAAAATCATGGGGGGAGTACCCAACCTCTCTATTGGCGATGCCAGTACCATTTTCAAAAGTGTCATGAAATTGGGCTTGTCCAATGAAGAAGCAGTCTTTTTGATTAGTATTTCTTGCTTGATCATCGTCTGTATCTTATTGACCCTCTTAATGAAGACGCAACTTGGCTTGGTTTTGCGCTCGACTGGTGATAACATTCCAATGAGTGAGGCCAATGGGGTCAATGTAGATAACATGAAGATGTTGGGCTACATGATTTCCAATGGCTTGATTGCCCTTTGTGGAGCCATGTTTGCACAAAATGATGGTTTCTCAGATGTGACTTCTGGTACAGGGACGATCGTAGTCGGCTTGAGTGCTGTGATTATCGCTGAAGTTTTAATCCACGAATTGACCATTGGTTGGCGCTTGCTTTCCATCGGGGTTGGAGCCATTGTTTACCGTTTGATTATCTTAAATATTTATGAGATCCCAAATCTCGATCAAAATATGGTTCGTCTCTTCAATGCGATCTTGCTCGCGATTGTCTTGTTCGCTCCTGAGGCGCAAAAACGTCTTCGTGTTCGCGGATTGAAGTTAGGAAATAAGTAGGAGAAAAGTATGGCAACATTATTATCAATTGAAGGCATTCATAAGACATTTGAAGCAGGAACGGTTAATGAAAACCATGTCTTAAAAGGCTTGGATCTCCAAGTAGAAGAAGGGGATTTCATTTCGGTTATCGGTGGAAATGGAGCTGGGAAATCAACCTTGATGAACATCTTGGCAGGAAATCTAGTCGTGGATGAAGGGGATATCTTGCTAGAAGGTAACTCCATTAAAAATACGAGTGTTCGGAAGCGTGCGAAAGATATTGCGCGTGTCTTCCAAGATCCTAAGATGGGGACGGCTTCTCGTTTGACCATTGAAGAAAATATGGCCATTGCCCAACGTCGGGGGAAATCTCGTGGTTTGAGCTGGGGAGTTCGGGAGAAAGATCGCGAATTGTTCCGTGAAGCCTTGAAGGAACTGAATATCGGTTTAGAGAATCGTCTCAAGGTAGATACCCAATATTTGTCTGGTGGGCAACGTCAAGCTTTGACCTTGGTCATGGCAGCTTTGGTTAGACCAAAACTCTTGCTTCTGGATGAACATACCGCAGCGCTCGATCCAAAGACTAGTGAAATGGTCATGGAATTGACCCAAAAGATCGTGGAAAGCCATGATTTGACAACCTTGATGATTACGCATGATATGAACCATGCGATTGAATACGGCAACCGCTTGATCATGCTCTACCAAGGCAAGGTCGTGGTCGACGTCAAAGGAGAAGAAAAGAAAAACCTAACGGTTGAAGATTTGATGCGCCTCTTCCAACAAAACAGTGGTGAAACCCTGGTGAGTGATGAATTGGTATTAGGATAAAATGAGAGTGGGACAGAAATCGGTAATTCGTTAGAATTCGATTTCGTCGTCCCACCTCCGCACAGTTGAGTAGGGCTGTAAAAGCTGATGAAATCAGCGTAGTAGAGCCCACTCAACCACTGCGTCTTGCTCGACAATCCAAAAATAATTGAGAGGCTAGGACTTTTGTCCCAGCCTCCTTTATTTTCTCCGCTCTGCATAGTCGACAAAATGAAACTTGTCTAATTTGTGTCGGCTTTCGGTGAACTGGAATTGCCGACCGTCTGCTAGGTGAACTTGGGAGCGGACCGTCACCACGTGTTGGTCTTTTCCAAGATCCAGTAAGATTTTATCGCGATTATCGATTGGTGAAATCAAGATTTCTTTCTTAGCATAGCCAATCTGCAATTTCAAGTCTTCTTCTATATAGTGGTAGATAGAGTGCTGGGCAATTTCCTTAGTAAGGCCAGGGGTGAGCTCTCTATCTAGGTAATCAATATCTAAGACTGAAGCGACGCCATCCACCACCCGTTGCCGGGTTACTTTCCAAACCAAACGGTGAAGGGGAAAACCTGTCTTTTTAGCTCCTTTTTCATCGATACTGATTTTTTCCAAACGAATGACATTGGTTTCTGAGTGAAGACCAGAAGCTTTGACGATTTCTTGATAGCTGGTTAATTGGGAAACGGGGAAGTCAAAGTGAGCTTGTCTAGAAACTTGCGACCCCATTCCTTGAACAGTCTCGATAAAGCCTTCTTCCTGCAAGAGCTTGAGGGCTTTACGGATGGTATCGCGACTGACCTGGTAGTGCTCTTTTAAGTCGTTCTCACTAGGCAGAAAATCCCCGACTAGATATTTTTCTTCTAGTATTTGCTCTTTTAAAATTTGGTAGATTTGTTGGTATTTTTTCATGATTTGGACTCGCTTGTCTGTTTTTTTGAATAACATTTTTGAAAGCGCTTGAAAATGCAAAGTCATTCCCTTATAATAAAAGAGGAAAAATTTTTAGGGATGGAGAAACGCATGAGAAAAAACGGTAAAAAGATTCGCCTACTGGGAGTAGCCGCCTTATTGGCTAGTCAGTTGGGGGTCTTTAGCAGTGCCCTCACGGTAGTTGCAGACGAGACCACAGCTTCGACTTCAGAGTCAGCGCTTGTGACGAACACTAGCAGCGAGGAAAGCTCGACAAATCATTCGACTTCTGCTACAACAACAACTACAGAAGCTACGACGAGAGCTTCGAGTGATAAAGAAGAGACATCTAGCAGTTCCTCAGACGCTACTGAGGAGAAAACGGTTAAGGTCGGGGACATTCAAGGGGAATCGCAACGCTCTCCACTGGAAGGCCAAAAGGTAGCCATCAAAAATGCAGTGGTGACTAAGACAGACCGCTATGGTTTTTATGCCCAAGATATTGAGTCGGATGGGAATAGCCGTACTTCAGATGGGATTTATGTTGTTTCCAAATACAAGGTGAAAGTCGGTGACAAGGTGAAAATCACTGGTACCGTCAAGGAAGGCTATATGGAAGAGGTTACCTTGGGAGCTGGGAAAACCTTTAAGGAACCAACGAATAGTTTAACGGTGACCATGCTGGTCGATGCTTGGATCACAAAAGATGGGACAGCCCCTCTTCCAGAAGCTGTGAATATCACTGCAGGCATGCCAGCAGATGTGAAGCCTAATCCGACTGCTTATGCTCCAGAAACCGATGCCCTCGATTATTGGGAAAGCCTGGAAGGAATGCTCACAGTGGTGAAGAAACCGCATGTCCTTGGTCCCCAGTACAAAGGAGATATCTATGTATTGGGAGAAGATTTCACAGGCCTTCCTTTAAACAATATTGGGGGTCTGAATCTACGACCACATGCGCAAAATACAGCGACGATCCCGATTTATGTTGGGAATCAGTTTGTCGCAAAAGCCAAGGATTACTTTACAGAAGATGTGACAGGAGTGGTAACGTATCGAAATAGCTTCTATAAATTAGAGCCCACTCAACAGTTGACGGTCCAAGATGGTGGCTTGCAGCGTCAAGCAGCTCAAACGCAACCAAGTGAGGACAAGCTGACCATCGCTTCCTACAATATTGAAAATTTCTCGGCCAACAATGCCAAAAATGAAACCCCAGAGGATAAGGTGACGCTGATTGCCAATTCCTTTATCCATGAAATTCACAATCCAGACATCATCACTTTGATCGAAGTGCAGGACAATAATGGTAGTGTGGATGACGGAACGACCAGTGGTGTTGAAAGTGGACGCAAACTAGCCAATCGGATCAAGGAATTGGGTGGCAAGAGCTATGAGTATACGGAGGTTGCTCCAGTAGATGGCGCTGACGGAGGAAAGCCTGGTTCCAATATTCGTTTGGGAATCCTCTACAATCCAGAACGCGTAACCTTAGCCAAAAAAGAGGCAGCAACTAGCAACGAGGCAGCACAATTTGACAAGGGACACCTGGTTAAAAATCCAGCTCGGATTGCCCCTAATGACCCATCGTTTGATCATACTCGCAAGTCCCTAGCCGTTGAATTTGAATTCAAAGGTCAACCAGTTGTGGTGATTGCCAATCACTTGAAATCAAAAATCGGAGATGATGCTATTTATGGTGCAAGTCAACCAGCAGTGGAACATACCTTGCCAACTCGTGAAGCACAAGCCAGTGTCATCCATCAATTCGTTCAAGAAGGCTTGAAGCAAAATCCGAAGACCACCTTTGTTTTGACGGGTGATTTTAATGACTACGATTTCTCAACCACAGCACAGATCCTTGCGGGCAACGAACTGACCAACTTAATGGCCCAACATGATGCAGGGGATCGCTATTCTTATTTCTACCGTGGAAGCAATCAAGTTTTGGATAACATTTTTATCTCAAACAACATGGCAGCCAAAGCAAGGTTTGAACCAGTCCATATCAATGCTTCCTTTATGAAGGAACACGGTCGTGCATCAGACCATGATCCTGTCTTGGTCCAAATCGACTTTAGTGGAGCACAAACTCCAGGAACGCCGACGGATGATCAACAAGGGAATACAGGACAACCAACGGATCAAACCAGCCCTTCCTCATCGAATACAGGATCTCAACTAGTCCCTCATCAGGCTCAAGCCAATGAACAAAAGAGTTCACCATCTGAAAGCAAAGAGAAGGGCAAGAACGAAGATGAGAAACAAGACGACAAGGAAGAGGTCGCAACAGAAACGAAGACACCAGGCAAACGGAAAATCCTTCCATCTACTGGACAAGAAACAAGCTATCTAGCTCTTTCTGGAGTGGCAGTAGCTACGATGAGTCTTGTCTTGTATAAAAAGAGAAAGACTACTCACTAACGTGTTTTATAAGAAAGATCTAAAAAAGGAGTCGCTGGCTCCTTTTTTTATCCTAAAATACAGGACAGATAGTCCCATATTGGAAACTGTACTAGGACAATGAAAAACACTGAAAAGAACAGTTTCTTTTCAAAAAGAAGCTTAAACTCTTTAAAATAGATGGAATCGTGTTATAATAAAATCATAAAACGTTTTCAAGAGAAGAGGTTCCTCAATGGAAAATGAAACAGTTGACTATGGAAAAGTAACAGGAATGGTACACTCAACAGAAAGTTTTGGTGCAGTAGACGGGCCTGGGATCCGCTTTATTGTCTTCCTTCAAGGGTGTCAAATGCGGTGTCAATACTGCCACAATCCAGATACTTGGGCAATGGAAACCAACAAGTCCCGTGAACGGACAGTGGATGATGTTCTAGAAGAAGCCCTCCGTTATCGTGGATTTTGGGGCGAAAAAGGGGGAATCACTGTCAGTGGAGGAGAAGCCCTCTTGCAGATTGACTTTTTGATTGCCCTCTTCACCAAGGCTCAAGAGTTGGGCATTCATTGTACCTTGGATACCTGTGCCCTTCCTTTCCGGAATACACCTCGTTATTTGGAAAAATTCGACCGCTTGATGGCGGTGACAGACTTGGTGCTTCTGGATATCAAGGAAATCAATGATGAACGACACAAAATTGTGACCAGCCATACCAATAAAACGATTTTAGCTTGTGCCAAGTACTTATCTGATATTGGAAAACCAGTCTGGATTCGTCACGTTTTAGTCCCAGGTTTGACAGACCGAGATGATGATTTGATCGAGCTTGGAAAATTTGTTAAAACCCTTAAAAATGTTGATAAATTTGAGATCCTTCCTTACCATACTATGGGGGAATTCAAATGGCGTGAATTGGGCATTCCGTACAAATTGGAGGGTGTGAAACCACCGACAAAAGAACGGGTCCAAAATGCAAAAGATTTGATGGAAACAGAAAGTTACCAAGATTACCTGAAACGGGTCAAAGGATAAAAAGTATAGACAGTTGGGCCTTCCAGCTGTCTTTTCTATTGAAATGCACAACTATTCCCTTTCTTTAAATGGCAAAACGTGCTAAAATAGAGTGAATCTATAAATGAAATAAAGAGGTAGAAACATGTCAAAAATTCTCGTTTTTGGTCACCAAAATCCTGACTCAGATGCTATCGGCTCATCTGTAGCTTTTGCTTATCTTGCAAAAGAAGCTTATGGTTTGGATACAGAAGCAGTGGCTCTTGGAACTCCAAATGAAGAAACAGCTTTCGTATTGGACTATTTTGGTGTGGAAGCACCACGCGTCATCACATCAGCTAAAGCAGAAGGTGCAGAGCAAGTCATCTTGACAGACCACAACGAATTCCAACAATCTGTTTCAGATATCGCTGAAGTAGAAGTTTACGGTGTAGTGGATCACCACCGTGTGGCTAACTTTGAAACTGCCAGCCCACTTTACATGCGTTTGGAACCAGTAGGATCAGCATCTTCTATCGTTTACCGCATGTTCAAAGAACACGGTGTAGCAGTGCCAAAAGAATTGGCAGGTTTGATGCTTTCAGGTTTGATTTCAGATACCCTTCTTTTGAAATCTCCAACAACACACCCATCTGATAAAGTGATTGCGCCAGAATTGGCTGAATTGGCTGGTGTCAACTTGGAAGAATATGGTCTTGCAATGCTCAAGGCTGGTACTAACTTGGCAAGCAAATCAGCAGAAGAATTGATCGACATCGATGCTAAGACTTTTGAATTGAACGGAAATAACGTTCGTGTGGCTCAAGTGAACACAGTTGATATTGCGGAAGTTTTGGAACGCCAAGCTGAAATCGAAGCAGCTATCCAAGCTGCCAATGCAGCTAACGGCTACTCTGACTTTGTTTTGATGATTACAGACATCGTCAACTCAAACTCAGAAATCTTGGCTCTTGGTGCCAACATGGACAAGGTAGAAGCAGCCTTCAACTTCAAACTTGAAAACAATCATGCTTTCCTTCCAGGTGCCGTTTCACGTAAGAAACAAGTGGTTCCTCAATTGACTGAAAGCTTTAATGCATAATGATAAATGGGGAAACCCATTATTAAAAAGGAGTTTCGGCTCCTTTTTTTCTAGGAGAGAAATATGCTAGAAAATGGTGATTTAATCTTTGTGAAAGATGATTCGGATATAGGGCAGGCCATCCAGGCATCAACTGGCAACTATAGCCATGTGGCCATCTTTTTGGACGGATTCATTTATCATGCCACGGTAGAAGGTGGCGTCCTTTCCCAGTCCCCTGAAGATTTCTTTGAAGCTGAGAAAGTATATGACCTTTATCGCTGTGCGGAGATTGATTGTCCAGAGGTCAAAAAGCGAGCAGAGAGTCTTTTAGGGGCTCCCTACAATGCGTCCTTTTATCAGGATGGAGATGGTTATTACTGTTCCCAGTTCATTGCTGAACTACTTCCTATTTTTGAAACCATTCCCATGAAGTTTGGAGATGAGGAAGAGGAGATTAGTCCGTTCTGGCTGGATTACTACAAGGAGCTCGGTCTAGCCGTTCCTCTAGATCAGCCCGGGACCAACCCGAGTCAGTTAGCCCAATCTCCACTGCTACATTTTAAAGAAAGGTATTTGGATGATTTGGATTCATGAAATAACAATCTGAAACTTTGATACAGTTTATAAGAGTTACATCAAACTAAAGAAAAATAATTTTTTAATCCTTTCCTCACAGCGGAAAGTCTCGATATATTATTTCCTGATTTTAAAAATATGTTCTACCTTAGAATACAACTTGTAAAAGTTGTATTTTTTATTTTAATATCCTCTGGATGTTTCTTGTATAGACAGATAAAATATGATATACTGCAGCAAAAACTAACCACTGGTTAGTTTTTCTGGAAATTAAAGGAGGAAGTAAATATGTCTTTCTTGTATCGTTTATTAACACGTACAAAACAAATCAGTCCACATATAAATAAGTTTGAGTTCGAATTGGGCATTTTTGTTGTCAGCATATGGCTAGTTGAATCATCTGGTCGCTTTTATGTGATTGATACGGGAATGCGAGGAATGGAGAAGTACGCTGCCCAGTTTTTACTCCCACAAAAAATTGAAGCAATTTTTCTGACCCATGGACATCCAGATCATATCAAAGGTTTGCTCTATCTTAGACAGCACTTTGGGAACATCCCGACTTTAATCAGTGAGAAGGAATTCCCCTATATTTCAGGCAAAGAACCTTTTCCTAATAGAAAAGAGACGGAAAAAGTGATTTTTGATCCGGCTACTTTTATAACTGTTGAAAGTCAAGAAGGTCAAGACTTGATAAGTAGTGCAGGACTAAAACCCCTATTTTCTCCTGGGCATTCCCCTGGTCATGTTGTTTATTACCATGAAGAGGATCAAGTTTTAATCGCTGGAGATCTTTTCACAGCTACGAGAGGTGGAAAGTTGCGTCCACCAATGAAAGGATATACAGCAGATATGAGACAAGCTTTAGCTAGTGGTGAAAGAATTCTCAATAGTTATCCGCAGGCACTTGTTAGTGTTTGTCATGGTAGTGAGGTAAAAGATGCAGTACGAGATTTTGAGGCATTGAATGGGTTTAAAGGGAGTTTGTAATGGCAAAGGATACAAGGTCCAGAATTATCAGAGTAGCAGAGGAAATTTTCCGAAAAGAACCTTACCAGAAGGTGGGAATTAGGCAGATTGCTCAAGCTGCAGGATGTTCACATACAGCTATTTATCAGTATTTTAAAAAGAAAGAGGATATTTTATATGCAGTAGCGGAAAAACCGTTAACTCATCTCTATCATACTTGCTTAGAAATCAGCCATTCCAAGCAGACTGATAAAGAACGTCTGCTCCAAATCTGTCAAACATATGTGGATTTTGGGTTTAGAGAACGAAGTTTTTATGAATTATTGATTTTTTACCGTGGAGAGCATGAAGATCCAGGCGATTGTTCGCAACCGTTGATGCAATTGAGAATGAAAAGTTATCGTTTATTGGAAGAAGCTATTGATGTCTTTTTACCGAAAGACTTATCTGATGCAGAAGTGCTAAATATTCGTAGTGGAATCTTTATTTTTTTACATGGCCTAGTGAGTATCTACAGTAGGGACAATGAAGAATGTCCAGAACGCATTAAGCAACTACTGACTGATTTTATTTCTTTTAAAATAATAGAAATGAAATGAGTTGGAATAACTTATGGGGCTTCTACAGTAAACTTGGATTGAAAAAACTAAGTTCTTTTATTGCCTTATTTTCCCCTCTTGCCTGCCTATCTATAAATTGAAGATTTTGTCCTTTGGTATTGATTTCGCTTAAACTAATTTTTATGTTACAATAAGAACGAACCGATAAAACAGTAAACGAGACCTATTCATGATTACAATCATTAATCCCATACGTTTGACACGTCAGCCATTTTTCAAGGACTTGATCAACTATTTGGACCAGCACGACGATGTGATCCTGCGGCAAATTAAGGCCCAATTTCCGGATCAACCAGTGGATAAGCTGATGGAGGAGTATATCAAAGCGGGCTTCATCCTTCGAGAAAATAAACGCTACACTCTCAATTTGCCTTTCTTAGAGTCAACTGATCGAGTTGAACTGGATCAAGAGGTCTTTGTTCGAGAGGACAGTGCAGTTTATCAAGAATTAAAAGCCAAGGTCTTCCAAACAGAACTCCGCAACACGACTAATGCAGCAATTCTCATAGAGGAGACGGACTTTGCGCGACATGCACAGACCCTTTCCAATTACTTCTACAAGGTTGCTCACCAATATCCATTGACAGAGGATCAAGAAAAGCTCTATGCTATTTTGGGCGATGTCAATCCCGAGTATGCTCTCAAGTATATGACCAGCTTTTTGCTCAAGTTCCTCAAAAAAGAAGAAGTCCAGCAAAAGCGCAAGGACATTTTTGTCGATAGTTTAGAAGTCTTAGGTTATATCCACAAAAATGATGAAGGCAAATATGAATTAGCAGTGGACTTGGACAAGGAAAGACTGATGTTTATCAAACAATAAACAAGGCTAGGAAAACTTCCTAGCCTTGTTTTTTTTGATCATAGATAACGTTCAGCGATGGCGGCGTCACCTGGATACTCTTCTTTTACGCCATTGACGATTTGGTAGCAGTCTGCTCCTTTTCCAGCGATAATAACAGCATCTTCAGGCTTGCTGGTTGTCGCCATAGCCAGTTGAATGGCTTGCTCGCGATCTGCGATTTTCTCGACAGGGCGCGTGATAAAACTGCTAATCTCTTCTGCGATGGCCAAAGGATCTTCATAGTTAGGGTCATCCGCTGTGAGGAAGACTTGGATCTCAGGATGGTCTTCTAAGAGCAAGCCAAAGTCCTTGCGGCGGCTCTCTCCTTTATTACCGGTTGATCCAAGGACCAGCGAAATGGTTCCGGTTTGATGGGTTTCGACAACTGAGAGCAGTTTTTTCAAGCTATCTCCATTATGGGCATAGTCGATGAAGACCTTGGCCCCATTCTTTTGAGTCAAGACTTCCATTCGGCCAGGAACGCGCGTCTTGGAAATTCCTTTTTGGATGTCTTCGAGACTCGCCCCTAGACGAAGGCAGGCGAGACCTGCAGCCACAGCATTTTCTTGGTTGAAGCGACCAATGAGTTGGATATCATAGTCTCCAGCTAATTTACCAGTAGCTGAGAAGCTGAAAGCTTTGGAGTTTTCAATTTGATTCTCAGACTGGCTACCATAGAAGTCGTGCTCCTGGCCCTCGACTTGTTCTTTCAAGACAGAGAAATGATCCATATCGCTATTGATGACAACAGCTTGGCTATTCTTCATGAGGAGACGTTTGTGGTAGAAATAATCCTCAAAAGTTGGATGTTCAATCGGTCCAATATGGTCAGGGCTGATGTTGAGGAAAACACCAACATCAAAAGTAAGACCGTAAACCCGTTTCACCAGATAAGCTTGACTGGAAACTTCCATAATGAGGTGGGTCCGATCATTCGCTACTGCCTGAGCCATCATAGCAAAAAGATCCAAACTCTCTGGTGTTGTCAGGGCTGATTTAAAGAAGTTTTTACCATCCAGTGTCGTATTCATGGTAGACAGCATAGCTGGTCGGTAGCTTTGTTCCAAAATATGGTAAGCAAAGTAGGCCGCTGTTGTCTTTCCCTTGGTCCCTGTGAAAGCTAATAATTTTAATTGTTTCTCAGGGTGCCCATAAAACTCCATGGCAATTAAGCTCATGGCTTGCTTGATATCATTGACAAGAATGGCAGGGATACCAACTTCATAATCTTTTTCAGAGACATAAAAGCCGAGCCCATTAGAAATAGCCTGTTCCAGGTATTCTTTTTTGAAATTGGCCCCTTTGACAAAAAAGAGGGTGCTAGCAGACACCTTACGGCTATCATAGCTAATGGCATCAAAACTTGTTCCTTCTAGATGGTAATGGTATTCACCATTCATTAGAACTTCTCGGAAATTTTGGTCATGTTTTAAAATGTTGAGGGTTTGTTCAATTGTAATCATAAAACTATTGTAAACCGAAAGTCTGAATTTTACAAGTAACATGGAAAAGTTTATAATGAAGAGAAGAAGAAACGAAAGAGGACGTTTATGAGTCACGAACAAAATGACCAGCAAGCCCAGATGCTACGCGGGACTGCCTGGATGACAGCCAGCAATTTTATCAGCCGTTTGCTAGGAGCCGCTTATATTATTCCTTGGTATATTTGGATGGGAAAATATGGGCCACAAGCCAATGGTCTTTTTACAATGGGATACAATATCTATGCTTGGTTTCTCTTGATTTCGACAGCTGGAGTGCCCGTAGCTGTTGCCAAGCAAGTAGCCAAATACAATACCCGGGACCAAGCGGATCATAGCTTTGCTTTGATTCGGGGCTTCTTGAAATTTATGGGAATTCTAGGCCTTGGATTTGCCATTCTCATGTATCTTTTGTCTCCTGTCTTTGCAAGTCTTTCAGGTGGGGGAAAAGAGTTGATTCCGATCATGCAGAGCCTTTCTTGGGCTGTCTTGATCTTTCCTTCGATGAGTGTCATTCGGGGATTTTTCCAAGGTTTTAACAACATGAAGCCTTACGCCATTAGCCAGATCGCTGAACAAGTCATTCGGGTCATCTGGATGTTGCTCACGACCTTCTTCATTATGAAGATTGGCTCAGGTGATTACGTGCAGGCTGTGACGCAGTCGACCTTTGCAGCCTTTATTGGTATGGGAGCGAGCCTTCTAGTGCTCTTTTATTACCTTGCAAAGACAGGCTTGCTCTCTTCTATTTTTAGAAAGCAAGAGGGAAGTGAAGGGATTGACACTCGGGCTCTCTTGATCGATACGATTCGGGAAGCCATTCCTTTCATCATCACAGGTTCCGCGATTCAGCTCTTCCAAATTGTTGACCAGATGACCTTTATCAATGTCATGTCTTGGTTCACAGATTATAGTCAAAAGCAGCTCTTGGTCATGTTTAGTTATTTCTCTGCTAATCCAAACAAAATCACCATGATCTTGATTGCGGTAGCGACTTCGATTGGGGGAGTTGGGATTCCTCTGTTGACAGAGAATTATGTGAAGGGGGACCTAAAAGCAGCTGGGAAGCTCGTACAGGATAACTTGACCATGTTGCTCGCTTTCTTGCTTCCAGCCACCTTTGGTGCAGTAGCAGTCGCAAAACCACTTTATACGGTATTTTATGGGCAACCCGATGGCTTGGCCTTAGGACTCTTTATCGTAGCGATGTTGCAGACCGTAATTCTCGGTCTTTACACGGTCTTATCGCCAATGATTCAAGCCCTCTTTCAAAATCGCAAGGCCATTCGATACTTCCTCTATGGGGTAGTGGTGAAATTGGTCCTCCAAATTCCATTTATTTTGGTCTTTCGTTCTTATGGTCCGCTTTTGTCAACGACCATTGCGTTAATGGTGCCAATCGTCCTCATGTATCGGGAGATCCAAACCATTACTCAGTTTAATCGCACCATCGTCTTCAAGCGGACCTTACTTGGTTCTATCCTGACTGTGGTGATGCTACTTGGAGTCTTGATCGCCGGCTTGATTTTGGGCTGGATTTTCCCACCAAATGGCCGTGTATCGAGCATGATTTATATCATCGTCATTGGCGGATTAGGGGTTGTTATCTATGGAGCCTTAGGATTATGGCTACGGTATTTTGACCGCTTTATCGGAGGGCAAGCAGCACGTCTCAGACAAAAATTCCGGATTAAATAAATTAGAGGTTGGGACAAAAGTCCTAGCCTCTTCTTGTTTTTGGATTGTCGAGCAAGAAGCAGTGGTTGAGTGGGCTCTACTACGCTGATTTCATCAGCTTTTACAGCCCTACTCAACTGTGCAGAGGTGGGACGACGAAATCAAATTCTAACGAATTACCGATTTCTGTCCCACTCTCTTTTCTTATAGTTTGAAACTATAGCTGGGTCTTGAAAATGGGAAAACCACTCTCCTCATAATAGTGATAAAATAGTAAGCAGTTAGATTAATTGATTATCGGAGGGCAATATGAGTAAAAAACGCAATATCAATACGATTTTGGCACAGGCAGGAATCAAGTCAGATCAAGCGACGGGAGCTTTGACGACTCCGTTGCATTTTTCAACAACTTACCAACACCCAGAATTTGGTCAGTCTACAGGTTTTGACTATACCCGTACAAAAAATCCAACACGCGCAACAGCTGAGAAGACTTTGGCAGCTATCGAAAGTGCAGACTATGCTTTGGCGACAAGTTCTGGAATGTCAGCTATTGTGCTTGCTTTTAGCATTTTCCCAGTTGGTACAAAAGTCTTAGCCGTTCGTGACCTTTATGGAGGCTCTTTCCGCTGGTTTAACCAACAAGAGCAAGAAGGCCGCTTCTCTTTCACCTATGCCAATACGGAAGAAGAACTGATCCACCATCTAGATCATGATCCGGTGGATGTCCTCTATATTGAAACACCAACCAATCCATTGATGTTGGAATTTGATATTGCTCATTTAGCCAAATTGGCCCATGCAAAAGGTGCCAAAGTCGTGGTGGACAATACTTTCTATAGCCCAATCTATCAACGTCCGATTGAAGAGGGAGCAGATATTGTCCTACATTCAGCAACCAAGTACCTGGCTGGTCACAACGATGTCTTGGCTGGTGTTGTCGTGACAAATGATGCAGATCTGTATGACAAACTCTTTTACAATTTGAACACGACAGGTGCTGTTCTTTCCCCATTTGACAGCTATCTGTTGATCCGTGGTCTCAAGACACTCTCTATCCGGATGGAGCGCTCCACTGAGAATGCCCGCAAGGTAGTCGAGTTTTTGAAAACCTCCCCTCAGGTCAAAGAAGTCCTCTACACTGGAAAAGGTGGAATGGTCTCCTTTAAAATTCAAGATGAGAAAAAAATTCCTAACTTGTTGAATTCCCTTCAAGTCTTTACCTTTGCAGAAAGCCTTGGCGGAGTTGAAAGCTTGATCACTTATCCTACCACTCAGACTCATGCGGACATCCCTGCAGAAGTTCGCCATTCATACGGTTTGACAGATGATCTGCTTCGGTTGTCCATCGGAATTGAAGATGCGGATGATTTGATTGACGATTTGAAACAAGCATTGGAGGCTTAAGATGACCAAATATGATTTCACGACTTTACCGAATCGATTGACCCACCATACCTACAAGTGGAAAGAAACTGAGACAGATCCAGAAATCATTCCAGCTTGGATCGCGGACATGGATTTTAATGTCATTCCAGAAGTACGAGAAGCTGTTATCGGCTATGCAGACCAAATGGTCTATGGCTACACCTATGCATCGGATAGCCTCTACCAGTCTATCCTTGATTGGGAAAAAGAAGAGCATGGCTATTCCTTTGACAAGGAAGCTGTCGTCTTTATCGAAGGCGTTGTTCCAGCTATTTCAACAGCTATTCAAGCCTTCACCAAGGAAGGGGATGCGGTCTTAATCAATACACCGGTCTATCCTCCATTTGCCCGAAGTGTCAAACTCAATCGTCGAAAATTGATCGAAAATTCGTTAGTCGAAAAAGACGGTCTTTTCCAAATTGATTTTGATCAGCTAGAAAAAGACATTGTGGAGCAAGACGTTAAACTCTATGTTTTGTGCAATCCGCACAATCCTGGAGGCCGTGTATGGGATCGTGAAGTCTTGGAAAAAATCGGCCACCTCTGTCAAAAACATGGTGTCCTTCTCGTTTCAGATGAGATCCACCAAGATTTGGCCTTGTTTGGCCACCGTCATACCAGCTTTAACACAGTTGATCCAAGCTTTAAAGATTTCAGCTTGATCTTAACCAGTGCAACCAAGACTTTCAATATTGCAGGAACAAAAAATTCCTATGTGGTCATTGAAAATCCAAAGCTTCGTACGGCTTTTAAACAACGGCAATTGGCCAATAACCAACATGAAATCTCAGGATTGGGCTATATTGCAACAGAAGCGGCTTATCGCCATGGTAAACCTTGGTTGACAGAGCTCAAGCAAGTCTTTGAAAAACACATCGACTATGTGGTAGATGAATTGCATGCAAAGACCAAAATCCGTGTCATGAAACCCCAAGGAACCTATCTTCTTTGGTTGGACTTTTCAGCCTATCCTTATACCGATGATGAGCTGCATGCTAAAATTCATGACCAAGCCAAATTGATTTTGAACCGTGGAACAGATTTTGGAAAAGAAGGAAACTTGCATGCTCGCCTCAATGTAGCAGCCCCTTTCACCCTCATTGAAGAAATCACCAAACGCTTGGTGGAAACTTTTCTCAAATAAGTGTTGACTTTCTGTAAGTGAAGGAGTACAATAAACTCGAAATACGGTAGGTGAGGCTACCACAAGGATACGGATGACTACCGCAAAGCAGTGGAGACACTACTCGTTGGTTAACAGTCCTGATCGCAAAGGTCAAGACTAAGCTCATTTCATTGCCTTGCGGAGCTAAAGCTTGGACGGTCAGTTTTTTGAGAGTTTTGATTGAAAAATTAATGACGAGTTTCATGAGTCCTACCGATCGAGGGTAGGACTCTTTTTTATGCCTTACCAAGAAAAGAGAAAGGAGAGAGCTATGATACAAATTGACGATCATCCCGAACCGCACCGAACCAGCCAATCGCTGATTTGTGTCGTAGGGACTCCAAAAGTGATTGGCTCCTGATTGAAAAAGGAGATACCAATGCAAACAAATAAAGAAAGACTCATTGCTGCTCTTCAAGAACCACTTGAAAGCACCTTTGCCGACTACAAAACCAGTGCCCTTGGTTTAGTTGACGATCAAGTAGAAGAAAACCGCGATATTTATGGCGAAAATGTCATCACAAAAGGTCAAGAAGATTCCATGATCAAAAAGATCTATGAATCGATTATTAATCCTTTTACGGTGATTTTGTTGGTCATTGCGCTGGTTTCCTTCATCACCAATGTCTGGCTAGCAAAACCAGGTGAACAGGATCCAACGACCTCCATCATCATTGTGACCTTGGTCTTGATTTCTGGTGGGATCCGCTTCATTCAAGAATTGCGGAGCGACAAAGCTGCCAGCAACTTATCACGTATGATTGTCAATACAGCGACCGTTCTGCGTGATGGATCAGAACAAGAAATTCCGATCGATGAAATCGTTGTCGGAGATGTGATCAAACTGAGTGCCGGCGATATGATCCCAGCAGATGTGGTCTTGATTGATTCTCGTGACTTTTTTGTCCAACAATCTGGCCTCACAGGGGAAAGTGATGCTGTTGAAAAGGTTTGTCTCAGAAAAGCCGACAGTCAAAATTTAGATAGTCTCTTGGAGAGTGAAAGCTTGGCCTTTATGGGGACCAATGTCATCTCAGGGCGGGCGACAGCCTTGGTCTTGGTCGTGGGGGATGAAACCATGATGGGCGCTATTGAGCAAACCATCAACACCTATGACGAACCAACCTCATTTGAGAGAGAAATGAATACCATCTCTTGGCTCTTGATTCGGCTCATGTTAGTGATGGTGCCCGTCGTCTTTGTGATCAATGGCCTCACAGACGGTGACTGGTTAGAAGCGGGTGTCTTTGCCCTCAGCGTTGGGGTTGGTTTGACTCCTGAAATGCTGCCGATGATTATTACAGCGAGTCTTGCTAAGGGATCCATCATCATGGCCAAGGAAAAAGTCGTTATCAAAAAACTCAATGCCATTCAAGACCTCGGGGCTATTGATATTTTGTGTACAGATAAGACAGGAACCTTGACCCAAGATGAAATCGTTTTGGAGTATCCGCTTGATATCCATGGCGATTTGGATCTATCAGTCCTTCGCCGGGCTTACTTGAATTCCTATTTCCAAACCGGGCTAAAAAATTTGATGGACCGGGCGATTATCAATCGAACCCATAAAGAAGCCAAGAAACATGAAATCGTCCGCGATCTAGATCAAACCTTCCATAAGATAGATGAATTGCCCTTTGATTTTGAACGTCGTCGCATGAGTGTCATTGTCAAAGATGAAGATGGTGTGGTTAGCATGGTGACCAAGGGGGCCTTGGAAGAAATGCTCTCTGTATCGACTTATGTTGAATACAAGGGTGATATCAAACGATTAACAGACGAGGTCCGTCAAGAAGTCCTCGCTGAGGTCGCTCAATTAAATGAACAAGGTCTTCGTGTTTTGGGCGTCAGCTACAAAACCGACTTGGACGAAAATGAAATCTTTAGTGTTGAAGATGAAGGAGACATGATCCTAACCGGTTACCTGGCCTTTCTTGATCCACCAAAACCTTCTGCAGCTCCAGCGATCAAAGCTCTTGCAGAATATGGGGTTACCACTAAGATCTTAACTGGCGACAATGAAAAGGTCACCCAAGCTGTCTGTGAAAAAGTAGGACTAGATGTCGAGCGGATTCTTTTGGGAAGCGAAATCGATACGATGACAGACCAAGAGTTAGCGCAAGTTGTGGAAACAACAACAGTCTTTGCCAAATTATCGCCCGATCAAAAAGCGCGGATCATTCTTAGCCTTAAGAAAAATGGCCACAAGGTGGGGTACATGGGAGATGGGATCAACGATGCTCCATCCATGAAGGTCTCAGACGTTGGGATCTCCGTGGATACCGCTGTGGATATCGCCAAGGAAACGGCAGATGTCATCCTTCTGGATAAGGACTTGATGGTCCTTGAAAAAGGTTTGGTTGAAGGCCGCAAGGTCTATGCCAATATGACCAAGTACATCAAGATGACGGTCTCTTCTAACTTCGGGAACATCTTTTCTCTGCTCTTTGCCAGCATCTTTTTGCCTTTCCTTCCAATGGCTCCCGTTCATTTGATTGTGCTCAATCTTATCTATGATCTTTCTTGTATCGCCCTTCCTTTTGACAATGTCGACAAGGAATTCCTCAAGAAACCTCGTATCTGGGAAGCAAACTCCATCATGCGCTTTATGGCCTGGATTGGTCCAATTTCATCTGTCTTTGATATTATTACCTACATGCTTCTTTATTTCCTTGTTGTCCCAATGATTTTAGGTCATGGCTACAACCATGGAGCAGCAGATGCAGCAGCCTTTATCATGGTGTTCCAAACTGGATGGTTTATTGAATCTATGTGGTCTCAAACCATGGTTATTCATATGTTGCGTTCACCAAAACTTCCATTTATCCAAAGTCGTCCAGCCTTCTCAGTCGTGGTGACGACCCTAGCAGCAGCCTTCTTTGTAACCTCCCTTCCATATAGTCCTTTGGCTTCTATCTTGAAGTTGAGCCAACTAAATGGATTGTACTTTGTTCTATTGTTTGCTATTATCGTCCTCTATATGCTGAGTGTGACGGTTGTCAAACGTATCTATATTAAGAAATACAAAGAATGGTTGTAATTGATTGATAGAAAGAGTGAGTCCGAACTTAAAAAATTAAGTGTAAGGGCTCTCTTTTTTTGGTAAAATTTGGTATAATAAGAGGAATGTAAAGTTGGAAATGAAGATTTCCATGTGCTGTGAGTATCAAAGAGGGACTGAAAGAAAGAGTAGAGCTTGACTCCGCTTTTATCATAGCTCTTTTTTGAATAATAACAGCTTAGAAAGAAGGATCTCAAAATGGGAAAATTAGAAGTTATTACACATCCACTGATTCAACACAAATTGTCTATTCTCCGTCGCACGGATACCTCTACGAAGGCCTTTCGTGAATTGGTAGATGAAATTGCTATGTTGATGGGCTACGAAGTGTTGCGTGAATTGCCTCTTGAAGATGTTGAGATTGAAACTCCTATTACCAAAACCGTTCAAAAACAAATCGCAGGGAAGAAATTGGCTATTGTCCCAATTCTTCGTGCAGGGATTGGGATGGTTGATGGTCTCTTGAGTTTGGTACCAGCTGCTAAGGTTGGCCATATCGGGATGTACCGTGATGAAGAAACCTTGAAACCAGTTGAATACTTGGTGAAATTGCCAGAAGATATTGATCAACGTCGTATCTTTGTAGTAGACCCGATGCTTGCTACGGGTGGATCCGCTATTCTAGCGATTGATTCCTTGAAAAAACGTGGCGCTAGCCATATCAAGTTTGTCTGCCTAGTATCAGCGCCAGAAGGGGTGAAAGCTCTTCAAGAAGCTCACCCAGATGTTGATATCTTTACAGCAGCCCTCGATGATCATTTGAATGAACATGGCTACATTGTTCCTGGTCTTGGAGATGCAGGTGACCGTTTATTCGGTACCAAATAAGAAGCCATTCATGATTCGTACGAAAGGTGCTTAAGATTTGACCTTTTTTGACCATTGGTTTATAATAGCACATATACTTTGAACCTCACGAATCGTGAGAATGAATGGATACTAAAGGAGAAGAATAGATGATTCCAGTAGTTATTGAACAAACCAGTCGTGGAGAACGTTCTTACGATATTTATTCCCGTCTGTTGAAAGATCGAATTATCATGGTAACAGGACCAGTTGAGGACCAAATGGCTAACTCCATTATCGCTCAATTGCTCTTCTTGGATGCCCAAGATAATACAAAAGATATCTATATGTATATCAATACCCCAGGTGGCTCTGTCTCAGCAGGTCTTGCCATCGTAGATACTATGAACTTTATCAAGTCAGATGTCCAAACCATTGTTATGGGGATGGCAGCATCTATGGGAACAATTATCGCTTCAAGCGGTGCGAAGGGCAAACGCTTCATGTTGCCAAACGCCGAGTACATGATTCACCAACCAATGGGTGGTACTGGTGGTGGTACCCAACAAACCGATATGGCGATCGCAGCAGAACACTTGCTCAAAACACGGAACAACTTGGAAAAAATCCTTGCGGAAAATTCAGGTCAATCCATTGAAAAAGTGCATGCTGATGCGGAACGTGACAATTGGATGAGCGCGCAAGAAACACTTGAATATGGCTTTATTGATGAAATCATGGCCAATAATAAATTGGACTAAACCATCCTATGGGAAGGTCCGTCAAGAGGCTGGGACAAAAGTCCTAGCCTCTCAATTATTTTTGGATTGTCGAGCAAAACGCAGTGGTTGAGTGGGCTCTACTACGTTGATTTCATCAGCTTTTACAGCCATACTCAACTGTGCGGAGGTGGGACGACGAAATCGAATTCTAACGAATTACCGATTTCTGTCCCACTCTCTTTTTTTGCTCTCATAAAAGAGTAGTTCTTTTTCTTGAAATTTGATATACTAGTAACAGAACGAGAAAGGGATTGACCATGTTTGAAAAACAAGAAAGAACAGGCTTGATTGTAAAATTGTATTACAATCGAGATGGGAAAAAATTACAATCAGTCGGAGATGTCTTGTACCATTCTAAGAAATGTCGTTATGTCCAATTGTATGTGGACAGTGACAAGGCTGATCAAGTCATGGAAGACTTAAAGAAAGAACGTTATGTCAAAAAGGTCTTGCCTTGCCATCTCAAAGATTTAGATACAGATTTTGTAGGAAGTTTACAACGATTGGAGACCCCATCTGTGGTCACAGAAGGTTAGAAAACGCAATCATTTGATGGATTGCGTTTTTTTTATTGACAATTGTCAGATAATTCGGTATATTCTTAATGTATTTAATTTAAGATTCATTTAAGGAGATCATTACAAATGAAGAAAAAATTTGCTCTTTCATTTTTAACCATTGCAAGTGTCGCTCTTCTTGCTGCTTGTGGTGAAGTTTCTACTTCAGGTTCAAACACAACTGGTAACGAAATCGGCAAAGAATTAAAAGTCGGTTTTAACTTTGAAAAAACTGGTGAAGTAGCAGCCTACGGTAGCGCTGAACAAAAAGGTGCTCAATTGGCCGTTGATGAAATCAACGCTAAGGGTGGAGCTGACGGTAAGAAGATTGTTGTCACAGATAAAGATAACAAATCTGAAACAGCTGAAGCAGCTACAGTCACTACAAACCTTGTCACTCAATCAAAAGTGAACGCTCTTGTAGGACCTGCAACTTCAGGTGCTACTGCAGCAGCGGTTGCCAATGCTGGTAAAGCAGGTGTTCCATTGGTTACACCATCTGCAACTCAAGATGATTTGACAAAAGGTCAAGATTACCTCTTCCGTGCTACCTTCATCGATAGCTTCCAAGGACAAATCATTGCTAAATACACAACGGATAACTTGAAAGCGAAGAAAGTCGTTCTTTACTACGATAACTCATCTGACTATGCTAAAGGGATTGCTGAAGCCTTCAAGAAATCTTACAAAGGTGAAATCGTAGCAACAGAAACCTTCCAATCTAAGGATACAGACTTCCAAGCTGCCCTTACAAAAATCAAAGATAAAGACTTCGATGCGATTGTTCTTCCAGGTTACTACACAGAAACTGGTAAGATCGTAAACCAAGCGCGTGGTATGGGAATCAAACAACCAATCATTGGTGGTGATGGATTTAGCGATGCTAAGTTCGTTGAACAAGCAACACCTGCTGCAGCTACAGACATCTACTACGTAGCTGGATTCTCTACTGAAGGTGAAATGACTGATAAAGCCAAGAAATTCGTAGAAGCTTACAAAGCGAAATACAATGAAGAACCTTCAATGTTCGCAGCTTTGGCTTATGATTCAGTTTACATGGTTGCCGAAGCATCTAAAGGTGCTAAGAACTCTGTCGAATTGAAAGATAACCTTGCGAAGTTGAAAGACTTGGAAGGTGTGACTGGTACAATGTCAATTGACAAGAACCACAACCCGGTTAAATCAGCTCTTATGATTGGCTTGAAAGATGGTAAAGTCAAATCAGTTGAGTCTGTTAAACCATAATTATCATTTGTTGTTTGTACAAGAGGCTGGGAGAATGAAAATTCCTGGCCTCGCTCTTTATTGTTAGAAAGGATGGTTCAAATGCTCCAGCAATTAGTGAACGGTCTAATCTTGGGAAGTGTCTATGCACTCTTGGCCCTTGGTTATACCATGGTGTATGGAATTATCAAATTGATCAACTTTGCCCATGGGGATATCTACATGGTAGGTGCCTTTATGGGATATTTCTTATTGAACTCGTGGAAAGTAAACTTCTTTGTAGCTTTGCTCCTAGCCATGGTTGGGACAGCTATTTTAGGGGTTGTAATTGAATACCTGGCTTATCGTCCGCTTCGTCATTCGACTCGGATTGCAGCCTTGATCACAGCCATCGGGGTTTCCTTCTTGCTCGAATATGGGATGGTCTTCTTCGTCGGTGCCAATACCCGTTCCTTCCCGCAAGTGATTAAAACGGTTCGTTACAACTTCGGTCCTATTTCAATCTCCAATATTCAGTTGATGATCTTGGGAGTGTCTGTTTTCTTGATGGTCGCTCTTCAATTTATTATTCAAAAGACAAAGATGGGGAAAGCCATGCGGGCTGTATCTGTCGATAGTGATGCCGCTCAATTGATGGGGATTAACGTAAACCGTACGATCAGCTTTACCTTTGCTTTGGGATCAGCCTTGGCAGGTGCTGGTGGTGTCTTGATTGGTTTGTATTACAACTCGATCGAGCCTTTGATGGGTATGACACCAGGGATCAAAGCCTTTGTCGCAGCCGTTCTTGGAGGAATCGGAATCATTCCAGGTGCTGCCCTAGGTGGATTTGTGATCGGTTTGTTGGAAACCTTCGCTACAGCGATCGGTCTTTCAGACTTCCGTGATGCCATTGTGTATGCCATCTTGATTGTGATCTTGCTCATCCGTCCAGCAGGTATCCTCGGTAAAAATGTGAAAGAGAAGGTGTAAGCCATGAAACAAAATTTAAAAGTGAATTTAGTCTGGCTTGGTCTTTTGGTCGCAGGTTTTGCCTTGATCCAAGTCTTGGTTGCAGCGGGTGTGCTCAACCTCTTCTATATCCAAATTTTAGAACAAATCGGAATTAATATTATCCTTGCAGTTGGCTTGAACCTCATTGTTGGTTTCTCAGGTCAATTCTCACTTGGGCATGCCGGATTTATGGCGATTGGTGCCTACTCTGCAGCTATTCTCGGTTCTAAATCACCAACCTATGGGGCTTTCTTTGGTGCGATGGTTTTAGGTGCTTTGATTGCTGGTGTCGTTGCCTTGATCGTTGGGGTTCCAACCCTTCGTTTGAAAGGGGACTACCTCGCGATTGCGACACTTGGGGTTTCTGAAATCATTCGGATCTTGATCGTCAATGGTGGTACTCTAACAAATGGTGCTGCTGGGATCCTTGGTTTGCCAGCCTTTACAACTTGGCAATTGGTTTATCTCTTTGTTGTCATTACAACGATCTTTACGATTAACTTCTTACGCAGTCCAATTGGACGCTCTACCCTTTCTGTTCGTGAAGATGAAATCGCAGCAGAATCTGTTGGGATCAATACGACCAAAGTCAAAGTCATCGCCTTTGTATTTGGTGCGATCACAGCGGCGATTGCTGGATCTCTCCAAGCTGGCTTTATCGGCTCTGTTGTTCCTAAAGATTACTCTTTCACCAATACCATTAATGTCTTGATCATTGTCGTATTTGGTGGTTTGGGATCAATGTCAGGAACAGTTGTGGCAGCCATCGTCTTGGGTATCTTGAATATGGTGCTTCAAGACTTCTCAAGTGTACGTATGATCATTTACTCATTGGCTTTGATTCTCGTGATGATCTTCCGTCCAGGTGGTCTTCTTGGAACATGGGAATTCAGCTTGAAAAAACTACTCTCAAAAAAGGAGGCTAACTAATGGCACTTCTTGAAGTAAAAAATTTAACAAAAAACTTTGGTGGTTTGACAGCCGTTGGGGATGTGACCATGGAACTTAATGAAGGGGAATTGGTTGGTTTGATCGGACCCAACGGTGCCGGGAAAACAACCCTCTTCAACCTCCTAACAGGGGTATATGAACCAAGTGAAGGGACCATTACCTTAGATGGTCAGCTGCTAAATGGAAAAGCACCCTATAAAATCGCTGCTGGTGGTCTGGGACGAACTTTCCAAAATATTCGTCTCTTTAAAGATTTGAGCGTTTTGGACAATGTCTTGATTGCCTTTGCCAATCACCACAAACCACATGTCTTTGCGAGTCTTTTCCGCTTGCCAAGCTATTACAAGAATGAAGAAGCGTTGAAAGCAAAAGCTCTTGAATTGTTAGCGATTTTTGGTCTGGAAAAAGAAGCAGATACCTTGGCCAAAAACTTAGCTTACGGACAACAACGTCACTTGGAGATCGTTCGTGCCCTTGCTACAGAGCCAAAAATCCTCTTCTTGGATGAACCTGCTGCAGGGATGAACCCTCAAGAAACAGCAGAATTGACCCAATTGATCCGTCGCATTCAAAAAGAATTTAATATTACGATTATGCTGATCGAGCACGATATGAGCTTGGTCATGGAAGTAACAGAACGGATTTATGTATTGGAATATGGTCGCTTGATTGCCCATGGTACGCCAGATGAAATCAAGACCAACAAACGCGTAATCGAAGCCTATCTAGGAGGTGAAGCCTAATGTCTATGTTAAAAGTTGAAAATCTTTCTGTACACTATGGTATGATCCAGGCTGTCCGTGATGTCAGTTTCGAGGTAAACGAAGGGGAAGTTGTTTCTCTTATCGGTGCTAACGGTGCTGGAAAAACATCCATTCTTCGTACCATTTCAGGTTTGGTGCGTCCAAGTGCTGGGAAAATCGAGTTTTTGGGTCAGGAGATTCAAAAGGTTCCGGCTCAAAAGATTGTAGCAGCAGGACTCTCTCAAGTTCCAGAAGGCCGCCACGTCTTTCCAGGCTTAACTGTTATGGAAAACTTGGAGATGGGCGCTTTCTTGAAGAAAGATCGAGAAGAAAACCAAGCTAACTTGAAGAAAGTCTTCTCCCGTTTCCCACGTTTGGAAGAACGGAAGAACCAAGATGCAGCAACTCTATCTGGTGGGGAACAACAAATGCTAGCAATGGGTCGTGCACTTATGTCAACGCCAAAACTCTTGCTTCTGGATGAACCTTCTATGGGATTGGCTCCAATCTTTATCCAAGAAATCTTTGATATCATCCAAGATATCCAAAAACAAGGGACAACTGTTCTCTTGATCGAGCAAAATGCCAACAAGGCCCTTGCCATCGCAGACCGCGGTTATGTTTTGGAAACAGGGAAAGTCGTTCTTACCGGAACAGGAAAAGAACTCTTAGCTTCAGAAGAAGTCCGCAAGGCTTATTTGGGTGGGTAAGATTTCTAAAGTTCACTAGAATATTAAAAAGAAAGGTCTTGAAGACCTTTCTTTTTTCATCTCTCTTGTTTGATTTTTCTAAATTTTGAAAACAAGAGAAAACTGCTGAAAGCGTTTGAAATCATTCTTAAAATCAAGTATAATAAAACTAATAAAAGCATAGGAGAACTTGTTATGGCTGTTAAAGATTTTATGACACGTAAAGTGGTTTACATTAGTCCAGATACGACAATTGCCCACGCGGCAGATTTGATGCGCGAACAAGGTTTGCACCGTTTGCCAGTCATTGAAAACGATAAATTGGTTGGTTTGGTGACAGAAGGTACGATTGCAGAAGCAAGTCCATCTAAAGCAACAAGCTTGTCTATTTTCGAGATGAACTATCTGTTGAACAAGACTAAGGTTAAAGATGTCATGCTTCGCGATGTCATTACCGTCTCTAAATTTGCCAGCTTAGAAGATGCGACCTACCTCATGTATAAGAACAAGGTGGGAATTCTTCCAGTCGTGGACAATGACCAAGTATCCGGTGTCATCACAGACCGTGATATTTTCCGTGCTTTCCTTGAAGTATCCGGTTATGGAGAAGAAGGAGTTCGTGTTCGCTTTGTGACAGAAGATAAGGTTGGCGTTCTAGAACAAATCATTCACTTGATTGTAGAAGAAGGATATAACATCGCCAATACAGTCAATATCCCAACAAAAGACGATCGTGTGGTTATCGAAGTCCAAATTGATGGGGTGACAGATCTAGAAGGAATCCGTAGTAAATTTGAAGCTAACGGTTTGAAAGTCGATGAAATCACTCGAACAACTGCAAAAGCTATTTAATAAAAAATCAGGCTAGATGAGAATCCAGTCTGATTTTTTCTATTAACGGGTAATGGGTTGTTTTTCTTTATCTAAAGTAAAGCCTTCGCCGAGAATTTCATGGGCTTCAGAAATGGTGATGAAGGCGAATGGATCGATCTGATTGATGATGTCTTTCATTTGTTTCATCTCATTCCGTGAAACGACACAGTAGACAATATCCAGGTCCTTACGGCTGTAATAGCCCATCCCGCGGATAAAGGTAATCCCGCGACCCAGATCGTCGGATACTTTTTTGGCAATTTCTTCTGGTTTAGATGTGACGATAAGGAAACCTTTTCCAGCAAAACCACCTTCTCCAATCAAGTCGATCACAAGGGTGTCAATCAGGATAAAGAAGAGGGTATACATAGCTGTACGGACATCTTGGAAGACAACGACAACAGTTATCAGAACAATGGCATCTACAATCAACATGAGTTTTCCCATACTGAGGGAAGTGTATTTGTTAAAGATGCGAGCGAGAATATCTGTTCCTCCCGTGGTTCCTCCAGCATTGAAAATGATCCCTAGCCCCAAACCAAGGACAACCCCTGAGGCGATACAGGCAAGCAGAATATCTCCTTTAAAGGCGTCAAAGATGAAGTGATGGTAGCGGTGACTGAGGGGCATGGCCTCAAAAAGCGCCATCCAAGCGGAAACCGAAAAGGTCCCCAGTAAGCTCAGATAAAGAGATTTTTTGCCCAGCAGTTTCCAAGCCAGAACGAAGAGAGGAATATTGATCAGCAAGTTCATCAGGGATACGGGGACTTTTAAGAGGTAATAGGTGATCAAGGTAATCCCTGTCGCTCCTCCTTCATAGAAGTGAAAGGGAATGACCAAAAAATAGATCCCAAATGAAAAAATGCCGGCCCCCAAGATGATAGCCAGAATATCTTTAAATTTAAACATGATAGGTTGTCTCCTAAAACTTTATAAGAACATTGTAACAAAAAAGTGAAAAAATGAAAATGACTTTGAAAAATTTTCTCTCCTAAAATACAAGATTTTTACCCTTATTTTTGGTAAAATAAAAAGAAGAAAACTAGAAAGAGGATACTATGGTAAACGGTACATTAATTTCATTTGAAGGTCCAGAAGGAGCGGGGAAATCATCGGTCCTAGAAGCCGTTTTGCCTCTACTTGAAGAAAAAGGAATTCCTTTTATTACAACCCGTGAACCAGGCGGTGTAGACATTGCAGAAAAGATCCGCCAAGTCATTTTAGATCCAGACCATACTAGTATGGATGCCAAGACAGAGTTGTTGCTTTATATTGCTAGTCGCCGGCAGCATTTGGTGGAACGTGTCTTGCCGGCCCTTGCAGCTGGGAAAATCGTCTTGATGGACCGCTTTATTGATAGCTCGGTCGCTTATCAAGGGTATGGTCGCGGTCTGAGTGTGGAAGATATCGAGTGGCTCAATCAATTTGCGACAGATGGTCTTAAACCAGATCTCACCCTTTACTTTGATGTGGATGTCGAAGAAGGGCTCGCTCGAATTGCCAAAAACCAAGAGCGGGAAGTCAATCGTTTGGATTTGGAAGGATTGGAGCTTCACCAAAAAGTAAGACAGGGTTATTTGGCCTTGTATGAAAAGGAACCAGAGCGCATTGTGAAAATCGATGCTAGTCAATCCTTTGAAGCAGTCTTTGCGGATGTCTTGGCTGTTTTAGAAAATCGCTTGGGGATATTGAAATGAAGCTAGAAGAGATCCAACAGCTCCAGCCAGAATTGGTGGAGCGCTTCACCCAGATCTTAGAACACAAACAGCTCAGTCATGCTTATCTCTTTACAGGCTCTTTTGCCAGTTTTGAGATGGCCCTCTTGCTAGCTCAAAGTCAATTTTGCCAAGATTTGCAGGGAGTCTGGCCTTGTGGCAAATGCCGTTCCTGCCGCTTGATTGAAAAAGAAGAATTCTCAGACGTAAAGATCGTGCGTCCAGTCAACCAGATCATTAAGACCGACCGCATTCGTTCGCTCGTTCAAGACTTTTCTCAATCAGGATTTGAAGGCAGTCGGCAGGTCTTTATCGTCCAAGATGCGGATAAGATGCATACCAATGCGGCCAATTCTCTCTTAAAAGTCATGGAGGAGCCCCAGAGTGAGATCTATCTCTTCTTGTTGACATCCGATGAAAACTTGATCTTACCGACCATCAAGAGTCGGGCCCAGCAGGTCCATTTTCCTAAAAAGCAAGCCTACCTAACCGAACTGCTAGAAAAAGAAGGCTTGATCAAATCACAGGCAAATTTAGTAGCTCGTTTTAGTTTTAGTCTCGAAGAAGCAGAGCAGCAAAAAAGGAATGCCACTTTTTTTGAACTGGCCAAAATTTGTGATCAATTCATCGAACGTTGTCAATCCAATTTAAATCGTGCTTATTTGGAAGTGACCCGCTTAGTGAGCCTAGCAGATGATAAGGAAAAACAAAGCCAGGCCTTTCGTTTGATGGAGTTGGCTTTAGAAGAGCAGTTGTGCTTGAGTCGCTCCCAGCAGTTGCTTGAGAAATTGAGTCTTGCTCGCAGGATGTGGAAGGCCAATGTTTCTTTTCAAAATGCTCTAGAATATATGGTTTTGAGCTTAGAAAGTTAAGGAGTCAGAATGAATAAAAAAGAATTATTTGATGCTTTAGACGGCTTTTCTCAGAATTTGTTGGTCACCTTGGCTGAAGTCGAAGCCATCAAGAAAAATTTGAAACAAGTCATCGAAGAAAATACAGCTCTTCGCTTAGAAAATGATAAATTGAGAGAGCGTTTGGGGGAAGTTGAGAAGACTTCATCCGCAAAGTCCCAACACCATGGTCGTGAAAATTTGCAACGTATTTACAATGATGGTTTTCATATTTGCACTTATTCCTACGGTCAACGCCGTGAGAACGATGAAGAGTGTATGTTTTGTGACGAGTTGTTATTTAGGGAGTAAGCATGCAGATCCAACGAAGTTTTAAAGGGGAAAAGAAAACTGGGGTGCTTTACCTGGTCCCAACACCGATCGGTAACCGTGAGGATATGAGTTACCGCATGGTCCAGACCTTAAAGGATGTGGACTTGATTGCAGCTGAGGATACTAGAAATACAGGCCTCTTGCTCAAGCATTTTGAGATTGCGACACCCCAGACTAGCTTTCATGAGCATAATGCCATGGAGAAAATTCCAGATTTGATCGCCCATTTAGAATCCGGAAAGGATGTGGCGCAAGTCTCAGATGCAGGACTCCCTAGTATCTCTGACCCTGGTCATGATTTGGTCAAGGCAGCGATTGAACGCGAGATTCCTGTCGTAGCTGTGCCTGGTCCTAGTGCAGGTATAACGGGTTTGATTGCCAGTGGCCTAGCCCCTCAACCTCATATTTTTTATGGATTTCTGCCTCGCAAAGAGGGGCAACAGAAGGCTTTTTTCCAAGAAAAAGTGGCCTATCCTGAGACTCAGATCTTTTATGAGTCGCCCCATCGGGTGAAGGCGACCTTAGAGAATATGTTGGCTGTCTATGGGGATCGTTCGGTCGTCCTGGTTCGTGAATTGACCAAGATCTACGAGGAATATACTCGTGGCAGTATTTCTGAGTTAGTCGCATTTCTTGAAGAAAATCCCCTCAAAGGGGAGTGTCTCTTGATCGTCGAAGGAGCCAAGGAAGAAGAGCTAGACCTAGAAGAGGTCGACTTGATTCAAGAGATCGACACCTTGGTCCAAGAGGGCATGAAGAAAAATCAAGCAATTAAACAGGTCGCCAAACAATATGGCCTGCAAAAGAGTGAGCTCTATGCTCGTTACCATCAAGACTAGGAAAGGTTGGAAGCAGGATGGAAATTAGAATGGCTTATCCCAACGAGATTAAGCGAATTATGGAAATTATCCAAGATGCCAAGGAAAGCCTGGCTCAAAGACAGGTCGACCAGTGGCAGGATGGCTATCCAGATGAAGAGATCATTTTTGAGGATATTCTAGAAAGTCGTGGCTATGTCGCCGTTGAAGATCAGGAAGTCGTGACCTATGCAGCTGTCTACAAGGGCAACGAAGCGGCTTACAATGAGATTTATGATGGTAAGTGGGAGCATGACAACTATATGTATGTCACTTTTCACCGGGTCGCTGTAGCCAAAGAAGCTGCTGGCAAAGGGGTAGCGCAGACCTTCCTTCAAGGTTTAATCGAAGGGGAAAAAGGGCCAGATTTCCGTTGCGATACGCACCCGGATAATCTGGTGATGCAGCATTTGCTTGAAAAATTGGGCTACCATTATTGTGGAAAGGTCCCTATTGATGGAGTCCGTCTGGCTTATCAAAAGATCAAACGAAAAGCAGAAACTAGTCTATTCCAAGTGGTCTCAGAAGAGGACCGCTGGGACCAAAGAGCAGAAGCGGCCTACAATGACTCTCTATCTTAAACAATTTTATGAAAGCCCTATGGGGCTTCTTTCGATCATTGTCAGTGAAGAAGGCCTTGTTGAGCTTGATTTTTATGATCCGAAAGAGGAGGCGACTGATCCCTATGGGGCGCTGGAGCAGGTCCATCCCTTCCATGAGAAGGTGAAGGAGTGGTTGGACCACTATTTTGCGGGGGATCCAATCGCTATCAGCTTTCCACTAGCACCGCAAGGGACAGCTTTTCAAGAGCGGGTGTGGCAGTTATTGCGAGAGATCCCATATGGTGAGACCAAGACCTATGGCCAGCTGGCCCAGGATCTTTCTTGTGGTTCAGCCCAAGCCGTGGGACAGGCTGTTGGACGCAATCCCTTGACGATCTTAGTCCCTTGCCACCGCGTGATGGGAAAAGATGGACAACTGACGGGCTATGCATCTGGACTCGATCGCAAACGCTGGCTCTTACACCATGAAGGAATTACCTGGAAGGAGAAATAAAATCGATGTATACATTTATTGAATACCCAAAATGTTCGACTTGTCGAAAGGCTAAATCAGAATTGGACGGTCTCCAATGTGAGTTTCAAAGCCAAAACATCGTCACAGAAACACCGACTAGCCAAGAATTGCAAGACTGGATGGCAGCTTCTGGCCTACCAATCAAGTCTTTCTTCAATACTAGCGGAATGAAATACCGGGAACTCGGTTTGAAAGATAAGGTGGATCAACTGACAGTGAAAGAAGCGGCGGATCTCCTTGCTTCAGACGGTATGCTGATCAAGCGGCCTTTGCTTGTCAAAGACGGAAAAGTTGTTCAAGTGGGCTACCGAAAACCATACGCAGACTTAGGTTTGTAAAAGAAAAGGGAGTTGGATTTTCTTCAGATCTATAATAAAGGTATGCCAGAAGCTTTCCTTGGGTGAGTACGGACGTCAGCGAACTTCAAAGAAGTTCCATGACTTAGTTTTGAGCCTAAGGTCTCAAAACTCCCGAGTGCTAGAAACAATAATGTTTCTAGCACTTTTCTCACGGCGGAAAGTTTCGGTATATTCTTTATGAGATTCATAAGTTAGAACTTATTTTGATTTCTTGACAAAATCGCGTAACCTATCTTACTTATAATTTATTTATATATATTCTAAAGGGAGTTGGGCTCCCTTTTCATTTTGCAGTGAAGATGATATAATCATACGAGTGAAATCAATGAAAGAGAGTCAAGCATGAGTATTTTAGAAGTGAAAAATTTGAGTCACGGTTTTGGGGATCGTGCGATTTTTGAGGATGTGTCCTTCCGTTTGCTAAAGGGAGAGCATATCGGTCTTGTCGGGGCCAATGGTGAGGGAAAATCGACCTTCATGAGCATCGTGACTGGTAAGATGCAACCTGACGAAGGCAAGGTGGAGTGGTCTAAGTATGTGACGGCAGGTTACCTGGATCAGCATTCGGTCTTAGAAGAAGGACAAACGGTTCGCGATGTTTTACGGACCGCTTTTGATGAGTTGTTCACAGCTGAAGCTCGCATCAATGACCTCTATATGGCCATGGCGGAAGAGGGAGCCGATGTCGATGCTCTGATGGAAGAGGTTGGAGAACTCCAAGAGCGTCTAGAAAGTCGTGATTTTTATACCTTGGATGCCAAGATTGATGAAGTGGCGCGTGCTCTTGGCGTCATGGACTTTGGCATGGATACGGATGTGACCTCCTTGTCAGGTGGGCAACGGACCAAGGTCCTCTTGGCCAAATTGCTCCTTGAAAAACCAGATATCCTTCTCTTGGACGAGCCGACCAACTACTTAGATGCAGAGCACATCGATTGGCTCAAACGCTATTTGCAGAATTATGAAAATGCCTTTGTCCTCATTTCCCATGATATTCCTTTCTTGAATGATGTGATCAACATCGTCTACCATGTGGAAAATCAGCAGTTAACCCGCTATTCAGGAGACTACTACCAATTCCTTGAAGTTTATGAAATGAAAAAATCGCAATTGGAAGCGGCTTATGAGCGTCAGCAAAAAGAGATTGCTGATTTGAAAGATTTCGTAGCCCGCAATAAGGCGCGTGTGGCGACACGGAATATGGCCATGTCTCGTCAGAAGAAGCTTGACAAGATGGAACTCATTGAGTTGCAAAGTGAGAAACCAAAGCCATCCTTTGAATTTAAAAATGCCCGGACTCCTGGTCGCTTTATCTTCCAAGCCAAGGATCTTCAGATTGGCTATGACCGTCCGTTGACCAAGCCTTTGAACCTAACCTTTGAACGCAATCAAAAGGTAGCCATTATCGGGGCCAACGGGATCGGGAAAACCACTCTCTTGAAGAGTTTGCTGGGAATCATCCCACCGATTGCTGGAGAAGTAGAGCGGGGAGATTACTTAGAACTTGGTTACTTCGAGCAAGAGGTCGAAGGTGGCAATCGCCAGACACCGCTTGAAGCAGTCTGGAATGCCTTTCCGGCTCTCAACCAAGCAGAAGTTCGTGCCGCCCTTGCCCGCTGTGGCTTGACCACCAAACATATCGAGAGCCAAATCCAGGTGCTATCCGGTGGAGAGCAAGCCAAGGTACGCTTCTGTCTCTTGATGAACCGTGAAAACAATGTCTTGGTACTAGATGAACCTACCAACCACTTGGATGTGGATGCCAAAGAAGAATTGAAACGGGCTCTGAAAGAGTACAAGGGATCGATTCTCATGGTTTGCCACGAGCCAGACTTCTATGAAGGCTGGATGGACCAAATCTGGGACTTTAATGAATTGACGTAAAGACAAAAAGAGAACCTCGTGGTTCTCTTTTCATTATTTCTTGAAATTGTAGTCTTTTAATATCTCGATTTTTTCAATCTTGATATCTGTTTTTGGTTTGTCCTTATCATCGGTTTCGGCAGAGGCGATTTTATCCACCACATCCATGCCATCGATCACTTGGCCAAATACAGTGTAGTTACCACCATCGAGGGTTGGATTTCCACCATTTTTATAAGCATCGATGATCTTAGCCGGGAAACGATCAGTTGGAAGTTTACTTGAAATATCATCCTTATTTTGGTTGATATAGAATTGACTACCATTGGTATTTGGACCAGAATTGGCCATGGCAAGGGCTCCACGAAGGTTGTAAAGGTATGGAGAATACTCATTCTCAAAACCAGTACCTGAATCTTTGGATTTGTCTTTGCCCTTCCAGATAGATTCGCCACCCGTACCGTCTCCTTTAGGATCCCCAGTTTGGATCATAAAGTTGTTAATAACACGGTGGAAAAGCAAGCCATTGTAGTAGCCTTCTTTTGCATGGGTCAAGAAGTTTTCAACTGCAAGGGGCGCATATTTAGGGAAGAGCTTCACAGTGATATCGCCTTCAGTCGTAGTGATTTTAACCTCCGCTTCATCTTCAGCCACGTCAGTTGATAGTTGTGGGAAGACGGCATTTTCATTGGTCATGGCGTCGTTAAAATCTTTGCGCAGTTGTTCTAATTTCTTTTGTTCTTCTTCAATTTTCTTTTGATCTTTTTCACTAGAGCTAGAAGTTGCTGTCTGCTCTGTCTTTTCTTTGCTTGAGCTTGAAGAGTTAGCGTCTGTCTTATTGGACGAACAAGCTGTCAAAGCCAAGCCGGAAAATAATAGTAGTGCGATTAATTTTTTCATATTCTTCCTTTCCAACATAGTTGTCTTTCTCTATTGTACCTTAATTTTACGATACTTTCAAATCTGGATAGAATTTAAGGCGAAAACACTATTTTGAAAATTTACAGAAAATGGATGCGGCTATTTTAAAATTTTTGTATAATAGGATGACTACAGGAGAACGATCATCAAAAAATGAAATCATCACATTTTGCGAGAGCCCTTTGGTTTGGTATCCTAGGTGCTCTCTTTTTTGCATTTACCTTTATTTTTAATCGAAGCATGAACCTGGCAGGTGGTTCCTGGATGTGGAGTGCTAGTTTGCGTTACCTTTTTAGTTTGCCCATGATGGCTGTATTAGTCTGGCAGAAAGGCGAGTTGAAGGGTGTCTTGTCAGCAATTGCGCGAGCCCCGTGGACTTGGTTACTCTGGAGTACGGTCGGCTTTGGTCTCTTTTATGCGCCCTTATCGATGGCTTCTATCTATGGAGAATCATGGTTTGTGGCTGCGACCTGGCAGATTACGATTTTAGCAGGTCTCCTCTTGACCCCACTTTTTGGCCAAAAGATTCCAGGAAAACAGTTAGGAATGACTTTGCTGATTTTGTTAGGAATCGTATTGATTCAAATTCCATATTTTGGACGAGGTCTCGGAGAAGGTGTTGTGCGAGCTAGTATCTTAATTTTGATCGCGGCTTTTTCCTATCCATTGGGAAATCGCAAGATGCTGGCTCATTGTAAAGAAGAACAATTATCAACGACCCAACGGGTCTTTGGGATGACCTTAATGAGTGTTCCCTTTTGGTTGCTCTTAGCCGTCTTTGCAGGAATAGATGCAGGCTTGCCATCAGGTGGGCAAATGCTCCAATCCTTGATCGTAGCTGTATTTTCAGGAGTTATCGCAACCATGCTCTTTTTCGAAGCAACCAACTTGGTGAAACATAATCATCAGCAGTTAGCTGTTGTTGAAGCTACCCAGGCCGGCGAGGTCCTCTTCACCCTATTTGGAGGCTGTCTCTTTCTGGGAGATCAGATCCCAACCCCACTAGGATTTTTAGGGGTCTTCATTGTGATCGTCGGTATAGTGGGAAATAGTCTGATGACTTCTTCAGAATAGATAGTGGTAGAAAAGTAGAACATAAAAGATGATATCGCGGTTCAGTCTGTCAATGCTAACACCCACGAGGGTGTTTTTTTGGTCTAAATCACTAATTAAGAAGGAAGTTGCGTAGAGATGGAAAATTCGGTATGATGGGAGATAACACTAAAAGAGGTATCATTAAATGAGTTATAGCAAATTAAGAAAAAAATATGTCATAATACTCTGGATTGGGATTATCAGTTTATTTGTAGGCCATTTCTATTTATCTAGTCTGTATCCGGATCATCAAGACTTTTATTCGAATACCTTGCTAGTAGTGCTTGGTCTTATATTCCTTCTTTATGTTTTGATGAATAGATGGTTTGGAAAAGAATGTCTTAAGATTTTAAATGTTTCCTCGGGGATAGATTTTTGGCATGAATGTGCACAATCTGGAAGTCGTGCTAGATTTAGTATAAGCAAAAAAGCTGCCCATCTTGCTAGTGTAATATATTGCTACATGATTGGAGATTTCTCATCTGCAATCGATCGAATAGAGTTTTTACAAAATCAAAACATAGCTAGGACTGATCGTTCATCCCTCTTGGGAATTTTCGTAAAATCTTCCCTACTTTCAGGAAAAGCCATCAGCAAGGAAGATATTCAGAAGAAGTTTACCTATGTTCCCTTCAAGAATGAAGCAGAAAAAGAAGAAGTTATTCAGAAGCAACTGGCCATCTATGACATCCTTGTGGACCAGCAACCCAATGATTATTTTGATCATGTGACCGGTTCACAGGCTTTTCAACGCTTAGAAAATCGTTATTTTAAAGGATTAAATACCTATTTAAAGGGAGATATGGAGCTGGCTGTTTCTTTATTTGAAGAGATAGCGCAAGAAGATGAGCGTCTGTATTTTGTCCAGATGGCCAAGCAATGGTTAGCGAGTGAAGATCACTCTTTATCTGCTCTTATGCTAGATCCAAAGCTGGAGTCTGAGAGACTTGCGACTCTAACAGCTGATCTGCCTCTTCCTGAGACGGAACTTCCAAAAAAGAAGGGGAGGAAGAAATGGAAATGGCTATTGTTGATTATTCCGATTCTTTTTGTTGGAGCGATCATTATGAACTTAGTGGAGAGCAATCTGCCAATTAATGGGGTCTATTATTTGTCGGTTGCCAATATGGAGACCAAAACTGCTTCGCTCAATAAAGAATCCTGGATCAAGATTGATGGAGATCATGTGATAGTGAGGGAGAGTGGTGAGGAAAAGACGTATTCTTTCGATAGGGAAGATATCGAGCTGACTGTTGATGGAAAACAGTATCATGGAATGTTGCAATGGGGTTCTCTATCGCTTTTTGAGCAGTCTGACTCCTCACATGATATTCGCACTTATGTGAGCAAGAATAGCCCGATGTATGACGGCTACGAAAAAGGAACGGTCAGAGTTGAGAAACATTGAAAAATGACAAACAATGTGATCTAGAAAGTGAATTGAGAAGATTGAGATGAAAAATCAAAAATTGGATTCAAGAAAATTGAAAAAACAATCGATCTTTAAAGCCAGTTTTGAAGAGAGTTTGAATTTATTAGATGATGGCATTTCGGGAAAATTTGCTCAGGAAAATTATCAGGATGCTCTAAAAAAAGAAAAATATAGAGGGGCTTTGAAATCATATGTCTGGCTAGTATTTTTGACGATCTTATTTATAATCGGTCCCAATTGGTTAATTGTTGCTTTAAATGATTATTTATTTTACCATGCTAATCCTAGAGATTTAACAGTACGCTTGCCCGAAATTAATTTTCTTCCATACTGGGTATTTTGGATGGGGCTGGCAATATGGATTTTGCTGATTATATTAGGAAAGCGATTCAACCAACAGTTCATTTTGATCTATAGAGGTCAGTTTCATGTTATGGTTTCCTTTATAATATGGCTTCTAGTTGAGTTAAATCTTCTATTGTTGAATTTACTTTATGGTTTAGTTGAATATTTAGGGTTATTTGCCATGGAAGGTTTGATTCTATTTACGATAATTTACCTGATACATGCTAAGTCTATATCATTACTTAAATTATTATATGGTGGTACTGGAATAGAGAGTCCGACCGATAGAGTGTTTAATAGTGTATTTAGATTTATTGTCAAGTATGGTGGAATAGTTGTAGCACTCTGGATAATTTTTCGTAGGATATATTCGGATTCAATAAGAAATGCAGATAATTTGGTTGGAAGATTGTGGATTTTATTTTTATTTCTAATTTTCGATATACTGGTTTCTGCTTTTGAAATATATTTCATGTTTCCCTATATGTTGCAAGGCTACTACAAATTAAAATATCCTGAAGAATATCGTGAGTGGGAAGGTAAAACTGTAGAAGAGTGGTATGGCAAGAAATACCTGAAGAAATATAAGGAGTTGTTAAAGAATGAATAAGAATTTTAACGAGATGTCATTTGATGAATTGAAATGCTACCGTAGGGAAGGTCTATGGGGATCTTTGGGCTTATTACTGGTCATTATTTTGGTGATTACGGGCATGGTCCTGATGGAAGTGAACCATGTTTCTCCATCTAATCAGAATCGTTTTCGGGTTATTGGTTTGACAACGGTCATTGCGCTCTTTGGCTACCTGATGCCTCTGATGGCAGCTAATCGTGTCATGCGAGATCATCCGGATTGGGTCAAGAAATCAGGTATTCGAGCGAAAATTCCCTTGCCGATGGCTTGGCATGTCAAGAGACTTTGCGTCCTTGGAGCGAGTCTATTGGTGATTGGCGTATGCTTTTTCTCACTATACAAACCACAAACCTCACAGACAAATCTGAAGGATCAACAAGATAATATCCAAGTCAATAATGTAATCGATGTGCCTGATATTGAAGTGCCTACGAGTGATAGTCAGGACTAGTGAGTGACAGATTGAATCTAAAAGGGAGAAATATGAAACTTTTTACTTACTCATTTGAAGAAAGTCAATCCTTCGTAAATGAGACCATTATTAGTCGCTTTAACGATAAGGGAAATTGGAAAAGATTTATTGGTATGCCTTTATTTTCTGCAATAGTCTATCTACTTTATATCCTTCTTCCAGCAGTCTTTAAGGGAATAAGATTAGATGGAGATGGGGATGTTGCCTATCAATGGTTAAATTTACCTCTTTTGTTTGTTCTACTTTTATTTTATTTGGTCTACATTTTCTATTCGTTTAAATATCGAAAGAAAAAAATGATCTTGAAATATCTAACTTATTGTTATATGTACCTTCTATTACTATTTATGGAATTAGGATTTGTATTAATTGGGATTTTTTGCAGAAAACTTCTCGGTTTTTTATCAGCTGGATTAACGATAGTTGTTGTGATATATCTCTTTAGGAAGGTCCCTAAAAAGATAAAGACTGCAGTTGAAGAAAGAAAACCCTATGCTTCCTTGGCTGCCCTAGCAACAGAAAAAATGACAGATCAATTATTGATCTTGGGAGGAAGTGGAGTTACAGCGGGTTTTGTATTGTTTGATCGTTCAAACAATACAAATGTAAGAGGGAGCATTGATGCTATCTTAACGCCATTCTGCCCCGCTATTATGGCTGTTGCTCTTTATGTCTTCTTTTTAGAAATAGTAGGGGGTTACTACCTATTTTTGTACTACGAACAATACAAAGAAAAATATGACAGTTTAAAATCTATTTAACAAAATAGGAAAAAGTCTGAGTGAAATCCATTTTACATTAGGCACCTGTCATCAGGAAGCTTTCTTGATCGACAGGTTCTTTTTATTTTGTTATGATACAGTCAATGATAGATAGGAGAGACTTATGACGACTATTGCAGATGTAATGGAAAAATTTCACGCTGATCATGAGATGAAACCCTTTATTTCTCCTGAGAGGTATTTAGAAGCTTGGTTGTTAGATCCAAAACCTGTTTCCAAACGAAATATGGAGCTCCTTCGAGATGGCTTGCTTGCAGGGGATATCATTCTCTTGTGGCGGATCCATTTTGGAACGTTTACGACAGAGACTTGGTTTCCCAAGTATTTTGAATACAGCTATGGGATTCATGCTTCGGAACACTTGAAGGCTTTGGTGGAGAAGGGCTATACTTTTATTGAATCCGCTTTTGATTCGCTGGACCACATCAATGCGACCATGAAAAAAGCCATTCTCAAAAAGAAGGGAGTCGCGGGTTTGTCTAAGATGAAAGCAGCTGATTTGAACCAAGCTTTGGCTGCCCATTTTACGGAGGAAGAACTGGCGGAGCAGTTCACAATTCGGGGTTATCAGTTGACGGACAAAGGAAAGCAAGCGCTGAAAGACTATCAAGCCATCATTGACCGCCACCCCAAGAAAAACATCTAAAACAGTGCCTACTCGGTGCTGTTTTGTGCTTTATGTTTCAAATGTTTGGAAATGGTTTTACTAGGGAGCTGGCTTGGAAATGTGATATAATAAAGGTTATGGCAAACAATAATCAATCAAAAAAAACACGGTCGACGAGACGACTGTCCAAAGCAGAATTAGAAAGAAAAAAAGCAATTCACCGCATGATTGTGACCATTCTGATTAGTCTGGTTTTAGTCTTTGCGGCCTTGAAATTGGGAGCAGTAGGGGTCTTGGCCTACAACTTGATCCGACTGTTTGTTGGGAGTTTGGCTTACTTGGCCATTTTAGCGACCTTTTTCTACCTCTATGCCTTTAAATGGCTGGACAAACACGAAGGGGTGATTTCAGGATTCCTAAGCTTCTTTGCTGGGCTTCTCTTGATGTTTCAGGCCTTCTTTGTATCCTCACTTCATTTAGACAATAATGGGATCAAGGTCACCTTTTCAAGAATCATGGCAGACCTGATTCATCTGCGAGTGGAGAGCTTTGCCGGTGGTGGTATGATCGGTGCCCTTCTTTATGCTCCGATTTCCTTCCTCTTTTCAAATATTGGCTCTTATTTTATTGGCCTTCTCTTTATTGGATTGGGGATTCTCTTGATGAGTCCTTACTCCATCTATGATTTGTTTGAAAAGGGATCGGAAGCCTTCCACGCTTCTATGGAGAAACGCAAAGAGCGTCGCGAGCAGAAATTCCTTGAAAAAGAAGCGAGAGCTGCCGAGGAAGCTGCTGCAGCTGAAAGAGAGCAAGAAGAAGCAAGAGCTGTTCTTCCAACTTCCCTTTCTATGGAAGGGCATCCTGTAGACCCTGAAACGGGAGAGGTGTTGGCGGAAGAGCCGTTCACAGAGCCCTTCCCAGAAGCCGAAATTGTCGCACCAGCAACACCAGAGATTTACCTGCCAGATCAAGAATGGCCTGAAGAGCCTGAAGCATACGAAGAGTTTCCGGAAGCCGAAGAATTCGAGGGCGATGGGGAAGAAGTTCAAGTGGATTTCACACCTAAGGAACTCCTCCAGTACAAGCTTCCAACAATTGATCTCTTCGCACCTGATAAGCCGAAAAATCAATCCAAAGAGAAAAACATCGTTCGCCAGAACATCCGCATTTTGGAAGAGACCTTTGCAAGCTTCAATATCAAGGCGACTGTGGAGCGGGCAGAGATCGGTCCTTCTGTCACTAAGTATGAGGTCAAGCCGGCTGTCGGTGTGCGGGTCAACCGCATTTCGAACCTAGCAGATGATTTGGCCTTGGCCCTAGCAGCCAAGGATGTGCGAATTGAAGCACCGATTCCAGGGAAGTCTCTGGTCGGGATTGAAGTGCCTAACTCAGAGATTGCGACCGTTTCCTTCCGTGAATTGTGGGAGCAGTCCAAAACAGATCCGGCTAAACTCCTTGAGATTCCTCTTGGGAAGGCTGTAGATGGCTCGGCTCGGACCTTTGATTTGGCTCGGATGCCCCACCTCTTGGTAGCGGGTTCTACTGGATCTGGTAAGTCAGTAGCGGTCAATGGAATTATTTCGAGTATTTTGATGAAGGCTCGTCCGGACGAAGTCAAGTTTATGATGGTCGATCCAAAGATGGTGGAGCTTTCTGTCTACAATGATATTCCTCACCTCTTGATTCCAGTGGTGACCAACCCACGCAAGGCCAGTCGAGCTCTGCAGAAGGTCGTTGATGAGATGGAAAATCGCTACGAGCTCTTCTCAAAAGTAGGCGCTAGGAATATTGCTGGCTTTAATGCCAAGGTAGCTGAGTACAATGCCCAGTCTGAGATGAAGCAAGTACCACTTCCATTGATTGTGGTCATTGTCGATGAGTTGGCAGACTTGATGATGGTCGCAAGTAAAGAAGTGGAAGATGCTATTATTCGCCTTGGACAAAAGGCACGTGCAGCAGGAATTCACATGATTCTTGCGACCCAACGGCCATCGGTTGACGTTATATCAGGTTTGATCAAGGCCAATGTGCCTTCCCGTGTCGCTTTTGCGGTATCATCTGGGACCGACTCACGGACCATCTTGGATGAAAATGGGGCAGAAAAATTGCTCGGTCGTGGAGACATGCTTTTTAAACCGATCGATGAAAATCATCCGATCCGTCTACAAGGATCCTTTATCTCAGATGACGATGTGGAGCGGATTGTCAACTTTGTCAAAGAGCAGGCAGAAGCTGATTATGATGATGCCTTTGATCCAGGAGAAGTATCGGAGTCGGACTTTGACGGAGGCATGGGTGGCTTAGACGAAGGTGATCCTCTCTTTGAAGAGGCCAAAACGCTCGTCATCGAGACCCAAAAAGCCAGTGCTTCAATGATCCAGCGCCGCTTATCGGTTGGTTTTAACCGGGCGACTCGCCTCATGGAAGAGTTGGAAGCAGCGGGTGTGATTGGACCAGCTGAAGGGACCAAACCTCGAAAAGTATTGCAACAATAAGTCTAGGGGGAAGAGGGCACTTGCCCCACTCCCTTTTCTTTTTATAGAAAATAGAAAGTAGGACCAGATGAAGTTAGACACGATTCATCATATTGCCATCATTGGACGGGATCGCGATGCTATGCTGCACTTTTATGTGGACCAGTTGGGCTTTGCGATTGTCAGTGAGTATGACCGTCCCGAACGCGGAGATATCTTGATCAATCTCCGTCAGGGGAAGCTGACTTTAGAACTCTTTATCAAACCGTCGGCCCCAGAACGTCCTAAGCTCCCCTTGCCCGAGCATGCGGGACTGCGTCATCTGGCCTTTCAAGTGGACGCTGTAGAGACGTATCTAGCTAGATTGGATCAGCTAGGTATTGAGAATACAGGCCTTCGCTATGATGATTTTGATGGCAAGAAGATGGCATTTTTCTTCGATCCAGAAGGATTGCCTTTGGAAATACATGAGTGAGGAAAGCAATGGTTAGATTAGAAGGACTCAGTCAGGAAGAAGTAGCAAAAAAGATCCAAGAGGGCAAGCAAAATAAGGTCACGATTAAGACAGAAAAAAGTATTGGGCAGATCATTCGAGACAATGTCTTTACCTACTTTAATCTGATTTTCCTGGTCTTAGCGGTCTTGCTGGTAGCAGTGAAGTCTTGGAACAATCTCTTGTTTGTCCCGGTCGTCGTGGTCAACTCCCTGGTAGGAATTGTGCAGGAAGTCCGCTCTAGACGGATCTTGCGTCAGATGCAATTTCTACATATGAGTGAGGCGATCGTTCTTCGCGAAGGAAAAGAATTTGCTCTACCTATCGATCAGCTGGTGGAGGTCGATCTAGTTCGCTTTCAAGCTGGAGACCAGATCTATGCGGATGGGTTTTTGCTGGAGGGCGAGCTAAAAGTCGATGAATCGCAATTGACCGGTGAAGCCGATGAGGTCAAAAAAGGAGCGCAAGACGCGCTCATGTCAGGTAGTTTTGTGATCGCTGGTCAAGGACTGGCGCGATTGGAAAAAGTTGGGAATGACTCCTACATTAACCAATTGAGCCTGGAAGCCAAGCAGGTCAAGTCTCATGAGGAGTCCGATATGGTCCATGCGGTCAACCGAATCGTGGGGATCATTGGTCTTCTTATCATTCCGCTAGGCTCGCTCCTTTTTCTTCGCAGCTATATCAGCCTAGGCGATAGCCTCAAGCTCAGTGTGACTTCAACAGTCGGTGCCTTGATCGGGATGATTCCAGAAGGCTTGTATCTCTTGATGACCTTGGCGCTGGCTCTGGGTGCTGTCAGATTGGCTAAGGAAAAGGTCCTGCTCAATAGTATGAAGGGGATTGAGACCTTATCGCGCGTGGATATCCTTTGTGTCGATAAGACAGGGACCATTACAGAGCCGGGTATGGAAGTAACAGAGATTCGTCCAGTTAAAGACGCTCAAGACTTGGAAGCTCTAGCTCAGTATGTAGGAGCTAATATGGATCAAAACGATACCATGGATGCCATCCGAAAATTTCACAAGACTCCAGTCAGCCAGCCTTGTAAGGCCCTTGAAATACAGCCCTTTACGTCTAAGAAAAAGTATGGGGCGATTGCCTTTGAATCTGGGATCTATGTATTGGGGGCACCAGAGTTTGTTTTACGAGAGGGCTTCTCTGAGGTTGAAGGGGAGATTGCTCCTGCTACTCAGGCAGGCAATCGGGTCTTGGCCTTTGGGAAATATAAGGGAGAATACCTGGGAGAGACTTTAGAGGCTCCAGTAGACTTGGTAGCCTGGATCATTCTCTCCAATCCTTTGAGAAAAAATGCCAAAGAAACCTTCGCCTACTTTAAAGAACAAGGAGTGACCATTAAGGTCATTTCAGGGGACAACCCTGCTACTGTCTCTGCTATTGCACAAAAAGCAGGCATTGAAGGAGCAGAGGATCTAATCGATGCCAGAACCTTACTGACGGAAGAAGATTTGCACCAAGCGGCGAGCCAATATACGGTCTTTGGTCGGGTGACACCAGAGCAAAAGAAAAGCCTTGTAGAAGGCTTGCAGGCAAAGGGGCATAAAGTCACCATGACCGGAGATGGCGTCAACGATATTCTGGCCCTCAAAACAGCGGATTGTAGTATTGCGATGGAATCTGGAAATGATGCGACCAAAAAGATGGCGCAAGTGGTCTTGCTAGATTCTGACTTTGGGAAGATGCCGTCCATCGTGGCAGAAGGGCGGCGGGTGGTCAATAATATTCAACGATCAGCCAGTCTCTTTTTGATCAAGAATATCTTTTCCATTTTGTTGGCCATCTCTGTGACGCTCTTAGCCTTTACCTATCCCATCATGCCGTCGCAGATGTCTTTGATCAGTGGTTTTACGATTGGGATTCCAGGATTCTTCCTAGCGCTTGAGCCCAATAGCGAGCGCATCAAAGGGCGCTTTATCGAAACGGTCTTTAAAAATGCGCTACCTGCTGCCTTGACGGATTTTATATTGATCTTTAGTTTGGTGTTGCTCTCTTCAACATTTGGCATGAGATCGGAAGAACTCTCAAGTGCAGCCATCTGCTTGATGGCCTTCGTTGGATTTACCATCATCTACCAAGAATCCCAGCCTCTCAATCACTACAAGAGACTGGTTCTTCTAGGAAATATCCTAGCCTTCCTGGTTTCAAGTAGTATCTTAGGTAGATTCTTCAACATGAGCCCCTTGAGGATCCAAACGCTGCTTATCTGCGCCATCATGGCCGTTCTTGCTCTCATCTTGATTCAAGTCTTCAAGAAACTAGTGGGCTGGTTCTTTCATCGGAAAAAATAAAAAAAGAGAGTGGGACAGAAATCGGTAATTCGTTAGAATTCGATTTCGTCGTCCCACCTCCGCACAGTTGAGTAGGGCTGTAAAAGCTGATGAAATCAGCGTAGTAGAGCCCACTCAACCACTGCGTCTTGCTCGACAATCTAAAAATAATTGAGAGGCTAGGACTTTTGTCCCAGCCTCCTTTTGGTATTAGATAAACAAACTAGCGGTTAGAATTAGATAGAGCAAGAAGGTAACTAGAAATCCAGCACGCCAGAAGTATTTGATAAATCTAGGGTAATAAAAACACTTTTTCTTTTTTAAGAAATAAATCGTTAGCCCCAAGGCTAAAAGCGAAAGGCTTAAAGCTAGCAGCGGTAAGAGGCTGTGATAAAAGGCGCTGTCTGAGATCAGGTAGTACTCCAAGGCAAATAAAGGAAAGGCAATATCGGTGGATCGCCATCCTCTTTTTTGGAGTTTAAAGAGGTGAACAATGATGCCGCTCAGAATCAGCGTTAAAAAAATAAATAATACAGAAGCAACTTTGATTAACATAGCTTCATTCTATCATAAAACGAAAAAAAAGTTTACTATATTTTAATTTTTTCTTGCAAAAAATGAGAAATCGTGTATAATAGAAAGGTATGCACAAAGCATACTTGTGGGAGGTAAAAATCTGTAATTACCGCCAAAACCACAAAGGAGGATTTAAGAAATGGCTAAAAAAGTCGAAAAACTTGTAAAATTGCAAATCCCTGCTGGTAAAGCTACTCCAGCTCCACCGGTTGGTCCAGCGCTTGGTCAAGCAGGTATCAACATCATGGGATTCACCAAAGAGTTTAACGCTCGTACAGCTGATCAAGCTGGTATGATCATCCCAGTTGTTATCACTGTTTATGAAGACAAATCATTCGATTTCGTTACAAAAACACCACCAGCTGCTGTTCTTTTGAAAAAAGCTGCAGGTGTTGAAAAAGGTTCAGGTACACCGAACAAAACGAAAGTTGCAACTGTAACTCGTGCACAAGTACAACAAATCGCTGAAACTAAGATGCCAGATTTGAACGCTGCAAACATTGAGTCTGCAATGCGTATGATCGAAGGTACTGCTCGTTCTATGGGATTCACTGTTACTGACTAATTGTAACAATCCTATTTGCCCGCAATACACTTGATCAAATGACGAGTGACGTGGGAGATGAAAATCGATATGACCACATTACAAGGAGAAAGATAAAATGGCTAAAAAAAGCAAACAACTTCGTGCTGCTCTTGAAAAAATCGACAGCACAAAAGTCTACAGCGTAGAAGAAGCTGTAGCTCTTGCAAAAGAAACTAACTTTGCAAAATTTGACGCAACTGTAGAAGTTGCTTACAACTTGAACATCGACGTGAAAAAAGCTGACCAACAAATCCGTGGTGCAATGGTATTGCCAAACGGAACTGGTAAAACAGCTCGCGTACTTGTATTTGCACGTGGTGCAAAAGCTGAAGAAGCAAAAGCTGCTGGTGCAGACTTCGTAGGTGAAGATGACCTTGTTGCGAAAATCAACGATGGTTGGTTGGACTTCGACGTAGTTATCGCTACACCTGACATGATGGCTCTTGTTGGACGTCTTGGACGTGTCCTTGGACCTCGTAACTTGATGCCAAACCCTAAAACTGGTACAGTAACAATGGATGTTGCGAAAGCAGTTGAAGAGTCTAAAGGTGGTAAAATCACTTACCGTGCTGATAAAGCAGGTATCGTTCAAGCGATCATCGGTAAAGTTTCATTCGATGATACTAAATTGGTTGAAAACTTTAAAGCTTTCAACGACACAATCCAAAAAGCAAAACCAGCTACAGCTAAAGGTACTTACGTAACTAGCTTGACTTTGACTACAACTCAAGGTCCTGGTATCAAAGTGGATGTTAACTCACTTTAATTGAAATGAAAAGCTGCCTTCGGGTAGCTTTTTTTGTACTCAATTTTTATTTGCTACAGTTGGTAAAACTAATCGGATGGGAAAAAGAAAATTTTGATGGATATGACTATATAAAAAGCGTAATTTATGGTAAAATAATACAGATCAAAAAAGGAGAGAGAAAATGGTAGAACCTAAGTATAAACGTATCTTAATCAAGCTATCTGGTGAGGCTCTTGCCGGCGAACGTGGTGTCGGAATCGATATCAAAACTGTCCAAAATATGGCCCAAGAAATCAAGGAAGTTCATGAACTTGGAATTGAAATTGCCTTGGTGATTGGAGGGGGAAACCTTTGGCGTGGAGAACCTGCTGCTGAAGCAGGGATGGATCGTGTCCAAGCAGACTACACAGGTATGCTCGGTACTGTCATGAACGCTCTTGTGATGGCTGATTCGCTTCAACAAGTTGGCGTGGATACCCGTGTTCAAACTGCGATTGCCATGCAACAAGTCGCAGAACCATATATCCGTGGTCGTGCCCTTCGTCATCTTGAAAAAGATCGGATCGTGATCTTTGGTGCAGGGATCGGTTCTCCTTACTTCTCAACAGATACGACCGCAGCCCTTCGTGCAGCTGAGATTGAAGCAGATGCCATTCTCATGGCCAAAAATGGGGTCGATGGTGTTTACAATGCCGATCCGAAAAAAGATGCTTCAGCTGTGAAATTTGAGGAATTGACTCACCGCGATGTGATCAATAAAGGTCTTCGCATCATGGACTCAACAGCCTCTACTCTCTCCATGGACAACGACATTGACTTGGTTGTCTTTAATATGAATGAACCAGGCAATATCAAACGCGTTGTCTTTGGTGAAAATATCGGTACAACCGTATCGAATAACGTAGAAAAATAATAGAAAATAGAGGAAGATTATGGCAAACCCAATCGTAGAAAAAGCAAAAGAAAGAATGACCCAGTCTCACCAAAGTTTGGGACGTGAATTTGGTAGCATCCGTGCTGGACGTGCAAACGCAAGTCTTTTGGATCGTATTTTCGTAGAATACTACGGAGTAGAGACTCCTTTGAACCAATTGGCATCTATCACCATTCCAGAAGCGCGTGTCTTGTTGATCACACCATTTGATAAATCATCTTTGAAAGACATCGAGCACAGCATCAATGCTTCTGACCTTGGTATCACTCCAGCCAACGATGGATCTGTTATCCGCTTGGTTATCCCAGCTTTGACAGAAGAAACTCGTCGCGACTTGGCAAAAGAAGTGAAAAAAGTGGGTGAAAATGCTAAAGTAGCGATCCGTAACATCCGTCGTGATGCTATGGATGAAGCGAAGAAACAAGAAAAAGCAAAAGAAATCACAGAAGATGAATTGAAAGGTCTTGAAAAAGAGATTCAAAAAGTTACGGATGACGCTGTTAAGCATGTAGATGAAATGACAGCGCACAAAGAAAAAGAATTGATGGAAGTTTAATCCATCCCAACCATTACAGGAAAGATAGACTCAGTTGGCACTGCTGGCTGGGTTTTATTTCCATTATTCTTGTGAAGAGGCAAGAGGAAAGAAGGAAACATGAATACGAATCTAGCAAGCTACATCATGGGAATGGTCATTGATGAAAATGATCACTTCTATTTTGTTCAAAAAGATGGCCAGACATACGCACTTGATAAAGCAGAAGGCCCACACCAAGTCGGAGAAAGTGTCAAGGGCTTTGCTTATACAGATATGAAGCAAAAACTACGACTTACGACACTTGAAGTCACAGCAACTCAAGAAAGCTTTGGCTGGGGAACGGTCACGGAAGTGCGCAAGGATTTGGGAGTCTTCGTGGATACAGGGCTTCCAGATAAGCAGATTGTTGTCTCACTAGATATCCTACCGGAGATCAAAGATCTATGGCCTAAAAAGGGCGATCGTCTCTATATTCGCTTAGAAGTTGATAAGAAAGATCGGATTTGGGGGATCTTAGCCTACCAGGAAGATTTTCAGCGTTTGGCTCGTCCAGCCTATAACAATATGCAAAACCAAAACTGGCCAGCCATTGTCTACCGCTTGAAATTGTCTGGAACCTTTGTTTACCTTCCAGAGAACAATATGCTGGGCTTTATCCACCCAAGTGAGCGCTATGCAGAACCTCGTTTGGGAGAGGTCTTAAATGCTCGCGTTATTGGTTTTCGTGAGGTGGATCGGACCTTGAACCTATCTTTGAAGCCACGCTCCTTTGAGATGTTGGAAAACGATGCCCAAATGATTTTGACCTATTTGGAAGCCAATGGAGGCTTTATGACCCTGAATGATAAGTCATCTCCAGAAGAGATCAAGGCAACTTTTGGGATTTCAAAAGGTCAGTTCAAAAAGGCTTTGGGTGGTTTGATGAAGGCCAAAAAAATCAAGCAAGACCAGTTTGGAACAGAGTTGATCTAAGAGGAGGCTTATGCGAAAATCATTTTATACTTGGTTGATGACGGAGCGCAATCCTAAAAGCAATGCTCCTAAAGCCATTCTAGCAGATCTTGCATTTCACGAGTCTGCTTTTCCCAAGCATACAGATGACTTCGATGAGGTCAGTCGCTATCTAGAAGAGCATGCCAGCTTTTCCTTTAATCTTGGCGATTTTGATGCGATTTGGGAAGAATACCAAGCCCACTAGAGAAGGATAGGTCGAGGATGGTTTTTTCTCGGCCTCTTTGTTATAATAATAGAAAAATACAGGTAGAGAGGTTCTTTATTTGCAAGAACATTCAGTTGAAATTACATTAACGCATCCAGACGATCTCTTTCATTTGTTTGGATCTAACGAACGCCATCTTCGTTTGATGGAGCAAGAATTTGGGGTAACTATTCATGCCCGGACAGAAATCGTCCAAATCATTGGGGAAGAAGAAACCTGCGAGCAGGTTCGTCAAGTCATCCAGGCTCTTTTGGTCCTCGTTAACCGTGGCATGACCATTGGAACGCCGGATGTGGTGACCGCCATTACCATGGTGAGAAATGGGGAATTGGATAAGTTCATCGCTCTCTATGAAGAAGAGATTATCAAGGATAGTTACGGCAAGCCCATTCGAGTTAAAACGCTTGGTCAAAAGATCTATGTTGATAGTGTCAAGAACCATGATGTCACTTTTGGGATTGGACCAGCGGGGACTGGGAAAACCTTCCTAGCAGTGACCTTGGCCGTGACCGCCCTCAAGCGTGGTCAGGTCAAGCGGATTATTTTGACGCGTCCAGCTGTGGAAGCCGGAGAAAGCCTTGGTTTCCTTCCAGGAGATCTCAAAGAAAAAGTGGACCCTTATCTACGACCGGTCTATGATGCTCTATACCAGATTTTAGGGAAAGACCAAACCACTCGGATGATGGAGCGGGAGATTATCGAGATTGCGCCTTTGGCTTATATGCGGGGGCGGACCTTGGACGATGCCTTTGTCATCCTCGATGAAGCGCAAAACACCACCATCATGCAGATGAAGATGTTTTTGACCCGTCTTGGTTTTAACTCTAAGATGATTGTCAATGGAGATACTAGCCAGATTGACCTTCCTCGAAATGTCAAATCAGGCTTAATTGATGCTCAGGAGAAATTGAAGAACATTTCTCAAATTGACTTTGTGCATTTCTCTGCCAAGGATGTCGTTCGCCATCCAGTAGTAGCAGAAATTATCCGGGCCTACGAGCCCATTCCGAATCCAGTCCTCAAAGAAGAATCGGATGTGGAAGAAGAAAAATAAAAGAAAAGGCAAAGATCTTATGATCTTTGCCTTAAATTGACGATAAAATCATCTCCTAGCCTTTCCTTAGGTGAGAACGGAGGTTAGGTGAAATTATCCAGTGGATGATTTCAGCAATCCAAGAAGTTCCATGACTAATAATTGAGCCTAAGGTCTCAATTATTCCGAGTGCTCGAAACTAAATTGTTTCAAGCACTTTTCTCACGGCGGAAAGTCTCTAAAGATGATTTAAAAAACTCAAAATAACTTGTTTTTTCGATGGTAATTCTTTAAATATATGATAGTTTAAACCAATTCATCAATTGGTGTGAAGTCACGCTCTAAACCAGTAGCAACTGGTTGGCTTGTGATATGGCCTTGGTAAGTAGTGACCCCTTGGCGTAGGCCTTCGTCGAGGTCAATTGCCTTGTGAAAACCATTGTTAGCTAGGGATTCAACATAAGGAAGGGTCACATTGGTAAGGGCGATAGTAGAGGTACGAGCGACAGCCCCTGGGATATTGGCAACGGCATAGTGGAGCACGCCATGTTTTTCGTAAACTGGCTCCGTATGCGTTGTGACACGGTCTGCTGTTTCAATAACCCCACCTTGGTCCACAGCTACGTCCACGATGACTGAACCGGGACGCATTTGTTTAACCATATCGTCTGTCACTAATTTAGGAGCTTTAGCACCAGGAATCAAGACAGCTCCGATGACAACATCGGCATCACGGACGCTGGCTTCAATGTTAAATGGATTGGACATAAGGGTTTGGATTTGATGACCAAAGACATCTTCCAGAACAGCCAAACGTTTGGCGCTGATATCTAAGATGGTCACTTGGGCACCAAGTCCAAGAGCGATACGAGCTGCGTGGGTTCCAACGACCCCACCTCCGATGATGGTAACTTTTCCTTTGGGAACACCTGGCACCCCACCTAGGAGGACGCCTGATCCACCTTCTTGTTTGGTCAGGAAGTGAGCACCGATTTGCACGGCCATCCGTCCAGCAACCTCACTCATTGGCACCAAGAGAGGCAATTGTCCATCAAGGTCACGCACCGTTTCGTAGGCCACCCCAGTTGTTTTAGCTGCGACCATAGCATCTGCTAATTCAGGTGCGGCAGCCATATGCAAGTAGGTGAAGAGCAAGAGATCTTCGCGAAGGAAGCCATATTCTTCAGCGAGGGGTTCTTTGACTTTGACCACCATCTCAGCTGCCCAAGCTTCTGCAGCAGTTGCAACGATGGTTGCCCCTTGCTTCGTGTAATCTTCATCCGCAAAGCCAGAACCAAGTCCAGCATTTGTTTCTACCAAAACGTGATGACCTTTCTTCACCAAGCTTTGTACACCTGCAGGTGTCAAACCGACCCGATTTTCGTTGTTTTTAATTTCTTTAGGAATTCCAATGAGCATTTTTGCCTCCTTGCTCAGATTTAGGTGTAAAAAGGCCATTGGTGTGAGATGGCTCTCTTGACTCAATGACCTTTTCACTCCTTATCTGATTGTTTTGATTGATTTTATTGTATAGAAAAGTGGGTTAAAAAGCAAGAAAAATTTGAGCTTGCCTTCCTTTAGGTTATTTGCTAAACTAATCCCTAAAGAAGGAGTGTCAAATGGAAAATTTATATGTGAAGTTAGCGGCTTATCTAGAAATAGAGACTGAGCGCTTGCACTTGCGTCCGGTCACTCTTGAAGATGCACCGGCTATGTTTGAGTATGCTTCTGATGAAACAGTTACGCGCTACACTTTTCCAACCAATCAAAGTCTAGAAGAGACGCGTAATAATATTGCCCTCTTTTACCTAGCGAGCCCACTTGGAAGATGGGGGATCGAGCTCAAAGAAAATGGAAAATTTATCGGGACGATTGATTTACTGGATTTGGATCTTAGTTTGAAGAAGGGGAGTATCGGCTATGTTCTGAATAAAGACTATTGGAACCAAGGTCTTGCGACAGAGGCTACAAAGGCAGTCATTGCCTTGGCTTTTGAACAGTTAGGGATGAACAAACTCATTGCCGTTCATGATAAGGACAATCCAGCTTCTGGACGGGTGATGGCCAAATCAGGGATGAAATATTCTCACGAGGAGCCCTATGCGATGCTAGACCTGCATGAAGAAGGGCGAATGGTGACGAGAGTTCATTATGTCCTCACGAAGGAAGAATATTTGGCAGAAAAATGAGTCAGGATATTGACAAAAGACCTATCTCCATGATATAGTAGATAGGTACTGCTGGTTTAGCTCAGTCGGTAGAGCGCATCCATGGTAAGGATGAGGTCGCCGGTTCAATCCCGGCAACTAGCATAGAAGAAGAGAGAAGTTTAGAGAGGATCTAGGCTTCTTTTTTGTGATTTAATTTCTGATTGAGTGCCTATTTATGGATCTTTTTTCAACAATTTTCAAAAAGACGTTGACAAGCACAGAAATCCGTGGTAAAGTTAGAACAACAAAGAGAAAGGAGAAAACCATCATGAACAAAGTAGATGTTTTGATGACACAATTGAATACACAGCTTCTCCAATCTCAGTTGAGTTCTATGTAAAAATTGAATGAAACCCAAGATGGAGGAGTCTGTCTTGGGTTTTTTGTATGCATTTTTGCCTGCCTTAACTGAATTGGTGACAGGCATCAGAAGGCCCAAGTGTGGACTGAGTACGTACTCAGCTCCTTGCTTGGGTTTTTTCTGTGCCATTTTGAAAAGGAGAATATATGATCAGAGCTATTTGGTAGTATATCAGGGAGCGCAAATGGCGATATGTGAAGATCGCTATGGTCCTGATTCTTTATGATTACACCTTATTGATCCCGACGCAAGTCATCCAGCGCTTAGTGGATCATTTGAGTCAGCGGACGCTGACGCAATCCAACTTTGTATGGGATATGGTCCTCTTAGTAGGATCAGCTATCCTCAATTACCTAACGGCTTTTTATTGGCAGTTGCGACTCTTTCAGTCGTCAGTCCATTTCAAGGCGACCCTCCAGGAGCAAGCATTTCGTAAGCTAGTAGCCATGCGGCGCCCTTTTTTTGAGAAATTTCGCTCAGGAGATCTCTTGACGCGCTTTACGACAGATGTCGATGGCATGGCCGATATGGCTGGTTACGGGATGATGGTGCTCCTGTTTGGCGGTGGCTTGTTTGCCTTTATTATTCCGACCATGTTTTTCATTTCTTGGCAATTAACCTTGATTTCCTTTATTCCTATGATCTTCCTCGTCGTCTCTACCTATTTTTTGAGTAGAAAGCAGGAGGAGTATGTTGAGCAAAACCGGGAAGCAGTCGCTCAGTTGAATGATGAAGTCTTGGAGTCGATCGAAGGAATTCGGGTCATGCGGGCCTATAGTAGACGGGACCAGCAGGTCAAACAGTTTAAGAAAAAAACAGCCAGTCTATCCAAAACAGGGGATAAAATTGCCTCTATCCAGTATTCTTTTGGACCTTTAGCCCTGTTGTTTATTGGATTCTCGACGGTCTTGCTCTTGCTATTTGGAGGCCAGTCCCTGGCAAGCGGGCAGTTGAGTCTTGGCAAGTTATTGGCTTTACAGCTGTATTTGGTCTTTTTAATTGAGCCTATGTGGATGATGGCGGACCTGATCTTGGTCTACCAGACAGGGCAAATGTCCTATAAAAAATTAAAAGAAGTGATTGATGAGACAGATGATCTGGAGCCAGATGGTTCTCACTACCTAGAGGAAATTGATTTGGTGCAGTTTAAGGACTATTCTTTCAGCTATCCTGGTGCTGAGCGAAAGAGCCTATCAGGCATTGATTGGACCATTCAGAAAGGACAGACGGTTGGAATTGTTGGTCGTACCGGTGCAGGAAAGACTACTCTGGTTCGACAATTCTTGCGGCAGTACCCAGTTGGTGAGGGAGAATTCTTGGTCAACCAGCAACCGATCGTTGCCTACAACCGACGCTCCATTGAAGATAAAATTGGCTATGTTTCCCAAGAACATATTTTATTTTCCAAGTCTATCCGTGAGAATATAGCGCTTGGTAAAAAAGGAGCCAGCCAAGAAGATTTGGTGGAAGCAATAGCCCAAGCTGCTTTTGCGGATGATCTCGAGCGGATGTCTCATGGAATGGACACCTTGATCGGTGAGAAAGGGGTCTCTGTATCAGGAGGTCAAAAACAACGGATCTCTTTGGCGCGTGCATTCTTAAGAGATGCAGAGCTCTTGCTGTTAGATGATTCCCTTTCTGCAGTGGATGCGAAGACCGAACAGGCCATTATTGACACGATTCAAAAGGAACGAAAAGACAAGACGACCATCATTGTTTCTCATCGCTTGTCTGCTGTTCATCAGGCTGATTGGATCATCGTCTTGGATCAAGGGCAGATTGTAGAAGAAGGCAGGGCTAGTGATTTATTGGCTCAAGAAGGCTGGTATTATGAACAATACCAACGGCAACAAAAACAGGAAGGAGAATAAGATGAAAGTTTTAAAACGATTATTATCGAGGATCACGCTTTATCCAACTGTCTTTCTTGCTGGCTTTATTTGCCTCTTACTAGCCACCATTTTTTCTGAATTGTCACCCTTTCTTCTCCAAAAGATGATCGATGGGCCTTTGACTGCACTGACCCATGGTGGCGGGCAAGGGGACTTGCTTCAGATGGGAGGATTCTATCTCTTGGCCTTGAGCCTAGGACAGCTGATTAGCTACATGGGAAATCGGATCTTACTGCATGGAAGTAACCAAGTAACCGCTAGTCTGAGGGACCAAGCCTTTCAAGTCATGCAAGGGCTGCCTATTTCTTATTTTGATGATAAGCCGGCTGGGAAGATCGCGACAAGAATTGTCAATGATACGGAGACCTTGCGGACCCAGTTTTATAACTCTTGTATGATTTTAGTCATCTATTTGGTACGCTTTCTCTTTATCCTAGGGATTCTCTTTTACCTGAGTCCTATGATGGGCCTTCTCTTGTGTTTGGTCTTTCCGATTTTCTATGGGATCCAGTATCTCTACAAGGTCATGACGGACCAGCCTATGAAGGATTTCTTTGATGCGCGAAGCGAGGTCAATACCCAGGTCAATGAACTCTTGCACGGTGCCAGTATGATTCAACTCTATCATCAAGAGCCTGGTGTGGTGGATGAGTTTGAAGCCACTACCCAGAAGATGTTAGGAGCTAATGATCGAATCCTCCTGGCTGATTCTATCGCTTCTTGGACCTTGACGGAATTGCTCAAGTTTTTAGTGATTGCGGGCATTTTGACCATCGCTGGGATTTCTTTCCTGCAAGGCAATATCGGTGTGACGGCTGGTTTCTTATTTATCAATATTAACTATGTGATTAATCTATTTGATCTCATGGCCAATCTTAGTCGTCAATTCCCAAATATTCGGCGATCCTTAGAAACGGGGAGCCGCGTCCTTGCTTTCTTAGACCAACCTTTGGAGGCCGATGGTGCATCGGAACTGAAGATAGAAAAAGCTCAAGTCGTGTTTGACGACGTTCATTTTGCCTATGAAGAAGGCAAGCCGGTTCTGCGGGATATTGCCTTTCAGGCTAGTCCAGGTCAAACCATCGCTCTTGTGGGCCATACTGGATCGGGTAAGTCTTCGATTATGAACCTGCTCTATCGTTTTTATGATCCTCAAGAAGGAGCGATTTTGATCGATGGTCAAGATATTCGCCAAGTTTCTCGTGAGAGCCTGCGAAGCCACATGGGGATTGTTCTGCAGGATCCTTATCTATTTACAGGGACTATTGCTAGTAATGTGGCCATGAGTCAGGATCACATTGATCGGGAGGCGGTCCAAGATGCGCTGAAAAAAGTCGGGGCTTGGCCCTTTGTAGAGCGCCTTGAAAAGGGAATCGACCATCCAGTCGTAGAAAAAGGATCCGCCTTTTCAAGTGGTGAGCGCCAATTGATTTCCTTTGCGCGGACGCTCTATATGAATCCGCAAATTCTGATTTTGGATGAGGCAACCTCTCACATTGATACGGAAACAGAAGAAATCATCCAACAAGCTATGGCGGTCCTCCAAAAGGGCCGGACCACCTTTATCATTGCCCATCGCTTGTCCACTATTCAAGATGCGGATCAGATCTTAGTCTTATCTGAAGGACGCATTGTGGAGCGTGGTAGACACGAGGAATTAGTCGCACAAGGCGGAATCTATGCCCAGATGAATGCCATCCAGCAAACAGTGGTGTAAGATTGTCCTGCAAAGAAAAAGATTGAAAACCAGCCTGTATCTAGTATATAGGCTGGTTTTTGTGATATAATAAAGTGATAATAGTGAGGTGATCCAGATGTATATTGAAATGGTAGATGAGACTGGCCAAGTCTCTGACGAAATCTTAAAACAAACGCAAGAAATTTTAGAATTTGCTGCTCAAAAAATTGGGAAAGAAGACAAGGAAATGGCTGTGACTTTTGTAACCAATGAACGCAGTCATGAACTAAATCTTGAATACCGTGATACGGATCGTCCGACGGATGTCATCAGTTTAGAATACAAGCCAGAGATGGAGATTTCTTTTGACGAGGAAGACCTTGCAGAAAATCCAGAATTGGCAGAGATGATGGCTGAATTCGATACCTATATTGGTGAGCTCTTTATTTCAATTGACAAAGCGCGGGAGCAAGCCGAAGAATATGGCCACAGCTTTGAGCGCGAAATGGGATTTTTAGCAGTGCATGGTTTTCTTCACATCAATGGCTATGATCACTATACGCCGGAAGAAGAAAAGGAAATGTTTGGCTTACAGGAAGAGATTTTGACAGCCTATGGACTCACAAGACAATAAGCGAAAATGGAAAAATCGGGACTTCACTTCAAGCCTGGAGTTTGCGATAACAGGAATTTTCACGGCGATCAAAGAAGAACGCAATATGCGCAAGCACGCCTTATCAGCCCTTGTAGCAATTCTTGCTGGTTTGGTATTTAGGATTTCTGCGACAGAATGGCTCTTTTTATTGCTCAGCATCACCTTGGTGATTGCTTTTGAGATTATGAATTCAGCCATTGAAAATGTGGTGGATTTAGCTAGTAACTACCATTTCTCCATGTTGGCAAAGAATGCCAAAGACATGGCGGCTGGAGCAGTCCTTGTCGTATCAGGTTTTGCCCTACTAACAGGACTGGTGATTTTTGTGCCCAAATTCTGGGCCTTGGTATTTGGATAAGAGGGAGTATGCCCTCGTGAAAGGATAATATGACATTTAAATCAGGTTTTGTAGCCATTTTAGGACGTCCCAATGTTGGGAAGTCAACTTTTTTGAACCACGTCATGGGGCAAAAGATTGCCATCATGAGTGACAAGGCGCAGACAACGCGCAATAAGATTATGGGGATTTATACGACGGATAAGGAACAGATCGTCTTTATCGATACCCCAGGGATTCACAAACCCAAGACAGCGCTTGGAGACTTCATGGTGGAGTCGGCCTATAGTACCCTTCGAGAAGTGGATACCGTTCTCTTTATGGTGCCAGCAGATGAGCCACGTGGGAAGGGCGATGACATGATCATCGAGCGCCTCAAGGCTGCTAAGGTGCCGGTTATTCTGGTGGTCAACAAGATCGACAAGGTGCACCCTGACCAACTCTTGGCGCAAATCGATGACTTCCGTAGTCAGATGGATTTCAAGGAAATCGTGCCGATTTCAGCCCTTCAAGGAAACAATGTTTCGCGTTTGATTGATATTTTAAGTGAAAACTTAGAAGAAGGTTTTCAATATTTCCCTGCTGACCAAATCACTGACCACCCAGAGCGCTTCTTGGTCTCTGAAATGATCCGTGAAAAGGTCTTGCATTTGACGCGGGAAGAAATTCCCCACTCTGTGGCAGTAGTAGTGGATTCTATGAAGCGGGATGAAGAAACCGATAAGGTTCATATCCGTGCAACCATCATGGTCGAGCGCGATAGCCAAAAAGGCATTGTCATCGGAAAAGGCGGCGCCATGCTCAAGAAGATCGGTACCCTTGCGCGTAAGGATATCGAGCTCATGCTAGGGGACAAGGTCTTCCTAGAAACCTGGGTCAAGGTCAAGAAAAATTGGCGGGATAAGAAATTAGACCTAGCTGATTTCGGATACAACGAAAAAGAATATTAAGAAGAGGTGGGCAGAAGCCTGCTTCTTGTTTTTAGAGAAGGAGAAGCTATGCCTGAATTACCAGAAGTAGAGACGGTTCGACGCGGTCTTGAGAAATTAATTCTTGGAAAAACCATCCAGTCCGTGGAAGTAAAGTATCCTAAGATGATTCAGACGGATCTGGATGCTTTTCGTCAAGATCTCCCAGGTCAAGAAATTCGGGCCATGGGGCGCCGTGGGAAATACCTTTTATTTTATCTGACGGATCTGGTCCTCATCTCGCATTTGCGGATGGAAGGCAAGTATTTCTTTTATCCAGACGAGGTTCCTCTTCGCAAGCATGCCCATGTCTTCTTTCATTTTACAGATGGTAGCACTCTGGTCTATGAAGATGTCCGCAAGTTTGGGACCATGGAAGTCATCATACCTGAGCTTGTCGAGAGCTATTTTTTGGCGAAAAAGATTGGTCCAGAGCCAACGGAAGCGGATTTTAAAGAACCAGCCTTCCAAGCAGCTCTTAAACAATCAAAGAAACCCATTAAATCAGCTCTTTTAGACCAAAAATTAGTGGCTGGTCTGGGCAATATCTATGTGGATGAGGTCCTTTATCGAGCTAAGGTTCATCCAGCCCGTTTGGGTCAAAGCTTGACTGCTAGAGAAGCCAAAGCTATTCGAAAGGAAACAATCGCTGTATTAGCTCAGGCTGTCGAAAAAGGTGGCTCCACCATTCGCTCTTATAGCAATGCCTTCGGAGAGGATGGCACCATGCAGGAAGAGCACCAGGTCTATGGGAAAACAGGTCAACCTTGTTTGCGCTGCGGGACACCGATTGAGAAAATCCAGCTGGGGGGACGCGGAACCCATTTTTGCCCGCACTGTCAAAAGGAGAACTAGATGGCGAGAATCATCGGATTAACAGGAGGGATTGCTTCAGGAAAATCCACTGTCACCTCCTATTTGAAAGAAAAAGGTTATCCTGTCATTGATGCTGATCGAGTGGTTCATGACTTGCAAGTTCCAGGAGGAACTCTCTACCGTGTCTTAGTAGATCATTTTGGTAAAGAGATCCTTACCAAAGAAGGTGAGCTGGATCGCGTCGCTTTAGGTCAACGGATTTTTTCAAGTCCTAGTGAACGAGACTGGTCCAATCGCGTCCAAGGCCAGCTCATTCGTGAGGCTTTGGCAGATGCAAGAGACAGGCAAGCTGCTCAATCCGGTCTCTTTTTTATGGATATTCCCCTCTTGATCGAGCAGCACTATGAAGAGTGGTTTGAGGCTGTATGGTTGGTAGCTGTCTCAAAAGAAACCCAGTTCAAGCGCCTGATGAAACGCAACCACTTATCAGAACTGCAGGCTAAAGAACGCATCGCTGCTCAAATGCCGCTAGATGAAAAAAGAGCCCATGCAGATCTGGTCTTAGACAATAATGGCGATCTAACTGCCCTCTATGCCCAATTAGATGCAGCCCTAAAACAATTAGAAAGAAGATGATTTTATCACAAGAGAAATCAATTGGCGTAAAAATCTATATATTGCCTGGATCGGGTGCTTTTTCATCGGAGCTAGCCTTTCGTTAGTTGTGCCTTTTATGGCTCTATTTGTAGAAGAGTTGGGCGTTACGGGCAAGGCTGTTCCTTTTTATGCTGGGATTGCCGTCGCGAGTTCTTCTGTAACCTCTGCGATCATGTCTCCCATCTGGGGGAGCCTGGCCGACCGCTATGGTCGAAAACCCATGATGCTCAGGGCTTCTATTGCTATGACCCTGACCATGGGAGGGATCGCCTTTGTGCCATCCGTCTTTTGGCTCTTGGTTTTGCGCTTTCTCAACGGTGTCTTTTCAGGCTTTGTCCCTAATAGTACAGCCTTGATTGCCAGTCAAGTATCAAAGGACCAATCAGGCTATGCCCTGGGGACTTTGTCGACCGGTGTCGTAGCTGGAACCTTGATGGGGCCTTTGATTGGGGGACTCATTGCTGAAAATCTGGGAATGCGCAATGTCTTTCTTTTGGTTGGCTTTTTCTTATTTCTAGTGTCCCTTTTAACCTTTTGGGGCATCGAGGAAGACTATGAGCCCATTCCAAAAGAAGAACAAAAATCCAGTTGGCAGTTGCTCATGTCCATTCAGCAAAAGGATATTCTCTTAGGCCTCTTTTTGACCAGTATGACCATTCAAATGATCGCCCAATCTATTTCTCCAATCCTGCCTCTTTATGTGCGAGCTTTAGGGCAAAGAGATAACTTGATTTTTGTATCGGGGATGATTGTTTCGGCTATGGGAGTCTCTAGTATGCTCTTTTCAGGTTGGATGGGAAAACTCGGAGACCGAATCGGGAATCACCGGCTCTTATTAATCGCCCTTCTCTATAGTGGTTGTCTTTATATTCTCTGTGCCCAAGCGCAAACGCCTCTGCAATTAGGAATCTTACGCTTCCTTTTTGGGATTGGGACTGGTGCCCTTTTACCAGGAGTTTCTGCTTTGTTAAATCGCTTAACCCCTCCTGAAGGGATCTCTCGGATCTTTAGCTACAACCAGCTCTTTTACTACTTAGGTGGCGTGTTAGGGCCAATGATGGGATCGAGTATTTTCATGCATTTTGGCTATCATTGGGTTTTTTACGGCACAGCCCTCTTGGCCTTTACCGATTTGATTTTCCTCTTATTCTTATTTAGAAAGTATTTGAAAGTGAGAGACGTACGTGCGAATTAAAGTTCAATTGACCTGCACAAGCTGTGGGAGTCAGAATTATTTGACCAGTAAAAATACCAAAACCCATCCCGAAAAGATCGAGGTCTTGAAGTATTGTCCCAAGGAAAGAAAAGTAACCTTACATATTGAATCAAAATGATTTTCATGGTATAATAGTGAGGATTTTAAGGAGTTTTGAATATGAGCGGAGCATTAACAACTATTTTACTAGTATTATCAGTATTGATTATTATCGCAATTTTTATGCAACCAACAAAAAACCAATCGAGCAACGTCTTTGACGCAAGCTCAAATGACTTGTTTGAACGTTCAAAAGCGCGCGGGTTTGAAGCCGTGATGCAGCGTTTAACAGCTATTATGATCTTCTTTTGGTTATTGATCGCGATGATCTTAATGGTACTTTCTAGTAGATAAGATAGGCTCAGACAATGTCTTTGCCTATTTTTATTTTGCAAAACGATGATTATAAAATTAGATAGAAAAAAGGAGGCTGGATAACCAGCAAAAAATTAATGAAAACAGATATAAAAGAATATTTACAAGAGCATGACAAAGCCCAGATCAATGATCTGGCAGCAGCTCTAGGAAAAGAAGGATCTAAGGATTTTCGTGACTTGGTCAAAACCATCTCTCTGATGGAACGCCGTCATGAGTTGAAATTCGAGGATGATGGCTCTCTTCGTTTGGCTCAAAAGAAGGCCCCAGCCATTACCCTCAAGGGGATCTTTCATGCCCATAAAAATGGCTTTGGCTTTGTCAGTTTAGAAGGCGAAGAAGAGGACCTCTTTGTTGGTCGAAATGATGTCAACCACGCCATCGATGGGGATACTGTTGAGATCGTCATTACCAAGGTAGCAGACCGAAACAAAGGAACGGCAGCAGAAGCGAAGATTATTGATGTCTTGGATCATAGCGTCAAAACGGTTGTTGGACAAATTGTTCTGGATGAGGAAAAGCCCAAATATGCCGGCTACATTCGTTCGAAAAATCAAAAAATCAGCCAGCTGATCTATGTGAAGAAGCCAGCCATCCAATTGGAAGGTACCGAAATCCTCAAGGTCGAAATTGATCAATACCCGAGCCGCAAACACAATTATTTTGTGGCGACTGTACGGGATGTGGTCGGTCATGTGACAGATCCAGGAATCGATGTCTTGGAAGTGTTAGAATCCATGGACATCGTCTCAGAATTTCCAGAAGAAGTGCTGAAAGAGGCTGATCAGGTTCCAGATGCACCGTCTGCTAAGGATTTAGAGGGACGGTTAGATCTGCGAGATGAGATCACCTTTACGATTGATGGGGCAGATGCCAAAGACTTGGACGATGCAGTCCATATCAAGCTACTCAAGAACGGCAACTTTGAGCTGGGTGTTCACATCGCAGATGTTTCTTATTATGTTACAGAAGGTTCAGCTCTTGATAAGGAAGCTCTAAATCGTGCAACCTCCGTCTATGTGACCGACCGAGTAGTACCCATGCTTCCAGAACGCTTGTCCAATGGGATCTGTTCTTTAAATCCGAATGTGGACCGCCTGACCCAGTCTGCCATCATGGAGATTGATCCCCATGGAAAGGTCGTCAAGCACACCATTACCCAAACGGTGATCAATACGACCTTCCGGATGACCTATAGTGACGTCAATGATATCTTAGCAGGCGACGAAGAAAAGGCTCAAAAGTTTAAAAAAATTGTCCCAAGTATTCATCAAATGGCTACCTTGCACGGCATTCTTGAAAGCATGCGGATTCGCAGAGGAGCCCTTAATTTTGATACCAATGAGGCTAAAATCTTAGTCAATAAAGAAGGAAAACCGGTCGATATCGTCTTGCGTCAAAGAGGGATTGCTGAGCGGATGATTGAGTCCTTTATGTTGATTGCCAATGAAACGGTAGCGGAGCACTTTACGCGACTGAAATTACCGTTCATCTATCGGATCCACGAAGACCCAAAGGCAGAAAAAGTACAGAAGTTTATCGACTATGCTTCTAGTTTTGGGATCCCAATCTACGGAACGGCTAGTGAGATGAGCCAAGAAACCCTGCAAGAAATTATGCGCAAGGTCGAAGGGGAACCTTATGCGGACGTTCTCTCCATGATGTTGTTGCGCTCGATGCAACAGGCCCGCTATTCAGAGCACAATCATGGACACTATGGACTCGCTGCGGAATATTACACCCACTTTACCAGTCCCATCCGGCGTTATCCAGACCTGATGGTTCATCGAATGGTGCGTGAATACGGAAAATCCCAAGAAGTGGCAGAACACTTTGAACAAATCCTGCCAGATATTGCCAGCCAATCCTCCAGTCGAGAACGCCGGGCGATTGATGCTGAGCGCGAAGTTGAAGCCATGAAGAAGGCTGAATACATGGAAGACTATGTTGGAGAAGAGTACGATGCTGTGGTTTCCAGTGTGGTGAAATTTGGTATCTTTGTGGAGTTGCCAAATACAGTCGAAGGTTTGATCCATATTACCAATCTTCCTGAATTCTACCATTTTAACGAACGAGATCTAACCCTTCGCGGGGAAAAATCCGGAGTAACCTTCCGTGTCGGTCAGCAAATCCGAATCAAGGTAGAAAGAGCCGACAAGATGACCGGAGAGATTGATTTCTCTTATATTCCAAGTGAATGGGATGTCGTTGAAAAAGGCCTCAAGTCTAAAGGACGTGACCGAGATGGCAATCGCCGGGATCGCAGACGCAAGGACAAAAAAGTTTCTAAGGGATCAACTGCTAGAAAAGATGACAAGCGGAAAGATTCTTCCTCTAAATCCAAAAAGAAAAAAGGGAAGAAACCATTTTACAAGGAAGTAGCAAAGAAAGGAGCCAAACATGGCAAAGGGCGAAGGAAAGGTAGTCGCGCAAAATAAAAAGGCGAGACATGACTACACCATCGTGGATACGATTGAAGCAGGGATGGTGCTGACGGGGACAGAGATCAAAAGTGTCCGTGCAGCACGCATTAACTTGAAAGATGGCTTTGCACAAGTAAAAAATGGCGAAGTTTGGCTTAGCAATGTCCACATTGCCCCTTATGAGGAAGGCAATATCTGGAACCAAGATCCAGACCGTCGTCGCAAGCTCCTGCTTCATAAAAAGCAAATCCAAAAGCTGGACCAAGACACCAAAGGGACCGGAATGACCTTGGTGCCTTTGAAGGTCTATCTCAAGGACGGCTATGCCAAATTACTTTTGGGGCTCGCTAAAGGGAAACATGATTATGATAAGCGTGAATCCATCAAGCGTCGGGAACAAAACCGGGATATCGCACGGGTCATGAAACAATACAATACACGTTAAAGAAAAAGGCAGTTTTGAAACTTGTTTCAGATCTGTCTTTTTTCTTAGAGATGGGCTCTCCTTTTTCCAACTTGTAAAAAGGGTCTTTTTTCTGTATGATAAGGGTACTGAAAGAAAAAGGAGAAGCAGCATGACACAAAAATTGATCGCTTACAAACGCATGCCTATCTGGACCAAGGATACCATGCCAGAAGCTCTTCAAAGAAAGCACAATACCAAGGTGGGAACCTGGGGGAAGATTACAGTTTTAAAAGGTCAGTTACGATTTATTGAATTGACCGAAGAGGGGGAAGAAATCGCGAGCCACCTCTTTGAAGCAGGAGCAGAGAACCCCATGGCCGAGCCCCAGGCCTGGCATCGTGTCGAAGCGGCGACTGACGATGTGGAGTGGTACCTAGAATTTTACTGTGAGCCAAAAGACTATTTCCCCAAAAAATACAACACCAATCCTGTCCATTCAGAAGTGCTAGAAGCAGTGGGAATTGTCCCCGCTGGAAAGGCATTGGATCTAGGATGCGGGCAAGGACGCAACGCCCTCTTTTTGGCCCAACATGGCTTTGACGTGACGGCCGTCGATCAAAATGAACTGGCTCTTGAGATCTTACAAAGTATTGTCGCTGAGGAAGATCTAGAGATGCCAGTGGGACTCTATGATATCAATGCTGCAGCTCTTACCCAAAACTATGACTTCATCGTATCAACTGTGGTCCTCATGTTTTTAGAGGCTGATCGGATTCCAGCGATCATCCGCAATATGCAAGAGCATACCAATCCAGGTGGCTACAATCTCATTGTCTGTGCCATGGATACAGAAGATTATCCTTGCCAGATGCCTTTCTCGTTCACCTTTAAAGAAGGAGAATTGGCGGAGTATTACAAGGATTGGGAATTGGTCAAGTACAATGAAAATCCAGGCCATCTCCATCGTCGAGATGAGAATGGCCATCGGATTCAACTTCGATTTGCAACCATGTTGGCAAAGAAAAAATAGAGAAAAAGCAGGATCCTAGCATCCTGCTTTTTTGCTTTTACAAACAAGTTGAACAAGGTGATCTGAATGTTGTTCATTTGCCAAAAAGAAAAACCTTCTCCATAAAGCTAGGAAAAGGTTGGGGGATTTAGTTCCAGCTAGCAAAGTCGCAGACGCTAAGAATGATCGTCCCGATTTCGATTGGCTCTTCCTTGGCACCGGATTCTAACCAGGTCACAATCACAGATTCGATGGTAGCGATGAAAATTTCTAGACCATACTTGTATGGAACTTGAAAGTCTGAAATGATGTGTTCTTTAGCATGGGGAGTATCGTCTAGTGCATGGAGGGTAAAACTTCTTACTAGTTTACGGAAGTCTGAGCAGCAGGATTGGGACAATGCATAAATAAAATCATAATTCTCTTTAATAGCGGTCAAGACATTGAGAAAGTTCACCTTGACAGGGCTTCCCTCAACGAAGAGGCTATCCAATTCTTGCATCATGTCCATTTTCATTTGCTCAAACATGTCGTATTTATCGACATAGTGCAAGTAGAAGGTCCCGCGGTTAATCCCAGCGGTTTCAGTTAATTGTCGAATAGTGATGCTTTCAAAAGGTTGTTGCAAGAGGAGTTTTGAGAGCGCATTTCGTAAGTCTGACTTGGTTGTTGTTTGTCTTTGGCGTACCATATGTTCCTTTCTGTAGTTGTATAAATTTATTCTTATTTATTTGACGTTGAAATAATTTATATGTTAAATAATTTCACGACACTAACAAAGAGCATTATACTCCAAAAGAATAAATTAGACAACAATTCTCATTTTTGTACAGATAACGAAAAATGTACAAAAATTTTACAAGTTTATGAGTGACGGGCACTGGCAAGATTTTGTGAAAACTTCACAACAATTAGTGATTTAAAATAATTCCCTCCTAAAAAAATGGTCAGGAAATTTTTAGGAAAAGGAGGAACAAGATGAAGGGACGAACAAAAAAAACAGCACTGTTTAAGTGCTGGTTTCTTTATTTGATAAAAGTTGTCACGATCAAATTGAAATTTAAGATGGTTAAGACAATCGCAACGAGATAGCCTAAGAAAGTATTCCATTTCGCATTGACATGCTCTCCCATGATTTCCTTGTTGGAGGTGAAATAAACCAGAGGGAAGATGGAGAATGGAAGAGCCGCTGATAGGAAGACTTGAGAATAAACCAGAAGGTCATCAAGGACATGTTCCTGATCTCCAAATAAGATCGCAACGATGATGACAGGAAGAAGGGCAATGATCCGAGTCATGAGACGAACGACCCATTGTGGCAGGCGGAATCTCAAGAAACCTTCCATAACGATTTGACCAGTTAGGGTCCCAGTTATGGTTGAATTTTGACCACTGGCTAACAAAGCGATGGCAAAGAGGGTGGACAAGAAGGGACTAGCGATAGCACCGGCAATGTGGTTATCCTTGAGGGCATTGTACATGCTAGAAAAAGCACCGATCTTATCCCCGTGACCGAAGAAGAGGGCCGCTCCAAGAATCAAGAGGAGGGAGTTGACGACGAAGGCCAAACTCAATTCAATATTTGAATCCCAGGTCATAAAGCGCACTGCCCGTTTGATATCTGCTGGATCTTTGTAGTCCACCTTTCGCGTTTGCGAAATGGAAGAGTGGAGGTAGAGGTTGTGGGGCATTACGGTTGCCCCGATGATTCCAAGCGCCAAGGTCAAGGCTTCATTTCCTTTTGGAAGCCCAATTCCTAACACCTCTTTTTGAGGCAGGAAGCCAGCGAAGATTCCTCCGATATCTGGTTTCGATAGGAATACCAGATAGCCAAAAATTGCAAGGATCGTGAGGATCAAGGTTGATACGATGGCCTCGATCTTTCGAAATCCTAGATGCATGAGCCCTAGTAATAGGAAGACATCAAAGATAGTGATCAGGATAGAAAAGAGCAAGGGCCAGCCAAAAAGAAGGTGGAGGGCAATCCCTGATCCGATGACTTCTGCTAAATCTGTCGCCATCAAGGCAAGTTCAATCACAATCCAAAGGGTATAGCGAAGCCATTTTGGTAAATGATGGGCGGTTGTTTGGGCCAGATCCTTACGATGGACAATCCCTAATTTTCCAGCCATTTGTTGCAACTGCATGGCGATTAAAGACGAGAGAAGAACTACTGATAAGAGGAGGTAGCGGTATTGGGCTCCTCCGACGACACTCGTAATCCAGTTTCCCGGATCCATATAGCCGACAGCTACTAGACTTCCTGGTCCTGAAAAGAGCAGAAGGGTCTTCCAAAAAGGGATCCCTTTTGGCACGTCAATAGATTGGTTGATTTCTTGAAGTGATTTCCTTTCAAACTGTTGTAAACTCACAATGAGCCTTCTTTCTAAGAATAAATCAAATTTGTCTCTAATTATAGCATAAAATTTATAATAGTTCATGATAATTTAGGATAACCTTGTTTTCTACTACCTCGATTTCTTTGTAATCTATCAGAAAAGGACTATAATATAGATAGGAAGTAGGAGGGAGGAGAGGAAATGGCCTACATCGAAATGCAGCACTGTTACAAGCGTTATACGAGTGGAGAGACAGAGATTTTCGCTAACCGGGATGTTTCCTTTGAGATTGAAAAAGGCGAGTTGGTCATTATTTTGGGAGCATCAGGAGCTGGAAAATCAACGGTTCTCAATATCTTAGGGGGGATGGACACCAATGACGAGGGTCAGGTTCTGATTGATGGAGTGGATATTGCAAAACTCAATGCTCATCAACGGACGGATTATCGACGAGATGATGTTGGTTTTGTCTTTCAATTTTATAATCTGGTCCCTAATTTGACAGCTAAGGAGAATGTTGAGTTGGCTTCAGAAATTGTTTCTGATGCTCTAGATCCGGAAGCTGTTTTAAAAGAAGTAGGACTTGGCAAACGTCTTCATAATTTTCCTGCTCAATTGTCAGGCGGCGAGCAACAACGGGTGGCGATCGCTCGGGCAGTGGCGAAAAATCCTAAAATCCTCCTTTGTGATGAGCCGACGGGAGCCTTGGATTACCAGACGGGTAAGCAAGTATTGGGGATTTTACAGGATATGTCTCGAAAAAAGGGAGCGACGGTCATCATCGTAACCCATAATGGTGCCCTAGCTCCGATTGCAGACCGTGTGATTCGCATGCATGATGCCAAGGTCAAGTCGGTAGAAATCAATGAGCTTCCTCAAGATATTGCTACACTAGAATATTAGAAGAGGTGGTAGCATGAAACGAAAAGTCTATTGGAAGGATCTATTTGGTTCTTTTACACATTCAAAAGGACGTTTTCTCTCCATCTTAACCTTGATGTTATTGGGAAGCTTGGCCTTGGTTGGCTTAAAGGTGACCACTCCAAATATGCACCGAACGGCTAACCGGTTTATTCAGCAACAAAAGATGCTAGATCTTGCTGTCATGGGGGACTTGGGATTAGACCAGGAAGACCAAGAGGAGCTTTTAGGAGTCAAAGGGGCGCGTGTCGAATTTGGTTCACTGCTGGATTTGACAGTGAAAGGAACAGGAGAGGCGATTCGACTTTTTTCTGCCCCAAAAAGTCTTTCTTCCTTTCGTGTGACCAAGGGGCGCCTGCCCCAAAAAGAAGGGGAACTGGCCCTAGCAAGTTTTTGGGAGGATCGCTATCAGATAGGGGATACCCTCACACTTGAAGAAAAGTCTGGAACTCGCTCTAGTTTAAAGCGAAAGCAATTCACCATTGTTGGCTTTGTTCAATCCTCTGAGATGTGGTCTCAAAAGAATTTAGGCACTGCCATGAGTGGCAGTGGAAATCTAGATGCCTATGCACTAGTTTCAAAAGAGGTCTTTACGACTAAACTTCCCGCGATGGCTCGGATCCAGTTTGATGATCTGAAGTCTTTAGATTCTTTTTCGCAAGTCTACCAAAAAGGGCTCAAAGCTCATCAAGAAGAGTTAGAAAAACTTCTGAAAGACAATGGAAAGGCCCGCTATCAAAGACTCAAGCAGGAGGCGGATGGGCAGATTCAAAAAGGCCAGAAAGAACTCAGTCGTGCCGAGGAAACACTCCAGTCAGCTAAAAATCAGATCGATCAGGCTCAAAAACAATTAGACTTGCAGGAGGCCCAGTTCAAGAAATTAGCTCCATTTCTGCCAGCTAAAGAGCAAGTAGCTAGTCAAGAAAAGCTCCATCAAGCCAAAGAACAAATTGATCAGAAAAAGAAGGACTGGACTGCAGGTGAAACGGAGCTCGCAAAAAAAGAGGAGGAGCTGAAAAAAGCGCAAAGGGAGCGAGATCAGCTGGAAATTCCAACTTATCATGTCTATGACCGCAAGACCATGCCAGGTGGACAAGGTTACTTGATGTATAGCAATGCCAGTAGTAGTATCTCTGCTGTCGGAAATATTTTTCCAGTCGTTCTTTATCTGGTAGCTGCCATGGTGACCTTTACCACGATGACCCGCTTTGTCGATGAAGAGCGAACCAATGCAGGTATTTTTAAGGCGCTGGGCTATCGTACCAGGGACATCATTCTCAAATTTGTCCTCTATGGATTCTTTGCAGGGACGATCGGGACCCTACTAGGAACCCTGCTGGGCCATTATTTCCTATCGGGGATCATTTCCAACATTATTACGCAAGGGATGGTGATTGGAGAGAGCAGAGAGTATTTTTATGGGGATATGACTCTGATTGCGCTCGGACTGTCTTTCGTCGCGAGTGTGCTTCCGGCTTACTGGGTTTCGCGTAAGGAATTAAAAGAAGAAGCCAATCTGTTATTACTGCCCAAACCACCGGTATCTGGTTCGAAGATTTTCCTGGAGCGTCTCCAGTTTATTTGGAAGCGTCTGAGTTTCACCCACAAGGTCACTGCTCGTAATCTCTTTCGTTACAAACAACGGATGCTGATGACCATATTTGGAGTGGCAGGTTCTGTTGCTCTTCTCTTCGCAGGGCTAGGGATTCAATCTTCTGTAGGAGGGGTTCCCAAACGCCAATTTCAAGAGATCCTATCATATGAGTTGATTGTAGCCAAAAAAACGAATGCATCAAGCCAAGAAAGCAAGGAACTAACCAATCGTCTGGAAAAATCAGATATCAAAGATTATCGACCGATCTATAGTAAGGTCATTGAAGCATCTTTAAAGGGTGGACGCGACAAGCAGACCATTACGATGATGGTTACAAATCGTGCAGATTTTTCTCCCTTTGTCAGCTTGCGTTCTCTCAAGCAAGGAGAGCCCTTGTCTTTCAAGAAAGGGGTTATCATCAGTAGTAAACTAGCACAACTAGCCCGGGTTACAGTCGGTGATCGACTGACCTTAGATGGCCATACTTTTACGGTAGCAGGAATCACTGAAAATTATGTAGGCCATTTTGTCTATATGGATCAGGCAAGTTACCAAAAAATCTACGGAAAGCGGACTTCAGCAAATAGCTATTTGCTGCAGTTGAAAAATCCTTCTACACGACAAGTGCAGGCTGTTAGTCGGGATATGATGAATCTTGCAGCTGTGAAGGCGGTTAGTCAGAACGCTTCGATGATTTCCCTCTTTAACTCAGTTGCCAAATCTTTGGACACCACTATGATGATTCTAGTAGTCGTATCGATCTTGCTAGCTATCGTGATCTTGTATAATTTAACCAATATCAATGTGGCAGAGCGGATCCGTGAATTATCGACCATTAAGGTCTTAGGATTCCATAATAAGGAAGTGACGCTCTATATTTACCGCGAAACCATCTTATTGTCTATCATAGGGATCCTCATGGGATTAGTGGGTGGTTATTATCTTCATCAATTCCTCATTGCAATGATTGCACCAGATGCCATTCTCTTTTACCCTAAAGTGGGACTTAGCGTTTTTCTCTTTCCTGTCGGAGGAATGCTCCTTCTCTTGCTCCTGTTAGGAATTTATGTTGACCATTATCTCCGAAAAGTAGACATGCTCGAAGCTCTCAAATCAGTAGACTAAGATACAAAGAGTTGGAGGCGTGTTCGTTTATAAGATACAAAGTCCGTGGCTGATATCGTCCAATAAAGATCTCTATCCTTATTTTTCATTTCTGGTAGCATGGAATGTTCATAAAACTTTCACCTTTGGGTGGAAGTTTTTCTTCTCTTTGTTATAATGGAGAGAAGGAGAAGATCATGACTAAAATTGCTTTACTTTCAGATATTCATGGAAATACGACAGCATTGGAAGCTGTCCTAGAGGATAGTCGAAAAGCCAAGGTGGATGAATATTGGCTCTTGGGAGATAGTTTGATGCCGGGGACAGGGAGACGGGCCCTCTTGGAGCTGTTAGAGGAGCTACCGATTACGGTCAAAGTCCTTGGAAACTGGGAAGATAGTCTTTGGCGGGCTATGAGGGGGATGTTGGATGAGACCAGACCCAGTCATCGCTACCTCATGCGCCAGTGTCAATATATTCTGGAAGAAATCACACCCCAGGAAATTGAAGTCATGCAGGAAATGCCCATGCAGGTCCATAGAGAAATCGCAGGTTTAAAGATCGGTATTACCCACCACTTACCCGATAAGAATTGGGGTCGCGAATTGATTCACATTGGTGACCAGAAGGATTTTGACCGCTTGGTGACAAACCCGTCTTGTGATATTGCAGTCTACGGACACATTCACCAGCAGTTTTTCCGTTACGGGACAGGCGGAGAACTGATCATCAATCCTGGCTCGATCGGTCAGCCTTTCTTTCTGGAAAAGAATCTTCGCAAGGACCTTCGGGCCATGTATGCTATTCTTGAATTTGATCAAATGGGGCTAAAAGATGTATATTTTAGACGGGTGGATTATGATGTCCAAAAAGAACTGCAACTCGCAAAAGATCTCCATCTTCCTTATTACCAAGTGTATTATGAAAGTTTGGTCAATGGCATTCATCATACCCACAATCATGAGCTTCTTCATGAGATTGAGCAGAGAGAAGGTCATGATCGAGAAATCGATGCTTGGTTAGAGGACTTCTTTCAATAGTGTAACTATTGACATTACAACTGAAAAGAGTATAATAGGAATAACGGAAGTCGTCCCTTGACGGTTGTTCAATAGACTCTACCTTCAAAAACGGGTAGAAAGGAGTGAAGTTATGCAAATTTCGAGTCGCTTTACCATTGGGACTCATGTCTTGATCATGATTGCTCTACAAGGAGAAAAAACAAAAGTAACCAGTGATTTTTTGGCAGGAAGTGTCGGCGTGAACCCTGTTATTATTCGAAAGACCTTGTCTCAGTTGAAGAAAGCAGGATTGATCCATGTAGCGCGTGGGACAGGCGGAGCTGAGCTCGCAAAAGCATCCGATGAGATCAGCCTGCTGGATATCTATCAAGCGGTAGAATGCTTAGGTTCGACAGGTCAATTATTTGGTTTTCATGACAATCCAAATCCAGCCTGCCCAATTGGCCACAATATCCACAATGTTTTAGATGGGAAGCTTGAGGACATTCAGACTGCTATGGAAAAAGAAATGTCCCAAACCACTTTAAAAGACGTCGTAGAAGATACGCAGAAAAGAATGAAACTCGAATCGGTTTCATAAGAAAAAAGAGAGTGGGACAGAAATCGGTAATTCGTTAGAATTCGATTTCGTCGTCCCACCTCCGCACAGTTGAGTAGGGCTGTAAAAGCTGATGAAATTAGCGTAGTAGAGCCCACTCAACCACTGCGTCTTGCTCGACAATCCAAAGATAATTAAGAGGCTAGGACTTTTGTCCCAGCCTCATTTTTTATAGTTATTAACGAAACAAGATGTTTGTTATATATTGAAACGACTAAAGGATTAGTCAAAGTAAAGTAAGTCTTTGCTGGTTTCAGTGAAGAGTCCAAATCCGTCTTTTGTGACGTACCCACAATCTTCGATACGGACACCGACTTTACCTGGAATATAGATTCCTGGTTCGACTGAGAAGCACATGCCTTCTTCAAGTACCATGTCATTTCCTTCCATAATAGAAGGGAATTCATGCACGTCCATTCCGATCCCGTGTCCGAGGCGGTGGTTGAAGTACTCACCATAACCAGCTTTTTCAATGACGCTTCGAGCAGCTCGGTCTACGTCATGTGCTGTTACACCAGGTTTGATCATGTTAATGGCTGCTTGTTGAGCTTCTAACGTCAAGTGGTAGATTTCTTTTTTGAAATCATCAGGTTTTCCAACAGCAACAGTACGAGTCATATCAGACGCATAACCATTCACCATACAGCCAAGGTCAAAGAGCAAGAGGGCATCATTTTCGACTTTGTTGCTTCCAGGAATTCCGTGTGGGTTAGCTGCATTATTTCCAGTCAAAACCATGGTTTCAAAGCTCATTTCATAACCCAAGCGTTTGATACCAAAGTCGATTTCTGCTACGATATCAGTTTCTGTTTTATCCAGTGAGATGGCGTCGAATCCCATATTGACAGCCTTATCTGCATATTGACCAGCCACCAACATTTTTTGGATCTCATCAGCAGATTTGATCAAGCGCATCCGGTTAATCCGTGGTGTCAAGTTAGTGAATTCCGCTTTTTCAAAGACAGTACGCAAGCCATTGTATTTGGTAAGGATCAAGTTATCATATTCAAGTGCAACGGTTTTGGCATCGGGTTTTGCGATAGCCCCTTTAATCTTTTCCCAAGGGTTTTCAGAATCTACATAGCCAACCACTTGGAAATCAACAACTGCAGTCGCCCGTTCCACTTCAAGTGCAGGAACGAAGAGAAGGGGTTCGTGGTCTGTATAGACGAACAAGAAGAGTTGGCGTTCGTGGGGATCACTGTAAAATCCAGTCAGGTAATTGATGGTGACAGGATCGGATACAACAGCGACATCTGTTTTTTCAGTTTCAAGAAAATCGACGATTTGATCTAATTTAGACATAATGCTACCTTCTTTCTATGGATCTATTTTGTCAAATTTTCCCCAAAAAAGCAAGAGTTTACAAAATTTTACCAAAATGCTTGAAAGTGTTTACAATAAGTGATAAAATAGGATTAATTAGAGAGTGAAAACGAAATTTTCAACAATGAAAGGAAATCTTATGAATACAGACGATACAGTTACAATTTATGATGTCGCCCGTGAAGCAGGGGTTTCAATGGCAACCGTTAGTCGTGTAGTAAATGGAAATAAAAACGTTAAAGAAAATACACGTAAAAAAGTTTTAGAAGTGATCGAACGCTTGGATTACCGTCCAAATGCTGTTGCGCGTGGTCTTGCTAGCAAGAAAACCACAACAGTCGGTGTTGTGATTCCAAACATCACGAATAGCTATTTCTCTACATTGGCTAAGGGGATCGATGACATTGCTGAAATGTACAAGTACAATATTGTTCTTGCAAATAGCGATGAAGACGATGACAAAGAAGTTTCAGTGGTAAATAACCTTTTTTCAAAACAAGTGGATGGGATCATTTTCATGGGCTATCATTTGACAGAAAAGATTCGCTCAGAATTTTCACGCTCTCGTACGCCAGTTGTTCTTGCTGGTACAGTGGATGTTGAACACCAATTACCAAGTGTCAATATCGACTACAAGCAAGCGACTGTGGATGCTGTTACACAGTTGGTAAAACACAACAAGAAAATTGCTTTTGTAAGTGGCCCATTGGTGGATGATATCAATGGAAAAATTCGTTTGACAGGCTACAAAGAAGCTTTGAAAGCGAAAAAATTGAGCTACAGCGAAGGACTTGTGTTTGAATCCAAGTACCGTTACGATGAAGGTTATAACTTGGCAGAACGCATCATTGCGTCAAAAGCAACAGCTGCCTTTGTAACAGGGGATGAATTGGCTGCAGGTCTCTTGAACGGCTTGTCTGATCACGGTATCAAAGTACCAGAAGACTTTGAAATCATTACTAGTGATGATTCACAAGTAACTCGTTACACGCGTCCAAATCTATCAACGATTGGCCAACCCTTGTATGACCTTGGTGCGATTAGTATGCGTATGTTGACCAAGATCATGCACAAAGAAGAGTTGGAAGAACGCGAAGTACTGTTGTCTCATACGATCAACCAACGTGGAACGACCAAAAAATAAGGATTAGTAGACTAGAGTCTCGACTTGGGAAGACGTGTCTACTAGTCTGAGAGGCTAGAACAGAACTGTTCTAGCTTCTTTTTATATGTGTCATTAATCATAAGTAATGATGAAGTGAAATTGAATGAGTGTTGGTTCAAATATTGATGTGTAAGTTACAATTAAATCGTTCTAGAGTTTGTTAAAATACCATACAACAAAATATGATGAATTTGTTTTGTTTCGTCTTCTATGTTTTTATTTGGAGATAGATGATTTCCTGTGCTATTGAGAGCACTCATGACGTTTAATATAACCTCTGTTGACAAATCTTTAGCAATTATATTTTCATTTTTACCTAGCTCAATATATGCACGATATATTTCACGCTTTTTCTCATCTATCGCTTTTGTCATAAGTTTCGTAAAAGTAGGATCCTCTAACGTTTTTTCTTGAAAGTAGTTAGAAATCTGTTGGCTTATTTTTTTCTGACATAAAGCTAAGGCTTGATTTAATTTTGATTTATAATCTATATTACTGAGTAGAATGTTTTCAGCTTCTTGTATGATGTCTTTAAACAATTCATTAATACATAAAGCTACTAAATTATCTTTCTTATCAAAGTAATTGTAGATTGACACAGGAGAAACTTCTGCGACTTTTGCAATTGATTGTATACTTGTTTCTTTAAACCCTTTTTCTTTAAATAAAGAAAGAGCAGACTGAATAATAGCTTGCTTCTTTTTTTCTGTTGTTTTTTGATATTGATTCATTTGAACACTCCATTTGATATCAATTATAGCACAACTTTGAAATTTATCTCAGATTATTTCATTAATTCTTGACGATATCTGATATTTACAATACAATTAAGTTTGAAATATAATTAATGATATTTCAAACTTATAATAATTGAGGGAAGATATTTAATGTTAACTGAATTTCTTATTAAGCAGTCTCAAAAACCTAGTGGTCTTATTGGTAGAGTCATCACAAAAATATGGTCATTCTATTTTAAAAAACTTAGTCTTTGGGCGATTAAACAGACTACTATTTCAGATAATTATAGAATTTTAGAAATTGGTTACGGTGGCGGGAGTACTATCAAGAACCTTCTTGCTTTAAATAAAAATCTTGAGATTCATGGTATTGATATTTCTAAGGAATCATATAGAACTGCCCAACGTGTTCATTCAGATTCCATAAGAAAAGGTAGTGTCCAACTTAAGATTGGAAATGTGGAGAATATGCCTTATCAAAATAACTATTTTGATAGAATATTTGCTATTCAGACCCATATTTTTTGGAAGGATATAAAAAAGAGTTTTCAAGAAGTTTATAGAGTCATGTCCAGCAATTCTACTTTGATAATTGCTTCTGAAAAAGAAAAAATACATTATCATATGACAGATTATCGTACAAGTCATGAATTTAGTCAGTTACTAACAAGTATTGGTTTTTCAAAAATTGAGGAAAAACAGAATCGCAATTGGATTTTGTATACCGTATATAAATAAAATAGAATTTTAAATTTCGAACAGAACTGTTCTAGCCTCTTTTTTATACTGCAAACAGGTAGAGACTTGCTGGGCACTCTTTATTTCGGTATAATAGAAAGTATGAAAGTTTTACTGTATTTAGAAGGAAAATCCGTATTACAAAAATCAGGAATTGGTCGAGCCTTGCAGCATCAAATGCATGCGCTGGATTTGGCTGGGATTCCGTATACGACAGATATTTTAGGAGATTATGATGTGGTGCATATCAATACCTATGGCCCACGGAGTTTCCTTTTGCTCCATGCAGCAAAGCGTCGTGGAAAGAAAGTCATCATGCATGGCCATTCAACCCGTGAGGATTTTGAAAATTCCTTTATCGGGTCTAACTTTTTTGCGCCCTTGTTTGGGAAGTATTTGGCTCACATGTACCAAAAGGCAGACTATGTGATCACGCCATCTGAGTATTCCAAACACCTGATTCAGTCTTATGGGGTGACCACACCGATTATCGCGGTTTCCAATGGAATTGATTTGGAAAAATACAAGAAGGATCCGAAAAAAGAAGAAGTCTTTCGCAAGCATTTTAATATCCAAGAAGGCCAAAAGGTTGTCATCTGTGCAGGGCTTTATTTTAAACGCAAAGGGATTGAAGATTTCGTAGAAGTGGCTCGTCGCATGCCGGATGTGCGCTTTATCTGGCTAGGTTCTATCAACAAATGGATCATTCCGCGTAAGATTCGTCGTATCGTGGAAAAGGATCATCCAAGTAATGTGGAATTCCCTGGCTACTTCAAGGGAGCGGTCTTCCAAGGGGCCATGACGGGTTCAGATGCTTTCTTCTTCCCATCTTATGAAGAAACAGAAGGAATCGTTGTTTTGGAAGCCTTGGCCAGTCATCAGCACACGGTCTTGCGGGATATTCCAGTATACAATGGCTGGATCGACGAGACGTCTTCTGAATTGTGCCATAATGTAGACGAATTTGTGGATTCCTTGAACAAGGTCTTGAACGGACAAGTAGACAAGCGGGAGGCGGGCTACAAGGTCGCTGAAAGTCGTTCGATCGACTTAGTGGCTTATCAATTGGTCGAAGCCTATCAAACAGTTTTGGAGATGTAAGATGCGTGTAGGGTTATTTACAGATACCTATTTCCCGCAAGTTTCGGGAGTGGCGACCAGTATTCGGACGCTCAAAACAGAATTAGAAAAATTGGGTCACACGGTCTTTATCTTTACGACAACGGATAAAGATGTCAACCGCTATGAAGATTGGCAGATCATTCGGATTCCAAGTGTGCCTTTCTTCGCCTTTAAGGACCGCCGCGTTGCATATCGTGGCTTCTCAAAGGCGCTTGCCATTGCCAAGCAATACCAGCTGGATATTATCCATACCCAGACTGAGTTTTCACTGGGCCTTTTGGGAGTGTGGATTGGACGCGAGTTGCGGATTCCAGTCATTCATACCTACCATACCCAGTATGAGGACTATGTCCGCTATATTGCAAGAGGCATGGTCATTCGCCCAAGTATGGTCAAATACATTGTGAGAAGTTATATGAATGATCTGGACGGCGTGATCTGTCCTAGTGAGATCGTCTATGACTTGCTCCAAAAGTACAAGGTCAAGGCAGAAAAACGCATTATTCCGACAGGGATTGATTTGGCCAAGTTTGACCGACCAGAAATCACTCCGACAGAGACAGCAGCCCTTCGTGAAAAATATGAAGTCGCAGAAGATGAAACGCTTTTACTGAGTCTGTCGCGGGTTTCTTATGAAAAGAATATTCAGGCTGTTATTGCGGCTCTTCCTGATGTCCTCAAGGTCAATCCAAAAGTTAAGTTGATCGTGGCTGGAGATGGTCCTTATTTGGATGATTTGAAAAAACAAGCGGCGAAACTGGGGATTTCAGATGCGGTTGTCTTTACAGGGATGATCCCACCAAATGAGACAGCTCTTTACTATAAGGCGGCTGACTTCTTTATTTCAGCTTCAACGAGTGAGACGCAAGGGTTGACTTATTTAGAGAGTATTGCGAGTGGTACCCCGATCATCGCTCATGGCAATCCTTATCTCGATCATGTGATTGATGACCCTATGTTTGGAAAGCTCTTTTATGAAGAGAGTGATCTGGCACAAGCGATTCTTGAAGCGATTGAGGAGATGCCTCCAATCGATGAGACCAAGTGGGCAGAAAAGATTGATGATATTTCTGCAGCAACCTTTGGCCGTCGGGTCTACGAATTTTACTTGGATAAAATCATCTCTAAAGACTTTTCAAATGATTTGAATCCTGAGCAAAGTCGGGTTAAGCGGATGTCTAAGACCATTGTGAAAATCCCGACCAAGGTGATTGCTCTTCCGGTCAATGGATCTGTGAAGATGATGAAGGCTTCGGTCAAACAAGTGAAGAAAATCCGTAAAATCACGCATTTCTTTGATTGAAAATGAAACTTTTTCTTGCAAAATTTTTCAATCGTGCTATAATAACTGACAGAGACATATCAAATCTAGGAAATCTGATAGAGAGCGCGTGGGGCTGGAAATCGCGTAGAGGATAGGTTTGGGACTACTCGTGATTCTTTTATGCAAACATAAAACGGTGGCTACGTTAGAGCCAATCAGAGGTGTCCCTCTTTTTTGAGGAACATAAATGAAGGTGGAACCACGTTGCGACGTCCTTTCGAGGAGGTCGCTTTTTTGATTTCTTCATGAAGACATCAAAAGGAGTGACGATTCCAATGTTCAAAGACACCTCCCACCCATTTAGCTACTAAAAACTTTATAAGGAGAAAATCATGATTAAGATTACTTTCCCAGATGGCGCTGTTCGTGAATTCGAATCTGGCGTTACTACTTTTGAAATTGCCCAATCTATCAGCAATTCTTTGGCTAAAAAAGCTCTTGCTGGTAAATTCAACGGCAAATTGATTGACACAACTCGTGCTATCACTGAAGATGGAAGCATTGAAATCGTGACACCTGATCACGAAGACGCTCTTCCCATCTTGCGTCACTCAGCAGCTCACTTGTTTGCCCAAGCAGCTCGTCGCCTCTTCCCAGATATCCACTTGGGTGTTGGTCCAGCGATTGAAGATGGTTTCTACTACGATACAGACAACCAAGCTGGTCAAATCTCTAACGAAGACCTTCCTCGTATCGAAGAAGAAATGAAGAAAATCGTGAAAGAAAACTTCCCATCTGTTCGTGAAGAAGTGACCAAAGATGAAGCGCGTGAAATCTTCAAAAATGATCCGTACAAATTAGAATTGATCGAAGAACATTCAGAAGACGAAGGTGGGTTGACCATCTACCGTCAAGGTGAATACGTTGACCTTTGCCGTGGACCACACGTCCCATCAACTGGTCGCATCCAAATCTTCCACCTTCTGAACGTTGCTGGTGCTTACTGGCGTGGGAATAGCGACAATGCGATGATGCAACGGATCTATGGTACTGCTTGGTTTGACAAGAAAGACTTGAAGAACTACCTTCAAATGCGTGAAGAAGCTAAGGAACGTGACCACCGTAAACTTGGTAAAGAGCTTGACCTCTTCATGATTTCTCAAGAAGTTGGTCAAGGTCTTCCATTCTGGTTGCCAAATGGTGCGACCATCCGTCGTGAGTTGGAACGCTATATCGTTGATAAAGAAGTAGCAGCAGGCTACCAACACGTCTACACTCCACCAATTGCTTCTGTAGAACTGTATAAAACTTCAGGTCACTGGGATCACTACCGTGAAGACATGTTCCCACCAATGGATATGGGGGATGGAGAAGAGTTTGTTCTTCGTCCAATGAACTGTCCTCACCACATTGAAGTCTACAAACATCATGTGCACTCTTACCGTGAATTGCCAATCCGTATCGCTGAAATCGGTATGATGCACCGTTATGAAAAATCTGGTGCTTTGACTGGTCTTCAACGTGTGCGTGAAATGTCTCTGAATGATGGTCATACTTTTGTGGCTCCAGAACAAATCGAGGAAGAATTCAAGAAGATCCTTCAATTGATCATCGATGTTTATGAAGACTTTAACTTGACAGATTATCGTTTCCGCTTGTCTTACCGTGATCCTGAAGACAAACACAAATACTTTGATAACGATGAAATGTGGGAAAATGCTCAACGCATGTTGAAAGCAGCCGTTGATGATATGGGTGTTGAGTACTATGAAGCTGAAGGAGAAGCAGCCTTCTACGGACCAAAATTGGATATCCAAGTGAAAACAGCTCTTGGTAAAGAAGAAACTCTTTCTACGATCCAATTGGACTTCTTGCTTCCAGAACGCTTTGATCTTCATTACATTGGAGCAGACGGGGAAGAACACCGTCCAGTCATGATCCACCGTGGGGTAATCTCAACCATGGAACGCTTTACTGCGATCTTGATTGAAAACTACAAGGGAGCTTTCCCAACCTGGCTTGCCCCTCACCAAGTAACTCTCATCCCAGTATCGAACGAAAAACACGTGGACTACGCTTGGGAAGTAGCTAAGAAACTTCGTGACCGTGGTGTCCGTGCCGATGTAGACGAACGCAATGAGAAAATGCAGTTCAAGATTCGTGCTTCTCAAACTCAAAAAATTCCTTACCAATTAATCGTTGGTGACAAGGAAATGGAAGAGCAGGCTGTAAACGTTCGCCGTTATGGTCAAAAAGAAACAGAAACCATGCCGGTAGATACATTTGTAGAATTGATTCTTGCAGATATTGCAAATAAATCTCGTGTTGAGAAATAAAACGATCACAGTCTGATAAATATTTTTTAGTAAGAAAAAGCAACAACTATTTCAGTTGTTGATTTTTCTATTTTGTTTAACCTGAGCTAGTAGTGATCGGTCAAATCGCCACAAATAGTATCCTCATCAACAATCCTTTCTATCCATGAACTTTTGGATATAGGATATCCTCCCAAGATTTGCTTCCATGAGTTAGATAAGTTGACTATCCTCAATCCTTGTCTGCTTCATTTTCTTTTACGAGATCGTTTTGTGAATCTTTTTCAGAGAGTTTTTGATCGATATACTTGTCAATGTTTTCGTAAAATTCCTTGGTCGTCTCACTATCTAATTTTGTCGAATTATGTACTTGATTGACTTTCAATTGAACAGATTGAATACCGTAAGAGTCTTGTTTTTGGCGAATGGTTTCTAATTCTTCTTCTGAAATCGGATCTCCAACAACTGTCAAGACCAATTCATTGCTACTTGACTTGTAGACTTGATTAATGATCGTATGATTGGCAAACTCTTTTCCTACAAACTGTTTGATCCCTTCTTTTCGTGCTTGATCCATCGTCAGAGTGACTGCTGAATAGCTGGCTGGAAGAACCAATAATACAATCAAGGAGATCAACCCAATTCTCATTTTCATGTTTAGCTCTTTAAATGAACTTAAGGGAGATTGTCTCATCATAATTCTTGTTCCAACAATATTGATTAGCATGATAAAGACACAGTTGATCAAGAAAAGATAGAGAGCCCCAAATAAAAATCGTACATTTCCATTAGCTAAACCATAGCCTGCAGTGCAGATAGGTGGCATCAGAGCTGTTGCGATAGCTACTCCTGGCACGATATTGTTTGCTTCTTTTTTTCTTGAACCAATGACACCTGCTATCCCACCCGCAATAGCAATGAGAACATCCCAAATGGTTGGAGAGGTTCGTGCAATCAATTCGCTACTTGCATAAGATAAGGGAGAAATCCAGAAATATAGAGTCGAGACAAGCAAACTGACCAATACTTGAGTAAATAAAACCTGTAGAGATTGCTTGATTAAACGCGTATCAAAAATAGCTAAACCAAACCCCAGTCCAATAATCGGTGTCATAAGAGGGGAAATCAGCATGGCTCCAATAATGACAGCTGTTGAATTCATATTTAGACCTATAGAGGCAATAAAAATCGAACACATCAAAATCATTGTATCTCTTAATCGAACATGAAGGTCATCATATAGTTTCTCGCGGAATTCACGTGTTGAATAGTTTCCGGACATTGGTTACTCCTTTTATTTCATATAATCTTGTTTCTGCATGGATGATGGTAGAGAGCCTTCTGTCCAAACTGACATGTTTTTAATTCTTACCTATGATTCTTTTGAACATTATCTTTTAACTATCCATCAGTCCATCCTTGACATTATATCAAAAATTTTACAGTCTTTCTCTGAAGAAATCAATTGATTTAAAAGATAGAGAAAGGAAGTAATTTTTGTATCCTTATCCGAATAAGAAGAAAAACGATATCTCCTCTGAAAATAGATACCGTTTTAATGTTTAAACATGATGAGTTTGTAGTAGCAATCCTAGCTGATATCTCCAACAAATCACGTGTTGAGAAATAATGAACAAAGAAAAGATTGAGATTTCATGATCTCAGCCTTTTTGCTTTGTCTTATTGGAAAGTCCAGCAATTGAGACTCCACATTTCTTCATAAGTTTGATATAATAAGAAGATAGAGATTGATAAGGAAAAGTAGCATTAGAAACGGGTATGTAAGATGAAAAAAATATTAGTAGTTGATGATGAAAAACCAATTTCAGATATTATCAAATTTAACATGGCAAAAGAAGGCTATGAGGTATTGACAGCCTTTGATGGTCGGGAAGCTTTAGAGGTCTTTGCGGCTGAAAATCCGGATATCATTATTCTAGATTTGATGTTGCCAGAGATTGATGGCTTGGAAGTGGCGCGGACGATTCGTAAGACTAGCAATGTGCCGATCATTGTCCTATCTGCTAAGGATACGGAATTTGATAAGGTCATTGGGCTTGAAATCGGGGCGGATGACTATGTAACCAAACCCTTCTCGAATCGGGAATTGCAAGCGCGTGTGAAAGCCTTGTTGCGTCGTTCGGAGTTTGCGGCTGATCCTCAACTTGAAAATGAGGCCGATACGGAAATTGTCATTGGTGATCTTCACATTCTTCCAGATGCTTTCTTGGTTCAAAAAGGCAACAAAGAATTGGACTTGACCCATCGCGAATTTGAATTGCTCTATCACCTTGCGACCCATGTCGGTCAAGTGATGACCCGTGAACACCTTCTTGAGACGGTGTGGGGCTATGATTACTTTGGTGATGTTCGGACAGTGGACGTGACAGTTCGTCGTTTGCGTGAAAAAATCGAGGACACACCGGGACGTCCAGAATATATCTTGACCCGCCGTGGTGTCGGATATTATATGAGAAACAATGATTGATCAACTAAAACAATTTGTAATGTCGTCGAACTTTGTCTTTGTTCTGATTACGGTTGGGTTTATCATTGTGGTAGCCTTGCTTTTGCTAGAAAACCGTAGGGACAATATCAAGCTCAGACAATTAAACGCCAAAATTAAGGATCTGATTGCAGGGGACTATTCCGAAGTGGTCGACATGCAAGGAAGTCCAGAACTGACGGATATGACCAATAGTATCAATGATCTGTCGGAGGTTATTCGCCTGACGCATGAAAACTTGGAACAAGAAACCAAGCGTTTGACCAGTATCCTTTCTTATATGACAGATGGGGTGCTTGCGACCAACAGACGCGGTCAGATCATCATGGTCAATGAAATGGCAGCCAAGCAATTGAATGTTAATCCAGATGAGGTTCTCAATACCAGTATTCTTGATTTGCTTTCGCTTGGAGACGACTATGATCTGCGAAGCTTGATTACTGAAGTACCAGAGTTAACCATCGATTCCCAGGATGAAAATGGGGAGTACTTAAGCCTTCGTGTGCGCTTTGCCTTGATTCGTCGCGAGTCAGGTTTTATCTCTGGTCTGGTAGCTGTCTTGCACGATACGACAGAGCAGGACAAGGAAGAACGGGAACGTCGCCTCTTTGTCTCCAATGTGAGTCATGAACTGCGAACACCTTTGACCAGTGTGAAATCCTATCTGGAAGCCCTAGATGATGGCGCTTTGTCAGAGCCGGTGGCACCAGATTTTGTCAAGGTTTCACTGAATGAAACCAACCGCATGATGCGTATGGTCACAGATCTTTTGAGCTTGTCACGAATCGATAATGAAACTAGTCAGTTGGACATCGAGTTGACCAACTTTACAGCCTTTATTACCTTTATTTTAAACCGGTTTGATAAGATCAAGAGTCAATCGCAAGAAGATACCAAGAAGTATGAACTGATCCGTGAATATCCAATCACCCCGATTTGGGTTGAAATAGATACGGATAAAATGACCCAGGTAATCGACAATATCTTGAACAATGCCATCAAATACTCACCCGATGGTGGGAAAATCAAGGTAGGGATGAAAACAACAGATGCCCAGTTGATTATCTCTATCTCAGATGAGGGCTTGGGAATTCCCAAGAAAGACTTGCCACGCATTTTTGATCGCTTTTACCGAGTGGATAAGGCGCGTAGCCGGGCCCAAGGTGGGACTGGTCTGGGCTTAGCCATTGCTAAGGAGATCATTAAGCAACACAAAGGCTTTATTTGGGCCAAGAGTGAATATGGTAAGGGATCTACCTTTACCATTGTCTTGCCGTACGACAAAGATGCGATTAAAGACGACTGGGATACAGAAGAGGAAGAATAAGGAGTCAATGACAGAAGAGGGATTTAAGTACAGTATTTTAGCTTCAGGTTCTAGTGGAAATTCTTTCTACCTTGAGACACCAAAGAAAAAACTGCTCATTGATGCAGGTCTCTCAGGGAAAAAGATTACGGGACTATTGGCTGAAATTGATCGCAAACCAGAAGATTTAGATGCCATTCTGATTACGCACGAACACTCAGACCATATCCATGGTGTGGGTGTTTTAGCGAGGAAATATGGTATGGATCTATATGCTAATGAAGCCACTTGGAAGGCTATGGAAGGGACCAAGTATCTAGGAAAGGTCGATGATGCTCAAAAGCATATCTTTGAAATGGGCAAGACCATGACTTTCGGAGATATTGATATTGAGAGCTTTGGCGTTAGTCACGATGCTGCAGCCCCTCAATTTTATCGCTTGATGAAGGATGGGAAGAGCTTTGTCATGCTGACGGATACGGGCTATGTGAGCGATCGCTTGGCAGGTATTGTCGCGGATGCGGATGGCTATCTGATTGAGTCCAACCATGATGTAGAGATCCTTCGAGCAGGTTCGTATGCTTGGCGCTTGAAGCAGCGGATCTTGTCTGATTTAGGCCACCTTTCTAACGAAGACGGTGCGGATGCCATGATCCGAACCTTGGGGAATCGCACCAAGAAGATTTATTTGGGACATTTGTCAAAAGAGAACAATATCAAAGAATTGGCCCATATGACCATGGAGAATCAACTGGCCAGAGCAGATCTAGCAGTCGGTCATGATTTTGAGGTGCTGGATACCTCACCAGACACCGCGACTCCTTTGACGAAGATATAAGATAGAGAACCACCTACGGGTGGTTTTTTGATTTCTGATTAAAATCCTTTCATTTAGTGATGAATTTGCTCTTTGCCCTAAATTTGTGTATGATAAGAAAGAGCGAATTCTGAATGAGAGTCACGTTTTGTACAATCAAAGAAGAGGAGAAATGAAAAATGAAAAAGATGATGTTATTACTGGCAAGTTTAGTTGCTTTAACAGCTTGTAGTCAGTCTAAGCAAGATACGAAAGAGTCAACCTCCACTCAAACGGCGAAGGAAACAAAAGTATCAGAGTCTTCTAAAAAAGAAAAAGAATTGAAATTTGTGGTGGCCCCTCAAAATGAAGGAAAGACGTCTGATCTTATTGAGTTAGGGAAGAAATTGGTTAAAGAACATCCTGAAGTTGGTAGCGAGGGGAATATGGCGATCTATTTTACCGGGGCTGTTTCAGATGGCAGGGCGGCACTCATGCTGGTCAATAAGACAGATGTAGATATCAAGAAAGATTTGAACTTTTCAATTACCTGGTCTTATGATGGAAAGGCTATTTTTGAGAATCAAAAGGTTAGCTATTTTATCAAGGATAGTGGGGAATTACCTTCTCATACAGCAACTATAATATTATTGCCATTAAATGAGGAACAACAGAATATTGTGGATGGAATGTCAGATCCATCTAAGATGAAGCTTCTAATGTCAGATGTGAACACTGTAGAGTGATTATGAAACAAGAAACATACAAAGGAGAAGTAAATGCGCCTTGTTTATCTTACGATTGGTTTTATATCATTGGGACTAGGAATTATTGGGATTCCATTGCCAATTTTACCGACGACTCCCTTTTTATTGCTATCGATGGCCTGCTTTGCTAAAAGTTCCAAACGCTTTGAAACTTGGCTCTACCAAACCAAGCTTTATCAAACCTATGTAGCGGATTACCGAGAGACCAAATCGATTGTCAAAGAACGGAAGAAATGGATCCTTCTTCAGATCTACATTCTGATGGGGATTTCGATCTATCTGGCACCGATTATTTGGGTGAAGCTTGCTCTAGGGGCTTTGACGATTTTTATCACCTATTATCTCTTAAAAGTGATCCCTAATAAGCCTGAAAATCCAACAGAAGAAAATCCTGATTAAAATTGGAGAATTCAGGCCCTAGAACTAGGAAAAGAAGTGCATTCGTGCTTCTTTTTTGTATAAAAATAAAAACCCTTGTGTATCAAGAGCTTTCGTGTAATGAATACGTTTTTGACTACGCTTCGGGAAATTTTAATAAGCGATCTACTTTAGGATTTTTAGTTTTCTATAAAAGGATCAACTCTTAAATATGATTAAAGTATATTTAAGAGTTGATCCATCTTTTATTAAATATCTCTTATTGTGATATGTATCTATTATATCATTGTTCTAACTCAGTTATCTTTTCTAACATTTCTTGTATATCCTTTTGCGTCTTGAAAGGATTATTTTTTATTTTCTTAACAAAGAGAATGAGTGTGATAATCAAAAAAATACAAGCGATAACAGGGTTGATGGTAAAGTATAAAAGGCTACAAAATGCAGATAATCCTACAGGAAAATACCAAGAAGAAGCTGGATATACCTTTGCCCCTCTATATGTATAAAGACCACGATTTGTTCGTTGGTAATTTATATTTCCTTTTTTAACACTGCTGAAAGCATCCACAGTAGTTTTGTTATATACCTTATTGTATATTGCACGTTTAGGATCTTTAATAAGGCCTGTCCCTTTTTGGCCGTATGTTGGAATGATTGCTCGTTTAACCTGTCTCTTTAATTTCGATGTTGTCCGAGCTTTTAAACTCTTTGAAAGACTGGGTTTTCTAACTCCTATTTTCATAGTAATACTCCTTATTATTATTTCAATCCCAAACTTTTTTGTTTTAATTATATCAAATAACGAAAGGGAATGAAATAATAACGAGGTAAAGAAATAAAATTCACTATAAGAAGTGGGTATTAAGTTGGTAAGATATAGAAATGCGCCAGTTGAAGAAAGTTAAAATTCATGGAGTAAATTTACAAAACGTGGTATTCAACTTATTGGATCGATATCCAAACACACCTAAAACATAGTGAATCAACTAACCGTATCTAATGGATATCTAATGGTAATCGTATTAAAATTTTGGTATACTTAAGAGTATGAATTTATTAGAAAGTAGGCTTCCCATGGAGAAATTACAAGCCCTGTTATCGGAACGGTTTCAGATCGTTTTTTCAGATAGCAGTTTATTAGATACAGCTTTTACGCACACCTCTTATGCCAATGAGCACCGCCTCTTAAAAATTTCACATAACGAACGTTTGGAATTTTTAGGAGACGCTGTTCTTCAATTAGTTATTTCCGAATATTTGTATAAGGAACACCCAAACAGACCGGAGGGAGATTTGTCCAAATTCCGTTCCATGATTGTCCGTGAAGAAAGTCTGGCTGGTTTTTCTCGGGATTGCCAATTTGACCATTACATCAAACTAGGCAAGGGCGAAGAAAAATCTGGTGGTCGGGACCGCGATACGATTCTTGGCGATTTATTTGAAGCCTTTTTAGGTGCCTTGCTCTTAGATCAAGGTGTGGAAGCGGTCAAACGCTTCATCTATCAGGTCATGATTCCTAAGGTTGAAACGGGTCAATTCTCCCAAGTTATTGACTACAAGACTCGTTTGCAAGAACTGTTGCAGGTTCACGGAGATGTGGAGATCCAGTATCAAGTGGTCAGCGAGTCCGGTCCTGCTCATGCCAAAGAGTTTGAAGTAGAAGTATTCGTGAACGGTCAAACGATGGGACATGGTCATGGTCGTTCCAAGAAATTAGCGGAGCAGGAAGCAGCCCGCAATGCAGTTGAAACGAGGAATGATGGGCCATGTATCTAAAAGAGATTGAAATCCAAGGCTTTAAATCCTTTGCGGATAAGACAAAAGTCGTATTTGACAAAGGGGTCACTGCCGTTGTAGGGCCTAATGGATCTGGAAAATCAAATATCACGGAGAGCTTGCGCTGGGCCCTAGGGGAATCCAGTGTCAAGAGTCTACGTGGGGGCAAGATGCCCGATGTCATCTTTGCAGGGACAGAATCGCGTAAACCGCTGAATTATGCCTGTGTCACAGTTGTCTTAGATAACCAAGATGGTTTTATCCAACAGGCAGGGAAAGAAATTCGGGTCGAACGGCATATTTATCGTTCAGGAGACAGCGAGTACAAGATCGATGGCAAGAAAGTACGTCTCAGAGATGTTCATGATTTGTTCATGGATACGGGATTGGGACGTGACTCCTTCTCTATTATTTCCCAAGGACGGGTAGAGGAGATCTTTAACTCCAAACCGGAAGAACGCCGGGCTATCTTTGAAGAAGCTGCTGGTGTCTTGAAATTTAAGACGCGGCGCAAGGAAACCGAGACCAAACTCAACCAAACCCAGGAGAATTTGGACCGTCTGGAGGATATCCTCTATGAATTAGAAGGACAAATCCAACCTCTTGAAAAGCAAGCGACTGTCGCTCGCCGTTTCTTGGAATTAGACCAAGAACGGCAGGTTCTCTTGCTGGATGTTTTAGTTGCTCAAGTCGATCTGACAAAGGACCTTTATGAAAAGGCTGATCAAGAAGAAAAGGCCATTCAAGAACAGTTGGCTTCTTATTACCAACGTCGTCAGGTCTTAGAAGAAGATAATGTACGTATCAAGAAAGCCCGCCATCAGTTGGATGAGAGCTTAGCTGAGGACCAGGCCAGCTTACTTGAGGTTACTCGTTTGATCAGTGATTTGGAAAAGCAAATCGAAGTAGCTAAGTTGCAATCGAGTCAAGCAGCCCATAGTCGCAGGGAAAATCTTGAGCGGCTGGATGCTGTTTTGGCCCGTCTGGAAGAAGCGAAACAAGAGCTGGCTCAAAAACAAGAGACGCTAGCTGTGCTTCAACAAAGGCTGACAGAGAACCGTCAGCAACAAGAAGAGTTGGAAAAAGAATTAGCCAACTACGAAGAAGATCCGGAACAAGTCATTGAGCATCTACGTGAGCAGTATGTCGCTCTCTTGCAGACGGAGGCTGAAAAATCAAATGAGCGGACAGCTATTGAGAGCCGGATCCAAGCACTCCTGCAAGAATCTAGCCATCGTCAAGAGGATTTGGCCAAGGCACAATCCAATTTTGAAGCTGCCAAGGAAAAAGAAGTCCGACAATTGGAAGAGTTGGATCAGGCACAAGCGACGGTCAAAGGTTTACTAGTAGAATACCAAGATCAATTGGTAAAAGTGGAGCAAGCCAAAGCTGCCTACCAAGAGGCTCAAACGGCCATGTTTGACTTGATGGATGAGAGCAAAAACAAACGGGCGCGGATCAATAGCTTGGAAGCCATTCAGAAGAACCATAGTAACTTCTATGCAGGCGTCAAGAGCGTTTTGCAAGAAGCAGAACGGTTAGGAGGCATCTGTGGGGCTGTTAGTGAGAATTTGAGCTTCTCAAAAGACTACCAGACGGCGCTTGAAATTGCTCTGGGAGCAAGCAGCCAACAGATCATTGTCGAGGATGAAAAGGCCGCAACGCGAGCGATCGATTTCTTGAAACACAATCGCTTGGGACGGGCAACTTTCCTTCCGCTAACGACCATCAAAGCCCGTCAACTATCTCCTCGGAATTTGGAATTGATTCAAGCCAGTGCAGGATTTCTAGGAATTGCGAGTGACTTAGTGACCTATGAGCATCGTTTTGAACAGATTTTCCAAAACTTGCTTGGCGTAACGGCCATCTTTGACACGACGGAGCATGCGCGTGAGGCAGCTCGTAAAGTCAACTATCAAGTTCGGATGGTGACCTTGGATGGGACCGAATTGCGGACCGGAGGATCGTATGCCGGTGGTGCCAATCGCTCCCAAAATACGGTCTTTGTCAAACCAGAATTGGATAGTTTGAAGCAGGAAATGCAAGCTCTGGATGCTCGTTTGAGAGAAGCTGAGCAGGAGGTAGAGACCAAGGACAATCTGCTCAAGCAGGCGCAAGAATACCTGGCCTCTATTCAAAGTCAAGGTGAGCAAGTGCGTCTGGAGCAACAGCGGGCCCAATTGGCCTACCAACAAAGCCAAGAGCAACTGAAAGAAATTCAGGAACTCTTAGAAGCTTTGAAGTCAGAATTGGCAACAGATGCGACCCAGTCTCTCCAAGAAGAGCAGGAGTCCCTTACTAAGCAATTGGCAGAAATTGAGATTCAAAAAGAAAACTTGAATCGCGATATTGAAACCATGAAGTCGGATAAAGATGTTCTGCAACAAAAGGTACAAAACTTGCAAGAGCAATTGGCAGAATTGCGACTTCAACAGACGGAATGGTTGAGCCAACAAAGCTACGAGCAAACAGATGCTCGTCGCTTGGAAGAAACGATCTCCCAGTTGGAAGTAGAAGAGCATCAGTTGCAATTGCTGATTGAACAAGGCGAGGCTCAAGTTCAAACAGTAGATGTGGAGCAGCTAGCCAATCAATTGACGCAGGCCCAAGCCAAGAAAACGGACTTGGAACAAGGAGTCATTCGGAAACGTTTTGAGCTGGATGATTTGGAAGGCCAGGCCGAAGATGTGGCAGAACAGATGGAACAAGCTCGCAAGAAAAACGAAGAGTGGATTCGTCAACAAGCCAAGGCTGAAGCGACACGTGAAAAGCATGCAGACCGCTTGAACAAGCTCTTAACGCAAATTACCGATGAATTCATGCAAAGCTTTGACCAAGCCAAAGAGCAGGCTAAACCTGTTGAAAACCTTGCAGCAGCTGAAAACCAGCTCAAGAGCATCGAAAAAGACATTAAGGCACTTGGTCCGGTCAATGTGGATGCGATCGAGCAGTACGATGAGGTGAAGGGGCGCTTTGATTTCCTATCAAGTCAGCGTGAGGATGTCTTGGCTGCGAAAAACATGCTTCTGTCTACCATCAACGACATGAATGACGAAGTCAAGGAACGCTTTAAATCAACTTTTGAAGCCATTCGTGAATCCTTCAAAGTCACTTTCCGTCAAATGTTTGGTGGGGGTTCTGCTGATTTGATTCTGACAGAGCCAGATCTTCTGACAGCTGGTGTTGAGATTTCTGTGCAGCCACCTGGTAAAAAGATCCAATCCTTAAACCTCATGAGTGGTGGAGAAAAGGCCTTGTCTGCCTTGGCTCTCTTGTTCTCGATTATTCGTGTCAAGACTATTCCATTTGTCATTCTGGATGAGGTAGAGGCTGCCTTAGATGAGGCCAATGTCAAGCGCTTTGGGGATTATTTGAACCGCTTTGATAAGGAAAGCCAATTTATTGTCGTGACGCACCGGAAGGGAACCATGTCGGCTGCTGATTCCATCTATGGTGTGACCATGCAGGAATCTGGGGTTTCTAAAATCGTCTCAGTAAAATTGAAAGACTTAGAAAATGAAGAATAATGATATTAAATTGATCGCTACGGATATGGATGGAACCTTTCTAAATGACCAACATCAGTACGATCAAGAGCTTTTACGCAAGGTATTAGCAAGCTGCAAAGAAAAAGGCATTTATTTTGCTGCTGCAAGTGGCCGTGCCCTTCTTTCTCTCAAATCCCTCTTTAAAGAATTTGAGGACCAGATGATTTTCATTGCTGAAAATGGTAGTGTGGTAGAATTTCATGGAGAAGATCTCTACGAAGCGACCATGTCCAAAGACTTTTATTTGAGTGTTTTTGAGGCTTTGAAAGCTTCCCCTTATGCAGATCCGAATAAGCTTCTTTTGACGGGGAAAAAAGGGAGCTATGTCTTAGAAACAGTAGATCCCGACTATCTGGCCTTGAGTCAGCACTACAATGAAAACATTCAAAAAGTGAAAAGCCTAGCGGATATTCAGGATGAAATTTTCAAATTGACCACCAACTTTGATGCAGCTCTTGTACTTGAAGGTGAGCAATGGGTCACTGAGAATATCCCCGGTGTCAAAGCGATGACGACAGGTTTTGAATCGATTGATATTGTCCTCGATTATGTCGATAAGGGAGTGGCCATTATCGCCTTAGCGGATAAACTAGGGATCTCGATGGATCAGGTGATGGCTTTCGGGGATAACTTAAATGACCTCCATATGATGCAAGTCGTGGGCCATCCTGTAGCGCCAGAAAATGCACGTCCTGAAATCTTAGCGATTGCTGAAACAGTCATCGGCCACCATGCGACGGGTTCTGTCCTACGCTACATGGAGGAAATTGTATGAGTCAGATTTCCTTGATTGCGCTGGATTTAGATGGGACCCTTCTCAATTCTGAAAAAAAGATTTCCCCTCGCAATAGAGCAGCCCTCGTTGCTGCACAGGCCCAAGGTGTCAAGGTGGTTCTAACCACTGGTCGCCCCTTGAAAGCCATGGATTTTCTTTTAGAAGAATTGGGAACAGCAGGCCTTAAAGAAGAGTATACGATTACCTTCAACGGTGGTCTAGTGCAGCGAAATAATGGAGAAATCCTCTCAAAAGTTGTCTTGGCACCAGAAGATGTCACAACCATTCATGATGAAACAGCCCGTCTAGGCCTTCCGCTGGATGCCATTAGTGAGGGAACGGTTTATGAGATTCATGCAGATCGAAAGTCTCTCTATTCCCTTTACAATCCCTACCTGAACTTTATTGAGACAGATTTTAAAGACCTGCCATCCACGATTTCCTACAACAAGTGTGTGACAGCCGTCGATCAAGACTTTTTAGATGCAACTATCAAGCAGATCAAGCCGGAGTTATTTCAAGACTATGAAATTTTTAAATCTCGGGAAATGTTGCTGGAATGGTGCCCTAAAAATGTTCACAAGGCAACAGGTTTAGAGGCACTGGCTTCTATTTTGGGTCTTGAGGCAGATCAAGTCATGGCCTGTGGAGATGAAGCCAATGACCTGTCTATGATACAATGGGCTGGACTGGGGGTTGCCATGGGCAATGCGATTCCAGCAGTGAAGGAAGTTGCAGCGCTTGTGGCCCCTGTGACCAATGACCAAGATGCCGTCGCATGGGCGATTGAAAATTATGTGCTAAAGGAGAGTGAATAAATGGGATTATTTGATCGTTTATTTGGAAAAAAAGAAGAAACTGAAAAAGTGCTTCCGTCTTCGGAAGAAGTGACGGACAGTACGGAGGTTGAAGAAACTGTCAAAGAGGAGCCGACGGCTATCCAAAATGACAAGGAAGAGCAAAAAATCGCTGATATGGAGGCTTACTACCAAGAGCTCAAAGCGCGAATTGCAGCCACTCATCAACCTGTTTCAACCGTTGCTCAAGAAGAGCCGGCAGAGGAACCTCTTGTAGAAGAAAAAGTGACATCAGAGACTCATGAAGACCAAGTACCAGTAGAGGAGTCTCCAGTTGTCTTTGAACCTGCTCAAACAGAAGCAAGTCCTGAAGAAGTTTCACCACTAGCTGATGACACGGAGACTGAGCCTCTTGAAGAAGTGGAAGAAACTGAAAATGGTGAGGAAGCAGATGGGGCTAGTGCTTCAGAAATGAAAGAAGAGCCACCGATTGCCTTTCCATCATCTGACGCTGAGCTAGTAGAAGGGAGCACGACAGAAGAGGAGTCTCCAGAACTAGTAGAAGCTCAGGATGAGGTTTCAGAACCTGAAGTATCAGAAGCGATTGCTCAAGTGGAGGAAACTTCAGAAGTGGCAGAAGCCGAGTCCAGAATTCCTCAAGGAGAAGCTGCATCAACCGTTGAGGAAAGAACTGTTGAAGAGGCAGAGGAGCCAATTCCAGATGAGGTTGAGCCAGAGCAAGAAAACATTCAGGAAAAATACGATCGTAGCTTGAAAAAGACACGGACTGGATTTGGAGCACGCCTCAATGCCTTCTTTGCCAATTTCCGTTCAGTCGATGAAGAATTCTTTGAAGAATTGGAAGAACTCTTGATCATGAGTGACGTTGGGGTTCAAGTGGCCTCTAATTTAACCGAAGAGTTGCGCTATGAAGCACGTTTGGAAAATGCCAAAAAGCCAGATGCTCTCAAGCGCGTGATCATCGAAAAATTGGTGGACTTGTATGAAAAGGATGGCCAATTTAATGAAGACATTCGTTTTCAAGACGGTCTTACGGTCATGCTCTTTGTTGGGGTCAATGGAGTTGGTAAAACAACCTCTATCGGGAAGTTAGCCCACCGCTACAAACAAGAAGGCAAGAAAGTCATGTTGGTTGCAGCAGATACTTTCCGTGCAGGAGCAGTAGCTCAACTGGCAGAATGGGGACGCCGCGTAGATGTTCCAGTTGTAACAGGTCCTGAAAAATCAGATCCTGCTAGCGTCGTCTTTGATGGAATGGAACGTGCGATCGCTGAAAACATCGATGTTCTGATGATTGATACGGCGGGTCGTCTGCAAAACAAGGACAACCTCATGGCGGAGCTGGAAAAAATCGGTCGCATTATCAAGCGTGTGGTACCTGATGCACCGCATGAAACCTTGCTAGCCCTCGATGCATCAACTGGTCAAAATGCCTTGGTGCAAGCTAAAGAATTTTCAAAAATTACGCCTGTGACAGGAATTGTATTGACCAAGATAGATGGAACGGCTCGAGGTGGGGTCGTCCTTGCGATCCGTGAAGAGTTGGACATCCCAGTGAAGTTGATTGGATTCGGAGAAAAGATTGATGACATCGGACCATTCCACTCAGAAAACTTCATGAGAGGCCTCTTGGAAGGCTTGATTTAAGAGTCAAATAGAAAAAGACAAATTGTTGGAAGGACAATTTGTCTTTTTGTTTCCTTGCGCTATCAAAAAAAAACCACCCGAAGGTGGCTTTCCTTAATTCTTAGGTTCAGGTTTCCAAACCCATTCGGCTCCGTATTCTGCAAGGAGATCATCGGATGCAGTTGGTCCCATGGATCCAGACTTGTATTCATAGAGCGGTGCTCCATTTTCGGCCCATAGTTTTTCAATCCGGTCAATCAATTGCCATGAAGCACGGACTTCGTGCCAGTGGCTGTAATTGGTTGAGTCATTGTTCAAAACGTCAAAAATTAATTTTTCATAAGGCTCTGGGGAAGCTCCAGTTGCAGTCGCATCTGTTTCGTAGTCAAAGGAAATCGGTGCGATACTGAATTTTTCTCCGACCTCTTTTCCGTTGATGCTCAATGAGAAACCTTCATTTGGTTGGATATAAATGGTCAAGACATTTGGTTGCAAGTCATGTCCAAAGATGGAGTCGGTTTGCTTGAAGACCACATTGACCATGGTTCCTTTTTGCGTCAAGCGTTTTCCAGTACGGAAGAAGAAAGGAACTCCACGGAAGCGATCGCTATCAACAAAGAATGCCCCAGAAGTATAGGTCTCCGTAGTAGATTCAGGGCCGACATTGGGCTCGCTGCGATAAGAGATGTCTTTTTTCCCTTCGATCGTACCTGAACGGTATTGACCACGGATAAAGAATTTCTTTAATTCCTCATCTGTTGGATTGTACAATTGCTCAAAAACTTTAACTTTTTCAGCTCGAATCGCATCCTTAGTAAAGGTGGCTGGTTTATCCATTGCAAGCAAAGACAAAAGCTGAAGGGTATGGTTTTGCACCATATCTCGAAGGGCCCCCGAGTGATCATAGTAGCCACCGCGTTCTTCAACCCCCAAGCGTTCAGCAAAGGTAATTTGGATATTGTCAATAAAATCTCGGTTCCAAAGATTATCAAAAATAAGATTTCCAAAACGAATGGCAAAGATATTTTGGATCATTTCTTTTCCAAGGTAATGGTCGATCCGGAAGATTTGTTCTTCATCAAAGGTTTCTTCCAATTCCTTGTTGAGCTGACTAGCCGTTTCTAGGTCTGTACCGAAAGGTTTTTCAACGATCAAGCGCTCAAAGCCTTGTCCATCCACAATTCCTTCGGATTTGAGGTGTTTGGCAATGGTTCCAAAAAATTGAGGAGCCATGGACAAGAAGAAGACCTTGTTGTGTTCCGTTTGGTATTTTTCATCCAAGCTATTTTGCAATTCGCGCAGGGCGATGTAATGTTCGGTATCATTGACATCATGGCTTTGGTAGTAGAAATGACTAGCGAATTCTTGAGCTTGTTGAGGGCTATCTGCCAGATCTGTGATAGATTCTACCACGACTGATTCAAAGTATTCTTTGCTCCATGGTCTGCGGGCTGTTCCGATAACCGCAAAGTTTTCAGATAGATTTCCTGATTTATAGAGTCTAAAAAGGGATGGGTAGAGTTTGCGCTTGGCTAAATCTCCACTGGCCCCGAAAATGGTTACAATAACTTTTGAAGACATTTAAGTACCTATTTCCTATTTTATTAACCATATTTTACCATAAAATCTACAAGATTTCTTTGATGGAATCGTTGTTCCGAATATTTTCCGCTTGGATTAGAGGATTAGAGAGGAAAGCATAGAAAAAGCTAGAATCAATGTGGATTCTAGCTTCAATTGCTATAAGCTGTTTGGATCGACCACCGAAGAAACTTGGTAACTCCATCAGAATACGCGGTAGACATATGGATTGGCCGGTTTCGTAATGGTCTGGCAATCACTAATGTGGAGGACAGGCAAGCTTTGCTTGAGCTGTTTGTGGTATTCAATGGACAAGGTTCCTTTTGCATGGATCCAAGTATTATTTTCAAAATGTTGGGGAGCACCGGTTGTTAAAAGACCGTAGACACCGGAATCTGCGATACAGTGGATGATCCCAAAGCGAAAGAGGAATTGGCTGTCTTTGTTATTAGGATCATTGTAAACAAAACCGGTCAACTCGATGGTTTTCCCCGCAAATTGATCTGGATAATCATAAATGACCTCCATGACTTCCATATAATTCTCAGTGGTCACCTGGATCACCTTTTTATCAACATATTTCTTAGCTGCCTGCTTCATCTCTGACTCATAGGCGGACTTAGTGAAATAGCTACTGGTATCCGGTTTGAGATACTGGGTTGTTGTCCCTTCATCCTGTTGGATTTCTTTGGAAGAACCTGCTGCCACTGGGAAGTGATAGCCTTTGGCAGAGACAGTTTGAGAATCCAGCGTCACTGTTGGGAAAAATAAGCCGACAAACAAAGGAATACAGAGCAAGAAGATACTCGCCACTTTTGCCCATAAGCCGGATAGATGACTATGGATTTTCATTTGTTTGACCCAGATAATCAGCTGCACAAGAGCTAAAATGAAGGACAAAAACATGGAAATATAAGCCAAGTAAGAATAGTGTAAGTTGATGTATTGATTGAGCTTACCGGATAATTGAAGATACATGGTGAGCTCAAAATAACCTGCTAAGATCAAAAATCGTATCATAAAGCTACCCCCACAATCCAAGAGTATAGGAGCACAACTCCACAGACAATTCCGATAAATTGCCAGATAAAACGGGTCTTGAGATAATTTTTCATCATGAGGAGATTCTTGACATCAAGCATGGGTCCAATCACCAGAAAGGCCAGCACCGGCGCTACTCCAAAACTACTCAGAAGAGAGGAGCCGATAAAGGCATCCGCCTCGCTACAAAGTGAGAGGAGGAAGGACAAGGCCATAAGGAGGAGAATAGCAATAACCGGTGTCGCACTGATCGAAGTGAGGATCCGTGTTGGGACATAGACTTGGACGAGGCTTGCAAAAAGACAACCGAATACCAAGTAGCGTCCTGTATCAAAGAATTCATCAATTGCCTGAACCAAGACTTGAAAGAGCTTTTGGCCTTTGCTCAAATCGCTAAAATCATGTTCATGCACAGGCTTGCGATGTTCTTTTTGGATCGAATCTGTCTGAATAAAGCCAAGGAAGATCCCTAGTACCGTTGCGACCAGTAGGGAACCCAGGGCGCGATAGAGGGCCATCTTAACAGAATTCCCAAAGGCTGAGTAGGTTGCAAAGAGAACGATAGGATTGATAACAGGTGCTGTCACCAGAAAGGGAACAGCAGTATAACTTGGGACTTTCTTTTCTAGAAAGCGATTGATAATGGGAACAATTCCACATTCACAGGAAGGAAAGATAAAGCCGATAAAGGTCCCAAAGAAAATCCGCCCAAATTTATTTTTGGGAAGAAAACGGTAAACCTTCTCAGGTGTGACATAAACCTCAATCATTCCTGAAATGATACTTCCGATCAGGACAAAGGGCAGGGCCTCAATGATAATCGAGAGAAAAATAGCCCCAGCCTGCAAGACGCTAGAGGGAAGGTGTTGAAAGAATGTCATTATTTAGCCTTCTTTGCATCTTTAGCAGCCGTTTCTGCTTTCTTTTTTTCTTCGGGGAATTCAACTGTTTTTTCTAGATCTGGAAAACTTGCAAAGTTTTCAAACATTTTATCAAGATCATCTGTCTTAGAAAATTTAATAGCCATTTTTGGGCCTCCTTTTTCGTTTTCTATCATTATAACAAAAAGGAAAGATCAAGGGGGAAATAGAGCATAAAAGCCAAGGAGGAAACTTCTACAAAACCCTAGCAAATAGGTGGCTAGAAGCCTTGGCTACGGTAAAATATGCTATAATAGAAGCTATGGATAAATATGAAAAAATAGCCCAAGAATTGGGTGTTAGCTTAAAACAAATCGATACCGTATTGAGTCTGACCGCAGAAGGATCAACCATTCCCTTCATTGCTCGCTATCGAAAAGATATGACGGGAAACTTAGATGAAGTAGCGATCAAGGCTATTATTGATCGGGACAAATCCTTAACGGCTCTAGCTGAACGAAAGGAAACTGTCCTAGCAAAGATTGCTGAACAAGGCAAGTTGACGGATGCGCTCAAGCAGGCTATTGAATCTGCTGAAAAATTAGCGGATGTCGAAGAACTCTATCTGCCTTACAAGGAAAAACGGCGGACCAAGGCTACGATTGCCCGAGAAGCAGGACTCTTCCCCTTGGCACGCCTTATTCTGCAAAATAGTCCAAACTTGGAAGCAGAGGCTCAGAAATTTATCTGCGAGACCTTTCCAACCGAAACAGCGGCTCTAGCTGGTGCAGTAGATATTTTGGTAGAGGCTATTTCAGAAGACACCCAATTGCGGGCTCTCACCTATCAAGAAATTCATGGGTATTCCCTCATGACCTCAACTCTAAAGGATGAAAGCTTAGATCCTAAGCGAACTTTTGAAATCTACTATGATTTTTCTGAAAAGATCAAGAGTATGCAAGGTTACCGGACGCTTGCTCTCAATCGTGGGGAAAAATTGGGCGTTCTTAAAGTCGGATTTGAGCACCATCTGGATCGAATCATTCGTATTTTTGAAGCTCGATTTAAAACGAAAAATACCTATGTCGATGAGGTGATTCAGCAGGCCGTCAAGAAAAAAATTGTACCAGCGATCGAACGCCGGATTCGAACAGAGTTGACTGAGGCTGCCGAAGACGGTGCTATCCAATTATTCTCTGAAAATCTACGGAATCTATTGCTCATTCCTCCATTGAAGGGGCGTGTGGTCCTTGGTTTTGACCCAGCCTTTCGGACAGGTGCCAAATTAGCCGTTGTCGATGAAACAGGAAAGATGCTCACAACCCAGGTCATCTATCCAGTTGCCCCTGCCAAACCAGCTCAGATCGAGCAAGCTAAAAAGGATCTGTCCTCCTTGATCATGGAGTTTAACGTAGAGATTATTGCCATTGGAAATGGAACCGCCAGCCGTGAAAGTGAGGCCTTTGTCGCAGAGGTGCTCCATGACCATCCAGGGGTCCGCTATGTCATTGTCAATGAAAGTGGAGCGTCTGTCTATTCGGCAAGTGAGTTGGCCCGCCATGAGTTCCCAGAATTAACTGTTGAAAAACGTTCGGCTATTTCTATTGCCCGCCGCCTGCAAGACCCCTTGGCCGAATTGGTGAAAATTGACGCCAAATCGATTGGTGTGGGTCAATACCAGCACGATGTCAATCAGAAGAAATTGACCGAAGGCTTGGACTTTGTGGTGGATACGGTTGTTAACCAAGTTGGGGTCAATATCAATACCGCTAGTCCGTCTCTCTTAGCGCATGTAGCAGGACTGAATAAAACCATCTCTGAAAATATCGTCAAATACCGGGAAGAAGAAGGAATGATCCTTTCACGGGCACAGATAAAAAAAGTCCCTCGTCTCGGAGCCAAGGCTTTTGAGCAGGCTGCCGGATTCTTACGCATTCCTGAAAGTAAAAACATTTTGGACAATACCGGCGTTCACCCTGAAAGTTACCAGGAAGTTGAAAAGCTCTTTCAACTTCTTGAAATTACCGAACTCGATGCATCAGCTCAGGAAAAATTAAAAGCTGTGAACATAAAGGAGATGTCTACTCAGCTGGATCTGGGACCAGAAACCCTGAAAGATATCATTGCCGATCTCCTAAAACCAGGTCGTGATTTGCGGGATTCCTTTGATGCACCAGTGCTCCGTCAGGATGTCTTGGATATTAAAGACCTCCACATTGGTCAAAAATTAGAAGGGGTTGTGCGCAATGTGGTTGATTTCGGAGCCTTTGTCGATATTGGCATTCACGAGGATGGCTTGATTCATATCTCCCATATGAGCAAGCAATTTATCAAGCATCCAAGCCAAGTCGTCTCTGTAGGAGATGTAGTGACGGTCTGGGTGAAGAAGATCGACGTGGAACGCGAAAAAGTCAACCTCAGTTTGGTAGCACCGAATGAATCTGACTGACTATGTACGCCAGGTATCTCTGGAAGATTTTGGGAGAGAATTTCGCCATCAAGCAGAGTGGAATGCGCGTCTTCAAACCACTGGAGGCCGTTTCTTTCCCAAGGATCGACACCTCGATTTTAACCCGAAAATATATCAAGCTTTCGGATTAGAGACCTTTCGGAAAATAATCCGCCATGAGCTCTGCCACTACCATCTTTACGATCAAGGAAAAGGCTATCGCCACAAAGATCCAGCCTTTAAACAGCTCCTTCAGCAAGTGGATGGACTTCGATTCACACCACCTCTACCAGAAAAATCGAGAAAAAAGCGAGTTTATCTCTACCGATGTTCTCATTGTAGACAAGAGTATAGGCGAAAGCGAAAAATCGATCTGAAGAAATATGCTTGCGGTCGCTGTCACGGTCGTCTGCAATTCCTTGAAATGAGACAGGAATGAGAATCGGTCTTTAGGCGGATCTCTTTCTAGTTAGACTCTGCTAAAATAGGTCTAACTAGAAAGAGGAAAATCAAATGACATCATCATTTTACAAATCAAAACGCCACCGCCTGGTTTCAGGTGTGCTAGCTGGGCTGGCTGATAAATTTGGTCTGAGTGTAATGCTATTACGCTTCTTGTTTATACTCTTTACAGTCTCCCATGCCTTTATCGGTGTGATTATCTACTTGCTGTTAGATACGACCTTACCTTATAAGGAAGAGGAGCAGGAAATATTTGACGATGGCCCTCGACCTCGTCGGAGAAAAGAGGCTGAACCCATCCATGATCAGAATGATAGTCCGTTTTTCTAAAAGGAGTTCCGGGTGAAGCAGAAGTTCTATTACCTTGCTTTTATTCTATATCTCTTCTTCAGTTTTATAGGACAGTTTTTCATTTTAAATTGTGTTTTTGGAGAAGGAGTTGGAACAGTTTTTATCGGAATGGCCCTTTATCCACTGGGCATTTGGAATAGTCTCTTCTACCTCTTGTTTCTGACAACAGAAAGGGCAAGAGAGCCACAAATTTATCGGTTTTCGATTTTATTTCTGCCGATGTTGTATCTGGTTTTGTCCTTGTTGGGGGGAGGACCTATCGCCTTTATGCTCGGATTGATTGCATTTCCTTCCAATGCGGTGGTCTATGCTGTCTCGACTGGAATCAAATCCATGATCAAAGATTTCTTGCAAGGCTGAAGGCTGGAGCATTCTTCAGATGTTACCATCATTTCCTAGAGGTTAGAGACAATTGTCTTGGCCTCTTTTTGCTTGCCTTAAAAAGGAGTTGAAAATGGATCATTCAAATGACACTTCAGTCTCTCGTCTGAAGAGAAAATCTGCTATAATAGAGAGAGAATTTTAAAAGGGAGAATGATATGGCAGTTACTGTTCGCGATATACAGGAAAAGCTTCGTCTGTCAGTTGTTTATGGGGATGATAACCTCTTAAGCAAGGAAATTACGACTGCGGACATCTCACGTCCAGGTCTTGAAATGACGGGCTATTTTGACTATTACACACCTGAGCGGATTCAGCTTGTAGGAATGAAAGAATGGTCCTACCTGGTGAAGATGAGCTCTCACAACCGACATCAAGTTTTACGCAAGATGTTCCAACCAGAGACACCTGTCATCATTGTCGCGCGGAATTTGGACATTCCAGAAGAAATGTTACGGGCTGCGGAAGAGAAGCAGCTGGCTATTTTAAAGAGCAATGTTGCGACGAGCCGTTTGTCTGGTGAGTTATCCAGTTATTTGGATAGCCGCTTGGCAGAACGTACCAGTGTTCATGGTGTTTTGATGGATATTTATGGGATGGGGGTCTTGATCCAAGGAGATAGCGGGATCGGTAAGAGCGAGACAGCTTTGGAACTTGTCAAGCGGGGTCACCGTCTCGTAGCGGATGACCGAGTCGATATCTATGCGAGAGATGAGATGACCCTTTGGGGAGAGCCTGCTGAAATCCTACGTCACCTACTAGAAATCCGTGGTGTCGGGATTATCGATGTCATGAGTCTATACGGTGCGAGTGCTGTGAAGGATTCTTCACAAGTTCAAATCGACGTTTACCTGGAAAATTATGCTAAGGACCAAACTTATGATCGTCTTGGTAACAACGCAGAAGAGTTGGAAATCGGTGGAGTCACCATTCCTCGTATTCGCATTCCAGTGAAGACAGGTCGAAATATTTCGGTCGTGATTGAAGCAGCAGCCATGAATGTTCGTGCCAAACAAATGGGCTATGATGCCACTAAAACCTTTGAAGAACGTTTGTCCCAGTTGATTAGTCAAAATGAGGTGAAGGAATGAATCCAGTAGCCCTTCAATTAGGTCCGATCAGTATTCGTTGGTACGCAATTTGTATTGTCTCTGGTTTGATTCTAGCTGTTTATCTTTCCATGAAAGAAGCGCCTCGTAAGAAAATTGATCCAGATGCCATCATTGATTTCATTCTGATTGCTTTTCCTCTTGCGATTGTGGGTGCCAGACTCTATTACGTTACTTTCGAATGGGGCTATTATAGCCAGCACCTTGGTGAGATTTTTGCTATCTGGAACGGAGGAATCGCGATTTATGGTGGCCTCTTGACAGGTGCCCTTGTCCTCTATCTATTCTCTCGTAGACGCTTGATTGAGCCAATTGATTTCTTAGATATTGCGGCCCCAAGCGTCATGATTGCACAGAGTATTGGACGTTGGGGGAACTTCTTTAACCAGGAAGCTTATGGAGCTGCTGTTAAAAGTCTTAACTACCTGCCCTCTTTTATTCGAGACCAAATGTATATAGATGGTAGTTACCGTCAGCCAACGTTCTTATATGAATCCAGTTGGAATCTGTTAGGATTTCTCTTGATCTTGATTCTTCGTAGGAAGCCCCAATTTTTGCGACAAGGTGAGATCACAGCCTTTTACCTTATCTGGTATGGTTTTGGTCGGATGATCATCGAAGGAATGCGGACAGATAGCCTGATGTTTGCGGGCTTACGTGTTTCCCAGTGGTTGTCGATGATCCTGATTTTAGTTGGACTCGCCATCATCATCTACCAACGTCGCAAAAAAGCCCCTTATTATGTAGAAGCAAAGGAGTAATATATGTTTATTGAAATTGCCTACGGCCTCTTAGGCCTTGCCTTAGTAGCGCTTGTCATTTATATGATTTTTTTCCTCTCAAAGATTGGAAAAGTTGTAGATGAGACGCAAAAAACCATCCAAGTTTTGACATCAGATGTCAATGTCACCTTGCATCAGACCAATGATCTATTGGCAAAAGTCAATGTTTTAACGGATGATTTGAATCAAAAAGTTGCAACGATTGCCCCACTCTTTACAGCCGTGGCGGATCTTTCAGAGTCTGTTTCAGATTTGAATGATCAAGCCCGTCAATTGAGTGTCAAAGCTGTATCAGCTGGTGGAAAAACAGTGAAAGCCTCTATCGGATTAAAAGCGATTAAGATGGCTTCAAAATTATTTAAATAGAATCGAGGAAGAATATGGGACGTTTATCTAGTTTATTAATTGGTGTGATTTCAGGTGCTTCAGCAGCCTACTATTTATCAACTGAGCAAGGAAAGAAAGTCACTAAAAAAGTGGTGCGCTTCGTAAAAGATTATCAAGAAGATCCTCAAGAAGTACATGAATCGGTGAAACAAACTGCTAAGGATGTTTCAAAACAAGCAGCAGAAGTGATCCAACAAACCAAAGAAAAAGTTGGTTCTGGAGAAATTACGACAGGAACTGTTTTGGAATCTGTCAAAGAAAAAACGCAAGATGTGGTTGAAAAATCTCAAGAAGTCTATCACTCATTTAAGGATAAACTTCAAAAAGAAAATCTAAGTGGCAATGACTTGGTTCAATCCATTCGCAAACAAACAGAATCAGAAGACATCGTTTTAGAGTTGGATGAAAAAGATTCTGAAGAAGCAGCTGAAGAAGAAACAAAAGAAGTATAAAAAATGAGGCTCACAGAGCCTCATTTTTTATGGAAGGTAAGATAGCAATTGGCAGTTAAGTTTTGTCTTCCAACTGTTAATCCAATTAAAATAATTCGAGTAAATAAAAAAATCAGGCGAACCTGATTTTTATTTTTTTCGTTTATTGTAGTAAATTCGGAACCCTTGAATACTAGCAAAACTAGAACCAATCGCTAAAGCAAACGCAAAGAAGGTATTCATTTTTGTCGCTAAAAAGATAAAACTAAATACAACCGTCAACACACAGAAAATAGCGATATTTAAAAAATATAGCAATTCACTTAATTGAGGTGCGGGTTCAACTTCAGGAGCATAGTCCTGAATAGGGGTTTCTTGGGTTTGTTTGGTTAATTCGATATAATCGAATTCTTCTTCTTCATAGTGTCTTAAATTTCTTACGGGCATTTTCTCTCTCCTAACAGTACTCTATTATTCTATCATGAATTCAGGAATATAAATGTTACAAAAATGTTACAAATTTTACAAAATGAATAAATTTTTCTAGAATATCGGAATTTTTGTTATAATGGTTCTATGAAAAATATTATTATTACAGCAACAGCAGAGAGTGTTGAGCAAGCGCAAGCCCTGATTGATGCAGGGGTTGACCGAATCTATGTCGGTGAAAAAGACTACGGATTACGATTGCCTCAAACTTTAAGCTATGACGAAATAAATCGAATTGCCCAACTAGTCCATGCTGCTGGGAAAGAATTGACAGTAGCTGTAAATGCACTGATGCACCAATCGATGATGGATTCAATCAAGCCTTTCCTAGATTTTCTAAAGGAAATTCAGGCTGATTATATTACTGTCGGAGATGCGGGCGTTTTTTATGTCTTGAAACGAGATGGCTATCCATTCAAAACGATTTACGATGCCTCAACTATGGTCACTTCTAGCCGCCAGATCAATTTCTGGGGAAAACAGGCAGGAGCTTCTGAGGCTGTTTTGGCTCGTGAGATTCCATCTGCCGAATTATTCGTAATGGCTGAGAATCTTCAGATTCCAGCAGAGGTCTTGGTCTATGGTGCTAGCATTATCCACCATTCGAAACGACCTCTTCTTCAGAATTATTACAACTTCATCAAGACAGAAGAATCTGTGACCAAAGATCGCGATCTGTTCTTAGCAGAACCAGGAGATCCCAATTCTCACTATTCAGTCTATGAGGACAAACATGGAACCCATATCTTCTCAAATAATGACTTGAATATGATGACCAAATTGTCTGAGTTGGTAGAACATGGCTTTGATCATTGGAAACTTGATGGTGTCTACTGTCCGGGTGAAAACTTTGTCAAGATTACAGAGTACTTTGTCAAGGCCCGTGATTTGATTCAAAAAGGAACATTTACACAGGATCAAGCCTATCTGTTTGATGAAGAAATCCGCAAATTACATCCAGCTAATCGTGGTTTGGATACTGGTTTCTATGATTACGAACCAGATCGTGTAAAATAACAAATAATACTAGGGCTTCTTCGTTTGTGAGTTTTCCTTTTTCAGGGAACGAAGAGGCTATTCATCATATCGACAATCTTGTAAATTGGAGAAAACATGACAAATACAAAAAAACGTCCAGAGGTTTTGGTACCTGCTGGAACATTAGAAAAATTAAAAGTTGCCGTTAATTATGGGGCAGACGCAGTGTTCGTCGGTGGACAAGCCTATGGTTTGCGTAGCCGTGCTGGAAACTTTACCATGGATGAGCTTCGTGAAGGTATCGAATATGCGCATGCACGTGGCGTAGATGTACACGTGGCTTCGAACATGGTGACCCATGAGGGAAATGAACAAGGGGCTGGTGAATGGTTCCGTGAATTACGAGATATGGGCCTTGACGCCGTGATCGTCTCAGACCCGGCCTTGATTGAAATCTGTGCAACTTATGCACCTGGACTCAATATTCACTTGTCTACGCAAGCTTCTGCAACCAACGTGGAGACCTTCCATTTCTGGAAAGAATATGGCTTGACCCGTGTCGTCTTGGCCCGTGAGGTATCCATGGAAGAGTTGGCAGAGATCCGTAAGCGTACCGATCTTGAGATCGAAGCCTTCGTTCATGGAGCCATGTGTATTTCTTATTCCGGACGTTGTACCCTTTCTAACCACATGTCTGACCGGGATGCCAACCGTGGTGGTTGTTCTCAATCTTGTCGTTGGAAATACGATCTCTATGATATGCCATTTGGCCAAGAACGCAAGAGTATCAAAGGACAAGTCCCAGAAGAATATTCTATGTCAGCCGTGGACATGTGTATGATCGAAAATATTCCAGACATGATTGACAATGGGGTTGATAGCTTGAAGATCGAAGGTCGGATGAAATCTGTCCATTACGTATCAACAGTTGCCAACTGTTACAAGGCAGCTTGTGATGCCTATATGGAAAGTCCAGAAGCCTTTTATGCCATTAAGGATGATTTGATCAATGAATTGTGGAAAGTCGCTCAACGTGAATTAGCAACTGGATTCTACTACCAAACACCGACTGAAAATGAACAATTGTTTGGGGCACGTCGTAAGATTCCGCAATACAAATTTGTAGGAGAAGTGGTGGACTTTGATCCATCTACCATGACTGCGACGATTCGCCAACGGAATGTCATCAATGAAGGCGACCAAGTGGAATTCTACGGACCAGGCTTCCGTCATTTTGAATGCCAGATCCAAGACTTGCATGATAAGGATGGAGTGAAGATTGATCGCGCACCAAATCCGATGGAACTTCTTACGATCACCGTTCCACAAGAAGTCAAGCCAGGAGATATGATTCGTTCTTGCCAGGAAGGTTTAATCAATCTCTACTCAAAAGATGGGGCAAGTAAAACTGTTCGAGTATAACAAAAAAAGAGAGGGTTAAATCTCTCTTCAGAATATAGAAAAACTCTATTAGGACTAGAAAAACTTCTCCTTTAGAGTTTTTTCTTTATATAATTATGAAAAAAGATTGAAGAAAATTGTCAAAATGGACTTTTTCTTCAATCTGTATAATCAACTTTTAATTGAATGCATTCTGTTTGGTTTTATTCTTTTCCATAAAGGTAACGACTAGCAATTAACCAAGTAGCAATATACATTATCACGTTAACCAAAAATGCGACAACGATAACCATATTCCAATTATGGGATAAATTAGTAGTTAGAATCCCCATAATTGTTGTACCAAAAAGTCCACCAATTTGTTTGTTAGCGTTTAAAGTTGCACCAGCAATTCCAGATAATTCTTGACCAGCAGCTTCCATAAGAATGGTAGTAGTTGCTGGAGTTAACACTCCGATACCAAGGCTCATTAAAGAAAATAAAGGGATTAGGATGTATAGTTGAATTTCATGAAAAAGGACTCCAATTCCAAAAATTCCTGCTGCTCCTACAATGGCAAAAATAATTGAGACAGTAGCGAGGCTTCCCACGGAAAATCGTTTTACAGCACGTGCGTAAAATAAATTACCAATAATTAAGACAATCATTCCTGGTAGAATGAGGAGTCCAGAAACCATTGAGGAGAGGTTTAAATAAGTTTGAAAATAAAGTCCTAGCACCAAAACAATACCATATAATGAAATGTTAACTACTAAACCTAACAGATTAGAGACAATAAACTTAGCATTTTTTAATAGTTGGTGGGGAACAATAGGTGCTTTACTTTTTTTATCGTGGACTACTAAACCAACAGTAAATAATATAAACAGGAGAAGAAACAATAAAAGATTTAGGTTACTATAGCCATATTGATTCCCTTCAACAAGGTAAATAACTAGACTTCCGATAGTTGCAACAAGAAATATATTACTGAAAATGTCAATTCTAGTCTTTGGATTGGCAATATTGTTTTTCACAAGAAGTAATATTGAAATTACTGTCAAAATTCCCAATGGAATATTGATTAAGAAAATACCCCTCCATCCGAAGTAGTTAATAATTAGTCCACCAATAAAAGAACCAGTACCGGTTGCAACAGAAATAATTGCTGTCCAAATTCCTAACATACGTGCTCTTTTAGTAGAATCAGGGTATGAAATGAATAAAAGTGCTAATGAACTAGGCATAAACAAAGAAGCACCGAAACCTTGAACGAATCTAAGTATGATTAATGTTTCAATATTTGGTGAAAAAGAGCACCCAAATGAGGCAAGTGTAAAAATTGTCATTCCAAATAATAAAATTCGTTTAGCACCATATTTTGTTGTTAGATTTCCTGAAAGTAGGAGTAAAGAGCCTAAAGCTAGTGTATAGGCGTTAATAATCCAAATGGATTGCTCTAATGAGACGCTCATAGCTGTTTCAATATGGGGAACAGCAAGAACCACTCCGGTTGTATCTAGGACCGCCATAATGTATCCTAGTGAAAGAATAAAAAGTAGATAAGCTGGCGCTTTTGTATTTGTTTTTTTCATCAAGCTTCCTCCGTTATTTCATCAAACCAATTTTCATTTATCAATCAAAAGCAATATATTTAACTTTCTGAAAATATTTTACTTGAGTATATCCAGTGCCAAAGTATCTTCCATCAGCGCAACCGAGAATATCTTTGATACGGTCAAACTTAGTTGTAATATCCATAGTAATTTCCCCTTTCAAATGATATAATTAGCTTATCATGTAATAATTTCTGAAACAAGAAGGGAAAAAAAGTATAGTAACTATCAAAAAAGGAGGAAATGAATGGAGACTTGCAAGAAGCAATCTTTGAAAAAATCAATTTGTCCAGCAAGAAGGGTCTTGAATTTACTAAAAGGTAAATTTACTCTTGAGATCTTATCTGAAATTATTGATGGTAATATACATTATAGTAGTCTTTTGCGTAGTGTAGAAGGTATTAATCCTAGAATATTAGCTCAACGATTACATGATTTTGAGCAAGAAGGTATTTTATCAAGAAAAGTTTTACCGACATCGCCTCCACAGGTTGAATATAAAATGACAAAAAAAGGTATTGCTCTAAGAAGTATCGTTGAAGAAATGAAAAAATGGGAGCATACTTATGGTGATTAGAGATTAGATTGAATTTACATAATTTATTACTAATATTTTTCTTTAAATAGATAATGTAATTACGAAAGATTTGGTAACCTTTTTAATCAAGGCAACGTCAATACTAGTAGTATGTACTGGAATTTTTTTGATACTCTAATAAATATAGAAATGAGATTGAAAGTAATAAAAACAAACGCCAAAAATGACGTTTGTCTTCAATATAAAAGAGAGGGTTAAACCTCTCCTTTTTGTTGGGCGATGCGAATATTATTGGGGACCAAACTGATTTTCTGGATCTCAGAAATCCGAATAATCGTGGACATACTCTTTTTAAAATTTTTCACGATCAGTTGTCGGCGTTCTTGGTCATACTTGACAATATCACCTGTAAAACTCTTGTTTGAAAAAATAACATGAACCCCTTGTTTTTTTCGCAAAGCTTGTTGAATGATTTCAATAATTCTCTCATCTTCTAATGGGGCAGGGGTACTGACTTTTCCATTGAAAAATTCATTTGCTCGGTCTTTAACGATCTCGAGAAATTTTTTCATAGCTAAATTCTCCATAACTTGATACAATATATTATAGATAATTTCAACGATTTTGTAAATGATTTACGAATAATAGAGATGAGAAGGCAAGAAAGGAGTCGTGAAATGGCAGAATTTTCATTCCAAATCGAAGAACATTTACTGGTCTTGTCAGAAAATGACAAGGGTTGGACCAAGGAATTGAACCGTGTAAGTTTTAACGGTGCTCCAGCTAAGTATGATATCCGGACCTGGAGTCCCGACCATACAAAGATGGGGAAAGGCATTACACTCACGAACGAAGAGTTTCAAGTTATGCTCGATGCATTTAAAAATTAAAATAAAAAGAGGTCCTTCAAGGACTTCTTTTTTTGTTATAGTCTAAGACTATATAGATGTCAAAGATATTAGATTATCCCAAACCCTTGTTTATCAAGTGTTAGACTGCTATAATGGTTGCATTGATGAATTAATGTAAAATTTATAGGAAAGAGGAATTCATATTGACACCTACACATGCACCTTATCGCGTAGACCATGTTGGTTCATTTCTTCGTCCAGCCGTTTTGGTTCAAGCTCGTGAAGATTTCGCAGCTGGAAAAATCAGTCAGGCTGACTTAACAAAAGTAGAGGATCAGGCGATTCGTGACCTCGTTGAAAAAGAAATTGCCGCTGGTCTGAAGTCAGTAACGGATGGGGAGTTCCGCCGGGCTTATTGGCACTTGGATTTCTTCTGGGGCTTCGGTGGCATTGATCATGTCCAAGCTGCACAAGGCTATCAATTCCATGATGAAACGACCAAGGCGGACTCAGCTCTTGTCGTTGGAAAGATCACGGGAGCCAATCATCCATTTGTAGAGCATTACAAGTTCTTGCGGGATCTTGTGGCAGATGTAGATGGTGTAGAACCTAAATATACTATTCCAGCGCCTGCGCAATTCTATTTTGAATTGATCCGTGATGCAGAACATGTAGAGCAATTGAATACCATCTATCCTGATTTTGCGGCTGTTCGTGAAGACATCAAGCAAGCCTATCTTCAAGTGATTCAAGATTTGTATGATGCAGGACTTCGGACTCTTCAAGTGGATGACTGTACGTGGGGTGTCTTGGTAGACGATAATTTCTTGACGGCTTGGGGAGCAGCTCAAGGCAAGTCAAAAGATGAGGTTCGCCGAGAACTCGCTGATCTCTTCTTGACCTTTAACAACGATGTCTACCAACATGTTCCAGCTGGTTTGACCGTCAATACGCACGTTTGTCGTGGGAACTTCCATTCCACTTGGGCTTCATCAGGTGGCTATGCTCCGATTGCCAAAGAACTCCTTGGAGAAGAAGCGGTCAATGCTTACTTCCTTGAGTTTGATACCGATCGTGCCGGTGGTTTTGAACCACTTGCAGAAGTAACCCCTGGTAAAGGAGTGGTGTTAGGCCTCTTGACATCTAAGAGTGGTCAATTGGAAAACAAGGACGAAGTGATTGCTCGTATTAAAGAAGCGAGTCAGTATGTACCGTTGGAAAATCTTTACCTGTCGACTCAGTGTGGCTTTGCTTCAACAGAAGAAGGAAACATTTTGACAGAAGAAGACCAATGGAAAAAAATCGGTTTGATTAAGGAAATTGTCGCTGAAGTTTGGGGCGAATAAGGAGGAAGAAACATGTCAGATTTACTAAGTATTTATAAAGAATTGCAAGCTAAAAAATGGGTGGACTTGAGTCACCAGATCAATGCGGAAAGTCCACACTTCCCCGCCCTTCCTGCTTTGCAACAAGAAGATCTTTTCACATTAAAAGATGGTTTCCATGTTCAAAAATTTACAGTGGTTGGTCAATACGGTACGCATATCGATGCACCAATTCACTTTGTAGAAGGTGGTCGTTGGTTAGATGAAATTGCCCTTAAAGATCTCCTCTTGCCACTCTATGTTATAGACAAGTCTAAAGAAGTTGCAGCCAATCCAAACTTTATCTTGAGCAAACAAGATATCTTAGACTTTGAGGCAGAGCATGGACAAATTGCTGAGGGTGCTTTTGTTGCCTTCCGTAGTGATTGGTCAAAACGTTGGCCGGATCAAGATGCTATGCGCAACCTTGATGAAAATGGGGTTCAACAAAGTCCAGGATGGAGCCGTGAAGCTCTGGAATTCTTGATTCATGAACGCCATGTCAAGGCTGTGGGGCATGAAACCTTTGATACCGATGCGGGTATTCCAGCAGCAGAGCATGGCTTGGTCAATGAATACTACCTCTTGGAACAAAACATCTACCAAGTTGAAGTCTTGAACCAATTGGATCAAGTCCCAGCTGTAGGTGCCTTGATTTCAATTGCCTTCCCTCATTGGGACAAGGCAACTGGTTCACCTGTTCGTGCCATTGCCATCTTACCATAAGAAAAGAAAAAAGCTTGAAGTACAAGGACTTCAAGCTTTTTTTATCTCATGGTCACAAATTCTTCGGATCCAGTTGGGTGAATGGCGACAGTTGCATCGAAATCGGCTTTTGTCGCTCCCATCTTGATAGCAACGGCAAATCCTTGGATCATTTCGTCCACGCCATATCCAAGTCCATGGAGACCAACGACTTTTTCTTCTGGCCCCGCAGTGATGAGTTTAAATTTTGCCTGCTGGCGGTGTTGGGTAACGGCGGTATACATAGAAGCAAATTGAGAAGTATAGACTTTAATATTCTCTTTTCCATAAGTTTGTAGGGCTTCCTCTTCCGTTAAGCCCACCGTTCCGATAGCAGGGTGAGAAAAGACAACGGTCGGGATGCTAGTATAATCCATTTTAGCATCGACTTTTCCATTAAATAGTCTTTCAGAAAGGGTTCGCCCAGCCTTAATGGCCACTGGAGTCAACTCTTTTTCACCCGTGACATCACCAAGAGCATAGATGCCCGGAACAACGGTGTTTTGGTAATCATCTACTGCGATAAATCCCTTTTCATTTAAAGTAACACCTGCTGCTTCTAAATTCAGATCCTTGACGTTTGGTTTGCGTCCGGTTGCCCAGATGACATGTTCCGCTACATGGCTGGTCATATCTTCAAAGTAAACCTTGACACGTCCGTCTGTTAATTTTTCAAGCTTCATGGGAACCTTATGCTTGTGAAGAGGAAGTCTTTGTTTTTCCATTTCTTCCATTAAACCATCAGAAATGGAAGAATCAAAACTACGTAATACCCGATCTTTTCGAATGAAGAGGTCCGTTTGAACGCCTAGATGGTGAAGTACACCGGCTAATTCTACCGCAATGTAGCCAGCTCCAATTATAGCAATAGACTTTGGAAGTTCCTCCCAAGCAAAGACATCATCGGATGTTTCGCCAAATTCTGCTCCAGGAACAGAAGGAATATGAGGATAGGCTCCTGTCGCAATTACAATATGCTTGGCTTTGATGGTCTCTCCATTTACCTCAACCGTATGAGCATCCACAAAACGAGCACGACCTTCAATCAGTTCGACTCCATTGCGTTTGAAACTACCATCATAAGAATTCCGAGAACGATCAATATAGGCTTCACGATTTTTTCTTAAGGTTGCAAAATCAAATTTGGTCTGTTCAGAAGTAAAACCATAGTCTGGCCCGTAATCGCGAATGGCTTCTGCAATTTGTGCACCATACCACATAATCTTTTTAGGCACACATCCTCTGTTGACACAGGTGCCCCCCAATTGTTTTTCTTCGATGACAGCAGCGCGTGCTCCGTGCTCCCCAGCCCGGTTCATGGTAGCGATTCCTCCACTACCTCCACCGATTGAAATAATATCAAATTCTTTCATGTTTTCCTCCTAAATGGGATTTCAGTTTGATTGTAATATCAACTGTTACAAAAGTCAAGGGTTTAGCATTTCCCAAGCATTTAAATTTCATTTTGCTGTGTCAATTTTAGATAGAAAAGTAAGGAAATATGGTATACTATGGTATAGAAAAAAACGCTTTCTTTGATGGAGAAAAACGATGAAGAAATTGAAAAAATGGCAACTATTTACAGCCGCAGGTGCGGCAATTGCGGTGATTGGAACAGGAAGTGTGATGGTGTTTTCACATCCAAGTACTCCTGATCAAGCAGTCACTAAAGAAACTCTAATGGTGCAAACGGTCAAGGATGGCTCGATCGCTTCTTCGGTCTTGTTAACTGGGAAGGTCACTGCCAATCAGGAGCAGTATGTCTATTTTGATGGAACCAAAGGTGATTTGCAGTCGATTTTGGTCAATGTAGGAGATCAAGTGACGGCCGGTCAGCCAATCGTTCAATATAGCAGTACGGAGGCCCAAACAGCTTACGATGCAGCCGTTCGTGCTGTCAATAAGGCAGATCGTCAGTTAAATGATTTACTGACAAATGGTGTGACCATTGATACGACAGGAGATGAAGAAGCAGATGCCAAGTCAGCTTCACAGACCCAACGCACTGTTGATTCTCAAGCTAGCGATTTACGAGATGCCAAGTCTGATGCGGTTGATAATATGAACAAGGCTAAGGCACTTCTGGATGCGACAACAGTCAAGAGTAATACAGATGGCACTGTGGTCGAAGTCAATAAAGATGTTTCAAAATCGACTACAGGGACCAACCAAACTCTGGTTCACATTGTGAGCAACGGAAATTTACAAGTCAAAGGGGAATTATCTGAATACAATTTGGCCAATATCTCTGAAGGTCAGGAAGTGGTTCTCACTTCCAAAGTTTATCCGGATAAAACCTGGACAGGAAAGATTTCTTATGTAGCGAATTATCCGACTGACGCGGGTCAAGCAGGGGCCAATGCAGCAGGAGGAACACAAGGAAGTGGGGGAGCCAAGTACCCATTCACAGTAGATATTACTAGTGACATTGGGGAACTCAAACAAGGCTTTTCTGTCAATATTGAAGTCAAAAGTTCTACTCAACATCCCCTTGTTCCCGTGACCAGTGTCATGGCTGATGGAGATACGAGTTATGTATGGACGGTCGAAAATGGTAAGGCTAAGAAAGTAAAAGTGACGCTTGGTAACGCCGATGCAGAAAACCAGGAAATCTTGTCAGGCTTGAAGAAAGATGCCCAAGTTATTGTGAATCCTAATGAGAAACTGGAAGATGGAAAAGAGATCGGAAAATATGACAAAATTGATTGAACTAAAAGGAATCAATAAAACCTATAAAAATGGAGACCAAGAACTTCGTGTCTTAAAAGACATCGATTTAGAAGTCGAAGAGGGCGAGTTTGTGGCTATTATGGGCCCATCTGGCTCAGGAAAATCAACCTTGATGAACGTCATTGGCTTGTTGGACAGGCCGACCAGTGGAGAATATTTCCTAGAAGGCCAGGAAGTCGGAAATCTCAGTGAGAAAAAATTAGCGCGTGTTCGAAATGAACAGATTGGTTTTGTCTTTCAACAATTCTTTCTTCTCTCCAAGCTCAATGCTTTTCAAAATGTAGAACTCCCTCTCATTTATGCAGGGGTTCATCCTACTAAAAGAAAGGAATTAGCTGAGCAATATCTTGAAAAGGTAGAGCTTCATTCTCGCATGCACCATTTGCCTTCGGAACTCTCTGGAGGTCAAAAACAGCGGGTTGCGATCGCTCGAGCTCTCGTCAATCAGCCAGCCATCGTCTTAGCAGATGAGCCGACTGGTGCCCTAGATACCAAGACGGGAGAGCAAATAATGGACTTGTTAACCAAGCTGAATCAAGAAGGAAAGACCATTATCATGGTTACACACGAACCAGAAATTGCAGCTTTTGCTCATCGTCGCATTGTCATTCGTGATGGAGTGATCTCCTCAGATAGCAAGCTGGAAAGGGGGACCTAATGCAAAATTGGAAATTTGCAATCAGCTCGATTATGAGCCATAAATTACGGTCTTTCTTGACCATGGTGGGGATCATTATAGGAGTTGCCTCTGTTGTTGTCATCATGGCTCTTGGAGATGGCATGAAAGCTGGTGTTACCAAGACCTTCACTAAGGACCAAGAATATGTACAAATCTCCTATTCTCCCAATAAGAGTGGTTATGTGACTGGGATCAATATTGGTCCCTCTGAGGAAACAGGAGAAGGTGGAAGCGAAAGTGGCCCTGCAGCTGAAGATCGAGGGATGGCTGCTCCATCGGATATCGAGGGAGAAAATGCTGAAGATATTGATGGTCAAGTCAAGGAAGCACCACCAGTTGTGCAAGAATCTTGGGTCAAGGAATTAACCAAGATTCAAGGTATCGATGGTTACTATGTTGGCAATACCTCCAATGCAACCATTGCTTTTCAAAAGAAAAAAGCAGACGGGGTGAATATCCAAGGGGTAAATGAGACCTATTTTTCTGTTAAAAAAGTTGAGCTCTTATCTGGACGAAAATTAACCCCTGCAGACTATAGTAATTTCTCACGGGTAGTGCTTCTTGATGAAGGCTTGGCTCAACAATTATTTGGAACGGAAAATCCGCTGAATCAGGTGGTCTCTGTTGGGGACAACAATTATCGCGTCGTTGGAATTTTCAAGGATCCAAATGCAGGGACTGCCCTCTATGGAGCTTCTTCAGGTGGAAGTGCCTTGATGGCCAATACCCAGCTAGCTTCTGAATTTGGAACAGACGAGATTCAGAACATCGTCGTTCACGTTCCAAATGTGAAAGAAATCAAATCTGTTGGGATCGAAGCTGCTCAAAAGCTAACAGAACTTTCAGGTGTTCGCCAAGGGGAATTCCAAATCTTTAATTTGGATAGCATCCTAGAGGAAACCAACAAAGTGGTCGGAATTATGACGACAGTGATCGGTGCTATTGCAGGGATTTCCCTCTTGGTTGGTGGGATTGGAGTCATGAATATCATGTTGGTTTCTGTTACTGAGCGGACGAGAGAAATTGGTCTTCGCAAAGCATTGGGAGCAACTCGAGGTAAGATTCTGGTTCAATTTTTGATTGAGTCTATGGTCTTAACCATCATTGGTGGGCTATTTGGACTTATCCTTGCTTATGGTGTGAATAGCTTGATTACTTCCCTTGCTGCAGCCTCCTTAGAAGGACCACCGATTATTTCCTTAAATGTCGCAATCGGTAGCATTATTTTCTCTGCTTTTGTAGGCATTCTCTTTGGGATTTTACCAGCAAATAAGGCTTCTAAGTTAAATCCGATCGAGGCCTTGCGTTATGAATAAAAAAATGGGAGCGAGTCAGGATGAATTGTTCAAGATTCTCCACGCTCCTTTTTTATGTTTTTTTTGAATAGTATATCGAAACCTTTTTAATTATCTTATCTTAGATAGTTCATGCTGTTTGGGGAGTCAACGACGGTGTTCTGATGTTTTTGAGTATTCAGTCAAGAAGCTGCATTTTTTCTTCCATCTTATTTTTGTTTAATTGGTAAATATTAGTGAATTTCTAGTCTAAATATGATAGAATAGGGGAGAATAACTTAGGAGGTTCCAAATGACTACTGAACATATGGAAGAATTGAATGACCAGCAGATTGTCCGTCGTGAGAAAATGGCGGCCCTTCGTGAACAAGGAATCGATCCATTTGGAAAACGATTCGAACGTACTGCAAATTCAGGTCAATTAAAAGAAAAATATTCAGAATTAGATAAAGAACAACTCCACGACTTGAACGAAACAGCTATTATTGCGGGTCGTCTCGTAACAAAACGTGGAAAAGGAAAGGTTGGCTTTGCCCATCTTCAAGACCGTGAAGGTCAAATTCAGATCTACGTTCGTAAGGATGCTGTTGGAGAAGAAAACTACGAAATCTTCAAAAAAGCAGACCTTGGTGATTTCCTTGGTGTTGAAGGGGAAATCATGCGCACAGACATGGGTGAACTTTCGATTAAAGCAACTCATATCACTCACTTGTCAAAAGCCCTTCGTCCTTTACCTGAAAAATTCCACGGACTTTCAGATGTTGAAACCATCTATCGCAAACGTTATTTGGATTTGATTTCAAACCGTGAAAGCTTCGAACGTTTTGTAACTCGCTCAAAAATTATCTCTGAAATCCGTCGTTATTTAGATGGTCAAGGATTCCTTGAAGTGGAAACACCTGTTCTTCACAATGAAGCCGGTGGTGCTGCTGCTAAACCATTTATCACTCACCACAATGCGCAAAACATTGACATGGTGCTTCGTATCGCGACTGAGCTTCACTTGAAACGTTTGATTGTTGGTGGGATGGAACGCGTTTACGAAATCGGACGGATCTTCCGTAACGAAGGAATGGATGCCACTCACAACCCTGAATTCACTTCAATCGAAGTCTACCAAGCTTACGCTGACTTCCACGATATCATGGACTTAACAGAAGGTATCATCCAACATGCTGCTAAAGCTGTCCATGGTGATGGTCCAATTGACTATCAAGGAACAGAAATCAAAATCAACGAACCTTTCAAACGAGTTCACATGGTTGATGCGATCAAAGAAATCACAGGTGTTGACTTCTGGCAAGACATGGCCTTTGAAGAAGCTGTAGCACTTGCAAACGAAAAACATGTACCAGTTGAAAAACACTACACAGAAGTGGGACAAATTATCAATGCCTTCTTCGAAGAATTTGTTGAAGAAACCTTGACGCAACCAACCTTTGTCTATGGTCACCCAGTAGCAGTGTCACCTTTGGCTAAGAAAAATCCAGAAGACCCACGCTTCACTGACCGTTTCGAACTCTTCATCATGACCAAAGAGTATGCCAATGCCTTCACAGAATTGAATGACCCGATCGATCAATTGCAACGTTTTGAAGCGCAAGCGCGTGCGAAAGAATTGGGAGATGACGAAGCAACAGGCATCGACTATGACTACGTTGAAGCCCTTGAATATGGTATGCCACCAACAGGTGGACTTGGAATTGGTATTGACCGTCTCGTTATGTTGTTGACAAATGTGACCACGATTCGCGACGTTCTTCTCTTCCCAACCATGAAATAAGCTAAAAGAAAACACTGATCTTGCGATCAGTGTTTTTTTAGTCCTCTATATAAGAGGTATCATTCCATTTTTCTAAGTGATAGTGCTTAAAATCATCTGTTGTCAAAACCGTCACGCTGGCATTATCTAGTCCACCATTTTTGCGGAGTTCTCCGATTTCATAACCGAGCAAGGTTCGAATAGAAGCTGTCAAATTAGCTCCGTGTCCAACAATGAGAACGGTATCGAGCTCTTTTCCTTTCAGACTTTTTACAAAATCACAGGTACGTTTGGTTGTTTCATAAACAGATTCTGCATCAAAGATTTCATTTTGAAAACGAGCTAGGTTATGTCGAAAAGCATCCATTTGTTGGGGATAGATGGCCGATATGGTAGAAATTTTAGCTCCTTCTAATTTTCCCAAATTCCACTCACGAAGAGCAGGCGTTGGTTGCAATTTTAGAGGTGTCTTCAATTGATCGAGAATGATCTGTGCAGTATGGACTGTCCGTGGCAGATCACTTGCAAAAGCCGCATCAAAAGGGACAGTAGCTAGATGCTTTCCTAATTTTTCAAGCTGATGAATGGAGGCTGGTAACAGCGGAGAATCGCCATTTGATCCTTGAAAACGACCTTCTTCATTCCATTCTGTCCGTCCGTGTCGAATAAAATATAGTTTCACAATCTTGTCTCCTTCTCTGTCTTTATTCCAAAATATCTGCAAAAGTCGCTTTGACGAAGTCTGCTAGAAGTTGGGGTTTGATTTGAATACTATGGCCAATTTCCCCAGCAGATACGATCATGGTTTCTAACTGAAGGGCTGATTCATCGATAAAAATAGGAAAAGAATGCTTTTGGCGAATGCCCACCGGATTATTGGCCCCATGAATATAACCCGTTGTTTTTTCAAGATCTTTTTGAGGAATCATAGCGATTTTCTTATTCCCTGATAATTTGGCTAACTTTTTCTCTGAAAGATGTTCTGTAATAGGAATGATCCCAATCACGGGACCCGTTTTATCTCCTTTGAGAGCTAGGGTTTTGAAAATAGTAGAGCGATCAATTCCTTCTGGTAAGATCCCTTCTAAAGCGTTGATTTGTAAGCCTACGTGCTCAATTTTTGCTTTAGTCAAGATCTGCTCGACCAAGGTTTTTTTCACTTTATTTTTTTTTGCCATGGCTTTCTCCTTTTCTCTTTTTCTCTACAAAATCAGATTTCATTAGACCATTATAACATATAATAGCGACGATATTGTCTTCTCCTTAAAAATAGAAAACAGCAGAAAAAGTGAAAACCACTTGATCTGCTGTTTTAAGGCTATGAGGAAGAGCCATCTTTTTGTACCTTGAAAAGTTTCCGATAAATCGCTTCTTGGTCTTGCGTCGGAGCAATTTGGTTGAGATCCAAGTAGTGTGAGAATCCATTTAATTGCCCTTGAGAGGTATATTGATGCAAGTCGTATTCCGTGTTGGTATCTGGTGCAGCATTATAGTAGCCATCATCAAATCCATAAGTAGGAATCCAAAGAGCCGTAAATTTATCAGTGGAGATACTGTGTTCTTCCATGAAGTAAGTTCCGATATAGAGTCCAATATTTTTTGCACCCAAAGCTTGTAGTTTTGCTCGGAAAGCTTCAACACCTGCGTTCATATCCTTCATGGTTTTTTCCTCAACGTCTAACCAATAGTAGGTCGGTTTGTAAGGAGAAGCAGCCTTGTAAAATTCCTCTGCTTCTTTTTCCATTTCTTTTTTATCCTTAGCAGCGACATAAGCATAGACTGCGACAGGGATATTTCGTTTTTGGAATTCTTGGATATGGGTTTTAAAAGATTTATCCAGACCATTTAAGTAGGTTGCTGCATTTTCCTTTTTAGCTTGAGCCCCACTATGGACACGAACGATCACACCTCCCACATTTTGGGAGAGGACATCGTAATCAATTTCACTAGGCAATTGCCAGCCTGAGATATCAATGATCGGGCGGCCAACCAGTTCTGGATTGATGTCTTCCTCTTTTTTAGAAGAAGAGCTTGCAGTAGTTGTTTTTTTAGGTGTATTGAAGTTCGGAATCGTTTGGGTTGTTTCTTGTTGTGCTCTTGCTTGCATATCAGCAATTGTTCGTGAAAGAACGAGAAAAGAAATGAAACTGATAAAAAAGACCAAGAGAACAACGGGTTTTATCCTTTTTCTCATACAGAATCATTTTACCGTAAAAAAAACGAAAAGGCAAAAGTTAATGCTTAAAAGATCCCAATTTCAGCCATTATTTTCAAAAAAAAGGAATCTTTTCATCGAAAAAGGATAAAAATATATGAAAATAAGAAAAATATTAAGAATATTTCTGGAAAATAGAGAAGAAGCCGAATCTTTTCTGGCCTTTCCTTGGTTTTGCTTCTTAAAAATGATATAATGAAGGTTGAACATTAGGAATATGGTGAATTATGAAAATTGAAAAAAGACATCTTTTAAATTATTCCATCCTCATTCCCTATTTGATTTTATCCATCATTGGCTTGATTGTTGTCTATTCGACAACAAGTGCCTTGGCAATTCAAAGTGGAGTGAGTTCGATTCGGATGGTCCGGACACAGGGGCTCTTTTTTATCCTAAGTCTCCTAACCATCGCCTTGATTTATAAATTTAGCCTAAACTTCCTTCGAAATAAAAAAGTGCTGGCTTTTGTCATTTTTATTGAAGTGATTTTGTTGATTCTGTCTAGGTTTATCACAGATACCGTCAATGGAGCTCACGGTTGGTTGACAATTCCCGGAGGCTTCAGTATCCAGCCGGCAGAATACCTCAAGGTGATCTTAGTCTGGTATCTAGCCTTGATCTTTTCTAAACGACAAGACGAGATACGCGATTATGATTATCAAGCCTTGACCCACAATGAATGGATTCCAAGGAATTTAAACGATTGGCGTTGGCTGACCTTGATTCTGATTGGAATCGTTGTGATTATGCCGGACTTGGGAAATGCGACGATCTTGGCCTTAACGGTCTTGATCATGATTACGGCTAGTGGAGTGGGCTACCGTTGGTTTACCTCTTTACTTGGTTTAGTTGTTGGAGTATCGTCCATTGTCCTTGGTTCAATTTGGATTATCGGTGTGGACCGTGTCGCTAAAATTCCAGTCTTTGGTTATGTAGCCAAACGCTTTAGTGCCTTCTTTAACCCCTTTAATGATTTGTCTGGCGCAGGTCACCAATTAGCTAATTCCTACTATGCCATGAGTAACGGTGGTTGGTTTGGCTTGGGGCTAGGAAATTCCATTGAAAAACAAGGTTACTTACCAGAAGCGCACACAGACTTTGTGTTTGCGATTGTGATTGAAGAATTAGGTTTTGTTGGAGCTAGTTTGATCCTTGCTCTCTTATTCTTCTTAATTCTTCGGATCATTTTAGTCGGTATTCGAGCAAAGAATCCTTTTAATTCGATGATGGCCATTGGGATCGGTGGGATGATCTTAGTGCAAACCTTCATTAACATCGGAGGAATTTCTGGTTTGATTCCGTCTACAGGAGTGACCTTCCCCTTCTTATCCCAAGGGGGAAATAGCTTATGGGTCTTATCCGTAGCGATTGCTTTCGTTTTGAATATCGACGCTAGTGAAAAACGGGCCAAGATGGAACAAGAAGGCATGGTTTTTGAAGAAAAAGGTAAAATCAAACCTTATTATTAAAAGGGAATTGTTGAATGGCTATTCAAAAAGGAGAAAAAATGGTCTTACAAAAATTAGAGAATTTCACAAATAAAGATATTATCAAAGAAGAAGCCGAAATCTTAACCAATTTATTAGATGATATTACGAAAAATTTGGTTCGTCCGGAAACCTTTGATAAAATTAGGCAGTTGAAGGATCTATCAAAAACACAGAACTATCGTGAGTTGAATCAACTAGTGGAACAATTGACAAATGAAGAAATGACAGTGATTTCACGTTATTTTGCTATTTTACCACTCTTGATTAACATCTCAGAAGATGTCGATTTGGCCTATGAAATCAATCATTTGAATAACGTGGATGGTGAATACCTCGGAAAACTTTCTTCAACCATTAAAGAAGTTGCAAAAAATGAAGATGCACAAGAAATTCTTGAAAATCTCAATATTGTACCTGTTTTAACAGCCCATCCAACTCAAGTGCAACGAAAAACCATGCTGGATTTAACCAATCATATTCACGCTCTTCTTCGTCAGCACCGGGATGTTAAAGCTGGTTTAATGAATGAGAATAAGTGGTATAACAACCTTCGTTGTAATATCGAAATCATGATGCAAACGGATATGATTCGTGACAAAAAATTGAAGGTTACCAATGAGATCACCAACGTCATGGAATATTACAATAGCTCCTTCTTACAAGCTGTTCCAAATCTTATGTTGGAATACAAACGCTTGGCAAAAGAGCATGGATTGGAGCTTGAACAACCACGTCCGATCACAATGGGCATGTGGATTGGGGGAGACCGGGACGGGAATCCGTTTGTAACAGCTGAGACCTTGAAGCGTTCAGCAACTATTCAAAGTGAAGTCATTTTGAACTATTACATCGAAAAGATTTCAAAATTATACCGTCATTTCTCCCTTTCAACGAGTCTTTCTAAAACAAGTGAAGCAGTAGCTGAAATGGCCGCCCTATCCAGTGATACATCCGTCTTTCGTGAAAAAGAACCTTACCGTCGGGCTTTCCACTATATCCAGTCAAAATTGATCCAGACTTTGGTCAATTTAAAAGAATGGACTATGGTTGGGGAAACTAGAGAAGATCGTTATGCTGTCGAGAGGTTATTAGGAGCAAACGCTCATCAACAAGGGCCAGTTTCTGATTATATCGGCAATCGTATCTCTGGAGCTTTAAAGAAAATTTCTGAGAAAGAAGCTCCAGCTTATGCCTCTGCTCAAGAATTCAAAGAAGACCTTGAAAAGATCAAAGATTCCTTGTTAGAAAACAAATCAGAGTATTTAATTTCTGGTGAGTTTGCAGAACTTCTAGAAGCCATCGATGTTTTTGGATTCTATCTCGCCTCTATTGATATGCGCCAGGATTCTAGTGTGCATGAAGCCTGTGTAGCAGAATTATTGAAATCGGCAGGGATTAATGACCATTATTCTGATTTACCAGAGGATGAAAAGTGTCAGGTTCTCTTGAAAGAACTCTTAGAAGACCCACGAATTTTATCAGCCACCCATGCTGAAAAATCTGAACTGCTTGAAAAAGAACTAGCAATTT